>JACRLJ010000101.1:44796-73163 GCA_016215105.1 Candidatus Hydrogenedentota bacterium
TTGTCTGCCGTCAGGTAGCGCATGGTTCCACCCATGCGGGAGAAACTCTTGTTGTAGCGCAGGTAGTAATCCGGATTATCCATCGGCGGTTCACCTTTAGACCAATCCCAATGGGATTCCGCCAGGTCCACCACCGTCATGAAGTGGTTGTCGATATGTTGGCCTTTCTGAATCGCAAGATTCTGAGACATCGACAGTGACTTCTCGAAAATCATCGGTGACATCACGGCCGATCCGATCGACAGATAGACACCGCCGTCAAGATTGGATACCCCCTGCGCGAACGCCAGGAAATCACGTTCCGCGGCTCGGCCGATTGCCGCGCAATGATTCATTGGATGGATGTAGATAATGTCATGCCCGATCATCGGATGCCCCGTGAACGGCACCCCCAACCGGTACGCTGCGGATTGCAGGCCGTATTTCTTGAAGAGGTGTGGCACGGGCATCCAACCCGGCTCGATATCAAATGTCCGCACCGTCGAAAGCAGGTCCGCCGCGGCCGCCGCGCGAGGCGGATCGCTATCAAGCCACTGGTGCGCCAACTCGCGCAACTCTTCCGGCTCCGGAATCGTCAATCCCTCGTTCTCGACCAGCGCCCCAACGGATTCGCCGTAGCCCAGGCCCTCGTAGGCGCCCACCACAATCGCAAGATTGATGTAGTAGCCGGTCTCGCGCCACACGCCGAATTCGCCCCGGGTCACATTCGCGCGAACATCCTCGCTGCTGTGGCCCTGATACGCGAATTCCCAGTCGTGAATAATTCCCGCGCCGTTGGTGGCCAGATGCGTCAGCCAGCCGTCCTCAATCAGGCGGATCAGCACCGGGCTCAACCCGTTCTTGATGGTGTGCGCGCCAAAAGACAGCATCCGGGCCTTGCCGGCTTTTCGAGCCTGAACCATGCGCTCGACCGTCTCGTCGATGACGGCCTGCCCGGCGGCGGAAAACGGTTTCGGAAGCGTGTCGAGCGGAACGTGGTCCTGCTCGATATGTACCTTATTCGCCCGCGCTCCCAGCGGCTTAAACTGGATGCCGTGGCGGTCAAATTGTTCAAAAGGCATTTCTCTCTCTCCCAGGACGGTAGTATGGATACTAGCCCCAAACCCGCGCTAATTCGCGATCATACAGGTCAAAACAGATCGATTTTAGCACGTTTCCGCGTTCCAGTCGAACAAAACACCGCGCGGAATACGATCTACGCATAATGCTTGTGCTACGATGCCCGTATTGCGCGTCACATACGGCCAGAACGAGGGGAAACCATGCTCAAGCCGCAGAAGCTTCAGGCGGGCGACACCGTGGCGACGGTATCGCTTTCCTGGGGAGGTCCGGGGACTATTCCGCATCGGTACGCCGCCGGCAAGCGTCAGCTCGAAAAGACGTTTGGTTTGCGCGTGGTAGAAACGCCTCACGCCCTGGCTGACGCGAAGTGGCTTGAACGCAATCCACGGGCGCGCGCCGACGACCTGCTGGCCGCGTTTTCGGACCCTGCCATCAAGGGGATTATCTCGACTATAGGCGGAGACGATTCCATACGCTTGTTGCCTTATTTAGACCTGGACGCTATTCGGACAAATCCCAAGGTATTCATGGGATACTCCGACACCACTGTCACCCATCTGGCCTGCTTCAAGGCCGGACTGGTGTCGTTCTATGGTCCGTCCATCATGGCGGGGTTTGCCGAGAACGGTGGCGTGTTTCCGTATACCATCGATGCGATTCGCAAGACGCTATTCTCCACGGGGCCCGTCGGACGTATCGAGCCTAATAGAGACGGTTGGACTGTCGAACGCCTTGATTGGGCCGACCCTTCGGTTCAATCACAACGGCGATGTCTTCAGCGTTCAGAATCGTGGCGGTTTCTGCAGGGGACAAGGTGCGCACGAGGTCCGCTGATCGGTGGCTGTTTGGAAGTTTTGGATTGGCTCCGCGGAACACCGGTATGGCCCGAATTGGCCAAGTGGGAAGACGCCATCCTCTTCATCGAAACGTCGGAGGAGGCGCCGTCCCCCCAATACGTCGCCCGGACGCTGCGATCGTTCGCGGCGATGGGAGTCCTTGAACGTATTTCGGCCTTGTTGGTGGGTCGGCCGGGCGGGGGTGTCCTGGAGAATGAGTTTGCAGCGTACGACGAGGCAATACTGGAAGTCGTAACCACAGAGCAGGGGCTTTCGGACTTGCCTATCGTGTCGCGGATGGATTTTGGCCACACCGATCCGATGTGTGTCTTACCCTACGGAATTCGAGCGGAGGTCAACTGCGAGCGCCAGGAGGTGGCGTTACTTGAAAGCGCCGTCTCCGACGCCGTGGAATGACACTCGGGTGATGAAAGACAGGACGGTTTGGCAAACCGTCCCTACCCCATCGTCACGAGCCAACCGAGAGGGCGGATGTCCTCATCCGCCGGTCAGGGCGCTCAATCCACTTTCCACACCATTTCCCGCACGAAGGGGGAACGCCAGCTCATTAGTCTCCCCCCAAAACAAGAACGTCATGCTATCCTCGGCTCAATCCTCCAACGCGACCATCGCGTGCCCGCGCACTTCCGGAATCGTAATGCGTACCCGGCCCTCTCGCATAACAAACGGCAACTCCTGGCCGGACGGGACAAGACTAACTCGCTTTGGCGCAGGCACCCGAAGACTCAATTCCACATCGCGCAACGGTATGACGTCTTCCACGGTATGTAGACTGGTGTAGCGGTTTTCCGGGATATAGTGCAGCACGTGCGCGACGTAACGCTTTTCGGTCTCCTGACGAAGCAGCGTGACGTGGGCCGTGGATGGCGCGTTCGTCGTCACCAATGGATCGGGCAGAAGAAGATTGAGCGCGTTTTGAACGAGCCGCTTGTACACATGTGAGCCGTGACGTTTGAACATGCCGAAAATCGGGTGCGAGAAGTAGATGATTCTTTCCCTCCGCACAACGGCGGGAACGCCGCTGGCCCGATCCGGAGGGGTCTGATTATGAGAACAGAAATGCTCCCACGTCCTGTCGAAATACGGCCACCAGACTTCGGCCAAGGTCTGCGCGCCGTCAAGGGCCTCCACCTCCAGGCCGCGCTCGTACATCACATGCTGGGACGGGGGAACACCCGCAGCCAGAACTCTCTCTGCCTCCACGTAGTCGGGGCAGTGGCGGCCTTCTGCGAGGTATCGGACTGGAGTATCCGCCAGCATGAAATGGCTTTGAGTCTCGCGATCCATCCCTGACCGGTGCGACAAGATGACACTTCCTCCGCTCTTCACATACCTGTCGGCCTTCGCGGTCAGTTCGTCGTCAAGGGTAATCTTGTCCGGCAGAATAATGACGCGGTACCGCGACCAGTCGCTGTCCTCATCGACCACGTCGAACTGATGGTGGCCACTAATCAGCATGTGATACGCGCCGGCCAACGCCGTGTCCACACTGCCGTCCTGCTGGCCCAAGGCCTCCGGCGTGAACACGCCGATCTCCGTTACGGGCCGCGCGCCAACGCACCACGGCTCCTTCTCCGCGACGCTGCGGTACACCGCGCCGACAAGCTCGTACGTCGCCGGATCGAGCGCGCCCCGCGGATGAAGCTGATCCCCCACGGAACAGCCCGCCCCTTCCGCCAACGCGGTGAAACACTCGTACTCGAGCGCGGGCTGTGTCTTGATGCCTCCAAAATCGGCCCAGCTTTTCAGGAATTTCCCCGTCATACCCAGCGTCTCGACGCCCAGCGTGCGCGCGAAACGAACCGTCGCCGGAAAGTGATCGTAGCCCCAACCGCCGCTGGGCAGCGACTCCAGTTCGAGGTGCGTGTAACTATCGAGGGTCGCGCGCACATCCGGCCCCACATGCCCCGAGTTGTAGAAGATCGTGCAATCGGCATTATGCGCGCGGATTAGGTTGGTCATGTGCCGGCGGAAATGACGAAGCGCCGCGGCGGCGAAATGGAGCCGATTCTCGCGTGATTCCGGGTTCATGCCCGCCTCGATCATGCTCTTCATACAAAATCGGCAGCAGCACGCGCCCTGATGTATGATATCGAAGAAGAGGCCGTCAACCGGAAGGGTGGTGAGGACCTCATGCGTCTGCGCGTACAAATAATCCATGTAGGGCGAGTTGAAGCACAGTTTTTGCCAGCCCGCCTGCAGAGGGCTGGCCCCATTGAGCCGGTTCTGGTCATCCAGCTCGATCCACTCCGGATGCCGCGTGGATTGGAACATGTCCAATCCCGCGCTGATATAGATCGGAACGTGGATGCCAACCCGGTGGCACGCCTCAATCTGTTCCGCGAGAAGGTTCCGTTTCAGTCCTGGGTGCCGCGCTTCGAATTTCGTGTCGTGATAAATCAACCCATGGTGACACTTCGAGAAACACGTCACCGAATTGACGCTCGCGTCGGCCAGCGTTCGAGCAAACACCTCTGGCTCAAACGCGTCCGCTATCGGAACGATTTTTTCGGTTGTGTGAAAGTCCAAATGAATTTGCCGCAACGGCAATCCCGGCATTCCCGTACCCTCGGTTACACACGTTGGCGCATTGCTCAGTGCAGTCCACGCGCCGCGCGGAGACGTCGTCGATCAGAATGCGATTTTACTGACCACACGATTGTGGCCCAGCCACGGCGAATTCCCCAAGACGGCGTCACAACCTGAAGCATACCCCGTGCGCGCACGCGGCGCAAGACTGCTCCCCAAGTCCGGAAACCACGACCGCCAATTCGCCTGTCTGGTTGACAACGTGCGCGACGAGTGTGCGAGAATGAGAACGTGAGGTAAATGACGCCTGTGTCAGTACACACACGACGGAATGCGCTTGAATATTGGATTTGTCGATTCTCCTCGACAGTTTGGCTCCAGATTCCCGTAGTCGAAAAGGGTTAGCCTTTCATGACGCTCAGAATACCTCTTGCGTTCCGTGCCGGCCTTGCCATGCCTGTCCTGCCGTACGTCTTTGCGGCATGCGGCATCGCTACAGCTATGCCGGGCAGCGGAGAATCTACAACGCGCGCCACGGCGATTCCGCCTTCGCACGAGCAGGACTCTTACCCGAGACCTACGCAGAAACCGCTCGACACGCGAGTCAATTACGTCCCGAATAGCTCGTTTGAAGAGCGTGATGAGAAAGGGGCGCCCTTGCGCTGGCGCTCCGACGATCCCGGCGTCAGCAGCGACCCGTTCGCGTTTAGCGGGAAGTATTCCGTGAGAATACACAGCGACCCAAAAGCAATACGGCACATCAGTTGTTCGGTGACCAATGGCCAGGAACTGCTGGGGAAGACGGTAGAACTGAGCTGTGTCTCGTTTGTTCCTCGGGCCGCCGAAAAACCCAGTCCCTTTGTGTTAAGCCTGTTCTATATGCTGGACGGACAGGAGAAGTACTTTGAAACCATTGTCGGGTCGGTCAATCGATGGAATATCGTCCGGGTGACTGGGGCGGTCCCTGCGAATGCCGATCCCGACTCGATACGCGTCCTCATATCCGTTCGACCTTCCGTCGTCGATTTCGCCCTCGTCGACGATGTCTCGTTGGTCATCAAATAGCGTGGACTCGGCGCGTACCGCGCGGCGCCACGGGGGCCTTGCACGCCATCTGCGGTCTGAAGTAGTCACCTCCGCTCGATTTCTCAGTTCTGCGATTCCGTCACACTGCGGCGTCTTTCGGGTATAATCTTCGTAGCGTCCTGAGTCAAAGGACGCTCAGGAGGGACAAAGCATGCCCGATCCGGAGCCAATCGAAGGGCCGTCGTCGAAACCGGGATCTTTCAAGACGTCGCATCTCGCGTTGGGAGCGGCGCTCAGCGGCGCGATATTCGCCGGCGGAATCGCGCTTGGCGTCTGGTTCAACTCCCACTACCGCGTCGTACCCGTCGACCAAGAACCGACATTGACCGCCGTGGCGCCGCCGCAGGGTTCGTTCGCGCCAACGAACCCTGCCCCCGCCGCTGCTCGTAGCACTGTCCCCGCGAAAGATGGCCCCTTCACCTTCAAATTCACCCCGGGCGAGAATCTCACCTATCGCCTCGACGCCGCCGTTTCCGGTAACGGCCTCGAGCTTGCGACACCCGAGGGCGTCGACATGAAAATGGGGTCGGTCCTGAACTTGCACACCGACGAAGTCTCCCCCGACGGTGTTGGGACGCTCACCCTGGCGTTCGCGGATACCCAGTTCAGTGGCGACTTCATGGGCCAAGACTATTCCATGAAGACAAATCCCGCCGGGTCGAAGATACAGTCGGGCGGCCGTGACGTGCTCGACACGGCAAAAGGGAAAGGTGCGGCGCAGGGAATTCCCCAGCTCGACTTCTTTAACACCCCCGTACATATGAAAGTCGCGCGCAACGGCGACGTGTCCCAACTCAGCGGCCCCACGGGAATCGAATCCATCATCACCCCTGCCCCCGCGCTCACCGAACTTGAGTTCCCCGGCGCGGCACTCACCGACGGGGCTCAATGGACCTCCAACTTCAAGTTGCCTGTGCCCGGCTTCGGCGAAGCGGCTCAAGGAAAGATGATTAACACCTTCAAAGGCTACGTGAACTACGCGGGACGCCGTTGCGGCGTCATCGAACAACGAATCACCTCCGCTCAGGAAAATGGAGCGCTCGTTTCACCGAAGAGCAGCCTCGGCGATGCGATGAATTTCACCATGCCCCGATTCGACCTCGACGGCACCAGCATCGTCTACTTCGATGTCGATAATGGAAAGCTTGTCCGCAATGACCTCAACCTCGGCGTCAAACTCGATATCGGCCAAGCCCTCGGCGGCGCCGGCGAACTCGTCAAGGGCCTCATGTCGCAACTCGGCAATCTCGGGGGACAGGAGCTCCCCGAATTTCAGGATCTCGGCAAACGTATCCAGGAAAAGGGCGCCGACGACCTCCTCAAACTCGACCTTCGGATTGACGCCACCATGGCGTTGCAGGACCCCCCGGCCCCGATCAAGAAATAGCTCGGTTTACGGCCGCTTAAGAGCGCTCCCCGTGCGGATCTGTATGCGAATTACTGCGCAGAAAGCGCGTTCAGGCGGCGTTGCAGGGCCTCCGCCATCGCTTGCACGTGTGGCTCGGTGAGTGTCGTCACATGATTGCCTGGAAGCGCTTGCGCGTCCACCGGCTGCGCGGAGAGCGAATCCCAACCCCACACAAACCGCCTCGAGCCGGGTGGCGCGGACACCAGCCCAATAATCGTCTTCAGACCGTGGAACAGCAGTGTAGGAATGGACGCCAGCGCGGCGCCCGGGTTTCGGCGAAAAGCCCCAATAACCAGGCGAACTATGCCGCGTCCGGCGCCGGGAGGAATGACCAGGAACGGCTCCTGGGTCCGCAGCAGCGTAATCCGTCCAGGGTATTTTGTTGGTACATAGCTCAGTGCCGCCTGAAAGTTCGCGCGGCAAACGCGCACCATGTGGCCCACCACCACCGCTCCCGCATCCGGAGGAAGGAAACCGAAACTCTGCAGCATCTTCAATACCGATCTTAGTTGTTCGTCCGGACCCAATTGCGCCAGTTGTGTGTACGAGGCGTCCAAGTCCTTGCCGAAGAACTGCCCCATCAGCTTCACGAATCCGCTGAGCCACAACGCGTCATCACTCGCCGCAATGCCTTCCGACACGAACTGCGCGGTGTGGGCCGTCGCCGCGGGGGCCTTGGTGTCCATGATGACGAGTAGTTCCACTTCCTCGCCTTGCCGCCGCAGTTGCTGCGCCATTTCGAATGCGACGATGCTGCCCGATGAATGGCCCCCGAGCCGGTACGGACCGTGAGGCTGCACGGTACGCAGCGCCTCGACATAGACCGCCGCCATATCTTCGGTGCGCGTGAGCGGCGCCTGTTCCCCTGAAAGGCCCAACGCCTGCAACCCATAGAATGGTTGATCGGGATCTAAACGCCGCGCGAGATCCGCGTAGCAGAACACAATACCTGGCGCCGGATGCACGCAAAAGAAGGGCCGTTTCGATCCGTTCGGCTGGATGGCGACCAAGGGCCCGTGCGGACCTCCGTCCTGGTTGCTGCGTAGTATCGAAGCCATCCGCTCAATCGTCGGCGCCTGGAACAACGTCGTAATGGGAAGCTCCCGGCCAAATCGTTTCTGAACACGGTCCATTACATGCACCGCCAGGAACGAATGACCGCCTAAGTCAAAAAAATCGTCCGTCACGCCGATCGGCCGCGTCTGAAATACCTCTTCCCAGATGTGGACCAATTCCAGTTCCCAAATGTCGCGCGCATTCACCGTTCGCGCGCCCGAGTCCGGCGCCGCCTCGTCGGGATGCGGCAGCGCCCTCCAGTCCACTTTGCCTGCGGACGTACGCGGAATTGCATCCATCGAAACAAACGCGGCGGGAACCATATAGTCGGGAAGTTTCGCGAGCAGAAAAGCACGAAGCTCGTTGGTGGCGGGCGCGGGATTTCCGTTGGAAACGATGTAGGCCACGAGACACTTGCGCCCTTGCGCGTCATCGCGCGGTATGACCGCCACTTCACACATCGCCGGATGCTGGCCCAGCACGGCCTCGATTTCCGCGGGTTCGATGCGAAACCCGCGAATCTTGACTTGTTGATCGATTCGTCCCAGAAACTCGATGTTCCCATCGGGACGATAGCGCGCCAAGTCTCCAGTCCGGTACAAGCGCCCGCCCGGCGCCTCACTAAACGAATCGGAGACAAATTTCTCGGCCGTAAGCTCGGGATGATTCCGGTAACCGCGGGCCACCCCCGCGCCGCCAACGTGCAATTCGCCGGGAACTCCCACTGGAACCGGCTGCCCCGCGCGGTCCAAGAGATACACGCGCGTATTCGATATCGGACGGCCGATCTCCGGCGGCGCCGCGTCCGTACCCGGCTCGATCCGCGCCGACGTTGTCACGACGGTGTTTTCCGTCGGTCCATACTGATTGTAAAGCGCGAAACGCGTCTGCGCCGTTGGGCGCTTGTGCAAGACATCGCCCCCGGTCAGCGCCGCTCGTAACGAGGCGCCGTCCGGCCACGGCTCATCGAGAACCGCCTCGGCCAACGGCGTTGGCAGGAAGCACACGGTAATCCGCTGTTGCGCGAGCCACTCGATCATCTTGGCCGGCGCGGCGCGGGTCTCCACATCCGGAATATGCACGCTTGCCCCGGCAGTCACGTAAGGCCAAAGCTCCCATACCGATGCGTCGAATGCCGGACTTGCCACCATCGCCGCGCGATCTGAAGGCGTAACCGCGAACGCGCGCTGGTGCCATGCGATCAGATTGACTAGACCACCGTGCTCAATCTCGACGCCCTTGGGCGTTCCGGTCGAACCTGATGTGTAGATTACGTACGCCAGATTCTTCGCCCCGGCTACAGCCGGCAGGTCGCTTTCCGGGTACGCCGCCAGCGAGTCCGGACTCTCATCAAGACAGATCGCGGTCATTCCACTTTTGGGCAGGCGTTCAAGTAAGTGCTGCCGCGTCACCACCACCTGCGCCCCCGCGTCTGCCAACATTCCCGCCAGCCGCTCCTTTGGATGCGTAGGGTCCAACGGAAGGTATGCGCCGCCCGCTTTCATTACCCCCAAGACCGCGACCGGCAGATAGGTCGTCCGTTCGAGGCATATCCCAACCAGGCTCTCCGGCCCTATCCCTAGCGAGCGCAACCGGCGCCCCACGCGGTTGGCGCGCGCGTTGAGTTCGCGGTACGTTAGCGAAGTGGACGAATCCGTCACCGCCACCGCATCGGGCGTCCTCACCGCCCACGCTTGGACCATCTGCGAGGCCGTTTCCGCGTCCGGAAGCGCAGCCACTGTCGCATTCCACTCGACCAAGACCTGTTGGCGCTCGGAATCCGTCAGTAGCGGAATCTCCCAAAGCCGCACATCCGGATTCGCCGTCACGTGATCGAGAATGCACACGAAGTGCCCTGCCATACGCGCCATGGTCGACCGGTCGAACAAATCCGTGTTGTACTCGATGTGACCAGCAATCCCGGACGGACTGTCCTCCATCGCCAATGTCAGATCGAACTTGGCGACTGCGGTGTGAATATCCAAACGCTCCATAGTAAGTTCGGAAAACTGCTCGCGAAGTTTTGGGAGGTTGTGCAAGACAAACACGGACTGGAAAAACGGCGAATGACTTGCACTGCGTTCCGGCTGAAGCTCCTCGACCAATTTCTCAAATGGCACTTCTTGATGCTCGTAGGCGTCCAGGGTCACCTCACGGACCCGGCTTATGGTCTCGCGAAATGTGGGATTGCCTGACAAGTCGGTGCGCAAAACCAAGGTATTCACGAAGAAGCCTATCATCCCGGCCAACTCCGGACGCCCGCGATTCGCCGTCGCCGATCCCACCGGAATATCGTCGCAGTTTGTGTACCGGTGCAACAGTGTCTTGAACGCCGCCAGCAAGGTCATGAACAACGATACGCCCGCCTGCTGGCTAAGCGTTTTCAGCGCTCCCGCCAGGGCCGGTCCGACCGAAAACGTTACTTGCGCGCCCGCATAGGTCTGCGCCGCCGGGTGAGGCCGGTCGGTTGGAAGCGGAAGCACGGGCGGGCATCCCGCCAGTTTTTCCTTCCAGTAGGTTACAAGCCTATCGAGCGCGTCACCGCGAAGCGTTTGACGCTGCCACTGCGCGTAGTCCGCATACGTCATAGGAAGTTCCGGCAATGACGCCGTCTCACCATCGTTAACTAGCGCCTCATACAAACGCATCAGGTCCGAAATAAACACACCGACGGACCATCCGTCTGAAATGATGTGATGAATCGGCACCAGCAGGACATGTTCCGCGTCGTTCAACCTGAGCAATCTCGCGCGAAGTAATGGGCCGGTCTTGATATTGAACGGGCGCCGCATCTCCTCGATCGCGATGCGGCGCGCCTCTGCAAGGCCCACGCTGGCGCCGAGATGACTGATGTCCACAATGGGCAGCGCGATAGTATGCGGAGGGGCAATAATCTGGACCGGCTGACCTTCAATAACGTCGAACGTCGTCCTCAGCGAATCGTGCCGTCTCACAATCTCGTTGAGCGCTTGCTCCAGCGCGTCAATGTGCAATGGCCCGGTCAAACGCAGCGCGATGGTCGCGATTGTATAGAGGGGACTTCCGGGCTGCCATTGATCGAGAAACCAAAGGCGTTGCTGCGCGAACGACGCCGGAGCGTGCTTGCGTCTGTCCCCAAGCAGCGCGCGCAATTCGGCCTTGTGCTCCGTGAGGTGGCCGCGCAGTTCCGCCGTAAGAGCGCCTTTCGGGGCGCGAAAGCACAATTCATCCCCTTCGAACCAAACATGAATATCGGATTGAAGTAGACGCGCCAGCACTTCCGCGGCCTTCACAGCCTTCCCTCCTCGATTGCCGCGAAGGAGTCCGCGGGGGCATTCGAGGGTGAATTCTCGCGGGAAAGTTCGTATCCGAACTCGGTGGCCAACTGAACCGTAGCGGGACTTAGCGCGCGCGGCGCCCGGACTCGCTTCCACGCCTCCCCTAGCGCGGCGTCAATCCCGACATGATTGTGGAAATTGGGATCGCCGATCGGGAGGGACTGGGCGTGAATTCCCTCGGTCATGCGGCGCCCTTCATACGGACGCAACAGCGCTTCATGAAACGGAATCCCGAGGAAAGCGCACAAATCCGTGGCCGTGCGCCGCGGGTCTTTGACTAAGTCCTCATATAGAATGAGATGACTCCGCTGCGGTCCTACAGCCGCCGAGAATTCCAGCGTATTGCGGTTCGTATCTGTCCAGATACGCTCCGCCAGAAAGAACGGATTCTGGCTTGCCAAACCCAGCATCTTATCCATTCGAGTGCGAACAAATGACTCGATCACCGCGTAAGGGTGACGCACCAAATGGACGTACTTGGCCCCCTCGAACAATTCTTCCGCGTGCTCCAGGTTCTCCCGGTCAATCGCGTAGGTCGGTGACTTGTCCACCAGGAGGCGCGAGCCCGCGCGTTCCTGCAGCAGCGCATACACTTCTTGGATTGGCGCGCCTCGCTCCACCAACCCGCACACCACTTCTCGCGTAGCCGCGGCGTCGCTTCCGCTCAGTTCCATGAGTGCGCGCTGCAGCCCTTCGTCCAGGTACGTGGCGCCCAGCGTCTGCTCGCGTTCGCTCATCGTCGAGAACGGCAGAAGGTGCAACTCCGGCGGACAAAACAAATCCGGATGACCGGCCATCATCACCCGCAACAGCGTCGACCCGGAACGGGGACTCGACAGCAGGAACACAATCCCCGGTATCCGGCGCGCCGGTTTCCGCCATGTGTTCGGATGCGCGCGCAGTCCTCCCGGTTGACTAAGGTCCCCGGGCGTGGACGCGTCACCCGCCGCCGATGCGTCGCGGTCGAATTCGAGCGCGATGTACTCCGAAAGCGCCTCGATAGTCGGACGTTCGAACACCTCGCGAGGATACAACTTAATCTTGAGGTCTTTGGACACCCCCGCGATGACTTCCATTATCATCAGCGAATCCAACCCCAGGGTCATCAAGTCTTGAGTCATCGGCACCGCGTCGGCGCTCAAGTAAAGGACGTGTCCCACCTGCGTTCGAAGGTAACTTGCCAAAAGTCCGGCTCGCTGCGGATGCGGCGCGGCCTGAAGCGCCGCCAGTATCTCCGATACCGAACCGTTCGATGCGGATTCGTCCTCAGAAGCCGGTCCAAGCTCCGATATCATGGGGCCGCGGCGCGGCAATCTCGTACACCCGCTTGAACGCGGGCCAATCCACCGCAGCGGCAATTTCCTGAGCCGCATCCGAACCCGCGATTTCATCCAGGAGGGTCAAACCCCGACCGTTCGTAAGTGGCGTAAGACCCATGCGGGTCAAAAGGCTGTGGTGTTCGGCTTCACCGCTGGAGCCCGCCCAAGGTCCCCAATTCACACTGGTCGCGACCAACCCCAGCGCCCTCCGATGGTGCGCCAGCGTGTCGAGGAAGTGATTCGCCGCCGCATAATGCGCCAGCCCTTTCGATCCCCACACCGACGAAATCGATGAGTACAGTACGAAGAAATCCAGAGGCGCGGATCGGCTGAGTTCGTGCAGAACCCAGGCGCCTTCGACTTTCGGCCGCATCGCCGCCGACAATACCGCGGCGTCCACATCGTGAAGCAGCAAGGGCTGGACCGTCCCCGCCGCGTGAATGATTCCCCGCAACGGCGGCATCGTCCGGGCCAGATCGTCAAACACCTCGGCCATTCTGCCCCGGTCGGCGGCGTCCGCCTGCGCAATGATCACGCTTACGCCGCACGCCTCCAGGCCCTGAACGGCGGTGATCGCGTGGCGGGCCACTACATCCGTGACGCTATCCCAGTGTGTGCGCGCCGGTAACGCCGTCCGCCCCGTGAGCACGATACGCCGCGCGCCGCGCTCGGCCATCCACTGCGCGCACAGAAGGCCCAAGTCGCCAAACCCGCCGGTGATGAGATAGGTCCCATCCGCCCGAAACACGGCCGGGGCCGCGGAGCTCCGATCCCGCGGAGTCACGCGCGCCACATAACGCAACCCGTCCCGGAACGCGGCCTGCTCCTCGCCGTCCGGCTCGAGCGCCTCCGCGCAGATGGCTGCGGCGTTCGCGGCGCCGGTGGCGTCTACATCAATAAGTCCGCCCCAAATCTGCGGAAACTCCAACGCCGCGGATCGCCCCAGTCCCCACACAGGGCTTTGCGCCAGAGATAGCGGCGTACGAGACGGCCCGGCGGGCTGAACACCACGCGTGACGACCCACAGCCGCGGATGCGGCGCAATGGCGTGAGAACGCGGCTCCAGCGCATGAAGGATGTGCAACACGCTTTCACAGCTCAAGGCATGCGCCCGGGCGAGCGAATCCACCACACCGCACTGAGGCTCGGGCGCATCCAGACTCCACAAGTGGATCACGCCACACAAGGGAAGCTGAACCGCGGAGAGCACCTCATCGATTAGCGCTCCGTAGCCGTCGCTCTGCGCGGGATCGAGAAAACGTCGAAACGGTTCCTGCGCCGCGACCTTGCCGCTGTGCGTCACCAGTACACATGTCCCGCCCCGCTCCCGAAGAACCGCAGCCACCGCGTCCCCAACACCCGCGGTATCGGAAAACACAAGCCACGTCCCATGTTCCCGTTTGCCGACGCCGTTCGTTTCGCGATGAATACGATCGCGCCGCCGCCACTCCAATCCGTATCGGCACGCGGCAACCGGTTCGCGCTCCGCCTCGAACGGCGGCGCCGATTCCAAGGCAGGAATACCGGAACCGTGACGCGCGGCGCTTACGTCGAACCAGTAGCGCCGGCGCTGAAATGGATACGTCGGCGCCGCGACGCGGCGGGGAGCATAGCCGTGATAGTAAGCCCGCCAATCAATGGCGGCGCCGCGCACGTAGAGCTGCGCCACGCTATGAGCAAGTGTCTCTCCGTCCTCCCGGTCCTTCCTCAGAGATGGCAACCACGCGCCAAAATTCTCCGGAGCGCACCGCCTGCCCATTCCCGCCAATACGGGGTGCGGTCCGATTTCAACAAACGTGTCAAACCGCTGACCGATCAATGCCGACATGCAAGACTGAAACTGTACCGTCTCCCGCGCGTGACCCCGCCAATAACTCGCGTCAAGAACATATCCTGGCTCAAGGATTGCGCCGGTCCGATTGGAAACCAACGGAATCTGCAACGGGCGATACGCGACTTTTCCCAAGGCCTCGTCCAGGTCGTCGAGTATCGGCTCGATTAACCGCGAATGAAACGCGTGTGAGACCGACATGGGCCGGATGCTTACACCCTCGCCCTCGAGTTGTGTCGTCAGCGCCGCCAGGTCGGTCTTGCCGCCGGAAAGCACCGTATGCTCCGACCCATTGATCGCCGCCACAGACACCCGGCCACCATAGCCCTCGAGCGCCGCCAAAACTTTATCGCTCGAAGCAAGCGCCGCCACCATGGTTCCATCAGGCGGAAGCGCCTGCATCAATTGCGCGCGCCGGGCGACAAGCGCGAGCCCCTCTTCCAGTGTAAACGCGCCCGCCACACACGCCGCCACATACTCGCCCAGGCTATGCCCCAGGACCGCATCGGGAACGACGCCCCACGACCGCCACAACTCCGCCAGCGCGTATTCGAGCGCAAACAGGGCGGGCTGACTGTTCGCCGTCATATGGATTGCTGTGTCGTCCGCCGTCGAAGCGTACATCGTGTCCAAAAGCGATCCGGTCATGTGCGGACGCAGTATCTCCGCGCACCGATCCAGCGCGCCGCGGAATACCGGTTCGGATTCATACAGCCGCCGCCCCATCCCCGGATATTGCGCGCCTTGGCCGGTGAACAGGAACGCGATCTTCGGCTTCACGCCGCGCGCCGCATCTCCCACCGCAGTCTCTGTGCGAGATTCACCGCGTCCGGTCCGCTCCAATTGCTCCAGCGCGGCCTCTCGGCTTGACGCGACCACGCCCAGCCGCCGCGCAAAATGGTTTCGGCCCAGGCTCGCCGTGAAACACAGCGCCCCCAAATCTATGTCCGGCCGGTCTCTCAAGAACGCCGAATAGTCCTGCGCCAACGCGCGCAACGCTTCTTCAGTGTGCGCGCTCAGGCATAGCACGGGTGGCCGCGACGGCGTCCCGCGCTGTGCGCCATCCAACGCAGGCGCCTCTTCCAGAATTGCGTGCGCATTCGTTCCGCCGAACCCAAATGCGCTCACACCGGCAAGACGCGCGCGCGTCCCTCGGCGCCACGGCGTCGGCTCGACAGGAATCCAAAACGGGGTTGATTCAATCTCGATCAGCGGATTGAGCGTCTTCAAATGCAGATGCGGCGGAATCTCTTCGTGACACAACGACAAAGCCGCCTTGATCAGTCCTGCGATTCCCGCCGCCGCCTCCAAATGGCCAATGTTCGTCTTGATCGATCCCAGCGCGCAACGATCACCCGTGGAACGCCCTTCCAGCAACGCCGCCTTTAGCGAATCGACTTCGATAGGATCGCCCAACGAAGTGCCCGTCCCGTGCGCTTCGACATAGCCGATTTCAAAAGGCGCCGCGCCGGCGTCCGTGAGCGCCGCGCGCACCACGGCCTGTTGAGCCAAGCCGTTGGGAGCAGTCAGTCCGTTGCTGCGCCCGTCGTGGTTAATGGCCGTGCCGCGTATGACCGCGATGATCGGGTCCCCGTCACGCACGGCCTCCGACAGCTGTTTCAATACAACGATCCCGCAGCCCTCTCCGCGCACATAACCGTCCGCCCCCGCGTCAAAGGTCTTGCACCGGCCATCGAGCGCCATCATTCGGGCCTGGGAAAACGTAATCGTGGTCTCCGGCGCCAACGTGAGGTTCACACCTCCCGCTAGCGCAAGCGCGCATTCGCCGGACAACAGACTACGGCAGGCCCAATGCACCGCGACCATCGAAGACGAACACGCCGTGTCCAACGCGACACTCGGGCCGCGCAGGTCCAGCGCGTACGAAATGCGATTCGCGGCGATACTCAGCGCATTACCGGAACCCGCGTAGGCGTCGATGCGTTGCGGCTCGCCGAACTGCAGTTGCGCGTAGTCCGCGGCGCTGATCCCCACGAAGACGCCCGTTGCGCTCCCGGCCAACCCGTCCGGCGCCAGGCCGGCGCGTTCGAGCGCTTCCCAGCTCGTCTCGAGCAGAAGCCGCTGCTGCGGGTCCATGCGCGCCGCTTCGCGCGGAGAAATGTTGAAGAATTGCGGATCGAACTGGTCAATATTCTCCAGGAACCCGCCCCATTTCGTACACATCTTGCCCGGCGTACCTGGAGACGGATCGTAGTACTGCCTCACGTCCCAGCGTTCCGCCGGGACCTCGGTTATGGCGTCTACCCCATCGTGCAGCAGGCGCCACAACGCCTCGGGGCTCGACGCGCCAGGAAATCGGCAGCCAATGCCGATGATGGCGACTCGTTCTCCTTCACGGGCTTCGCGCGATGGCGCGCAAACGGGCTCAGGCTGCGCTGACGCTTTTCCCAGGTAGTCCGCCAATGCGATGATCGTCGGATACTCCCAGAGCAACGTGGGTGATAGCTTTCGCTGGAGCCAGTCTTCGAGATCTCCCGAAAGTGTTACGGCGTCGCGTGACGCCAGCCCGAAACTCTCGAAAGGCTCACCCGGCGCGATGTCGCCCGGCGAAATACCGAGTTCTTCGGCAAGGCGCCGCGTCAACCACGCGCGGATTTCGTCTACACCGCGCGCAGCGAATTGGGACTCGGACTGACCGTCAGATCCCATGACCTATTTACCCCAAAGATCGAGCGTGCCGGCCACGTATCCCTGCCGAGAGGCGTGCCGTTGGATCTTGCCGCTCGATGTCTTAGCGATCGTGCCCGGATTCAAGAGGGCCACGTCAGACACACGAAGCCCGTGCGCTTCGGACACCGCCCGGCGTATCGCCTTCACCACTTCCTCCGCATCGAGCGGCGTCTTGCCATTTCCCGTGCCCACAGGTTCATAGCCCGGCGCCACTTCAACCGCCACGACCACGCGCTCCTGCCCCTCTTTCTCCACTGAGAACGCCGCGCAGCACCCCGGTCGAATCGCCGGATGGCTCCCCTGCGCCGTCCACTCGATATCCTGCGGATAGTGATTGAGTCCATCCACAATGATCAGGTCTTTGAGACGGCCCGTGACATATAGCTCGTTGTCCTTTACGAACCCCAGATCCCCAGTACGCAGGAATGGCCCCTCGCCCGTGTCCGCAATCGTCGCGCGGAAGGTCTGCTTGGTCGCCTCGTCGTTGTTCCAGTACCCGCGCGCCACCGTCGGCCCGGATACCCAAATCTCCCCCACCTCATCGGGCGCGCACATCCGCCGCGTCTCGGGATGAACAATGCGAACCTGTGTGTCTAGTTGCGGACGTCCACACCCCGTAATCGTGCGCGCATCGGGCTCGGTCTCGGATACCTCCACCACACGGTGCTGCTCGAGGTCGGCTCCGCGAACGACGCAGTAGCGGGTTCCCTGTCCGGGATACGCCGAAGTCACCTTCAGCGTTGCTTCCGCCAAACCGTACCCGACGAGAAATGCGTCGCCTCGGATGCCGCAATTCGCAAAGGTCTCACTGAATCGATCTAGCGTATCCTTGCGAACCGGCTCCGCCGCGTTTGCTGTTACGCGCCACTGCGAGAGGTCCAGCGCGGCCCGTTGTTCGGGCGTCGTCTTTCGCACGCAAAGATCGTATGCAAAATTCGGGGCCGCCGACTGCGTACCCCGGTAGCGAGAAATAGCTTGAAGCCAGCGCACGGGACGCTGCAGGAAAGTCAATGGCGACATGAGATAAATCGACAGACCCTTGTACAGAGGCAACAGCAGTCCGCACACGAGGCCCATGTCGTGAAACGTCGGGAGCCACGACACAATCACCTCGCCCACCCGGTATTGCACGCAATGCGCCATGGCGGCCGCGTTATACAACAGATTCGCGTGGGTCACCATGACCCCTTTCGGGGAAGCCGTCGAACCGGAGGTGTATTGGAGAAACGCCAAGTCGCTCGCATTTACGCCCGGATCCGTCCATTCAGACGCTTGCTCCGGCGTCACCGCATCGCTCGCAAGCCACTGCACGGGGACAAACGCGGTATCAAGCTCGCCCAATCGCTCTAGCAGCGGAAGCACGGTCGCCGTAGTCAACGCCACAACCGGCTGCGAGTCCGTCACGATCACGCGCAAGCGGGGGAGAGTCTGCGCCAATCGAGCCGGGTTCGGAGGATACGCCGGAACCGCCACCACCCCTGCATACAGGCAGCCATAGAACGCCGCGACGTACTCGAGACCAGGCGGATACACTAACAGCGCTCGTTGGCCAGCCGCGCCGCGCCGCCGCAATTCCACGGCAATCGCCCGCGCCTGCCGGTCCAACTCCGCCACGGTCACTTGGCTGGCAATCTCGAGGTCGTCGCCTAAGAAATGAAACAGAACCCGATCCGGCTCTAGAATTGACCGCTTTCGAAGCAGCTCCACCAGGGTGGCCGCTTCGAGCGTCTCCGCCAGCGTCGTCTTCGCAGGAAAATCACCACCGGTCGAACTCGGCTCAGCCGCCGGACCTCGCTGTACTACATCGCCTTGCATTCGCTGCTCCATACCCTAGCGCATTTTGTATTCGCCCAAAACCGATGTGTGCCGTGGAAAGAATTGGTTGGGCCTCGGCGCGCTACTAACGACCCAGGATTCTCAAGAAGCCGGAATGTGACCGGTGCGGGACGCCACGTGGATTGGTCCGCGCACGCCAGAGAAGGGCCTCAACAGCGCCGGCGTCTCCACGCCGCCATCCCGAATTACCACGCCGGTAATTCTACTCCAAAACGTCAGGCCGTCCAAGCGCATACAACACCGGCTCGGCGCCGGTCAAAGCCGGTTGCCGAGCCGGAAAACGAAACACACTTCCTTGTTCTATACTACTGGATTGACGCGGTGTTACGCCTGCGCATACGAAGCAATACCATCGTCAACTCGCTGTATGGTTCAAGACTACTTCGACCACACCGCCTTCGGAGGCGTCGCATAATCCTTATAGCGATCCGCGACCTTGGCCTTTTCCGCGTCGTCCACGTGGACCAATACACGGTACTTGAACACCAGCGATTTACCCGAAGGCAGCGTGTAGTCGCCATTCTTCGGCGACGGATCTTTCGCCGTGAACGCGGCAAGACCAAACGGATTCGCTGCAAACAGACCGTACGCGCGCACGTGCCAGCACGTCGGGAACCGCAGATTCGCCGTGTTGTCAAAAACCGTAACGCCTCGGACTCCGACGCCTTCGATTGGCCCCGAATAGTCGCACCACGCCGCCGGTTTGCCCCAGACTTCTTTCTCTGTCTTGGCGCCGGTGGACAACGTGATTAGACCACCCTTCTTTGCGTCCTCTCGGAGGTCATCCCGAATGCGCAACGAGACGATACCGCCTTCTTTCGTGTCGCCAAACTTCACGTCGCCGTGCGACGCCGTAAACGTCACCGTCACGTCAAATATCCGGTATTCGGCCGGGCTCGCGTAGAACCGGTATTCCCGGGCCTCATCCAGAACCGTCTTATGGTCGGCGTTCTGCCACTCGTTCTTGGCCTTGATCCAGCCAAATACGTCGCCCGACCCGAACGTGACCTCGCCACTGTGCTGATACCCGGAGCCTTTCCTATCGCCCTTCGGTCCCTCTTCCATCCAGCAATCGGCGTCGTTGACCTTCCCGTGCGCTGACCAGAACGAGCGGTGGTGCGGATGGTCGTCGGTCTTCAGGTCTGGTCCCATATCTACTTTTGGCCCCATGGGGAAGTCGCGCGTCATGGGCACGCCGCCGGCCGCATTGAGCGGCCACAGAAACGGCTTTTTGTTGTCATTCGAGTAGTGGTACGTCGTGAAAAGCTGATCGTCGATAAGCACGTCGACCGCGGCCCCTTCCTTCTTCTCGATGCGCACCTTGGGCTGGCCCCCGTCGCCCTCGTCTTTGGCAATCTGATACAGAACCTTCGCGTTCGGCATCACCCCGTCTGGCGAAAAATACACCGCCCCGTCAGCGACCGTTACCGGGTAGCGCTTCCCCGTCTTGTCTTCGACCGCTACGAAACGCCCGTCGGCCTTGGGTCCATCGTAGGGTAACGAGATGATCGGATTCGCGACAATGTGATCCGATCCTTCCAGCGTAATCGAGCGCCCCGCAAGCCCTTGGGCATGGCAGAACATCGCAGCGAAGCCCGTCGCGGCCAGCCCCGCGAACAACCGTATCGTACGCGTCTTCATGGTGTCTCCTTTCGTCAAAAACACACGCTGCGTACTCTACCACACGATGCCCGGCGCCGCAATTCGGAATCAGAGATTTGAGCCCCCCTTCCCGTCGCACTACCCGTCCCCCCAACGCAACACCTCGATCCGCACGTGCGCCAAGCCCGCTTCCAACATTCCGAGTTTGCGCGCCGCGCCACGCGAGAGATCAATGATCCGTCCGCGAATGAACGGCCCTCGATCATTGATCCGAACTTTCACCGCCCGTCCATTGTCGAGATCTTTGACCAGCACTACCGTGCCGAAAGGAAGCGTCCTGTGGGCCGCAGTCATGTCGTCCTGGTCAAAAGTCTCGCCCGAAGCGGTTTGCCGTCCGTCGTACTGCGGCCCATACCACGAGGCGATGCCTTTTTCGGTTCCCTTGTGACGCGCCCATGGCGTCAGGCTGCACCCCCCGCAGGCAAGAAAAACAAAAAGGAGCACGCCGGAAGCGATGCTCCTTGTCGGTGACACTCTCAAAAGGTGATTATGAATGAATACTCAGCCGCCCCGCGTTACTGGTTCCGCTTTTCTGCCCGAAGTCCTAGCCGAGGTACTTACTGATCCGCCTGGCCACCTCTTCCACGATGTCCTCGCGCTTGTAATCGCCCCTCTCCAGGCTTTCCCTGGCCGCCGCTACCCGTTCCGCTCGAACGTCCGGCGAGGCCGCGCCAGCTTGCGCGTACCGGGCGACTCCAGCGGCCTCTTGCGCTGCGTCACTTATCGCGACGTCGTCCCGTGTGGAAGACGCAGACTGGATATCCCCTTTGCGGTCACGGACATTGGACGGGCGCACAGGAATTGGCTCGGGAATTCCACCTATTCCATTGATACCAGCCATAATCCGTTACCTCCCATACATTCCTGCTCTCGAGTGAAGCCAATCTGCTCCACACTAACGTATCTATCGGCAATATCGCGCAAAACTTTAGCCACCAGCGGGTGGAGCACCTGACTGAATAGTAGCCCAATGCGGAAAGTAAAGCAAATTCGGTGATCGCGCGCCAAGGAGAACCCGCGGCTACGGGTTCCAGTATCTCAACGTCTGGCGCTAAACGACTTACAACGGAAGTGCGCGGAGCGAGAGGCCTCTATCGCTGTCCCCAAGCTCACCCCCTCAACGCGCCGGGCTTTCCAAGCTCGCGGCGCCAGCCCAACTCCTTCGGATCTGGGCGCGATTCGAGAGTGCATACGCGCTCTGTCACACGGCCGATGTCTGCTCCGCCTTGGCAGCGCGGAATCCCGTGTGGAAATATGCGCAAGGCGTTCGGCCCCGAATTTGACCTGGTGGCTCTGCCCTCGCGGCGTGGAATCCCGCGTGGAAATATGCGCCGGACGGTAAAACCTTTGTCAAGAGTGAATATTCTTTGCGGTCTTGGCTCATAGTGTCTAGCATTTACATGAACGTTTCTGCCTAGTTGAAGTGATGCTAGCCTCTGCGCTATACTTCTTATGTCCCTATAGTATAATGGGTTACTACAAGTGCCTGTTCATGCGGTTTTCGTGGCACAAAACATGCTGCTAAAGCACGAACTGCAGGAGCTGGTCAACGCGATGGCGCCCGGTAGGCGCTTCCAGTGTTATCGAGTGTAGAGCACTAGAGCAGAAGCTTCGGTGAGCGCTTAGGCTGAATAATTCTAAGGAGTTGGAACGATGAAGAAGTACAGTGTCGCTGTCACGATGGTAGTGCTGTTGGCTGCATCCGTGTCTGCGTTCGCCTCAGTCATCAACGATCCATGGGCGCCGAATAGCTCGGACAGCAGCGAATTGAATCTGTACCAAATCTACAACAACCTTTACGGTACGTCATACGTCAGCGGAAGCGCTTTGCCGCAGGTCAGCCCTGACGAAATCTTTAACCTGCTCGGAGGAGCGGCTGCGCTGCAAGCGGAGGCCCGCTACGCTGGCTTGGGTCAGCAGTTTGGTTTCTATCAGCCCACGGACGGCAGCGGCCCCATCACCTACACCCAGGTGTTCGATGTCCAGAACCCGAACTCGGGTAGCCCCTTGGTTGGTTTTTCCCAGGTTATTTCCCCGGCGGGTGACTTTGGCTTCTATGACCTCGCGGGCGGCGTGTACTGGCATTCACAAGCCGGTCTGAATCCGAACCAAGAAGATCACATGGTCACCTTGGCCACTGCCGATCCCAATGTCTTCTTGCTCGCATTCGAAGACTTGCCCTTTGCATTGTCAGATCATGACTACAACGACTTGGTGATTCAGCTCACCGTGCGGCCTGGCAACATCGTTCCTGAACCCGCGACGATTTCACTCGTGGGTCTGGGGCTCGCCGGCCTAGTCGTTCGCAAGATACGCGGACGCAAGAGCGCCTAGCTGGACGGACGCTGGTCCGGACACACCTGTCCGTCCTAGCTACTCGTCTACGAGTTGATTCTTGTCAAACGCAGATTCGGTTCATCCGAATCTGCGTTTTGTTTTGTCCCAGTCCACGGAATCCGGCCAGAAGGTCGGCTTCTTGACGCGGCGCGGCCAGAGAGCATCTGTAAGTTGTTTAGCGCCAGCGATCCTTTTTTTCGGGCTTTTATGTAAGGAGGCTTTCTGGCCGCATCTCTAGACAATGGACGCATGAAGCGTTCCACCACCGCTGACTCGGCCCTCACCCCCCTGCGGGAAAGCATACTGGCGTACTCGCCGCCGCCGACATGCGTTGGAGCTGACCCAATCGAGTCATTCCAGATTGTGATGTTATCACGCCTGAGTACGAATAGTATTACTTGGGGCATACCATAGTCCTATTCGACTATGTATTATTCACCAGTGACTAATATAGAATCTCTAGTCAAATTGTGTTCGGATCACATAACATCCTTACTTATAACGTCTTACAACGCTATTCTCTCGATGGCACGAGACCTGCTTCAACTGATGCACAGCAAGCACGAGAATACAGAAACTAGACTTAACCGCAGGAGGAATGAAGATGAAGTCCGTGAAATTGGTTGCAGTAGCCATTGCCGCGACGGTATTGGCCATCGGCACGGTGGCAAACGCTACAACTATCAATGATCCTTGGGCGCCGTACAGCGCTGACAGCAGTGAACAGAACCTGTACCAGATCTACAACAGCCTCTATGGCACTTCGTACGCCAGCGGAAGCGCACTGCCGCAAGTCAGCCCTGACGAGATCTTTAACTTGCTGGGCGGCGCGGGTGTCGTGCAGGCCGAAGCGCGCTATGCCGGATTGGGTCAGCAGTTTGGTTTCTACCAGCCGACCGACGGCAGCGGCCCCATCACCTACACCCAGGTGTTCGATGTTCAGAATCCGAACTCGGGCAGCCCCCTAGCCGGTTTCTCGCAGGTCATTTCTCCGACGGGTGACTTTGGCTTCTACGACCTCGCCGGCGGCGTCTATTGGCACTCGCAGGCGGGTCTGAATCCGAACCAAGAGGACCACATGGTCACCTTGGCGACTGCGGATCCCAACGTCTTCTTGCTCGCCTTCGAAGATCTGCCGTTCGCGCTCTCTGACCAGGACTACAATGACTTGGTGGTTCAACTCACCGTGCGCCCCGGCAACATCGTTCCCGAACCTACTTCCATGGCCCTGTTGGGAATCGGTCTCGCGGGCATGGTCGTTCGCAAGATGCGCGGTAAAGCGAAATAAGTACTCCGCTCTTCCTCCTCCAAGTTGAAGATGCGTCACACGGACGCTAAAGAACTTGAGACTCAGGCCCGGCTAAGCCGGGCCTGAGTCTCTGTTTGTTCCAAGGCAGATTAGGACTGCGCCGCGTTAAGGGTGTCCCATCCGCGTACGGCGCTCTACGCGTCCCGCTCCACGCGGGCCGGCGATGAATTCGTAAAGCCGGGAATTACGGTTGCCAGCGCCGCAATCATCCACCAGATCTTTTGCTGCAACGCGTGCAAGAAGACCGCGCACAACAGGAAGCTCATCAGGCTCACTTCAACCGCCGCCGCCAACGCCGCCGCGCGGGTATCACCGGTCTCCATATAGTTCCGCCTGGCATTGCGGATACCGCGCACCAGCAACGCAAAGAACACCAGCATCAGCCCGAGTCCAACCAACCCTGTCTCGCTGCTCAATTGCAGGTACATGTTGTGGGTGCCATAGAACACCGGATTCCAGTTCAGGCGGTCGACCAGCCATCGTAAGATGTCCGACACTTCGCTGCCTCGATCGAGTAACCGCAGTCCAAAACCGCCGATACCCGTCCCCAGGACCGGATTCTCCGCGGTCATTTCCACCGCCGCTTGCTGAAGCTGAACACGGTAGTTGACCGATTCGCTGCCCGTGTACTGATGAAACATCAGCACGCGCTCTTTGTAAGCGTCCGGCAAGATAAACCAAGCGATCACCAACGCGAGCGCAGCGGCGCTCACGCGCTGGGGTGTGATACGAACCTGACGCAACAGCGTCACCGCGGTCAGTATCGTTACCCCAACGATCAGGCCGGTGCGCGTAAACGTAAAGACGAGCGCCAACAATTCGATCACGGTCGCGCACACCGCCAGCCACCGCGTCTGCCAGTGTTGTGCGGTGTTGTACCAGTATACGTTGAGTGGAAACAGCAGCAAGAGGATCATTGCGAGCCAATTGGAGTGCCCCGCGCGCCCGCTCACGCGGATGGCCGGCCCGCCTTCGAGGGAGTCCACGTCCACAAATGCCCCCTCAGTGCCGGCGCCAATATCCGCGATACCCGACTCACCGGCCAAGTACTCGCTCGGACTGAAATACTGATACACCGCGAACGCCGCCATCACAATCCCGCAGGAAGCAATCACCACCACGTACCGATGCGCCTTCTCCCACGAGTCCAGCAGGTGTACGGTCATCACGAAAAACACCACCAACGTTCCTAGCCGGAAGTACTCGGGAAGTTGCTCGTCACGGAAAGTCGAGCGCATTGTTCCGAAGAACACCCACGCAAAAAACAACAATAAGAACACCAACGGTCCCGACAACAGAAACCGCTTTCGCCGCACCACTGCGCCGGATGCCCACGCTACGAACGTCATGAGCCCGCAAATCTTCGCCACCGTCACCGGAACGCCAACGCTTGAAATACCGAGAATGCCCGACGACCCGGACAGGAGCAGCAAAGCCGTGGTCAGGTACAGTCCGAACGTTGGATTACGAGCGATGACATAAAAGACGATCAATCCCCCCAGCCCGGCCAGCGCATACGCCCCCCCGGCAAGAATTCCAGCGCCGATACATATCGCCGCGGCCGCTATCAGGATTGGTATCCATGGCAGCGACGACACCCGTTTGGCTTCCCCTCCAGCGACTGCGCTCATCAGTGGATCCCTCGTTCCGTTGCGTGGGGACAATATACCCACTTCTCCGATAGGCCTCCCCGGCCCGGGAACACAACGCAAGCCTTCGATCTTCTCGCGGCCGAGACGCGCCCCGGCCACGTGGACAAGTATAGTCCCGAGGGCCAGAGCATTCCATCCTTGCCGCCGGGGCGCGTCGTCAATGTCCCGCCTACCAGCGAACGACCGCCGAAGCCCACGTCAAGCCGGCGCCAAACGCGGCGAACAAGAGCAGCGCTCCATCCGGCACTTTCCCTTCCGAACGCGCGTGGTCCAGCGCGATCGGAATCGAAGCCGCGCTCGTATTCGCCACCCGATCGACATTGAGATAGATCTTCTCATCGGGCAACCCGATGCGCTCCACCGCCGACGTGATGATCCGTTTGTTCGCCTGGTGGGGTATGAAGAGGTCTACGTCCCCCACACCCACTCCGGCCCGCGCCAATGCCTGCTCCGCCGCGTCGCCAAAGGACATCACTGCCCGCTTGTACAATTCGCGTCCGTTCATTTGAATCGCGCGATTGCACTCGCCGATATTCTCCGGCGTAATCGTTTGACGCGATCCGCCCGCCGGCACAATCAGAATGTCCGAGGCGCTCCCATCCGACGCGGCGTAGGTCGACAATATGCCCCGCTCACCCTCTTCCCCGCGTATTACCACTGCCCCGGCCCCGTCCCCAAACAATACGGCCGTGTCGCGCTTACCCCAGTCTATCCGCGACGTCATCATCTCCGCGCCAGCAACCACTATAGTCTTGTAGACCCCGGCCCGAATCAGCGCGTCAGCCAATTGCAGCGAATAGACAAAGCCCGAGCAGGCCGCGTTCACGTCGCAGGCCGCCGCGCGCTTCATTCCCGTTTTATACTGCGCCAAACACGCCGTGGACGGCATGAAATGGTCCGGTGTCAGCGTCGCGCAGATGAGGTAGTCCACCTCGTCCGGCGCGGCGCCGGCGTCCGCCAACGCCCGCGAGCACGCCTGCGCCGCCAAGTCCGACGTAGCCTCGTGATCCGCCGCAATGTGCCGTTGAAGGATACCCGTCCGCTGACGTATCCAGTCGTCCGTCGTATCCATCAACTTTTCCAGATCCACGTTGGTCAATACCTTTTCCGGAAGGTAATGGCCCGTGCCAACAATACGAGATCGAATCATCCAGTGCATTCTCCACAGTGGGGTTTGCCACCCCAACATTCACAACGGCTCGCCAATAGTCCTCGCGTCACCACTGACCTGTTCGACTTGTCTGACAGAAATCCCGGGCAGCGTCAATTCACCGCCGAGTATACCACCCACCCGAAGCTTCCGCGTTTTTATCCGGCCCCGCGGGCGTGTATCATCCCATTACCGATTCTATTCACCTTA
Source organism: Candidatus Hydrogenedentota bacterium (assembly GCA_016215105.1). Classification (GTDB taxonomy): domain Bacteria; phylum Hydrogenedentota; class Hydrogenedentia; order Hydrogenedentales; family SLHB01; genus JACRLJ01. The sequence continues at coordinate 72,109 of JACRLJ010000101.1, forward strand.
CACCAACTCGCGAAGGAGAAGACCGATGATTCTGGACACACTGCTCAACTGGACCAAGTACCCCTGGACCGGAACGCGTTTTCCCGCCGCCTTCGAATATCTGCAGCACTTCGACGTCAAGTCGCCCGACGGCACATACCACATCGACGGAGACAACGTGTTCTGTATGGTGCAGAGTTATGAAACAACGCCACTCGAAGGGCATGAGTTCGAAGCGCATCAGGACTACGCCGACATCCAGTATCTCGTTTCCGGACAGGAATCCATTTTCTGGGCGCCCACGCCGCAACTTACAGTCACCAAGCCGTACAAGCCCGATATCGCCTTCTATTCCCTTATCCCCGCTCCGACCGAATTGGTGTTGGCCCCAGGCCAGTTCTGCGTGCTCTTCCCCCAAGACGCCCACGTGCCTTGCGTCATGCACACGGCGCCATCAACGGTGCGGAAGGCGGTAATCAAGGTGCGCCTGTGAGTCCCTCGTGACTAGTCGGGTTCGGAATCCTTACCCCCCGGATCCAACAGATTCGCTAGTCCTTCGAAGGGCCGAAAACCCAACGCGTCTTCCTTGGGTCTCTCACGCGCGGCGCCGCCCGACTGCGCGAGGTTCGGCGCGTCCTGATGCTCGTTGTCATGGCAGTACAGACACAACAACTCCCAATTGCTCCCGTCCGGGGGGTTGTTCATGTGATCGCTGTCCTTGTGGTGAACCGTCAGCTCGTTGAGATTCTTGCCCGTGAATTCGCGTCCGCAACGCGCACACACGTGCGGAAACAGGCTCAGCGCGCGATCCCGGTAACTTGTCTGTCGAAGCGCCTGCTCGCGGTGAATCTTCGCCAGAAACTCCGCCTGCTTCTTGGGATCAATTCGTTTCTTGGTGGGAGCCATTCTTCAACCTCGAGTCATGTTGCCTGCGGTACTTGACACCACGCGCCGGCACGTACCGAAACCCGGCGCGATAGGATCATACACAAATATGCGGGACACGAAAAGGTTCGCCCCCATCTCTACTCCGTCCACTATGCCCGCTTCCTTCCAGTACGCCTGCGCTCGATTAG
>JACRLJ010000102.1 GCA_016215105.1 Candidatus Hydrogenedentota bacterium
ACGAATTCCCCGCCGTGGGAGATCGCCCCGCCGTGACTCTGACCTGGTGGGACGGCGGGCTGATGCCTCCGCGTCCGGAAGAACTCGAACCAGACCGCAAGTTCGGCGGCGGCGACGGTATGCTTTACATCGGTGACAAAGGGAAGATACTCGATCACCGCCTCATCCCGGAATCCCGAATGAAGGAGTACGGAACTCCCCCGGTCAAGCTTCCCCGGTCGCCCGGCCACGGCAAAGAGTGGGTCAATGCTTGCAAGGGAGGCGAGCCAGCGGGGTCCAATTTCGACTTCGCGGGACCGCTAACCGAAGTTGTCCTGCTCGGCAACGTCGCCATTCGCACGGGCAAGAAACTGCTTTGGGATGGACCAAACATGACCGTAACCAATGTTCCCGAAGCAAACCAGTACATCAACCCGCCCTATCGGGAAGGTTGGAAGCTGGAAGCGTAGGACACGAGGCAGAGGTTAGCGCGCTAAAAGATACCTGGAGGCCTTCTGGCCGCGCCTCTAGCGCCTTTGCCGGAGTTCCTGATACCGCTTGAGTCGTTCGTCAAGCAGCTCGTGCGATATCCAGAAGTCGCTCTGCTTTAGCCGTGTGAACGCGTTCTGCAAGTCCAGCAAACCCCGATCTGCGGCCAATTCAAGCACGCCGACCGTGCCCGTAAACGGAATCTTCCGCGCTGCGGCAGCTCTTCTGCCACGCGCCTCATCAATCAGCAAGAGACCGTCTTTCAACTCGCGGGCGAGACTGATCGCTGCGCGTTCTCCCGCATGCAGCGCCGGGATTGACTCGATTACCGTTGGCGTCCGTTCCAACAGCCAACCGGGAGGCGCCGAAATGAAATCACGCACAGCCTCGGGCCGATTCATCTGACGGAGTTCGCACGATACTTCGGGGGGAACGATGACTTGGCCGAACAGGCGTGGCAGCACGGCAATCTGCTCAATATTGACCAACACGATGAGCGGTGACGAGTCCGCGACAACCAGCATTAACGCGTATTCTCAAACACGCGGCTAAGAGTCTCCCGGTCCGCGTCCAGATCCGCCATCGTCAGCGACCCTTCCAAGACGTGGTGACGCTTGAGATAGGCGTCCATCTCCATACGGTCCAGGCCAAGAATTGAGGCAAGCTCGTAGTGGCTGAGACTGCCTCTTCGGAAAAGCTCGACCGCATATGCCTCGCGGACGTCTGCGTCGAGATTCGTGATTTCCCGCCGCAGTCTTTCCTCTAAGTCTGGCGGTAAGCTAAGGGTAACGTTCAGTGGCATCGGGCGCCTCACTAGACTCCTTGTCCGAATTCTCCGCGCATGAAGCGAGACTACCGCGGACTGCGAAGTCAATTGTCACGTCAATTGATTCGAACCGTCCTGCTTTGTCCGCATTATACCATGGAAGCCCCTGACTCCGTCTGTGTCTTGTTTCCACTTGCCGTCCTTCGTGTTGTATCGTTACGTGTCGGCCAGTGGGATCGGAATCCGCGGCGTGGCCGCTCTGGAAGCAATTCAATAAGGAAATACGGAATGCGAACAGTTCTTCTTCTCGCGCTGGCGGGAGTATGTGTTGGAAGCGTGGCCATGGCCGGGGAATCGCCCCAGTTTCGCGGGCCGCATCGCGATGGACGGTTTGACGAGCAGAACTTGTTGAAGTCGTGGCCCGAAACCGGCCCGCCGCTCCTGTGGATGACCAAGGGTTTGGGCAAAGGATATTCCTCTCCATCCATTGCGGGCGGGAAGATCTACGTTCCCGGCATGATTGACGACAAGACCGCCGGCATCTTCGTTATCAATCTGAAAGGCGCCATCGAACGCACGATACCTGTGGGCGCGGAGACGACCGACGCCCAGGCGTCCGGGCCACGCTCGACGCCGACCATCGACGGTGACCGCATGTACATGCTCTCCGGACTAGGCGAGGCCTACTGCATCGATATTGCCTCCGGAAAGAAGATCTGGAGCGTAAATATCCTCGAACGCTTCAAGGGTCCCAATATCATGTATACCCTTGCCGAATCGCTGCTGGTGGATGGCCCGCGCGTCATCTGCACGCCGGGCGGGCCGGACGCCGGACTCGCCGCGCTGGACAAACTCACCGGGAACACGGTCTGGGCCACGAAGGGATACAGCGATCCCGCGTCGTATTGCGCGCCCATTATCTACACGCACAACGGACGCCGTCTGCTTGTGACCGACTCGGCAAACTGCCTCGTTGGCGCCGACGCCGACACCGGACAGTTTCTGTGGAAGTTCGAACACCTAACCCGGGACGGTATCCACGTGACCACGCCGCTCTATCAGGACGGGCTTGTTTACTACAGCGGCGGCTACAAGTCCGGCGGTGGCGCGCTACGGCTCTCAAAAGACGGCAGCCAAGTCGAAAGCGCATGGACCGACCTGACGCTCGACTGTCAGCATCACGGCGTGGTGCTCGTCGACGGCTACATCTACGGGACGAGCCACATGAATGGTAATCACCTGGTCTGTCTCGAAATGAAGACCGGAAAAGTGATGTGGACGGAAGAAGAAGTCAAACAAGGCGTGACCGAATACGCGGACGGTATGCTGTACGTGTATGAGGGTCCCAAGCGCGGCATTGTCCATCTGGTGAAACCGTCTCCCGAGCGTTGCGAACGCAAAGGGCAATTCACCGTAACAGAGGGCACCGGCAATCACTGGGCGCACCCGGCTATATCCAACGGCGTGCTGTACATCCGCCACGGCGATACCCTGCTCGCGTACGACGTGCGCGCCAAATAGGTGGCGTCGCAACAGATGCCAAACGATTCAGAGGTTATCGGCGCCATCCGTCAACCAAGCCAGTGAGAAGCGGACGAAACGAATCCACTGGCGGCGGTGCTTTTCGCCGCCCTCGAACAGCAGCCCGATATTGCCATCGGGAAGCCGCACCATCGTGGAATACGACGACGGGCCGGCGTGAATGAGTCTCTTGACAGGCCACGTCTTTCCCTCGTCATAACTCAGTCTGACGGTCATCCTCGTGCGCTCCAATATCCCGAACTTCTCGCCCGCGTTGTCCGGATTCGCGAAGAGCAGCCGGTCCTTCTTGTCTTGCGTGGCGAGGCTGTAGCGAACAATACTCGCCTGGCAAGGGCATTCATTTAGCGCACGATCCCAATGAAAGCTGGACCAAGTCTCGCCGCCATTCTCGCTGATGGCCACTCCCCGGCAGCTCATGCCCATGTTGCCGCGCATGTTCAACATCAGCTTTCCGTCCGCGAGTTCCACCACCTGGCTCTCATCCGATAGCTGTGCCACCCGCGCTCCCAGTGTCCAGGTCTTTCCATGGTCGTCGCTGTAGAGCACACGGGAATGCCAATTCTCGTCGGTCTCGTCGTTGGTTTCCCCGGTATATCCCGGTACAACCAAGCGCCCGCTTCGCAGTTGGATGCCGACACCCGGGCCGGCATTGAAGCTGTCGTCGTAGTTCGTCGTGCGCGCCTTGATATCCACCGGCTCGGACCATGTCGCGCCGTTATCGCGGCTCTCCAATTGAAAGTGCTGGTTGTGCCCCTCGCCGAACTTGTTCGCTTTATCGCATAGCAGAATGATGGCGTTGTTTTCGCGATCGACGACGGGGCACGGGTTCATGAGCGCCTCTTTTCCCACGCCATGCACCAACGCTTGCATAGGCAGCCACGTGCGGCCGCAATCAAGACTCCGCCGCAGGACCATGTCCGTCGGGCTCGCGTCCGCGCCGGACTCCTTGCGGGCCTCGCAGAAGACCAGCAATGAACTATCGGGCGCGAGGAGCATCCCGGGGATGCGGAACGTGTTCACCCCGCCTTGCCCGGCCACGAACACGTCGTTGAACTCCGGCGCGCCGCCCTGCTCCTCCGGCGCGGGACCGCAAACGACGCGGAATCCGATGTCACTGTGTGCCGCGGACGGTACATCGTGATTACGGCGCGACGACCGGCAGTAACCACCGACGCTGAGCCAACTGCCGCCGCGCAACACGCGGTGTTCCGCAATTGACGGTCCCGTCGGGTTGGTCGCGTGACCATCGGTGTAATACCCATGCCAATCCTGGCACCATTCAGAAACGTTCCCGCTCATGTCGTACAAACCCCACGGATTCGGAGGCATCGCGCCCACCGGCCGCGCGCATTCGCGCTCCGTAATCTGCGCGTTTCCCCGCCACCACGCGCGTCGACTGATTTCCTCGTAGTGCGGATCGTCACCCCAATTGAACCGCGTCGTCGTCCCGGCGCGGCACGCGTATTCCCACTCCGCCTCCGTCGGCAGGCGGAACTCTTTTCCGGTAACGCCTTTCAACTTCGCGATAAACGCCTGCGCGTCGTCCCACGTGACATATACGGCAGGGCTCTTCGGGTCATCGCTCACGTACCGTTTGCCAACCCACGGCGTCGTCCCCATCACCGCCCGCCATTGTTCCTGCGTGACTTCATACCTCCCCAACCAGAACCCACGCGACAAGGTCACCCGATGTCGCGGGGTCTCCTTATTGGGATAAGCGTCCTGCTCGTTCGCGGTCTGGCCCATCATGAATGTCCCGGCGGGAATCCAAGTCAACGCGATTGCCGCGTTGCCGGGCAGTGCGACTGTCTCGCTTCCGCCGCTCTCCCCCACGGCCGCGCCGGGACGGCGCTCCAAATGATTGCATCCTCCCGCGAGCAGCGCGTTGCACAGTAAAAATAGACCACAAAGAATTCGCGTCCTGGTCCCCATCACTCAACACTCCAAAATAGTAACTTCGGTTCAATTCTCAATAGTGCTTGACTCCGTGCGCCCAGAACAAATCGCCGAAACCGTGTGCCGCCGTTAAGACATTGGCACGCCACCCGAAGAATCGCCTGTTTATCGTATCGGCTTGGCCGCTTCGGTATACTTTGTCCGAATTGGAGCGACTACCACATGCCCGAAAATCCGCACGACTTCTCCGGTAACATCGAACGATTCAGCGGGTTCGCCGGAATATACGATAAGTACCGCCCCGAACCGCCATCCGTGATCGGATCACTGCTTACGCGTCTAGCGCAAGCCACCTTCCCCGAACTTGTCGTCGACCTGGGCAGTGGAACGGGTCTTTCGACTCGCTACTGGGCGGATAAGGCTCGCGCCGTCATCGGCGTCGAGCCGACCGCCGATATGCGTCGCGAAGCCGAATCGCAGACCTCCGCGACGAACGTCACGTACAGAGACGGATTCTCCCATCAAACCGGACTTCCCGACCGATGCGCAGACATCGTCACGTGTTCTCAATCCCTTCACTGGATGGAGCCCCAGACAACCTTCCAGGAGGCCCAACGTATTCTGCGGCCCGGCGGCGTTTTCGCGGCGTTCGACTATGACTGGCCGCCCACGACCGACTCGTGGGAAGCGAATGACGCTTACACGCACTGCATAAAGCGCGTATATGACTTCGAAAGAAGCGCCCGTCCTGCCAAGGCCCTTAAAGAATGGGACAAGAGTCAACACGTCACTCGCATGAAAGCCAGTGGGTGCTTTCGCTACGTCACGGAGGTCGTCGCGCACCACAATGATCGAGGCAACGCCGAAAGGCTCGTGGGCATTCTACTAAGTCAGGGCGGCGTGATGACCCTCCTCAAAAACGGCGTCACGGAAGAGCAGGTAGGTATCGACGTGTTCCGCAGCGCCGTCCACCGTTTCCTGGGCTCCGAGTTGAAGCCGTGGCACTGGAGTTCGCGCATTCGCTTCGGCATTGTATGACAACGGATTTCCAAGAGGAGCTTATATTTTCCTCTCGAAAACGTGACTGCTAACGTGCCATTCTAAGCCGAGAGCTCCGGGACGGAGCGGTTTGAAAGGAAACACCGGGTGAAGGCGCCGTGGCCGGGAGGGCGAATGTCCTCATTCGCCGGTCTGGGCGCATCACCCCGTGCCGTTTTGCGGCCAATCATATGCTTGAGACCTCACCCAGCCGGGTGGATCAGCATGGAACTAGAGTAGCGACCTACAAATAGGCCGGCTTGTCCCCCTGCACGAAGCGCGAGTTTAGCCCCGGTTAGGGGCGGAAGACGGTAGCCCACGGCGTGAGCCGTGGGACCAGACCACAGCCAAACGCCAGCCCCGTAGGGGCGAAAGAGCTTTCGTCCCATATCGGCCAGGGGCGCCGCGTCAAGAAGCCCACTTTCTGGCCGAATTCCTAGCTTGAAAGCTTGCGGTGCGGCGACCGGACATGACATGCTCTGCAAAAAAGGATCGCCCATGAGAAACTGGTTCTTGAAAGTCCGTTCGACATTTCCGTCCATTCTAGCCACGCTGCTGGCCTCATACCTTTTTTCCGGCGCGGCGCCCGCCGCCGCTGCCGGCGCGCAGCCCAACTGGCCGGAATTCCGCGGCCCCACGGGCGATGGCCACGCAGCCAAGCCGAACGACGCCACCCCGATCGGACTACCGCTCCAATGGAGTGAAACGGAGAACGTCAAATGGAAGACTCCGATTCCTCTGCAGGGCTGGTCCACTCCGGCCGTTCTGGGCGGGCAAGTCTGGATGACTACGGCGACCCCTGACGGCCATGAATTCTATGTCATCTGCGTCGATGCCGAAACCGGACACATTCGATTCAACGAAAAGTTGTTCCACTGTGACAATCCGGAAGATCTAGGCAACAACGTAAATTGCTATGCCTCTCCATCCCCCGTGGTCGAACCCGGCCGCGTGTACGTCCATTTCGGAAGTTACGGAACCGCCTGTCTCGATACGGTTACGTGCAAAGTCATCTGGAAGCGCTCCGATCTTCCCTGCCGCCATTATCGAGGCCCAGGCTCATCCCCAATCGTATTCGGCGATCTACTGATCCTTACCTTTGACGGCGCAGACCTGCAATATCTGGCCGCGCTCGACAAGAAATCTGGAAAGACGGTCTGGAAGACCGACCGCGCCACGGTGTGGAACGATCTCGATGAAGCGGGAAAACCAAAACGAGAAGGGGACTTCCGTAAGGCATTCACCACCCCACTGATGATCGAAGCCGCCGGAACGGCGCAACTCATTAGCCCCGGCTCGTCCTCGGCCTACTCCTACGACCCGTGGACCGGTCAGCAGATCTGGATGACCCGCATGACGGGATACACCCCCGCCACATGTCCCGTGTTTGGAAATGGCCTCGTATTCATCACTTCCGGACGTGGAAAATCCGAACTCATGGCCCTGCGCGTCGATGGACATGGCGATGTGACGGACACGCACCTCGCGTGGAAAGCGGACGGTCCTGTCGTGCCGCAAGAGCCGTCACCGATTTGGGTGGACGACTTGCTCTACCTCGTCACGAACAACGGTACGGTTACGTGCTTCGAGGCGAAAACCGGCAATCAGGTTTGGAGCGAACGAATCGGCGGAAACTACTTGTCGTCTCCGGTCTACGCCGATGGCCGGCTCTATTTCCAAAGCACACAAGGCAAGTCCACGGTTCTTCGGCCCGGCCGTACGTACGAAGTGCTCGCTACGAACACGCTCGAAGCCAGTTTCATGGCCTCGCCCGTGGTTGTAGGCAAATCGCTCTTCTTGCGCTCCAAGACGCACCTCTATCGAATCGAGGAAACCGCGCCAGCCCCAAAATCGTAGAATGAATCTGCGCGCTACGGCCGCCAATGCGCCTACATCGTTCCATTGTGTTCAGGTACGTTGGCAACGGAGTGCGCGTCCTTGCCATCCACGGTCATCACATAGATCCGCCGGGTGCCCGTTTTATTCGATCCGTATGCTAACCACCCGCCGTCAGGCGGCAATTTTGGATGACAGTGCAACACTCCCGCCTTCGAATGCGTGAGCTGCTCCGACACCTTCCGCCGTCAGCCATGTTCGACAATTTCGTGGCGCTTCGGTGACGCTTCGATCCCATCTTCTTCCACCAGCGTCCAATGGACTGCACCGCAAGACGGGCGGTATTGTGATTCAATCTTCCTTATGGAGGCCGCATCTTGCATGACCCCGCCACATATCAAATGCACAAAAAGGCGACGCTATTTTGATGCGGCTCCCAAGAGCGTCAAGCATGCCAAGACGTCAAGTCCTTACACTGCTCCCGTAAGATTGCCGCAATACTCGTCTATCGCCTCCAGCAGGAATTCCGGCAACGTCGGATGCATGCTCCGGAACTTTGCGGCGAAGTCCGGGTGCTCACTGTAGAATTGTCCCAGTCCTCGCATCCCCTCCACGCTCGGCTCGTAGAAATACCGAAGGTTCTGATGCCACCGCGCGACGATCTGCTGAACCTCCGCGCTGCGCGGATCGTGATCGATCTTCTCCACGAAGTCGCGATAGATTGATTCGATCTCCGCCCTAATCGCGGCCTGCTGCTCCGGCGTGTAAGAACTCCAGTCTGTGCAACCTTCAAACGCCTTGTCTCCAAACCGCTGTCGAATCTCCTCAGCGTACTTCCGCTGCTTTTCCTCGCTGAAATTCTCGAAGTACTCCTTGTGGCTCATATTTCGCTTTCCTTCCAGATGCAGTATCGTTTTGTCAATCGTCACAATCAACCGTTCGAGCCGGCTTCTTTGTTGTCGCATCGCCTTCTTGTGCGCCCGGAGCGCGGCGATCACGTCAAAATCCGGGCTTCCGACGATCTCCTTAATCTCCTCCAAAGAGAAGTCCAGTTCCCGGTAAAACAAAATCTGTTGCAGCCGCAACAGCGACTCATTGCTGTAATAGCGATAACCGTTCTCGCCACACGACGCCGGCTTCAGAAGTCCAATCGCATCATAGTGGCGCAACGTGCGCGGGCTGACTCCCGCCAAGTCCGATAATTGCTTAACCGTGTATGCCATAGCGTCCTATTCCCAACGGATTCCGTCCACATATCCGACTTATACGGCATGACGTAACGTCAATGTCAAGCAGTTTGACTCGCCCCCGGCAAGCGGCTAGCATCAGTACGAAAAAAGAAGGGAAGACCGTGGAAATCCTGCCGTTTCAGATGACGCCGTTCTTCATGAATTGTTACGTGATCCGCGATCACGGCGAGGCTTTGGTCATCGATCCCGGTGAGGCGACGGACGAGTTGAAGCGCAGCGTGGACGGTTTCAAAGTGCGCGCCATCGTGAATACGCATTGCCACTGTGACCACTGCGGCGGCAACGCCGGCATGGCCGCCTACACCGGCGCCGAGCTGGTATGTCACAAAGACGATTTGCCCTTGCTCAGCATAGTCGAGCAACAAGGCGCGATGTTCGGGTTTCAGTGCCCCTCATCGCCGCCGCCGAACCGTTACCTGAGCGAGGGTGATACGGTGGTTGTCGGAAAGGTGACGTTGAACGTGTTGCATACGCCGGGCCACGCGCCCGGCCACATTGTCCTCGTTGGCGATGGGTTCGTGATTGCGGGAGACGTGCTTTTCGCCGGTTCGATTGGACGCACGGACCTGCCGGGCGGATCATACGAGCAATTGTTGGAGTCCATCCGGACGAAGCTGTTGCCGCTGCCGGACAACACGGTCGTATACAGCGGGCACGGGCCGTCCACAACCATTGGGATTGAACGGCGCTCCAATCCGTTCTTGGTGGGACTATGAACATCCTCGGAACCCTGCTAGTGCTGTGGGGCGCGGCTGCGGTGAACATCCAGTTGGCGCCCGATCAACCCATTCCCTACGTCTACGTCGATGAACCCCTCATCGTGGAATTCAAATCCGAAGAGCCGCTCACGACCCCGGTCCACGTCGAAATCGAAGGCGAACACCGCGCAACCGTCCCGCTCGATCTCGCGCCCGTGTCGTTGCGCAGTCACGGGACCTACTGGCAGACCATTGACGGCGCGCCCGTGGATCGCGGCTTGTACCGCGTGAAGATTGTGCTCGTGGCGAGCAACCAAGAGCAGCAGCTCTCGTTCTGCCGCGTTGACCGTCCCGCGCCTTCCGGAAAGTCGCCTTGGGGCATCGATGTGACCGCGCTGGATGCGCCGATGCTCGCGGCGATGGCGGCGCTCCCCGCGCGGGCCATTCATTTGGATGGGGCCGCGCCCGGCGCTGAGGCGGCCGCAAGTCGAGCCGCCGCCGCCGGTTTCCAGGTGAGTCTCATTGTCGATGCGGCTGGTCAAGGCGCCGACGCGCTGGCCGAAACGCTCTCCAAAAAGCTAATCGATCGCGTAACCCGCTGGGATGTGATATCGCCCGCAAATGGCGATAAGGTAAGCGCAGTTGCCCAGGCAATCCAGCGCGGCGGATCGCGGTCGCCGGTGGCGCTGGTTACCGATGACGCAAAATCGTTGGGGACCGCCCTGACTGCCGGAGCCGGGCAATTCGTGAGTGGCATCGTTGTCCGCTGCGGAACAGGCAAAGCGGATTTGGCTTTGTTCCGCGACGCCGCCGAGCTGGCCGGGTACGAAGCCCTTCCCATCGTCGTGTGGGAAAAAGAGCCCGGGGCGAATACTCGGGAGGATCAGGCGTTTGAACGCCTTCAGGTGGAGTACCTGTCCGAAGGCGCGAGCGAATCGGTGTTCGGCGGCGCGGGACTGTTTCGTGACAACGCGTTTCAACCGGCGTTCCCCCACATGAACGCGCTGGGGCTCCAACTGAGCGGCGCGGTGTACGTGGGCGATGCGCCGGTCGAGGATGGAGTATCGGCGCACGTGTTCCGGAAAGGGAACGCCTGGCTAGTCGTTTTCTGGAGCGGATCGGCAATAGAGATCAAATTGCCTGTAGGTGACGCCGCCGGCCTCGCGCTTTCCGATGGAGTGAACAATCCGCTGACCGCCCCAGAAGTGAAGGACGGCGCCGTATCACTAACCGTTGAGCCGGGGTTGAGCTTCTTGCGCGGAGTGGGGGGCACAGTGCTTGGCCAGGCGGCGCACCGCGCGTCGCGTCAAGCGGCCAAAGCGCTGAACGAAAACAACGCCATCCAGAAGATCATGACGAAAGAGTATGTGGAAGTCGTTAAGACGATTGCCCAACTCGACGCCGGAAAATCGTCCCGCATGGAGTACCTCGCGCTGCTGCGGGGATTCACCATGCTCGAGGAGCAGTGGCACGCCGGTAAGGTGGCGCGCGCCTCGGCGGTACCGGCCCTGGCGTCACTGTCGCGCTTGTCGCGAAGCCTGTGCGCGCTCCAGCAGGAAGGCGGAGAACCCTTCGTTGAGCCGCTCCGGAAGACGCTGGCCCGCTGCGGCGAATATCAATCGCAATACCTCACGAGTTCTGGCGGCGCCCAGGGCGCGCGCGAACGGGGCGACTGGTTGTCGCAGGAGGTCAGCCGGCTCACGGCCGAGGCTGAGGCCCTCGACAAGGATGGACGCGGCATTGAGGCGGCTGCGGTGGCCGCGATGGCGGAATGGCGGGCGCGTTCGCTCGAGTTCGCCGCAAAGGCGGCTCCGTTGAGCAAGCCCGATCCCTTCGCTCACCTCTCCGTGCCCGATGACGAAGATTCAAACGGCGGAGACAAGGCCGAAACCAAGAAGTCAGACGACAAGAAGAAAGCAACGGGCGCGAAACCGGGCGCGAAAAAGCAGTCCGCGCCAGCGCCAAACAAGTCGAAGAAACAGTAATCGCAATTAAACGGGCGGGGACCAGCATCTTGAACACCGGCAGGAGGGGAGCCATGAAACGCATTGCTGTGTTGACGAGCGGTGGAGATTCGTCGGGTATGAATGCGGCGATTCGCGCGGTCGTGCGCACCGCCGTCTATCACGGCGCCGAGGTATTCGGCATCGAGCGCGGCTATTCAGGCTTGATCGCCGGCCAAATCCGGCCCATGGGCGCGCGGTCCGTCAGCGGCATCATCAACCGCGGCGGCACCATTCTGCGGACCGCACGGTGCGCCGAATTCCTCCAGCCGGAGGGCCGCGCTAAAGCCGCCGCGCAATTGAAAGAGCACGGCATCGAGGGACTCGTGGTCATCGGCGGTGATGGTTCCTACCGCGGCGCGATGCTGTTGCACAAGGAACACGGCGTGCGCTGTATCGGCGTTCCCGGCACCATAGATAATGACATCGGCGGAACGGATTTCACGATCGGCTACGACACCGCGCTCAATGTGGCGATGGACGCCATTGATCGAATCCGCGACACGGCGGATTCCCACGATCGGCTCTTCTTCATCGAAGTGATGGGACGCCGCAGTGGGTACCTTGCGATGATGAGCGGTATTGCTGGTGGCGCCGAAGAAATTCTGATTCCCGAGTCTCCAACCGATCTGGGCAAGCTAATCGAGTCGCTGCGGTCCGGACGCGGCGCCGGAAAAGCGTCATCCATCGTGATCGTCGCCGAAGGAGATGAATTCGGCAACGCCTACGAGATCGCCAAGAGAGTGGGGGAGCAATCCGAGTTTACGGACTCGCGCTGCGTCGTCATCGGCCACCTGCAACGCGGCGGTTCGCCGACGGCCTTTGACCGCGTGCTCGCCAGCAGGCTCGGCTTACTCGCGGTGGAAGCCCTTCTCGATGGCGAAACCGGCAAGATGGCCGCGCTGGTGAGCTCGACCCCGGTCCTAAGGCCCCTTTCCGAAGCCTGGGAAACCCGCAACCAATTCGACCCATCCCTCCTGCGCGTGGCGCATATTCTGGCGGTATAAAGTGGCAAGACCGCTGTGTCACAAGTAGGTGATCGCAAGAAGAGCTGACCCGAAGGTTTGGAGGCACGGAAGCGTATGAGGGATGGCCAGCGATCTCGCATGATCGAACGCGTCGAGGCGCACTTGCGCTATGCGCACTCTCCACGGATGCACATGGCGGCTATCGTCTTGGTGACGGGCCTGGCGGGGTTCTGGTTCTCGTATGCGTTACTTCAAGCGGGACTCGACGCCATGTGGCTGAGGTACCCCATCGCGGTCGCGCTGGCCTACGGTGTCTTTCTCGCGCTGCTGCGGATTTGGCTGACCTGCCAACTCGCCCTATTCAACCGCGAGCATCGAGACCGGGGCTTCGACCTATCCGATATTCCGGTGGACCTTCTCTTCGACGGCGGTGGCGGCGCTGGTGGCGGCGGCGAGGCCGCGTCCGCTACGGACGTTTTCGATCTGGACGACGCTGTCTTCCTCGTGGTGGCGATTGCCGCGTTGCTGGGCGCTGTGTTAGCGGTATTCTATATAGTCTACGCGGCGCCGGCCCTGTTCGCGGAAGTCTTCGTAGACGGGGTTTTGGTCACGGGGCTGTACCGGTGCCTCAGAAAAGAGAATCCGCGCCATTGGATGTACGGCGCGCTTCGGCGTACCTGTGTGCCCGCGTTGATTACCGCGCTGCTGTTCGGCCTCGCCGGTTTCGCAATGCAGCAGTTCGATCCTGGAGCCAAGTCGATAGGTCACGTCTGTCAGCGTCTCATGCGGTACTGAACCATTGCGCTTGCCTGGAATTCGGCCAGAAAGCCGGCTTCTGGCCGCGCCTCTAGAGCGGACACTCGTGAGATAGGCGGCGCCAGATTCCCCTGAGTCCCGACCGGTTCCCGACGCCCCGGGATCGGCTATACAAAACCCTTGTTTTTCGAGTTCCGGATAAATATACTTCGCGCCGGGAAGAAATAATAAACCTGGGGAGAGCCACCGTATGTCGTATGCTATTCGCGTCCTTGATTCACTTGCGCAGCGCTACTACTGGGAAAAAGAGTTCCTGCAAGCCGCGCAGGAAGTACTGGAAAGCCTCGAGCCGCTTCTTCAGAAAGAACCCAAATACGAAGAGTACCGTATCCTGGATCGGATCGTTGAGCCAGAGCGGACCATTATCTTCCGCGTGCCGTGGTTTGACGATAAGAATGACATCCACATCAACACGGGATACCGGGTGCAGTTCAATAGCGCCATCGGCCCCTACAAGGGCGGTCTGCGCTTCCACTCGTCGGTGACTCTCGGCATCCTCAAGTTCTTGGGATTCGAGCAAACCTTCAAGAACAGCCTTACCGGGCTTCCAATGGGCGGCGGCAAAGGCGGTTCCGATTTCGATCCCAAAGGCAAGAGCGACAACGAAGTGATGCGTTTCTGCCAGAGTTTTGTGACCGAACTGTTCCGGCACGTTGGCGCCTTTACTGACGTGCCCGCGGGCGACATCGGGGTGGGTGGAAGAGAAATCGGCTTCCTGTTCGGCCAGTACAAGCGGCTCGCCAATCGTTTCGAGGGCGTGTTTACCGGCAAGGGCATTAATTGGGGCGGCAGTCTGATTCGGCCCGAAGCCACCGGGTACGGCGTCACCTATTTCACCGAGGAAATGCTCAAGACGAAGAGCGAGTCGATCTCCGGAAAGAGAGTGCTCATTTCCGGTTCGGGGAACGCCGCGCAATACGCTTGCGAAAAAGTGACTGAACTGGGCGGAAAGGTCATATCGCTGTCCGATTCCGACGGAACGATCTTGGACGAAGACGGAATTAACGAAGAGAAGCTGGCCTACGTCATGGTGCTCAAGAACGAAGAGCGCGGACGTATCCACGAGTACAGCAAGAAGTACAAACACGCGAAATTCTTTGCGGGAAAGCGCCCGTGGGGTCTGACCAAGGCCGAGATCGCGCTGCCCAGCGCCACCCAGAACGAAATCGAGGAGCAAGACGCTAAGGCGCTCCTCGAAAAAGGGTGCATCTGCGTTGCGGAAGGCGCCAATATGCCGTCCACTCCCGAAGCGGTCCACTTCTTCGTCAACAACAACATCCTCTACGGGCCCGGCAAGGCCGCAAACGCCGGTGGCGTCGCCACCAGTGGACTCGAAATGAGCCAAAACAGCATGCGCCTGCACTGGACCAAGAGCGAGGTGGACAAGAAACTCCACCAAATCATGTCCGGCATACACAAGCGGTGTCTCGAGGCGGCAGCCGAAGTGGGACACAAGGGCAACTACGTCGTCGGCGCCAACGTCGCGGGCTTCAAGAAAGTTGCCGATTCCATGATCGACCAGGGTCTGGTGTAACGGCCGCGCGGGAAACGGTTCTGCGTCCAGTACCTTGCGGTTCGTGGCAGTAGGACGGTTGTTGGTCCGCTAGAACGTAGGTCTGCGCTCGACGAGCGCAGACCGCCGGAACGTGATTCACTCAGTGCTCGGCGCCTGCTGCGGTTGGCGCCGTCGCCATGGGTGAATTAGGAGGCGCGGTGATGGAGTCCCGCCGCATTCTTCACCGTATCCGTTTCCTGCTCATCGTCTTCACCGTTGCGCTGGCGTTGAGCGGGCTGACGGCCTTTCCGCTAGCGTGGGAGACCGCCGTGCTGGACAGTTGGCTCGGGCAAGGCACAGCGGTCGAGGCCTACTCGCCCGCGTTGGCCCAATGGATCTCGCGCGTACACCCGGCGCTCTCGGAGACCTACGCCAAGTACCCCTTCATTGCCTACGGCACCGACTGGCTCGCGTTCGCCCACATCGTGATCGCCATCGCATTCTTGGGTCCGATTCGGGATCCCGTCAAGAACCGTTGGGTGATCGAATTCGGCATGATCGCGTGTGTGCTCGTAATCCCGCTGGCCCTGATCTGCGGCCCCCTGCGCGGTATACCTCTGTATTGGCGCGTAATCGACTGTTCATTTGGCGTGCTCGGCGTCGTGCCCCTGTGGCTGGCGAGGCGCTATACCCTACGCTTGGAGAAGTTGACGAGCGGAGAGGCGTAACGCGACGAGTTCCACCCCTCGCGTCCGAAAACAGGCGCTCCCGGCCCTCTTTCGCAACTCCCTTCGCCCCATTGACTTATCCCCCCTTCCCCCTTGTTTCGAAAACCTGCGCAGTACGCGCCCTCGCCCAGATTCTCCCGCCGACCAGCGTTCCCCCATCATCACGATCAAACGCAGCTATCCCATCCATCCCATAGCTCCCATTACTCCCATCGGACAGCCCTATACCCGAAACAAGTGCCCACATGTATAGAGGGTATTTGGCGAATCGCCTCGAATCGGCGAACTGCCGGGTATCACCCGAAAAGCGATCCGAGCGGCGCGATCGGCAAACTTGATTCTCCTGCGCCATCCTCATAGACTCCGCATCATTCGCGATCACCTCCATGGAATCGTTTCCCATGGAGCAAAGAAGTTCCTCGGTCCGTCACGATGGGGTTTGTTTGAATCGGACAACGGCGGTACAATTTTCACCATAACGAATCATGGAAACGCGACTACAATTCGAGATTCTTCGCCAACCGGACGGCACGACATGCGGCCCGACGTGTCTGCACGCAGTGTACGCATTCTACGCCGACAAAATCGGCTTGCCGGAGGTCATCGAGGAAACGCACACTCTGGAAGAGGGCGGCACCTTGGCCGCTTTCCTCGGCTCGCACGCCTTACGGCGCGGCTACGCCGCTACCATGTACACGTACAACCTGCAACTCTTCGATCCAACGTGGTTCAACGCCAAGCCAGTTGACCTGCGGGCTAAGCTCGAAGATCAACTCGAACACAAGAAAGATCGCAAGTTGCGCAAGGCCACGCGCGGTTACCAGGAGTTTCTGAGCCTAGGCGGGGAAGTCCTGTTCGAGGACTTGAACGGCCGGCTGATTCGCTCCTATCTCGACAAGGGTATTCCCATACTGACCGGTCTGAGCTCGACGTTCTTGTATCGTGGCGCCCGCGAATTCGGAATGGACGCCGAAGACGACGACGTGCGCGGCGAGCCGTCGGGCCATTTTGTTGTCTTGTGCGGCTACGACCGAAAGACGCGCGAGGTCCTGGTCGCCGATCCGCTCTATCCAAACCCGTTCGCGGACAATCATTTGTACGCCGTTTCGATTGACCGGGTTATCTGCTCGATACTGCTGGGTATCCTAACCTACGACGGCAATCTCTTGATTATCGAACCGCGCCGGAAACCATAGGACACACCATGCCGATTCTGATCGTGGTTAACAATCCCCAAAGCTGGCCGCTCCAAATTCCCGGCGGCGAGGTCATCTCCGCGCGAACCTACCTCACCGAGCCGGCCTATTCGGACATGCGCAACGCCAAGGTGTTCAATCTGTGCCGCTCCTATAGCTACCAGAGCATCGGCTATTACGTGTCGCTGCTGGCCATGGCGCGCGGTCACAAACCCCTGCCCAGCATTTCGACCATTCAGGACCTGAAGTCCCTGTCCATCATCCGAACGGTTGGAGACGAGTTGGAGGAATTGATCCAGCACAGCCTCCGCCCGATCCAGTCCGACTCGTTTACGTTGAGTATCTATTTCGGACGTAACGTCGCCAAACGCTACGACCGGCTCAGTTCGCATTTGTTCAAACTGTTTCAGGCCCCATTCTTGCGCGCTGAGTTCCGCTACGACAAGGACGACCAGCTCTGGACGCTGCATAACATCAGTCCCATTTCCGCCAACGAAATTCCGCAGGAGCTTTTCCCGTTCTTGATCGAGGCGGCGACGGAATACTTCGAGAGTTCGCGATGGAGCGTGCGCAAGAAGTCCATGCCCCGCTATGACCTGGCGATCCTCACCAATCAGGATGAGGAAGAGCCTCCATCCGACGAACGCGCGCTGCAATACTTCGTGCGGGCCGCTAAGAAGCTGGGCCTCGGAGCTGAATTCATTGACAAGGAAGATTACGGGCAGCTTCCTCAGTTTGACGCGCTGTTTATTCGCGAAACCACCCAAGTCAACAACCACACTTACCGTTTCGCCCGGCGCGCGGCGGCGGAAGGTTTGGTGGTCGTGGACGACCCCGAGTCCATCGCCAAGTGTACCAACAAGGTGTATCTGGAGGAGTTGCTTGGCCGCTACGATGTGCCCAAACCGAGGACCTTAATCGTCCACCGCGATAACATCGACGCCATACCCGAGCAGGTCGGACTGCCGTGCATCTTGAAGGAGCCGGACAGTTCATTCTCGCAGGGGGTCTACAAGGCCGAGGATGATTCGAGCCTGCGCACCATCGTGTCTCAGTTACTCGACGAATCCGAACTGATTATCGCCCAGGAATTCATGCCCACTCCCTACGATTGGCGGGTCGGCATTTTTGACCGTCAGCCCATGTACGTGTGCAAGTACCACATGGCTCCGAAACACTGGCAGATACAGCGGACCGATCACGTCGGAAAGATTCACTTCGGAAAGGTCGAAACGTTCCCATTGGACAAGGCGCCCGCCCAAGTGGTGCGAACGGCATTGCGCGCCGCCAACTTGATCGGTGACGGACTCTACGGCGTGGACCTGAAACACATTGGGCGGAAAACCTATGTCATCGAGATTAACGACAATCCGAGCATTGAAGCCGGTGTGGAAGACGCGGAACTGAAAGACGAACTGTACATGCGCATCATGTCGGTGTTCCTCAAGCGCATCGAACAACGCAAAGAAGCCCGGAACGGCCGATGACCGAAACCAAACCCCTGGGCCTATTCGAGCGGATCGGCGTTGAAATTGAATATATGATCGTGGACCGGTCTACGCTGGCCGTACGTCCAATCACCGACAAAGTCATCTGGAGCGTTGCCGGCGAGTATCTCAATGAGGTTGAACGCGGCGTCATCTCGTGGTCAAACGAACTGGTGCTTCACGTCATCGAATTGAAGACCACCAATCCGGTCCCTTCCACCGCCGGCCTGACCACCGCGTTTCAGAAGAGCGTCGCCGAGATCAATGCGCTGCTGGCCCCTCTTGACGCCTGCCTGATGCCGACCGCCATGCACCCCTGGATGGACCCCTTCCGCGAAATGGTCTTGTGGCCGCACGACGCGAACGAGATCTATGACGCGTTCAATCGCATCTTCAATTGCCAGGGACACGGTTGGTCCAACCTGCAAAGTGCGCATCTGAATCTTCCCTTCGCGAACGACGAGGAGTTTGCCCGGCTGCACGCCGCCATCCGTTTGGTCTTGCCCATCCTGCCCGCTTTGGCCGCGAGTTCTCCCGTGGTCGAGGGACGGCGGACCGGCCTGATGGATAACCGCCTCGAAGCCTATCGCACCAATTCCCAGCGGATTCCCTCGATCACGGGAAGAGTGATTCCGGAGCCGGTTTTTTCCATGGCCGGCTATCAGAAGCTCATCCTTCAACGCATGTTCGCCGATATTGCTCCCTATGATCCCGAGGGCGTCCTCCAGTATGAATGGCTCAATGCCCGTGGCGCGATTGCCCGCTTCGAACGCAACACGATCGAGATCCGCGTGCTGGACACGCAGGAATGCCCCGAGGCCGATCTGGCGATCATCGAAGTCATCATCGCGCTGCTCAAGGCGCTGACGGAGGAACGCTGGGTTTCCCTTGACGAGCAGAAGGCGTGTACCGTCGAGTCACTCGAAACCATCTTTCTTCAAACCGTCGAGGACGCCGATGCGGCCGTCATTCATGATCCGGCTTACCTGCGCGTATGCGGATTGCCTGAAACGAAGGCATGTACCGCAGGTGAATTGTGGCGGGATCTTGCGAAGCGCCTGTTCGCGCACAATGGGATTTCGCCCGCGCTGACACGCGTGCTCGAGCACGGCTCCCTTGCGCGGCGTATAGTCGAGGCCCTGAATAACGAAGGCTCGAACGACAGGATGAATGCGGTTTATGGAGAGTTGTGCGCTTGTCTTGCCGAAGGAAAGATGTTCCTCGCCTAGAGGCGCGGCCAGAAAGCCTCCGCTTACCAAAACCCGACAAAAGCGAGCGCCGGTGTTAAATAACTTACAGGTGCTTTCTCGCCGAACTCCTAAGGGGAATCGTCTGATTCTCACCTGCGAGCACGGCGGCAATCGGATACCATCCGCCTACGCCGATCTCTTTTCTAAAGCGGGCGCGGAGTTGACGAGCCATCGCGGCTATGATCCCGGCGCCCTCGATCTTGCCAAGGCGCTCGGAAGCGCGTTGCGAGCGCCTCTTGTCTTCTCAACGGTATCGCGGCTGCTGGTCGAGTTGAACCGGACTGCGCGTCATCCCGCCTTGTTTTCGGAGTTCACCCGAGGCCTGACTCCCGCTGAAAAGGACAAGCTGCTTCGCCGGTACTATTGGCCGCACTGGCGCATGATCGAAAGCCTGATCGCTGAATCTCTTGCTCAAGGCATGCGCGTGACACACATCGGTGTGCATACGTTTACACCGGTCCTTCACGGCGTCGAACGAACGGCGGATATCGGGCTGCTATACGACCCTGCCCGGCCGCGGGAGAAGGCATTCTGCGTGCGCTGGCAGGAGGCCCTGCGCAAGTCCGGGCTCGAGCTTCGCGTTCGGCGCAACGACCCCTATCGCGGAGCCGCCGACGGTCTGACCACACACCTGCGCAGACACTTCGGTTCCAGCCGCTATATCGGTGTCGAACTCGAAGTGAACAACCGATTTGCCGTTGATGACGCGCCAACGTGGCGAGCGATCCAACGCGCCATTACTCAAAGCCTTGATTCGCTACTGTAAGCAGGAACAGGCAGGCGGCCTTTCGACGCGGGAAAATGGTATGATAGCGCTTCGGAGCGTCTATCGACGGCGCTGCGATTGTGATGGTGGCAACTGGTTGGGAGTAGTTCATGCGGCCCGAAGATTTCTGGAGAGACTATGTTGGGGGATTGAGTGTGCGGGATTTTCTTGGGCCCGAACCTCCTGACTCCATCGAGGTCCTCCATGCCAAAGTCCAGCGGCACATCGCCCAATTGCCGGCGCTGTACGGCCTCACGTTGCAGGGCGGGTCCTGGAAGAAGACCTGTACCGGATTCGGGCACAACTCCGAACAGGTCGCCGATGGCATAATCTGCTATCTGGAAGCCCGATCCGCCGATTGGGAGAACCGTCCCGCGACGCCTCTTGTCTCCGTCAGGACTGCGCCCCCGCTTGACTCCGCAGTCGCCAGTGACGAACCCAGCGTGCCTGTGGAAACACCGCAGGTCTGAACGTGGTCTTTCCAACGCAGCAGATGCGGAATGTCGCTTCCCATGCCTGACTCGACAACGCCATCCCTCGAAGACTTTGAGATCGTTACCCGGCACATGGTCATGGAAAAGGATCTCAACCCGTTCGGCAATCTCTACGGCGGCATGATGCTCAGTTGGCTTGATGAAGGAGCGGCGCTGTATGTGATGGAGAAGATCGGATACGCGAATTTCGTCACGGTCAGCCTGGACAATGTGAATTTCAAAGCGCCCGGTCACCGGGGAGACGCCATCGTGTTGTACTGCCGTGTCCTGCGGACGGGGCGGTCGTCAATCGTCGTTCAGTCGAAGGCTCTGGCGCACGAGCCCATCACTGGCGCCAAGCGGGACATTATCACGTGCCAAATCACCTACGTTTGCCTGATGAATGAACGGCCCTACCCCTATTTCCAAAGTGCGGAGTACGCTGAGTGGCGCACTCGGAGCGCCGCGGAGAATCCAGCCCTCTAACTTACCGACGCCGCGTCCGCGGATTGAGGGTAGACGCGCGCAACGGCGGCTGCCACATCCGATGGGGTTGCGACGACTGGCTCGACAGTGCGCCCACTGGCGCGTTCGACGTCTTCGATCGCAATCAGGTCCAACGGATTGGCCATCGCTAGAACCAGGAAGTCGCCCGTGGCGCGAATGGGGATGCACGTGTGCAACTGGACTAGACGCGGTGTAACCAGTCCGGCAGCGCTCGGATCAACGTTCTGCGCGGTGAGCCGGACGAAATCCAGCTTGCATTGATTCGCCAGCGCTTGCGCAACAATCTCTTCGCTGACGTACCCATTCTCCACCAGGAGGCTTCCCAAGTGCCGTTGAGGCGACTTCCGCTGCTCTTCAAGCGCGTTTTCGAGCTGCTCTTGGTCGATGTGGCCGGCGCTCAGCAGCAATGTGCCCAGTTGTTGCTTCTTCATATCGCGCTCGAAACTGAGCCCGCCGCCCGCCGGCGTGTCCGAAACGCCGCCCGACGGCGGCCTCGGCGGCGCGGCCTCGGCGCGGCGAAGCGAGTCCACCTCGGCGCGCAGTTGCGCTAGTTCTCTCTGCGCCGCTTCGGTGTCTTTCAGCGCCTCCGCCAATTGTAGCGCGAGCGTCGATTTTGCGCCTCGCGAGGTCTCTTCCGTGAGCCGCGTCTCCAACATGTTCGCTCGTGTCGCTTCGCTTTGCAGGCGCATCCGGAGATCGTCCGCATCGCTGGATGCGGTCTTCGAGGCCTCCAACGCCGCTTGGGCCTTGGCCAAATCCGCGCGCGCGATCTCCAGTTCCCACGCTGATGCGCGTTCGGATGTGGCCGCCTCATCCGCGCGCGTCTTGGCGGCCGCCAAATCCTCGCGTAACGCGGCCGCCTCCTGCTCGATAAGTTTGGCCCGTTCCAGCGCCTCCTGCGGCGCCTTCGCGGCTTCTACTTCCTTCTCCAATGCTTCAATGCGCCGTTGCGCGGTTTCGTGGTTCGCTGTGTGCTTTGATACCTCGGCCTCCAGCTCCGCAATACGCGCCCGAAAGCTCTCGGCGCCCGTAGCGTGTTCCGTCAGCTTCGCCTCGAGCTCGGCGGTGCGGTTCTGAGCCGCTTGGGCGGATGCCGCTGATTCGGCGAGAGCCTGCTCCAGTTGCGCTACCCGCTGCTTGGAAGCCTGCGCCGTCTCGGTGCGTTCCGTAAATGTCTGCTCGAGTTGCGCAATGCGATCCTGAGCGGCGCCCGCCTTTTCCTGGAGTTCCTTGGTAAGCTGATCGAGCGAGGCTGCTTTCTGCTGCGCCGCCTGCAACGCGTCTGCCCGCTCCGCCAGAGTCCGCTGAAGCAGTAGTTCGCGCTCTTTGGCGCTCGCCAGCGCTTGCGCGTTTTCGGACTGATTCTTCTCGATGACGCCAAGTTGCTGTCTTACTTGCTCGATGGCCTCGTTGCGTTCATCCAACAGCCGCTCCAACTGGGTGACGCGCTGCTTCGATTCGACTTGGGATTCCTCGCCCTTCTGAAGGGATTGCTTGATCGAACCCAGAGACTCCAACGCAGCGTCCAGCGCGGAATCATCTCGAGCAAAGCGCGCCGCGACATCAGCGGCGAGTGAGCGCATTTCCTGCCGTGCGCGCGTGATCCGCGCCTCGAACGCCTCTCGGGCGCCTGCCGTATCGCTGCGCCACTGAGCGATCTTGGATTCTACGTTCGTAATTGCGTCGTTGCTGGCCGCGTCAGTCATGCGTCACTCCGTCGTTTCCAAGACGATACGAACTCCCCTGACTAGGCGTATTCTAGGCAGTTTTCGGAAATGTGTCAACAGCTATCTTGCGCGGGGTTCCCTTTAGCCCCTTTTTCAGCGGCCACACCCAAACTACTGGTGGCAATGCGCATACGAATGTTCTAGAATATCGCGGGCTCGGCTTTACCTTGTACAAACAACGCTCGGGAGACGGTTTTCATGTTCCGTGGTTCGCTGGTTGCGCTCGCAACACCCTTCAAGACCAATTTCGACATCTCCCGTGATCGCCGGTACGGGCTCCAATAGCACACGTGAGGCGCTCGCCCTTACCAAGCACGCCAAGGCCGTCGGCGCCGACGGAGCGCTGCTGATTACCCCGTACTACAACAAGCCAACCGCTGCCGGACTGCTCGCCCACTATCGGACGATCGCCGAAGGCGTGGACATACCCATCATGCTCTACAACGTGCCGAGCCGGACGGGGATCAATGTAGCTCCGGAGACGGTAGCCGAGCTCCACAAGATCCGAAACATCGTTTGTATCAAGGAAGCCGCCGGAAACGTGGACCAGGTTTCTCAAATTCGATCGCTGTGCGGCATCACAGTGCTGTCCGGTGACGACAGTCTGACCCTGCCTATGATGTCGGTCGGAGCGGTCGGCGTCGTGTCGGTGGCGGCCAACGTCGCGCCTGCGAAGGTTGCGGCCTTGTGCGCTCGGTTCGCCGCTGGCGATCTTGCGGCGGCCCAGGAGATTCACTATCAATTGATGCCGTTGTTCAAAGGCTTGTTCATTGAGACGAATCCCATGCCGGTCAAGGCTGTTCTGGCGCGTATGGGGCTCATTGAAAATGTGCTGCGTCTCCCACTTACATCGGCACAGCCGGCGACAGTCGCCAAACTCGAGCCGATCATTAAGCAACTCGGTATCATCTGATCCCAAATTGACGCGGATGCGAAGCGGAGACAAGGACTAATAGTCATGAAGATTTGTATGGCGGGCGCCTGTGGACGTATGGGACGCCGAATTCTCGAGATGACCGCGGAAGCCAGTGACCTCGATATTGGCGGCGCCTTTGATATCCCGGCGCTGGCGGGAACGGAAATCGTCATTAGCCAACGGGGACACTCGAGCGTACTGCGCGTCTCGGGTGAACCGGCCGCGGAGATCGCGAACTCCGACGCGCTGATTGACTTCACGATTGCGAACGCGTGTGTGGCCAATGCGCGCGTCGCCGCAGGCCTGGGCAAACCCTGCGTTATCGGGACGACCGGATTGGACGACGCGCAGAAGAAAGAATTGAAGACACTTGCGCAACGCATTGCCATCGTTCACGCGCCCAACATGAGCGTAGGAGTCAACCTGCTGTTCAAGCTGACCAGTCAGGTTGCCGCCGTTCTCGGGCTGGACTACAACGTCGAAATTGTCGAAACGCACCACAATCTAAAGAAAGACAGTCCGAGCGGTACCGCGGTTCGGTTGGCGGAGCGCGCGGCGGAGGCGCTGGGTCTGAAGTACGATGAGGACGTCACGCACGGCCGCGAAGGGCTGGTGGGCGAGCGTCCGCGGCGTCAGATTGGTATGCACGCCTTGCGAGGCGGCGACGTAGTCGGCGATCACACCGTGAGTTTTATCGGGCCCGGCGAACGTATCGAGCTGACGCACCGCGCCCACAACCGCGATAACTTCGCTCGAGGCGCGCTCATCGCCGCCCGGTTCGCGGTCAAAGCGCAGCCTGGCATTTACGATATGCAGGATGTGCTTGGCCTCAAGTAGGCCGGCGCGCGGCTTCCTTGTCAGCAATGGCTTCGCGAATGACATAGGAGTTGCTGACAGAAGTCTCTATGGACCGCATCTACCTCGATCATAGCGCCACCACCCCCATACGCGCCGAAGTGTACACCGCGATGGAGCCATACCTCCGCGATTGTTACGGAAACGCCGGCTCTGTCCACTGGTTCGGCCGGCTGTGCCGCAAGGCCGTGGACGAGGCCCGGGACCAAGTGGCCGCGCTAATTCACGCCGATCCCCGGGAAATCGTCTTCACGTCGGGCGGAACCGAATCGAACAATCTGGCCATACGTGGAATAGCGGATGCGGCGCCGCGTCCGGGATTGCGGATCGTTACCAGCGCCATCGAGCACCACGCGGTGTTGCATGCGGCTTACTACGTTCGTGACCACTCGGGAGCGGACGTCCAGGTAGCGCGGGTGAATGCGACGGGGCTCGTTGACCCGGCGGAAATCGGCGAGCTGATCAACGGCAACACGGCGCTTGTGTCGCTGATGCACGCCAACAACGAGACCGGCGTGATACAGCCCATCGAAGCGGTCGCCGAACTGTGCGCCGCGCGCGGCGTTTGCTTTCACTCGGACACCGTTCAGTCGGTCGCGAAGATTCCCATCGACGTGCGCGCCGTTCCAATCGGCCTGCTAGCCATTTCCGGACACAAACTCTACGCGCCAAAGGGCGTCGGCGCGTGTTATGTCCGTACTGGTGTCCAGCTCGTCCCGCAAGCCGTCGGCGGAGCGCAGGAGCGTGGACGCCGCGCAGGCACGGAGAACGTCGCGGGCATCGTGGCGTTGGGCATGGCCTGCGAACTCGCGCGCGCGGACATGGAAGCCGAGGCTACCCGGCACCGCGCGCTAAGGGATGCGTTGGAGCGGCGGATTCTCGACGAGATTCCTGGCGCGTTTCGCAACGGTCACGCGGAACGCCGCCTGCCGCATCTGCTGAACATAGGGTTTCGCGCGATCGAGGGCGAATCCATCGTTCTCGGCCTGGATACCGAAGGCATCGCGGTGTCGAGCGGTTCCGCCTGTACCTCGGGGTCGCTCGAGCCGTCGCACGTGCTGCTCGCGATGGGACTGTCGCAAGCCGACGCTCAAAGCGCGGTCCGATTTAGCCTCGGCCGCGCGACAACAAGCGCCCAGATCGAACGCGTCTGTGATGTCCTGTCGAAGCTGACCAAGCGCCTCCGCGAAACGCGCCTCGCCCCCTAGCCGCCGCGGAATGTGTGTGACCGAAACGCACTCCGGTATCACAGGTGCAGTTTATTGTACTCATTTATCGCTAGCGGTCGGCTTGGCGTTGCCCTCATCTGCGACGTCGGTGTTCTCGATGACTGGCATGGGGGCTTGTCCGTGCCACAGCAGGGCAAGGCGCTTAGTGACCGGGTCGAACGCGCATATCTGTTCATCACCCAGTTGAAACAGGGCTATGTCTGACGGCAGATGCACCGCGTTTCGGACTCTCCACGATACAAACGGAGTTTCGTAAGCGAAGTGAAATCGTTCTCCGGTCTTCTTGTTTATGGTCAGCAGTCCTTCGCCCGCCCAGAAATTAACCTGGAATTTCCAGGGGCTTTCTTGATGGGCGCCGAGCTCTGGCGCTTCACCGAAGTTGAACCACCTCTCCTCGGACTGGCGGGGATCGGCGCTGTAGATCTGGAAGCGCGGCGCTGCTTCGATAGAAAGGTTTGTCTTTATGACTTCGAACCGTGGATTCTTGTAGTCGCCGGTTTCAAGTCGGGCGGCTAAATCCCAGCGGTTCGAATCCGACGGGTTCCGCCGTAGGAACAGGACGTCGCCACGACTTGTTGATCCCAAATCGTAAACCTTCTGCGCGGTTCCTCCCGTCAAAGGGCGTGAGTAGGCATTGCCATCGTCCGGATCTATGTAGTAGACAGTAACCGAATTTGGCAGCGGCAGTTCCGCCGCCGCGACAATGGTGGTGTTCGTGAAGAGCGAAGCGCCGCTGGGCAGCCAGTACCAACCGAACAAGAGAACATACGACGCACTCTGAACCGCGAAAGACGCTAGCACGCTCCGTCCTAGCCAGTTCTTTCTGCCGCGGAAACACCACGCGATGAACGGCCATTCCGATGCGAGTGTCATGCAATAGGCAAGAAATACCATGCTCCAGAGCCACCGCAACCCGTTGTTCAGGTCCATCGGTAGCATGGGCACGATCCACTCACTTATGACGAACATGCCCAACCAAGCGGAAAAATAGTTGGCGGGAATCATTACCAGAATGCTTTTGGCCTTTGGGAGCTCAAACAGCCGGGCAAGTAGCAGTCCCTCGCCAATGCCGATTAGTGTGTTCCCGAACAGTAAGTGTAAGATGCCCGCCCACATCAGCGGCGTTCCAGAGTTCGCCCAAGCGAGCGGAGACAAAGCAAGGACCGCTAAGACAAAAACTGATGAACGGGATTTTGCGCCATACCTTCCGCCGTGGATAATCTGGAAGTGATCCATGACGCGCTTATCTCCCCTTCAATCCGGCAATCGTTACCGCACGATCCCTACCGCAGTTCCTTGACCTTGAGATTGCGGAATTCGATGCGGTAGCCCTCGCCCTCGAGGCCCACCAAGCCCTTGGGATTGCCGCAGTCTTTGACCTCGCACGTGACGGCGCCGTTGACCCACAAAGTCAAGGTGGCGCCGCGCGCCGTGATCTCGAGCGTGTTCCATTCGCCCGCGGGCTTCACGCGGCCGTCCGTCACTTCCTTCGTGGTGGTGAAGAACTTCTTCTTTCCATCTGGACCAGGCGTTTCCCCGAAGAGATAGCCGCCATTGCCGTCGCCGATCTGGGCCTGATGCCAAAGGGAGCCGTCCTTGTTGTTTCGCGCGTAGACACCGCTGTTGTACCCGGACTTTCCCTCCACCTTGGTGTAGCGGAATTCGCAGTGAAATATGGCGTCGCCGAACTCGCGGTCGCACAACAGCATGTCGTGCCCGCCGTCGCCTTCGCAAACCAGCAGCTTGCCGGACTCTTCGACGCGCCACTGCTGCTTACCGAGCGGAGCGCCGGGTGGGACTGGCACGCGCGACCAGCCTTTCAGACTGGCGGGCGGCATGATGTCTACCCACCCTTTCGAATCCGCCTCAAGGGCGCTCGGCGCCGGGTCCGCCGCATCCGCGCTTCCCATCATCAAAACGGTTAGCAGTAGCCCCGCAAGGCCCCACCGGCCAAACCCACGACTTGCTGTACGGCGCAAAGTTTCCATGCAGCACGTTAGCCCGGTAAGCGCTGCAAAGTCAATCCGCTTCTGTTTCGTCGCCATCAACAGCGCACGTTACTTCGTCTGGATGTGGCGCGCCAGCCATTCGGCAAAGTCGTCGCGTCTCATACCGCCCGAGGCCACGCGGAGAATCACTTCTTCCTGCTCACCAACCTCTGCTGCGATCTCGAAACCGTTGAGGTCAAGAAACACTTCCGTGGCCGCGTGCCCAGTTCTTTTGTTGCCATCCACAAAGGGATGATTGCAGATAAGGGAATGGCCGAGGGCAGCGGCTTTCGCGGCGAGGGAGGGATATAAGTCATTTCCATCGAACGTTGCGAATGGCTGCGCCAATGCGGATTTCAACGCCGTCAAGTCCAGCAGTAGCGATTGGTCCACCGGACACGGTCATGACGCCTCGGTGCAGTTCCAGAACTTCGGCGAGAGAAAGGTAGCGCACTAGAGGCGCGGCCAGAAAGCCTCCGCTTACCAAGACCCGGCAAGAGCGAGCGCCGGTGCTAAACAACTTACAGATGCTTTCTGGCCGCGCCGCGCCAGATAGCCGGCTTTCTGGCCGGACTCCTAGGCAAGCCGCCGGTATAACTCAGCGTTCTTCCTGAGGACCCTCTCCATCGCGTCGGTGAAGGCCTCGTCATGATGTGCGAGCAAGTCGTCTATCCCGGCTTGGGCCAGGTCCGCTGGCGCGATGTTGAGTTGTTCAGCCATTCGCTTGAGTTGATCCAGGCGGCCCCCGCTGAGATTGATCGTCAAGGTTTCCATGAGAGTCTCCTTGGAGAAAGTTTACCATTGAAAGCCGCTGGCGCCCAAACATGTAGCAAACTCTACTCCCTGCTTTGGCGAATCGCTCTCTGGAAAACTTCTGCAAACGCGCTATGGGTAGCGTCTCCAGCGTTGCGCCTACTCGCGCGCCGACGCTCGGCCCGCGCTGGAAGCCCTCGCGCCCTCCTACTCCGTCCAGAACGCATAAAGCGATGCGCGCGACAGGTAGATCTTTAGCGACACCAACCGACCCGCGAGGGCGCTTACGCTGGCGTCGGCTTTCCACCGCACGGGCAGGCGCACCGCGTCCCCTTGAGCAGGCAGCGCATCCTCCCGCGTGAAGCCTGGCACGGGGCTGCCCTTTTCGTCGAGGACCTCGACGGACGCCGAGCCTTGGGAAGCAGTCAGATTGAGGAACAGGAGATTGCCGTTCATCTTTAGCGGATTCGTGACGACGTATCCATCCGCCTCGGCGTCCAGCGAGATGAATCCGTCACGGCGCAGGACGGCCAGGCATGCCGCGCCCCAGCCGTCAGCAATTTCGGCGCGCTCTTCGTCGCCGAGCGTCGCCGGATCTCGCGGCGTGCCGTCCGCATTCACCTCGTTCGGCAAGGATCGCCACTTCAGACCCGAGTAGTAGAACCAGAGTTCGTCTCCGTGCTCGATGGGGCGATTGGTGACGCACAGCTGCATGCGGTCGTACACGCCACGGCGCCCTTCTTCCTTGGGCGACGGGCCGATGAACGGCTGACGATTGCCCAAACGGGTCCAGGTGACCAAGTCGCGCGTCATCGCCAATTGGATGAGATGAAACCCGTCCGTGTTCGCGCGCGACGGCAACTCGGTTCCCGTGGGGTAATACATTTGCGGAAGTCCGATGTATACGCCCTCATACGGGAACACCGCGATGTTGTAGCATTCGGCGCGCCACGTAGGC
The DNA here is from genome assembly GCA_016215105.1 of Candidatus Hydrogenedentota bacterium. Classification (GTDB taxonomy): domain Bacteria; phylum Hydrogenedentota; class Hydrogenedentia; order Hydrogenedentales; family SLHB01; genus JACRLJ01. The sequence goes on from JACRLJ010000102.1 coordinate 29,610, forward strand.
TGGTAGCCTTCCGGGCGTTTCCAACCCGTGTCGGGATCGGGTTCGACAAAGACCGGCTTGGCCAGCGCAGGATCCGCCAGGCGTTTGCGAATGAACTCGCGGGCCAGCGGCTGGTCCTCCGCGTCGGCGCCGTACAGGAAGCGGTTTGGCGTCCAATGCGCGAAGTCTTCGCTGGTGGCGATGTTGAAGGCTCGGCCGTACTCATTGCTCGTCTTGAGCGTCGCCATGAACCGGCGTTTGTCTTGGTCGTACACCAACTGCGCCTCGTCACTCGATGGGATCGCCGGCGCATCCAGTTTAGTCCAGTGAATGCAGTCCGCGCTCACCACCGGCGCCCGGCCAATGGCGCCCGCTAGCCCCTTATAGCGGCGCGCAGGATCCGGATCGCCGGCATCGTATACGACGTTCTCGAGACCGTTGTTCGGCGGGGGAAAGTCGATCACGATCCGGTTATTGTCCTTCGAGCCGTGCACGCTCATCTGGCCGAGCGAAGGTTTCTCCCAATGGAGGCCGTCTTTGGATACGGCCAGCGCCGGGCCAGTCTGGTTCTTCTCGTCCAGCCCGTAGGCGAGATAGAGCAGCTTGTAGATGTTCTCGCCTGGTATCCACATCGGCGCGGAACGGATCTGTATGAGGTTGCCATCGGAGGGTATGTCCGGCTTCAGCACGGCCCCGCGCTTCTCCGGAGTATGCATCACCCGATTCAGGCCCGCGACCTCACGCACGGCGTAATCATCGAGGAAAAGCTGCTTGTGGCCCGGAACCAATTCGATGGGCTCAGCCGCCATCGCCGTCCCGGTGCAGAGCAGCGCCCCGCCAATCAATGCCACGAAAAACGTTGTCTGGTTCGGCATGATGCCTCCTGTATGGGTCATCTGACCCGTCAATTGCGGTCGCGTATGTAGCTCGTGTCTTCCGGCATGCGCACGATTGTCGTCCCGAATGGATCGCAATGAGTAAGGAAAACTGCCGAAGAGACAACCGTATCGCCGATGCGCCATTGCAGCTGTACGCAAATTGAATCGTTGAAATTATGTCGAATATGATATAATCTAACTACAGCATGAGTATCAAGTCAAAGCCGCTGGTATGGCTGCGCGGCGAGGTAAAATCGCCGCCGTTTTCCTTGGCGGCGCGCCTTGAAGCGGGATTCCTTTTGCGTCGACTGCAAGAGGGCGAAACGTTGGGCATGCCTCAGTCTCGTCCAATGCCATCGATTGGGGCGCGGTCCCACGAATTGCGGATAAAGGATGAGGAAGCAGAATGGCGCATCGTCTACCGGAACGATATCGACGCTATCGTTATCTTGGCTGTCTTCCCGAAGAAGACACGGGAGACGCCAAGGCAGATTATTGAAACGTGCAGACAACGGCTGCGAGACTATGATTCTGAGTAATAGCGCCCCGAATGGGAGAGAGTGATGGAAACGGCAAAACGCAAACGCCTTGAAGCGAAGGGGTGGAAAGTCGGCGATGCCGCTGAGTGGCTGAAACTTGCGCCCGAAGAGGCGGCGTACATTGAACTGAAGCTGTCGCTGTGCCGCGCACTTCGGGAGCGGCGGATTCGCAAGAAGTTAACTCAGCAGGACATCGCGCGGATTCTGGGGTCCAGCCAGTCACGCGTCGCGAAAATGGAGGCGGGCGATCCGAGCGTGACGCTGGACCTGTTGGTCCGCTCGCTGTTGGCCTTGGGCAGCCCGAAGAAGAAGCTGGAGCACGCGCTATTGCAGGTGTAACGTGGCGAGCGGGAATTATGTCCGTGATCAGCCCGCTGAACTGGGCGCCGTGACGGCAGGTCTGCTGGCGTATCAGACGCGCAGATTCGGTGCTCGTGCGCCGGGGGAGTCTTCGAGGAATACGCCCAACTACCGGCGTAGGCCAGCATTTGATTGCCGTCCGCATTTATTCCTCAACGCTTTGGCCGGTTGGCCCGCTCTTACCGGGCCACGCATAGGTTCGGATGATCTCCTCCTCGCGTCCCTCGCTTCCGCCGCTGATCGTCTTTTTGTAGCTAAGGTCGTAGCCGTCGTCCGTGCGCGCGTATTGGTAGGGCATTCCGTCGAATGGATTCACGGGCAAATGTCCACCAAACGCGGGCGCGAGCGCATCTAGCCCCGCCGGATAGTCTCCGTCCTGACTACGCGACTTCTCTAACAAGATAGCGAAACGCGTCAAGTCAATGGTTGCCTCGGTATATGCCCGGCTGCCGAAACGCTCGTGGACGACCGTCGAGATGGCGTACCAGCCGGGTTCACGCTTCCAAATGGGCAATTCCCACGGTGTGGGAATATTGAACTGCGCCCGAATTTCCTCAAGCCTCGGTTTGGCTTCGTAGTAGGGTAGTGACGCCAGTTGAAGCAGCTTTGTCATGACTTCGCCGAAGACCCGCTCATTCTCGTTCATCAGTGGCGTCGCCGCGTACCTATAGATCCACGCCTCGGCGTGTGCCCACGGCGCTGTGACAATACTACGCTGTCCACTGTGCCGGTTGCTGTACGGGAGATCTCGGTACCATTCGAGCCGCAGCGCGGCCTCGCGCGCCCACGCATCCGCGAACAACGCGTGATCGCGGCAGGCGTTCAATGCTAGCAGGAAGCGATCCCAGGTTTCCGGCGAGACATTTCAGCTGGACAAGGCGTCACGAATCACGTACAGGTTGCTGGACCCTGTCGTAAAAGGAAATTCCTCATAGGGATCCATGACGCTGACTCTCGCTTCGGAAGTGAGCCTTTGGATGGCGTCGTCGTACCGGGTGTTCGCCGCATCGAACAACACCTGCGAGGATAGCAGTGTATCGAGCACCCAGAAGCGGCACAATTTCTTGTGGGTGTGGCAGGGACAAGCGGGTATGTCCGGCTGCGTCAATGCGGCAATCTCATCCAGCATATCGCTGTTTTCGTCGAGAAGCGTCGCCAGAACTGTCAGGTCGTGTGGGGTGAGTTTGTCGTAGGCCTTCTTTCCCCAGCGCACGAAGAGCGGTATCCGCATGGCCTGGTACGCCGCACTCCTGTCGTCCGCGAGCGGATCTTCGCCAAACCGTTGTTCCGACAGCATGAAGAGCCGCTGCCAGCGGGACTCGGCATCCCCATCGCCGGCTGTTTTCTCAGGTTCGGCGCGCGGTTGCGTTTGGATTGGAGGAGCGAGGCCGGGCTGCGACGACGCAATGTTCCGTTGCGCGAGTTGCCGCTCGAGTTGCGTGACCGCGGCGTCCTTTCCAGATTGAGTCAGCGAAGTGAGGAGCGCGCTGATGGCTACGAGCAAAACAATCGCCGCGCCAGAGCAGAATGTGAACCATTTCGCGAATCTTGTCATACTGTCCATTCCCCCACGCCAGGCGCCGCTTATTGAGCACGCAGGTCATAGTAATTGCTTGCTGTCATCGTCTATCCCCCCTCACAGTTCCACGAGATGCATGAATTTCCGGGAAAGTTTCTCGACTCCGGTCTTGGTGACGCGGACGCCGTTTTCCCAGCGGAGGCCGAAATCTTTGTCCTGGAAGAACGTGTCCACCTGGAACGTCATGTTTTCCTGGAGGGCGTAGGTCGAGGTGGATTCGAGCCAGGGGCGTTCGACTTCCATCATGCCGATGCCATGGCAGGGGCCGTAGAGCATGAATTGCTTGAAACTGCGGCGCTGGACGAACGCCTCGTATTCGCGCACGACCTCGGCGGCGGGCTTGCCCGCGCGCATTAGTTCGGCGGTCTTGATGTGCGCCTCGAGGCCGAACTCGACCAGCCGTTTCTTGCGGGCGGGCAGCTTGCCAATCGAACACGGCAGGCCCACGCTGGACGAGTATCCACCGACGCGCGCGCCGATGTTGAGCTGGATGATCTCGTTGCGTTTGATGGTGTTGTGCGTAGGGCGGGAAATGGCGTGTTTGGTGCCGGGGCCGTAGAAACAATACAGCGCATGGCCCTCATATTCGCCGCCGTGTTTGTAGATCTCGCGCTGCGCAATGCCGATGACTTGAAGTTCGGTCATGCCGGGCTTGATCTCGCCGAGGATAGCGTCGATGGCCAATTCGCTGATCTTGTACGCCTTCTTCATCAACTTAATCTCGTTCGCGCTCTTGATCGTGCGCAGGCGCGTCAGCGTGTCGTCGGCCTTGATCAGTTCCACACCGGGCAACTCCAGTTGCAGGCTGAAATAGACCGGAAGCGGCATAATCGAGAATCCGGCCAACCCGAGTTTCTTGAGCGGGCGTCCGCGCAGGGCGGTTCGGACGACGTCGGGAAAATGGGCGACGGGTATGCCGGGATAGTCCGGCTCAGCCGACTCGCGGTACTCGACCATCTTCGCGATGCGCGGGATAACGCTGCGTCCCTGGGCATAGGCTTCGCTCTCAGGGCCGATGATGAGCACCGGCGCGCCCTTCGCGGGGACGAACACCCCCGCCGATTCAAACGTGGGCCAGTATTCCGTGAGATAGCGGACGTTGGCAAAATCAGACTCATTGGAATGCACGAGGACCGCGTCCAGCCCCGCCTCGCGGATGTTGCGTTGAAACTTCTTGATCCGTTCTTCGTACTCCTTCCGGGGAATCGTCTGCATGTGATGTCTCCTTCGCTAAGTGTCAAATCGGTCCGTATTCTACGCCGCAAGGAAGGACCACGCCAATCGCCGCGGAGGTCCAGCGCCAGGGCCTCCAACGTAACGGCGAGACGGCGCTGTGCTTTCGCGCGAGGGTTGCAGCGCGCAATGAATCCCCATCGGGTAGGTTCTATAGTCATCTTCTCGTTACCGAGTGCTATTCGTGACGCTATTGGGTTGCGTCTGCCGTGGTCCTGAAAAGTACTGGCATTGCTGACGTCAGCAAGGACGAATATAATGATTGGCGTGGGACCTGGGGTGGCCGCGGGCTGGCTCATATGTGATATGTCGGCCAGGGTCACGAGAACCGGAAGGACAAGCATACGCAACCCGGTGAGTGAGGTCCCAGACGGGGTACCCGATGTCTTGCATTGCGACCACATGGCCGACTGACTTGGAAACGGGGATTGAGCGCTGGGGACAGTTCCGTGTTCAACGGAAGGAAGGGCATTATGATCACGCTGAGGTTCGGTAGTTGTTTCCTGTTCTTTGCCTCCTGCTTTCAGATTCTTAGTTTAGCTTCGGCCCAACCGGTAGCAGGCGACGCAAACAGTGACGGCGCGGTCGATGCTGTTGATGTGCAGACAGTCATAAACAATGCTCTGGGCATCGATTCTGGCGGGCACTGCGACATTGATTATTCACAAGATGTGAATGCCGTGGACGTACAGCTGCTTATTAATGCCGCGCTTGGAATTCCGATTGACTCTGACAACGACGGCCTCGGTGATGCCGCTGAGGCGAACCTAGGCACAAACCCCGGACTCGGAGACACTGACGGGGACGGTATTGGCGATGGCCAAGAGATGCTGAACGGCACAGACCCACTCAGTCCACCGGTGGAATACACGCTTAGTCTGTCCATTCAAGGAAATGGTTCGATTTCGTTGGACCCGCCAGGTGGCGCCTATGCTTCCGGTACCGTGGTCACACTGACCCCGAATCCAAACGCGGATTCCCGTTTTGAAGTCTGGGGCGGCGATCTTCTAGGGACCAAGAAACCAGCCACGATCACCATGGACGGAAACAAATACGTGAACGCCTACTTCATGCCCAAGCTGTTCACGAACTTCTATCCGAGCAATTTGTGCGCGGTGGGTTCAACGTTATACTTCCTGGGCACGGGCGCCTATTCCGGCCAGGAATTGTGGAAGAGTGACGGCACGTTCGAAGGAACCGTGCTTGTCAAAGACATTGCCCCGATACACGACAGTCCGGGAGCCAGCTTCCTTACCAACCTGAACGGCACGCTCTATTTCTTTGCCCAATGGGGCGGCTACGGCCTGTGGAAAAGCGACGGAACGGAAGACGGCACAGTGCTAGTCGCTCAGCTTGGTAGCTCTTTCCCCGCGTTGGCCCCCGTCAAAGTGGGGACGAAACTCTATTGGAGCGCCATCGGCACGGGGGGTGGTGAATTGTGGTCCTCCGACGGCGCTGGCGCGGGCACAGGTATCGTGAAATCCTTCGGGACGTTAACGGGCGCCAATCCCAACATGCTGACCAACGTGGACGGCGTACTCTACTTCAACAACGTCACCGCGATCGAACCCATCACTCTGATCAGAACCTTCACGCTTTGGAGGAGCGACGGGACCGAAGCCGGTACAGTCCCCATCTACAACGCCGGGTCGCTCAGTGAGATTGCCAGCCTCAACGGACAGGTGTTTTTCTATTCGGGTACCGCCACTATGCCGCCTAACAATTCGCTGTACACCACGGATGGTACCCCGGCCGGCACGCACAAAATGAGCGATTTCGACTTTGGCCCCGGTGATCTCACGCGTTCGGGCAGCTTGTTGTACTTCGCCGCCGCGAGCCTGGATTTGTACAACACCCGGGTGTGGGCGACCGATGGCGCCACGGTATACAGGGTAGATAACGATGCGTACAGGCCGTGGGACCTGATCGATCTGAACGGCACGTTGTTGTTCGAAGCGCTTTACGATGTGGCCAGCGTGCCCCATTGCGGCTTATTCGCCACGACGGGGTCCGGCGCGGCTCTAGTGAAAGAGATCAATCCGACGCTGTTCTACGGCGTCGAATCGTATCACGTGGTCATCAACGACACCCTGTATTTTGCGGCGGAAAACAGTTACGGCGGCCTCGGCCTGTGGAAGAGCAACGGCACAACCGCCGGGACCGTCCTCGTCAGTGACATCAATGCCACCGGTCTCGGCCCCTATTACCTGACCAACGTGAATGGTGCCCTGTTCTTCGCTGCCCAGGATGATGCGCATGGCTACCAGTTGTGGAAGAGCAATGGTACGCTTGCAGGAACGCTGCCCATCAGTTGCCCGACGCCCTGAAGACCTATGGCCCGCCGGTCGCGGGAGATCGGCGATACCACTCGCGGGGTGAGCCTGAATGAATGGCGCCTGATCGCACGCGGTGATGGTAGAACAACTTTAGTGCCCTCGTTCCCGAGTTGCACTCGGGAACGCACTTGCCCAAAAGTTGAACTTTGTACGGCGGCGCTCCTCAGCTCCAGCCCGGAATGGCGTCAACCTCCATGAGGGGGCGTTCGCCGGGTACGAAGTTTCGCGCTGAGGAGTATAGCCAGTGCTCCGGCGCCTCGACCCAACCCCGGCGTACGGGGTTGTTGTGGATGTAGGCTATCTTCTGACGCAGCATCTCGTCACCGGTAATCAGTTGGGGATGACTGCCTTCTTGCCAAACCTGATGTTTGCTCTCGTGGTTGTACTTCTTGCGGCAATAGGCGAACTGGTTCAGGATCCACTCATGACGGTTGGCCTCCTCCGCACGGATGCGTTCGCCCGCCGTGTGCCGTTTGAAGGACTGCATCACGCCGCTCAAATCGGGCGCCTCGGCGACGAGGTGGAAATGGTTCTCCATGATGACGTACGCGTAGAGCTTGAGTCCCTTGTCACGGCGGCAATATGCGAGGGAGTCGAGGAGGACGTCGCGGTCGGGCTTGTTGATGAACGCGGGAAGCCATTCCACGACGGTGCAGGTGAGGAAGTAGATGCCTTCGGAATCGACTATGCGGTAGCGGGATCGCATGGGACGATGGTAGAACAAAGTGCAACTTTTGGGCAAGTACGTTCCCGAGTGCAACTCGGGAACGAGGACTGGGGGCGGTTCGTGCAGCGCGGGCCGTAGTGGGTGGCTGCCCCGAGTTCTCTACTCGTTCCCAGGCTGCACTTGGGAATGCGCATTCTTC
>JACRLJ010000103.1:0-13630 GCA_016215105.1 Candidatus Hydrogenedentota bacterium
GCCATAATGTTCACGCAGACGCCGTAGCCCTGGGCTTTGCAGTGGTTGCCCAAATGGATGGCTTTGTCGATGTCGCGCACGTAGGCTGCGATACGGTACAGCTTGACGATGGAGTCTTTGGCGGGGAGGATGGTGTCGTAGTCGGTGCGTCCGACGTCGCACATGACGGAGACCTTGGTGTCGCAATCGTAGGCCACCTCGCGCAGATCTTCTTCGTCGCAGAAGCGCCACGGTCCGGAATCCTCCGGTTTGAATTCGCGTTTGTCGGCGCGATAGCCCAACTCGACGTAGTCCAGGCCAGCCTTCGCCAGCCCGTCGAAAACGTCTTTGACCATCGCCTTGTCAAAACGCCAGTCATTCATCAATCCGCCGTCGCGGATGGTGCAATCGAGTACTTTGATTTCCGGTCGGTACATGTGAGGATCCCGTTAAGTAGTTGCGGACGAAGGAACCGTCATAGCGTACGATTCAGACCGGGAAAAGTCAAACGGCGTCCGTGAGCGGGAGAAACGAAGCTGGAGCCTGTAACCGGGGGTTACAGGCTCCAGCGGGCAATACTAGTCGAATCGAGTTACTGCATTACTTCGCAGCGGCGGCTTTCAAGGGATTCTTGTGGGCGATCTTCTCCGACATGGCCTTGAAGTCAAAAGGCTTCCCGTCGTCCGTCGGGTTTTCCTTGTTGTGGCACGTTACGCAGATCGCTTCGGTGACCGGAGTACGGTGCGCCTTCATGTCTACTTCTTTCTTCTGCATCTTGGCGGCGCCGTCTTTTTGGTGAAGGGAACTCGGGCCGTGGCAGGACTCGCACTGCACGCCTTCTTCCTTCTTCAGCTTCGCGTTCGCGTTGAAGGCCTTCGCCTTGGCGTCGTACCCGGTGACGTGGCAGCGCAAGCATTCGGGAGACTCGGCGGGCGGCGTCTTCAAGCCAGCCTTGGTCGCAACTTCTTTCGCCTTGTCGGTCGAAAGTGCCTCAAACGCCTTCGCATGCTTCGATGCCTTCCAGACGTCCCACTGAGCGCCTTCCGGCTTCTTGTTATGGCACATCTTGCACGCGCTGTTGCCGATGTATTCCTGATCTTCCGCGTACACAGCCCCTGACCACGCCAGGACGAACGCAACGAGCACTACCCAAATCGAGATTCTCATCATACAAACTCCTTTACTTTTTCCCTGTTGATCTTTCGACAATCTACCCACCACTCAACAAAAAACGCGCTTTCCAAAGCAGCTTTCCAGCAAATTCTGGGAAGCAATCTTCGTGCCTATCTGGGTTTTCTACTTGCTGCTATCTGGATTGGCCACTCACTACTTATGACAGACGACGCAGCGCACGGTGCTATTCATTACGTGCGGCGCCTGATTCGGCAGGCCTCCGGGATGACAGATCCCGCACTTTCCGACCGGATAGATGCCCAAGTCGTGCGGAGAAGGTATGGCCGAGCGGTGCTCGATCCTCTCGTGGCACACCGTGCATTCCGTCTTTTCAGGCGGGAAATGACAGGACACGCAATGGAGGTTTGCGGGGCGATCCCATCCGGCCCGGTGGGAATCCGGCTGCGTATTCTTGTGACACTTGAGACACGAGTCTTCCTCGTGGCACGCGCTGCATTTGGCCCGATCCCACTGGGCCTGCATACCGTGCGTCTTGTGGCGCCACGCGGGCGTATGACTTGCCGGGGGATTCTTGCGGTGGCATTCTTCACAGCTTTCCGGACTGCCCGGGGGCGTATTACCGGTCTTCTCGTGACAACTCGAGCAGACGTGCGGATCGGCCTTTGATTCCTGGCCGTGGACATGTTGCCAAATCTGGGGCGAATCGTGCGCAATTCGCTGTAGTCTCGACAGATCCAATCTGTCCGGCTTAGTCAATTCCGGCGCATCCAGCTTGGCCAATGACTCCAAGTTAAACGTCTTCTTGGTGTTCTCGCTGTTGAAAACGGGCCGCTCGTTTTTCCGCCAAATCTTATGGCAGATCGCGCAGTCGGTATGTTTCGAGTCAATCTTCGCATGGCACTGCACGCAGAAGGCCATCAAATCGCCGGCCGGCAAGACCGCCTTGTCTGGATTCTCGTGGCAGGAGGCGCAGGCGACTTCCTTCTTGACGTGCGGGGCGTGGCTGAAGCTATTCTCCTTACTCAGAATGCGCTCCCGCGGTGTGACCTGGTATTTTCCATCGGAACCTTTGCGATCGTGGCAACGAGCGCACTCGGTGAGGTCCGTGGCTTCCTTATATTCGGCGGGGATTTCATGACAGGTGGAGCAGACTTCATGGGTGGGTATGGCGAAGTCCGGCGCGTCTTCGTTCTCCGCGGTGTGGCACGTCGCGCAATCCACCCCTCGTTCGGCGTGTTGCGCGTGGGTCATGATGACGCCCCGCGACACTTTCCCCTTCTGGGCATGGTTCAGGGCCGTGGTAACGCACGCCCCGGCCACTACGCACAGCCCCAGCAGGAGCATCCACATACGTCCCGACCTGAGCATCTTGGGCAGTGTCTCCTGAAGGTAGTTAGAATCGTATTTCATAGCTCACACGCGCTCGCCAGTAAGGGGATTCGGGCCCATCGTCTTCCTCGTAACTGATTTGGGTCGTCAGGTCTTGGCTGGCGCACATCGCCCACTTAAGTTTGGTATACAGGGTATGCACGTCCTCGACGGTCATCACATGCCCCGTGTCAAAGATACTGACAAGCGGCATGTAGCCGGGATAGAATCCCGGAACGAGCCTGGTCGCGATTTTTCGAGCCCAGAGGAATTCGGGATTGTACCTGACGTAGGTGTCCTTGTACTGCTGGTAATCGGCTCCGATAGTGAGCTTTGCTTTGCCCCAGGTCTTGCTAACTTCTCCGGTCACGATCCAGGAGCCTTCGCCCCTGTCGGCGTCCCATCGCGCGAGCGATACGGTTGCGCCGATGCCGTGCGCCAGCTTTTCAGCGCTTAGGATCGCCGCGTACCGCATATAGTCGCGGTTTGCGGTGTACTCGTCGTCCCCGCGCGAGTTATGGCGTTCCGCCTCGAGGGAGAGCACCAGTTTTTCGGTCAATGGCTTGTGGGCCGCGAGGAGGATACTGTCATAGGCGTCGTAGGGTCCGAGAATCCGGTAGAAGCCCATCAAGTCGCTGACACGGTCTTCGATGGTATCGAGCTGACGGCGGTAGGTCGCGTCGTAGCTGACATTCCAGCCCGGGGCGAAGCCGGTCAGATTGAGGATGAACTCATTGCTCTCGCCGTTGTGCAGCGAGAACTTGCCAAAGGCGCGCAGGTTCGGCGTGATTTGTTGCCATAGACTGAGGGCGATGAGGTCGTCGCCAATTTCTTCCTTGACGCGTCTCGGGAAGGAGTACTCCAGAATCCAAGGGACGAATCCGCGATAGACCTCATATTTGTCTTTGCGATCTTCGTTGCCGTAGTAGGCGTCCAGGGCTACCCGGGTCGAGTTGCCAAGCCGGTACGCGACACCACCGCCAAACACGGCGTCGCCGTGGGTATCGCGGTAGATGGATGCGCGCGCGCCGCCGAAGACGTACCAATCCAGATTTCCATCGGTTTGCTTGAAGTAGAGGCCGTCGATGCGGTTGAACGCTGCGCCTTCCTGGATACGTTGGCGGCCGATCCGCAACTCGGACTTGCCCCAGAGGTCGTCGATCTCGGCGTAGAGGTACATCGGCCGTGCGCGCACGCTGGAATCATATCCGTCGTTTATGTCGCGCAGTATGCTGTTCTTGGGCTCGTCCGCCGCCAAATCCTCGTACATCCACAGCATTCCGCGCAGATGCAGCTTGGGGTAGTTGGGAGGGGTGATGTTGAAGCGCAGGGTCTGGTCCAGATCGACGTCGGAATTACCATCGGCCCACCGGCTATCGACACCGATCTGCAGGCTGCCGTCAATCCACTTTGCGTTCGATTTCGCCGCGGGCTCCGCTGCATCGGCGGCCGGCTTCTCGGCGGCGGCGTCCGCAGGTTTCTCGGCCGCCGCGGCTTCCGGCGCGGCGGGTTTCTCGGCCGCGGCAGGCGCTTTGGCCTCGGGCGAATCTGCCGGGGCGGCTGGGGCCGGCTGGTCTTCCGCGAACGTGGAAACGGCCATCAGCATAGCACAGCAGCCCGCCATGAGGCCGATGAGGGCCAGCCTTATCCGGTGTGGGCGCATTTCCTTCACTTCCGCGATTCTCCCCATAGGGTCCCGATGGTTACTCCTTTTACCGACCTGCATTTATAGCGAAGTCCTCAGGCGGCGTCGCCGCAACGGTGCTATCAACGGCATAATTACGGAGTCAAACCGATCGTGTCGTGTACCGATTGCAGGAACGTGTTATCCGCCACACTCGTCACGTCGTAGGGAGTTCCCGAACCTGGTACGCTCACGTCATGGCACCCCATGATTCCGGAGCACGAGTTTGGCGGCACGGGACTGATTCCTGCCTGAATGGCGGTGTTCGACGCGCTGGGTGGAACCGTCACGAGATTATGGTGATGCGTTACGTTCGGCTGGCCTGCAACTTGGACAGGCGGCAGGTGGCACGCGACGCAGCGTCCAGATCCGTTGCCAGCGGGATTCAAGGGATGCTGCGCGCCCACGTGCGCTTGCGTCACGGCGTCGCTGGTGAAGCCCAATTGGAAACTGGCGTGGCATTGCAGGCAGATATCGTTGTTCAACGGATTTGCCTGGAAGGTATTGGCCTTATGCAGGTTGTGACAGCTTGTACACGACGCTACTTCCAGTTGCGCGTGTGTGCTCTGGAGGAAATCGGCCTCTTGAGGCTGGTGACAGCGTCCGCAGAGGTCTTGCGTGGCGTCATTGTCGAGATGGTGCGCGTTATTTGCCGTGGCGACCGTAAAACCGTTAATGCGGTGAACGTCGTGACAGTCTATGCAGCGCGCACCTTTCTCGGTTGCGTGCTTTGACTGGACGTAGCCTGCGACATTCGCGGTGTGGCACCGGTTACAGAGGTCATAGGATTGGTCAAACGGCAAATCCCGAGGATTGGCAATGAGCAACCCGCCGCGGCCGCCGTTGCGGACGTGCGCGTAGCCCGGCCCATGACAGTCTTCACAGGCGACGTTTCTATGCTTGCTTTCGAGCTGACTGCGCTGATCGATCGCGCTTCTTCCGTCGTGGCATTGCAGGCAGACACCCGTACCCACCGTTCCGGGCTGACTCTGGCAACTGCCGACGCCCAAGGACGTGGCGGCCACGAATATGAGCGCCAGTGCGCACAACGGCAGAAAGCGGGGGACGGAGTTCAAACTACGCATGTTGGTCCCCCTGGGAGTGAGTGTTGTCCATTGAGAGAACAATCGCTTCAGCAATTCCCGCCGTCCACTTCGAACGCATTCCCACAATTTCCGCTGCACTCCCCAGTAGCCTGTTTAGACGGATACGCGCGAGGCGCCTCAGCCGCAACATCTTGTATTCGGATGCAACGACCTTGTCCGCGTTGTCAGAGCTTTCTGAGCAGATAACGCAAGCAAAGAAGTTACAGGTTCACATCTCACAGCCCTCGAACCGTTTAGTGACGAAACAAGGGCATCGTCATAGTATCGTAAACGCTTTCCGCTGTCAAGCGATTCACGGATTCTGGGCGTTTCCGGAGTGTTCCGCATCGTCCGGTGAAGGGGCTGACTTGGTGAGTTGCGTGACTTTCTCGTATTCGATTGGGTGGCGTTCTTTGAATTCGATTTCGGTGATCTTGCCGGTAATCCACGTCCAATTCATGGGGTAGCTTTCAGGGTCGAAGATCATGAAGTACCAATGCCAGATGACGATTGTCCCTACCGCCAGCCAGGCCTCGTAGTAGTGGATCAGCGCCGCGGCGCCCAGGACTACTCGAGGGAAGTACTTCATGAAATCATCCGGGTACCACATGCATATTCCGGTAACGGCCATCAGGACGGATCCCCACCACAGCCCCCAGTACTCGAATTTCTCGCTGTAGGAATAGCGGTCAAACCGGGGCGGCTCCTTTGCCAATCCGAGCGCGTACTTCAAATTGCCCACGACGTCCGTGCAGTCCTTCCACCTTATCATGACGGCGCGCAGCTCTTGCCGTCCGCGCTTCCAGAACACCGAATAGACTGCGTTGAGGACGGTGATGCCGATAAGAACCACGCCAGCCACGCGGTGCACGAGCCCGCGCGCATCCGACGTGTCACCCCCCATGAAGAACACGTGCGCAAACCAACTATTGGGATAACGCAGGGCAAAACCGGAGATCGCGAGGGTAATGAAGGTCACCGCCAGCACGAAATGGCCAATCGTTTGACTCGAATTGAAGCGCCGGTATGTATCTGGTCCGCGCCACTCGTGGAACAACTTCACAAGCGACCGCCGGCCCATCAGGAGCAAATTGTGAATCGCCATCGATCCAAGGACGAGTACGATTAGCCATATGTACAGGATGCGCACCAGACCAAGCACCCATTGCGCCGGGTCGGTGGGGACCATATGCACGGGACTGGATGCGAAGTTGGGGCCGGCATCTTCGTGACACTTGCCGCAGGTCTTGGGAAGATTCTCCGGCGCGATGGAGGACTGGGGATCGGCGGCGGGAAGTATCCCGTGGACCCCGTGGCAACTGGTGCAATTGGCGACGACTTTGGAGCCCGCTTCGGTGGCCATGCCGTGGTAGCTATCCATGTAGCTGGCTTGGCGCACGACCTCGATGCCGTAGCGTTTCATGATCTTTTCGTTATCGTGGCACCGGGGGCAGGTGGCCTTGGAGACTTGTGCAAGGCTGACGGAAGAATTCTTTTCGGCGTGGCCTTCGATGTCGTGTTCGCCGTGGCAATCGATACAGGTTGGCGCGTCCTTGATTCCCTTGGCCAAGGCCTTGCCGTGAATGCTGAGGTTAAACTCCTCGAGGGCTACTTTATGGCAGACGCCGCACATTGCCGGAATGTTTGGCCGGTATACGGGAGACGCCGGATCCATCGCGGGGAGAATGGTGTGGGAGCCGTGGCACGTGCTGCACGCGGCCGCCATTTCGTTTCCTTTCGCAATAGCCCGCGCGTGATTGCTTTTCAAATAGGAGTCCGACGGGTCGGTAATGGACACCATGTGCTTTTGAGTCATGGCATGGTTGGAGTGGCAGGTCCCGCAGGTCTGCGGCTGGTTGCGCGGATGCACTCGGGACAGGACGTTGTTCTTGGGCAGGATGTCGTGCTTGCCATGGCAGTCCTGGCAGGCGGCCACATCCTTGTCACCGTGGGCCAAGGCTTTGCCATGGAGGCTCTGCGCGTACTCTTCCGCCTGGGCATGACACACGCTGCAATTGACGCGATCCACTTGTTCCGGATGGGGCAGTTCGGTGATGCCCGCATGACAAGAGACGCACCCGTTGGCGCCGTGGACTGACTTGGCGTAGGCGGCCGCGTCCACGTACAGCGACAGGACCTTGCCGCTCGGGAGTTGTTTGGACTGGGTGGGGTCCCCGTGACAGACCACGCATTCCTGGTCTTCGAGCGCAAGGCTTGGAGCGGAGGCCGAGACGGCCAACACGATCAGCGCGGGGAGTAGTGCCCGATTACGCATCATACGCATAGCGCAACCACCTTCGTACCGCGATCGTGGACGGCCCGGCAGAGGAACTTGGCGGTAACCGTCCAGACTCCGGCGTGACTATTTTGCCGGCATAATCTGCGGGGGCTCCGGCAAAACTATTAACGCGGTTTGACTTCAACCGTTCAATCTACAGTATGACTTGAGCGCAGCGGCTGGCGCTCCGGCGACGCGGCGAGACACTGCGTCTACTTTAGCGCCTTACTAATTCAATTCCAACCGCAATACATGGAGAATATTAGATTCAACGTATTGTCGATAGTTCTGCGCAAAGGGCGCCTAACAGAACACTGCGCAGGCATCGCGGCGGCTGAGGACAGCCGCCCTCCCGTTCGCCCTGACCTGGGTCATGTTTGGGGCTACGGGCTTATTGATATCCAAAGACCATGGACCAAATAATAAACAAGACCAGGGAGAACCCGACGATAAGCGCAACGGTACCGAAGATTGCGGTCCAGAATCGGAGTTCTTTGGGGGCCTCGGCGACGGTCCGTTTTTCCAGTTCGCCACTCGATTTGAGTTCTTCGTAGTACCGGGGGCGTTCGCGCTCGAGTTCGTCGAGGGCCACGCGTCCGGTGAACATCACCATGTCCATCGGGAACTTCTCGGGACGGAAATGGGTGTTGAAGAAGTGGATCGTGAATATGAAGCCTACGGCGAGGAGCGCTTCATCGCTGTGGATGATAGTGGCGACATTGATGAACCAGCCTGGCAGCACGTAGGTACACAGTTCGGGGAACCACAGGATGAATCCGGTGCTGCCGATGATGGCCACGCCCCAGAACACCGCGAAGTAGTCGAATTTCTCCCAATAGGTCCATTCGCCGTAGTTTGGGCGCGGTCCCCGGCCCGCAAACCAGCGGACCGTCTGTAGGAATTCGCGCGCGTCATTCAGATTGGGGACGAGCGAGCCCGAACCGAGCAGAATATTCTTCCAGCTTTTGCCGGTAGATCTTTTGCGCTGGGCCACGACCGCGAGATGAATAAGGAACACGACGACCATAACGACGGCGCAGAACCGGTGAATGGTTCCGGTGGAGTGGAAGCCCCCGAGGGCATTGGACAGCCAGACCGCCCAGGCGGTGTAGGAGAATTTCAACGCCATACCGGTCAACGCGAGACCGAAGAAGCTGAGGATCAGCACGAAGTGCATTTGGCGGACAATGGGGTCGAATCGGCGGAACATGCGTTGCGGGGAGGCGGACCTGGTTTCTTTATGACGGCGCATTTCCTTGAAGGACAGCGGCAGCCAGGCGAGGGTGTGCAAACCGAAGAATCCGAACGTGCCGAGAAGCAGGCCGGTCATACCCCAGAACGCGTAGAACAGGGCCGGGTATTTCTTGGGATCGTGGTGGGTGGCATGTGTGAGGTAGCCGGCAAACCTCCGGTGCGATCCAGGGTGGCACTTGGCGCACGTCTCGACGATGTTGTCCCGGCTGAGGCGCGATTTTGGATCGGTCACGGGCAGGATGTCGTGCGCACCGTGACAGTCATTGCATTTCGCGGCGCCGGTCGAGCCGAGCTTCGAAACCTTACCGTGGTAGGTGTCGACGTACGTGTCCGCCACGTCCTGATGGCAGCGGCCACACGTATCCACGAGACGGAGTTTGAAATCGGCTTCATCCTTACGGGTGATCGTATGGGAAGAATGGCAACTGCTGCAGACCGGCAACTCTTTGTCGCTCTTGCTCACCTGCGGCGAGTGAATGCTACTCAGGAAAGTGTTCTCGATGCCTTCGTGGCACTTTCCACAGGTGTCGGCGATGTGTTTTGGGTTAACGCTCGAATCCGTATCGCTCACCGGCAGCGGCTGGTGGGCGGTGTGACAGCTCGTACAGGTCGCGGTAACGACCAACCCGGCTTCCAGCAGGCCTTTGCCATGAATACTGCTCGTGTAGTTGCGTATAATCTCTTGCTGGGTGCTGTGCAACCGTTTCGCCGCTTTTTCGCCTTCGCGGTGGCAGCGGCCGCAAAGGTTCGGGACGTTATTCGGAAAGGTGGGTGACGCGGCATCGGCCTTGGATTGTGTGCCGTGGCCCGAGTGACAGTCCAGGCATACGGGCGCTTCGGGATCGCCCTTCTCCATCAATTGGCCGTGAATACTTCGTTGATGTTGTTGAACTTGGTTCGGGTGACAGATCGAGCAGTCCACTTTCGGCGCGACCGTTTCGCAGGCGCGCTTTAGTGACACGTTGATCCCGGTATGACATTGCGCGCACCGCTGTTTCTTATGCATGGACCCGGCGATCTGCTGGGTGTCTACGGCGGGAATCTCGCGCTTGGCGCCTTGGACGGCTTTGGCGTGGCAAATCATGCAGTCTTTGTCACTGGCGCCTTCTTCGTAGTAGACCTTACGGGCTTCATGGGGTTGGTGGCATTCGATGCACACCGGAATCCTGGAGGGGTCCTTCTCCCACAGCTCGCCTTCGATCACCTTGCGATGCACGGTCTCGATCAGGGCGTGACATTGTGTGCATGTGCCTACGATCTTTTCGCGGCTGATGGAGGACTTGGGGTCGGTGTGCGGGAGCACGGCGTGGGCGGTGTGGCAACTGGTACACACGGCGGTCACGGTGAGCCCTTTTTTGTTCAGCCCTACGCCGTGAATGCTCTCATCGTAGCGCTGCAGAATATCGTGTTCTTTGATATTCCGGCTGCGCGCGACGGGCGCGTTTTCGGCGTGACAGCCGCCGCAGTTGGCGGGGATGTTGATGGGATTGGTGCGGGACTTGGCGTTACCGCGGGCGAGAATATCGTGCTTGCCGTGGCAATCGGCGCAGGCCGGGGCCAACGGGTCCCCCTTAGTTAGCGCCTGGCCGTGCAGACTTTGCGCGTAGATCTTGGCTTGGTCTTCGTGACACGGCGCGCAGTCGACCTTCTTGAGGCCTTCCGGGTGCGGCACGTCGGTGATGTCGGCGTGGCAGGTGACGCATTCGAGTGCGGCATGGGCGGACGCGAGGTACGCGTCGTTGTCAACGTGCAGCGAAACCGTGGCCCCGTTTGGACTGGTCTTGGAGAGGTCCTTATCCGCATGGCAGGTGAAACAGGCCTCGTTCTCGACGGACCATGCAGTCCCGTAGAGGCCGATGGCCGCCACGGAGAGCGCGCACGATACCAACCTGCGAACTGGATACGTCATGTCGCGGTTCCCCACGTTCCCCCCGCAGGCCTTACCGGGGCCCGCGGATTACCAGAACATTGGTGAGGCAATTCTAATGCCAGAAGACAACGCACCGTTTGAAATGTGTGGCTGTCCGGTGCGCCGGTTCGTGTTCTATCGAGATTGGGTGAATCCGCGGACGATCCGTGGGCTGGGTTCGCTACGGTTTGTTAGGGGACTTACGGACACGTTTGCACATTACAGTTATGTAATCTGCTCATCATTCCGGCCATCCCAGGGGCTTGCATCCGGCGTTTTTTGAGCGCTCCCGTGTACGCGTCTCGCATCCGAAACGGCCTATTTATTGCGGGAATTGCGCTAGGAACCCAAGACCTCGCGGCCGGAAAGCCACAGGCTTCGGAGGATTGGCATCGGAAAATCCGCAGTTAATGCGGATCTATACCAATACGCCATATGTATCTATCCGCAACCCCCTAATTTTCTTGACATCGAGAGCCGATCATGGTATGAAAAGTGCATTGCTTGTTAGTCCGCACGCGGGGATGTGTGTAGTGATGCGGTAGTTGGGTGAACTATGTTGGACAAGGAAATCGTGTCCGGAACGGAGGAGGAGGGAAAACAGCCGACACAGTGATCAGCGAGCGTTGTGATTGAGCAGTTCGGTTTATAGAGCGAAATCGTCAAGTGGGTTCTTGTTCGCTCCAAACGAGAACGGACTAAAGTGAAGTTGAGTTCATGCTAGCGCGAGTTCAAATCTTTGGGAGGTTGACTGAAATGCGGCGCAGGTCGAGAGTCTGAAGTAGACTCGTGATGGAGTCACGGGGTTCGCTTTGGTTCTTGAACGAAGCCGCAGTCGAGGGTACCTACACTATGAAAAACAACAGAGAAATTATTTACCGCTTTTGTGCGCGGGCAGGCTTCACGAGAATGGCATGTATCTCCGTTCTCGCGTTAACCACGCTCGCGCTCTGTGGTTGTCCGGGCTTCCCGCTTCCGACACCCACACCCACACCCACACCGACCGACCAACCGCCGGGATCGGCAGTAGCGCCGGGATTAAATGTCACCATCACGTCGGTGACGATTCCTTCGGACCTCAAGCCCGTAGTGAAGTTTACGGCGAAAGATAACAAGGGCAATATTATCCCGTTGAATGAGTTGACAGACTGCCGGTTCGCACTGGGATATCTGGAGACTCCGGGAACTGGAAGCACGGCCCGCGTGATTAACTACACGACCCGTGTCTCCAGTGGCTATACGCAAGCCACGTCCGACTCTGCGCGGTTGACCGGCTTGACGCAAACGAACGATGGCGTGTTTACCTACAAGTTCGTGACGGCGGTACCGGCGGGTTACAGCAAGTCCGCTACCCACCAGCTTGGCGGGCAGTTGCGCCGGCAGGACGTTGTTGACGGCTTGATCTATCCGACCAATGTGGTCTTCAATTTCCGTCCCGACGGCGGGACGAAGACGCTGGCGACGCGCGCCATCGTCGACACCGCGACGTGTAACGCGTGCCATACGCGCTTGTCCGCGCATGGAACGCGCCGCGAAGTCCAATACTGCATCATGTGCCACAATACGCAGACGAGCGATTCGAGCAACGGAGGCTCGCTTGACTTCCCGGTCATGATTCACAAGATCCACATGGGCAAGGATCTTCCGAGCGTGGTGGCCGGTGACCCGTACGTGGTCCAAGGCCGCGACTACTCGACCGTAGCGTTCCCGCAAGATGTTCGGAATTGCACGACATGCCACCAGAGCGCACCGCAGGCAAATGTCTACGTGACCACACCGACCTTGGCGGGCTGCGCAGCGTGCCACGACCGCACGTGGTTTGGCAATCCGGACCTGACGCCTGCCGGGTTCACCGCTCACGTTGGCGGCTCGCAGAGCAATGACCAGCTCTGCGCGCTGTGCCACACGGAAAGCCTCTCGGGTTCAGTGCCCATCCTGACGTCGCACCTGCTGCCGGAAGAGAGCGAAGGGGCGATTGGCTTGGCGCTGGCCATTACCGACGTGACCACGACCCCGCCGGTGACCAAGGCGGGCGGTACTACGCTGAAAGTCAGCTTCACCGTGCAGGACAAGGATGGTAATCCCATCACCGACCTGAGCACATTATCGAGGCTCGCGATTAACTGCGCGTGGCCCGCTGCGGAGTACACGACGCAGAAGTCCGAGACCCTCGCCGGTGGCGCTGTAACCGGCACATTGGTAAACAACGGCGGCGGCGCGTACGACTACACGTTCACCGCGGAATTGCCTGCCACGTCATCGGATACGTTCGCGGTAGCGTTGGAAGGCCGCAGAAACTTCACGTTCCGAGGCGCGACATACCGCCAAGGTCCGTCGAGCAACGGCTTGACGTACTTCACTATTGACGGCAGTGACCCGGTCGCTCGCCGTCAGATAGTGGATGACGAGAAGTGCAACAAGTGTCACAAAGATCTGCACCTGCACGGCGCGAACCGTATGGGTGTCGATTACTGCGCGTTCTGCCACAAGCCGGACGGCACGGACATCTCGCGGCGGCCGGCTGGCTCGACGCCCGAGTCGATTCACTTCAAGACGATGATCCACAAGATCCATACGGGAGAGAATCTGTCCGAAGCGTTCGAGATCTACGGATTTGGCGGCACGGCAATCGGGTTCAACGAAGTCCGGTTCCCGGGCGACCGCTCGCAGTGCACGGTTTGTCACGTGACAAATTCGACAAACCTCCCGGTTCCGGATGTTTCGTTGCCGACTGTCGCGACAGTAGACAACGAGATTCAGCCAACGCGCGCAGCGTGTAACAGCTGCCACGATAGCCTGGCCGCGAACATCCACGCGCTGCTCCAAACCAGCGCAGACGGCGTTGAGTCATGCGAAGTGTGCCATGGCACTGCGGCCGAGTACGCGGTAGCGATCGTCCACAAGCAGACGCCGTAAGTTAGGCGCATCAGGCCGAGCGC
>JACRLJ010000103.1:13675-17023 GCA_016215105.1 Candidatus Hydrogenedentota bacterium
CCGGCGGGGAGGAGGGTGTAGCCCCTCCGCCCCGCCGTACTTTTGAGGCGCTGACGAGATGGTTTGGAGGTAGCGCTTCTTGCACGAAGGCTCGGGGCTTTGAACCCCAATTCGGCAGTTGGGACGTTGGAGGTGAGGGACAGACCGCGGGATTCGCACAAGACTGCCGTGCGAAAGCCGGGGTCAGTCCCAGTCAACTGCGGAATCTGGGTTGTAGCGTCCGCAAGGCGTGAGACCGTCGCGGCTACGGGTTTTCCGAAGCTCGGTTGCGAGTGTCGACGGACGGCTTTTTCGATCGCCGCATTTAGGCTGAAAACGCAGATTTGGCCGGCGCGAAACGCGCGTCCAAGCGCGAGTGGTTGCGGCTAATCCGCGCCTGCGAAGGCGTCCGTCAAAGCCGGGCACACGCCTTTCCGTTGAGCGGCCTGCTGGCATGTAGATTGCGTTGTAGGGATCGGTATTCCGGCGAGGCGTGTTATGCGTAGCGTACTGGCACAGCGGCGCCTCGGCGGCAGTGTAAAATTGAGCGTTCATCGGACGCTCCAACGCGTTGAGAAGGAAAGCGACTAGAAAATGACAATTCGGAAGGACTCCAAACTAGCCATTCTAATCCTGTTGTTCGGGCGGAACTGGATTACGCTGTTCGGTACGGGGCTTACCACGTCCACGGCCATGATGATTGTGGGTTTCCTCACCGCCACAATGCTGGGTTTTGAGACGCCGCCGTATCTCGGCATCTTGATGCTGCTGATCATGCCGGGATTCTTCGTGCTTGGCCTCCTGATTATTCCGATTGGCATATTCTGGGGAAAACGGAAGAAGGCGGTTGCGGAAGGCGCGGACGCGGCGCATATCACGATCAACTTGCGTCGTCCGGAGGTGCGCGGCGCGTTGGGGCTGATCACGCTCTTGACGGGCGCGAACCTGCTGATCATGGCGTTGGTCAGTTACCGCAGCGTGGAATACATGGATTCGACGGAGTTCTGCGGCAAGACCTGCCATACGGTAATGAAACCGGAGTTTACGGCTCACGCCGTATCACCCCATTCGCGGGTGAGCTGTGTGGAATGCCACATCGGACCGGGGGCGCCGTGGTTTGTTAAGGCGAAGATATCTGGCGTGCGCCAGGTGTTCGCGGTTGCGCTACACACGTACGAGCATCCCATCCCGACGCCGGTGGCGAATCTGCGTCCGTCGCGCGACACGTGCGAACAGTGCCATTGGCCGCAGAAATTCACGGGAGATCGCGTTAAGGTCGTAACGGAATACACGGACGACGAGAAGAACACCGCGTTGAAAACCGCGCTGCTAATGCACATTGGCGGCGGCGAGCTGGGAACCGGCGGAATCCATAGCTGGCATATCGATCCGCGGCGCAAGACGACCTATGTCACGACAGATAGGCAGCGCCAGAAGATTGACCTGGTGCGCGTGACGGAGGCCGACGGAACGGTCACCGAATACAAGGCGGACGGGAAGGATCTGACTCCGGAGCAGTTGGCCACGGCGGAAACTCGGATTATGGACTGTATCGACTGTCACAATCGTCCGACACACATTTATCAGATGCCCGGCCGCGCATTGGATGACGCGCTTCACGGTGGACGGATTGACGCGTCGTTGCCGTTCGTAAAGAAGATCGCCGCGGAAGCCTTGACGGAGGCCAAGGGCGCGGAAGGCGACCTCGAGCTCATTGACACGAAGATACGTTCGTTCTACCAGGAAAAGTATAAGGACGTGGCGGCGGCGAAGGCGGACAAGATCGACGAAGCCGTGCGCGAAGTTCAGGGGATCTACAGCAAGAACGTATTTCCCGATATGAGTGTGACCTGGGGCACGTACCCGAATAACATTGGTCACACCGTAGGGGAAAACCAGTCGCCGGGATGTTTCCGGTGTCACGACGATTCTCATGTGAGCGCGGATGGGAAGACCATTAAGCAGGACTGCACCATGTGTCACACCGTATTGGCGATGCAAGAGGAAAACCCGGCGGCCTTGCAGGATTTGGGGCTGCATTAAGGCATTTGCAAGATAGGATAATCCGGTAGCGCGCCGCCGTCCTCCCAAGGGCGGCGGCGCTGATTTTTCTTTTTGGTCCGGGTCTACGGATGGGCCGACGCTAACACCCCCTGCCGCGCGCCATTCGGCGTTGATACCGGCCAGCCGCAGGAATCCGTAGCCGCCAATAGGGCCGGGCGGTATGCAGAGGGGTCTCAATCGATCCCCGCATCATAAGATCGAAGACACCACCGCGCATTGTGTCCTGTCGGCGCGGTAGCGAAGAATCTACCCCCGCGGTTGGTGATCGCTGAGTATCGGCGGCGAAGGACTGAGAACGTGCAGGTGTTTTCCTTGCAACATTGGAGGCTCTACGGGGGAACATCGAAAGACGGCGTGTGCGAGGGGCCTCGCAGGGGAGGAAAAGCAATCGCACGTTGGCAGTAGATTCTTCGTCCGGTGTGGCGGACTCAGAATGACACGTTTTGCGGGGCGGATGCTATCTTGACTTCGGACGCGAAAGCCGCGAAAAGCGGGGACAGACACGCTTTTCAAACTGCCGAAAAGCGAGTCAGTCCCCGGTTTTCGCTCGATTGCGGTGTTCAGTCAAGTTGGCTCAATTTTGAACCACTACACTAGAGCCGCAGTATTCACGCGGCCTTTGCGAAGCGTTTGGTCATGATCGGCACGGCGAGATGAAGCATCCAGGAGAACACCAGAATTCCGAAGGACCAGATTCCCAGGCATATCAGCGTTTCGCTCCAGGACGGCAGATACTCGATGATGCTGCCTTGCGGTGAAGGCACAAACCCCGGAACGACCAAGCCCATCCCTTTCTCGATCCAGATACCGATGTTCGCCAATACGCATGCGATATTGAGGAACACGATACGCCGGGCGATCGGCGGAATGACGAGAATCAGCGCGGCAATCACCTCCAATGGTATTGCGGTCCAGATCCACGGAACCAGATGGTTGTAGGTATGCCCTTGGTGCTCGAGGCCAAAGAAGAGATACGTTGCGGAACTGCTGTGGGCGGACGCCGCGTAGAACTCTTTGAACGTCTCGCAGGACAACAGGAATAGATTGATCAGCAGTGACGCGGTCACGATGTTGCGAAGCGTGTAGATGGCCTTGTCGTGAATCTTGTACCCGGTGAACCTCTGAATGATTTGAAACACGATGATGAGAATCCCGGGGCCGGCGGTAAACGCCGAACCCAGGAATCGGGGCGCAACGATTGCGGTATTCCAGAAGGGGCGTCCAACCAGCCCGACGAAGAGAAACGCCGTTACGGTGTGAATGCTGATAGCCCACGCGATCGAGATAATGACGAAGGGCATGTAG
>JACRLJ010000099.1 GCA_016215105.1 Candidatus Hydrogenedentota bacterium
AGGAACACCGCGCTATCGGTACCGGCTCCAAGTGTCAGTGCGCCCTTGCCGGGTCTGCCGGCGCACCACGGCATCAGCGCTTTCACCTTGACCGGCTTCTTGGTGGTGTTGATGTACGCCACGCGCACCGAGAAAAACGGCTGGGTTTCGTACGAGTTGATGAACCACTCGCATTCCTTCTTCTTGAGCAGAATTCCCTTGCCCCGTCCCAAGGGGTCGTTGACTTCGGTCCGCATGCTCGAGGCGCCGCTCGCCGTCATCACTCGAGGCTGCTCGTCGCCCTCGAACTGAATCATGGGAAACGCGCCAACAAACACCGGCGCGCCTGAAGGCAGCACCAGGTCCACGTGCCCGTCCTTCAGAATACTCATTTCGTAGGTGGTTGTGGTCAAGGAGCGGCTTTCACGTCCAGGCCGCGCGGGAGTGGGCGCCGCGAACGCCGCCGCCGTGGCAAGCGCCGCAAACAACAAGAAGAGTCTCATGTGCATGTAATCTCCCGAGGCGCGAAGAAGTTCCCTGCGATTGCGGTTCACTTCGTAACCGTTCACAATGTGCCCAGGACCCGGTTAATGAGCCCTTGTAGGTCAATCGCCGTGATGCGGCCGTCACCGTCAAAATCCGCGTTTGCGAGGTCGGGCGCGTGAAGGCCCAGCGCCATGTTGATCATGGCCTGTATATCGATAGCGTTGTACTCGCCGTCCTGGTCTATGTCGCCCACCTTAAACGCGGGAGTGTCGCGGTACAGATACGGATTGCTTCCCGCGGCGAATTCCTGGTCGTTGGTGTAGCCGTCGTTGTCGAGGTCCTCATCGATAGCGTCAATAAAGCCGTCGCCGTCCGCGTCGGGCGCTTGAGCGGCCTTGGTCAGAACTTCCTCTTTGCGCGCCGGATCGTAGTAGAGCGGAATTCCGTTGTCGTTGGAGTCTTGGCGCTGGTACGTGTCCAACCAACCGTCGCCCAGCGCATCCGGATCGTCCGTGTTGGGGACACCATCGTTATCCATATCCGGGTCCGATGAATTGGGAATGCCATCCGCGTCGGCGTCCGTCACGTCGTAAATGGCTGAACCATCTAGAAACAGGCCGTTTAGCGTGAAAGAGCCCAGGTTTGTATCTCCGGAAGGCTGCGTAGGAAATAGCGTCTCTACCGGCGGGCCCAAGGCGAATCGGACCACGGCCAGGAACGTTTCGTGAGCCAGCGCGTCGTGGTCTACGACGCTTAGGACATAGACTCCAGCGGGTACGCTGAGTGAAAACGCGCCGTCCACGGGAGATGCCGTTGTCCGGAATACGCGGCCGCGGGCGTCACTGAGTACGACGGTCTTGCCAAACAGGGAAGCGGGCAGGATTCCGCTTACCGTGGTTTGCGACGGAGCGGAGAGTATCGGGGCGCGCTTGGCCCACGCCCACGGATCGATCCAGAAACTGCGTACACCGCCGGGAGACGACGCGTCGGACGCCGTTCCCATGAAGACCGGACCTAACGGTCCTCGGCGTGTCTCAGCGGTTGGCGCGTCGCCGGGCGCCGCGGGAAACGCGTCCTGGCCCCACCGGCCCGCATAGCGCAGCCAGGACGCTGTGTTCGCTTCGCCGGCGCGCGCAATACGCGATAACGAATAGGACGTAACTGATGGATAGGTTGTATCTATCTGAAGAGATTTGGCGCTGCCTGGCGCGTACCATGTTCCCAAGCCGTCGTGAACTTCGAGTCCTGGCGTATAGCGAGTCGAACCTGGGTGGAAATGGAGCGAGTGGCCGCCGTAACCGACATAAATGGCCGGGTGGGTGTCGTTTAGTCGTTCAGTGTTGGCCCAGACGATGCTGACGCCGCCGGGGGCGGCGGTGTCACGCGCGGCCTGCCATTGTTCCGTGGCGGTGAGCAGGTACGGTGTTTTCGACGCGTCGAGAAGTACCTGGACCAATTGCCAGTCACCTTCATGCCGGTGACCTCCCGCAGTGGTCGCGCCCCATTCGTCCGCGAAGAAATGAACGTAATAGTGGAGCACGAAATCGCTTGCGGTCGCGCCGGGCTCGGCGGACTCGCCCCCGAGGGTTGTCGCGGTGTAGTACACCGTTGGATTCGTGCCGCCTCCCGCGGACGTATAGGCGGCCCTCAGTTGGTCCGTGGTGGTCCCAGTCAGGTCGATTCGGGATTCTTCTTGTGGGGAGTCGAAAAGAGCCGATGGGGTGGGGGACTTGGCGAGAGTGTGGCCGTTGCCCACGCGCAACTGCGACTGCGCTAAGGAGAACTCGACAGGGATTGGGGCGTAGTACTCGTCGCGGTGCATTTTGAAGACAGGCGCATACCGTAACGCCAACGCATCCACGGTCGTTCCCCCGCTCAGGGTTTGCCGCGCGTCGCATACCATCTGCGCCGTGAGTGTCTGGTCTATTGCTTTGGCCGCATTTGTCAGACGGAACGCAAAGGCGCCAATGGCGCTTTGCGGAGTTATGGGGGAGACTGGCGTTGCCTGAATCGTGAATACCGTCGTCCCGATCGGCAACGTTTGGGTGGTCGCGCTGACGGGTGTTACGGTCCAACCCGTCGGAGCGACAAAGCCGGGCGCGCCCGGCGAATTCAAGCTGAGCGTGTAGGCGCCCGCCTCCACAGCGCATACATACACCTTGATTGTCCCCGGCGCATCTGGTGTCCAAGTTCCGTACACGATGCGGTATATCGCTGTCCCTGGGATACTGGCCGGATCTTGAGGATTCGTTCCGAGGAAATGCTCGGCGCCATCGTCGAAGCCGTCACTGTCCGTGTCAGCCTTGGTGGGGTCACTTTCGCCGGAGTCGAGAATTCCGTTGCCATTTGCGTCTTCTTCCGGGTCGGGCAACCCGTCACCATCGGTGTCGGCGTTCTTCGGATTGGTGTGCGCGTGAAACTCCTGGAGATTCGACCAGCCGTCACCGTCCGGATCGCCGCTCGCCCCGTTTACTCCCGTCGGATCAAAGGGGTCCAACCCGTACTGCAACTCGAAGTCGTTGGGAAGTCCGTCGCCGTCTTCATCCGGAGAGCCGCCCGAGGTACGCTGCGCGAAGATTTGCACGCCGCCATCGCGCGCGTCTTGCCATACGGTGAAGAACTCGTTGTCATCCGGATTGAACGAGAGATGCGGCGTGTTCTGATTTCCGTTTCCAACGGCGAAGGGGGTGACGCCGCCCAGTTCCCGGCCGCCGACGGTGATGCGCCGGGAAGTGAGGACGTGGGGTAGCGGGTTCTGGTCTAGCCATAAAGCCATGAACTGCGCGCCGTCTGGAGAGAACTCGACCCCACCCGGCAACTGGTCGCCAGGGTCTCCGGCGATCGTTAGCCTTGTAATCGTTGGGGCATCCTGGCCCGCCGGGAATTGCGCCAAGGAGACGTCCGATGCATTGCCGCCACTGGTTTGAATTTGCCACAAGACGGCCCATGTGTCGTTGTCCGCACAGTAGGCAACGCGCGGCGCTTGATGCGCCCCTGAGCCTGTGGAAACGGTAATCGGTAGACCGACGTTTGCGCCTGTGGCCGAATTTACGCGTTGCGCCAGAATCTGCGCGCTCGATGCTCCGGTGGTCGAGTCGGAATACGCCACAAGGTACTCGTGATGGGTATTGTCGTACGCGATCCAGGGCGCTACTTCGTCCCCAGCCGCCTGCGCTACAGTCGCGGCGCCAACTTGGGCGGCGCTCACGGCATTCAATCGCGCCAAGCGGATATCGAGATTACCGGATTCCGCGCTGCTGTAGGCGATTGCGATCTCGGAACGGTCCGGGTTGTAAACACCCGAAGGCTGGATTTGAGAAGCGGTGGCAGTGGAAACGTTGAATACCATTCCCATAGTGTTTGACGGGGCGAGCCCGACGGCGCGGCCGACGATGTCGGAGGGGCTAACTGAATTTGGGCGTTTTTCCCAGATGACCCAGAAAGCGCCGACCGCCAGATTCGCGATCACCGTCGAGTGCGCGAATACTCCGGTCACGCCGGAGGTCACGGGTGCGGTTTCGGACAGGGGGTAGCCTTCGTGGTCGAGTATTCGGCAATTGATGCCGCCGTCTTCGGTCCACGCCACGGCGTAGCGGCCAGAAAGGCTATCGTACGCCGCCGCGGGACCGCTCTGGGGTTGCGCCGAACCGGCCACGGGGAACTCATCACCGGGATTCCTCGCAGGAAGAACGGTCAGGGTCACGGCCACGTCCGCGGGGCTTCCCGTGGCGCCTGTGGCGGCGATGCGTACGACGCCGGTGTACGGCAACGCGGATGCCGCGAGGCCGGTCAGGTTGACCCCGACAGAAAGGCTCCCGTTTCCGGTACCGGAGGCCGGATGCGCGGTCAGCCACGGCGCCAGAGAAGTCGCGGTCCAGTGCAGCGTTCCGACGCCGTCGTTCGAGATGGCGACGGTCTGCTGATCGAGTTGGGGACCACCCACGAACCCCGAAAATTCGAGCGCGGCCGGATTGACGGATAGGATAGGG
The DNA here is from genome assembly GCA_016215105.1 of Candidatus Hydrogenedentota bacterium. Lineage (GTDB taxonomy): Bacteria > Hydrogenedentota > Hydrogenedentia > Hydrogenedentales > SLHB01 > JACRLJ01. The sequence continues at coordinate 4,455 of JACRLJ010000099.1, forward strand.
AGCAACTGGGTCACGTTCACTTGCACCGGGATGGTCAACGGACTGTTCGCCATGCCCGGCGAGGTGACGGTAATGGCTCCCGTGTAGGGACTTCCACTGACCTGGAATCCGCTCGTGTTGACGGACACCGTTACCGAGCCGCCGCCAGTCGCGCCCGGCGAACTGACCGTAATCCAGGGTTGATTCGCGGTCAAGGACCAATAAAAGAATGGATTCGCGGCGTTCGCAATGGTCAGGGTCTGCGCGGGCGGGTCCGGCGCGCCCTGGAGCTTGCTGAACGTCAAGGTTGTGGGTTGTGCTGTAAAGACGTTATTGGCGCTAAGCGGCTGCGGATCGACTCCGTCCCGCAATCCGTCGTGGTCGGTGTCGGCAAGATTGGGGTTGGTTCCCAGCGCGGCTTCCTCTGCGTTTGATAGTCCGTCGCCGTCAGGGTCCGTTGTCGATGGCTCGCCGCCGGAGGTGCGCATCCAGATTTGCATCCATGCTTCGCCCGTTCCGCCGTCTTGAACGCTTCCGCCGTCCTTGGTTAGGATCGCGTACCGTGCCTCGCGCGACAAAGTCCCTTCAACTGTTGCGCTTGGACTTAAGGAGAAGGTCCCGCTTGCGTTCAGTTTGATCGTTCCCGAGAAATCCTGCGTCACCCCATTGCGCACGATCGAGCCGGCATAAGCCCCGTTTCCAGCGGCCTTGAAACTGCCGAGCCCCATGACTTGTGCGCGGTCGCCTCGCACACGCAATTCGTGAACGCGGTAACTGCCCGTGAAGTCCGCCAACGCCGCCGCCGCGCTTCGACGCACGTAGATTGCCAAGCCCGCGTACCCCTGAGGGAACTGCGGGTCATCGTTAGGTCCTTCGTCTAGCGACTGAAATAGCAGGTCGCCGTCTTCGGCGAGTGTGGCGTTGGGGGAAGGGTTTCCGTCGATTACGGTCTTACCATCACTCGCAACGCTGACAGAGTGGTTTGTCGGGGTCAGGCCTGACACCGCCAATACAAAGTGACCGCTCGCGTCCGGCGCGGCGAGCCCAAACAGGTTTCGCCAGCTCAAGTCCTTCAGGCCGATCAGGGCGTGATAGCTGTAGGAGCCCGAGAACTTCGCAGTAGTTAGCCCGGAACCGCGCAGCACGGAATTCCGTATGCCTGCATATCCTTCCGGAATCCGGGCGTCTTCATCCGCAACGGCGCGGCGGCTGTGAGCCACCAGGCTCCCAAATCCTCCGATGGTTCCGTTGAAGGTCGCCGACGGGTCCGAGAAAAAGCGGTATCGTCCGTCCGGCTGGACCTGGTACTTGTCGGTATACGCGCGCACCGTCTCGACGACGCTAACACCGTCAATGCCGTCGAATTCGCGCATCCCCACGCGAAACGATCCCACGCCATCCAGGCGCGCAAAAACGTCGTGGATTGAATAGACTGCGTCCAGGTCGGCATTGGTATAGGACGGCGCCGACTTGGGTTCTGGTGGCGCCTCGGTGGAATCTGACGTGATAGTGGGAGCGTCTGCCTCCGGCGCGGTTTGTCCCGTTCCACGGAATGATAGCGCGACCCCAATTGTCAGAGTGGCGCTCAGCATCCTTCTTAGGGGGAATTGCATGTCTTGACGGCCGCCTCCTTGATATTTAGTTCAGAGTAACGTGGTCGCGCTTGCACCGCAGGCCGGGTCTATCTTGCGCTTTCTGCGGGTGTTCCGGCAACCTGGACGCATGAGGAGCCGGGTGGCGTTGGTAGTTTTTGTTGGCCCGAGTCTGTTTCAGAACGCTACGCAGTGTGAATCCAATTGCAACAGTTGCGTTTTCGCGCGGTCGATAATGCCTGCAATATCGATGCGGCGTAATTGGCGCGAGAATTGCCTTTGAAGAGATTAGGAATTGCAGTGACGGGATTGAGTGGGCCGTGCCAGAGCTTCTTCTGCGCGCTGCGGAAGATAAAGCTCAGCTTTTCAGGCAGGCGCGTTCCCAAGTGCAACTTGTGAACGAGCTGCCGTAGGGCGGGCCTCGTGCTTCTTACGCGCGGCTTGGGCACGTTAGCCGCAGATTCTTCGCTATCGCTCCTAAGAAACAAACTTTGTAAGTCGTTGATAATAAACGATCGAGACCTTTGGCAAAATGGACAAGATAACGGGCCGACGCAGCCATGTTTCTTGTCATAAACAGCTCCGTCCCGGGGTTCTTCGCTCAGAATGACATATAAAGGCCCAAGAGGCTTTGTCAGAGGCGATGGATTCCGCGAGCCGTCAGGGGCATCCGGAAATCACGTCGCTGCATTTGTTGATGGCGATGGCCGAGCAGGAGCAGGGGGCCGTCGCGTCCATTCTTCAGCGATTGGGAATTCCTGCCGCTCAAGTTCTGGAGCGAGCAAAGCAGCGGCTTGCGGGACAGCCTCGTGTAATGGTTGGCGGTAGCGGGCAGGTTGGCCTGAGTGGCGAAGCGCAACAGGCGCTTGATGCCGGTTGGAAAGTCGCGCAATCGCTCAAAGACGAGTACCTCAGCACGGAGCACATTCTTCTGGGAATGCTGGACACTCGCGCATCGTTGGCGGGCGATCTGCTTCGCGGAGAAGGCGTTACGAAGGAGGCCGTGCTTGAAGCACTCAAGGACGTTCGCGGGAACCAGCGTGTCACGGACCCCAACGCCGAGCAGACGTATGACGCTATCGCCAAGTTCAGCCGCGACTTAACACAATTGGCGCGCGCAGGGAAACTGGACCCGGTTATTGGCCGGGACGAAGAGATTCGCCGGGTGGTCCAGGTATTGTCACGCCGCACGAAGAATAACCCGGTGCTGATTGGCGAGCCGGGCGTCGGCAAGACGGCGATCGCAGAGGGCCTGGCCCAGCGCATCGTCGCAGGCGACGTTCCGGAAGGGCTCAAGAATAAGCGTATTGCCGCGCTTGATATGGGCGCGTTGGTCGCTGGCGCGAAGTTTCGGGGTGAATTTGAAGAGCGCCTGAAGGCCGTGCTGCGCGAAGTACAGTCCGCGGACGGCGCTATTATCCTTTTTATTGACGAGTTGCATACCCTCGTTGGGGCTGGCGCGGCCGAAGGCGCTATGGACGCGTCCAACATGCTCAAGCCCGCGTTGGCGCGGGGTGATCTGCATTGTATTGGGGCTACGACCCTTGACGAATACCGCAAGCACATCGAAAAGGACGCGGCGCTGGAGCGCCGTTTCCAGCCGGTGATGGTCGGAGAGCCAAATGTCGAAGACACGATTGCGATCCTGCGCGGGCTGAAGGAGCGCTACGAGGTCCATCACGGCGTGCGCATCCAGGACTCCGCGCTGGTGGCCGCCGCGACGTTGAGTCACCGCTATATCTCGGATCGCTTCCTGCCGGACAAGGCCATCGACCTTATTGACGAGGCGGCTTCGCGTCTGCGGATCGAGATCGACAGTATGCCGTACGAAATTGACATAATGGACCGGCGTATACGGCAATTGGAGATCGAGCAGCTTGCGTTGAAGAAGGAGAAGGACAAGGCAAGCAAGGAGTTGCGCGAGGGAATCGAGCGCGAAATTGCTGAGTTGCGTGAGTCTCTGGGCGCCAAGAAGTCACAGTGGCAGGCGGAGAAAAGCGTGATCGAGGGGATACGCACGATTAGCGCGGAGATCGACGAAGCCAAGCGGCAAGAAGAAATCGCTGAACGCGCCGGCGACCTCGGCAAAGTGGCCCAGATTCGGTATGGGGCCATGACCGAGCTTCAGAAACGCCTCGAGAAAGAGAACGCACGTTTGGCGGAAGTCCAGAAGAACGGCAGCTACTTGACTGAAGAAGTCACCGAAGAAAACATTGCGAGGATCGTTTCGCATTGGACCGGAATTCCTATCACCAAAATGATGGAAGGAGAAATGGAAAAGCTACTCAAGATGGAAAGCCGGTTGGCGGAACGTGTCATCGGGCAACCTGACGGGGTGCGTGTCGTGTCCGACGCGGTTCGTCGTGCGCGGGCAGGGCTCAAGGAGCCGGAACGCCCTATCGGGTCTTTTATCTTTCTGGGGCCCACCGGCGTAGGTAAGACGGAATTGGCCCGATCCCTGGCGGAACTGCTTTTTGATGACGAGCATGCCATGGTGCGCATAGATATGTCGGAATATATGGAGAAGCACTCGGTTGCGCGGTTGATCGGCGCGCCTCCCGGGTATGTGGGTTACGACGAAGGCGGTCAACTCACCGAGGCGGTTCGCCGGCGCCCGTACAGCGTGGTGCTTTTCGATGAAATCGAGAAGGCGCACGCGGACGTTTTCAACGTGTTGCTCCAACTGCTTGACGATGGACGTCTGACCGATAACCAAGGGCGGACGGTCAATTTCAAGAACACCGTGGTTATCATGACCTCGAATCTTGGGAGTGAGTTCTTCGGTCAAAATAGCAGAGGCGAAGACAGCGAAGAGGAAGTACTTGCGGCGCTGCGGCGGCATTTCCGTCCCGAGTTTCTGAACCGCGTGGACGATGTGGTCATATTCCGTCCGCTTTCGCGTGAGAACATCCGGGACATTGTTGACGTGCAAATAAAGCGCTTGGCGAAGCGCCTCGAGGAAAAGCGCATGACTGTGGAACTAACGGACGCGGCGAAGGATCTATTGGCTGAACAGGGTTTCGACGCAGTGTACGGCGCGCGGCCACTCAAGCGGGCCATTCAACGAATGGTGTTGGATCCCTTGGCCATTGAGATACTTGAAGGTCATGTCAACGAAGGAGCACGCGTTATCGTTGATACGAATGGCGACACGATGAGCTTTCATAGCCACATCCCTCAATTGGCCTAATGTGGCTGTTGACTGATGGCGAGGGCGCGCCGTTAGCGGCGGCGCCGCCGTCATCCCCTGCTTCCCGAGAGGCCGGACGTTCTCCCCAGCGTCCGGCCTCGACATTCTTGATGGGGCGTAGCGCTAGTGTGGTGTGCCATGTCGATGGAGTCTTGTGTTTGGCGCGAATGCCGCGAAGAGCAGGGATAGACACGCTATCACTGGGGCTTTGATGTGGCTCGTTTTCAGGGAGAGGAGTGCATAGGGCTCGGAGTGGGGCGTGGGGGCGCTGGCGCGGATTACGGAGTTGGAGCACGTTGGCAAAGCTACGGCGAGCGGGGCCAATCGGCTTCCGTTTGTTACGGCGTGGTGGTTGTTGATGACATTAGGGCTTGGAGTAGAGCAGGGGGTTGATCGGAGTCGCCGCGAGGTCGCCCGGTTTGGCTCCGGGGAACCAGGCCGCCAAGTCGGCCGCGCGATTTTCGTTGTCCGGTGCGCTAATACGCGACCCGTCGGCGAAATAGATGACGGTCATCACTTCGCGCGTCCGGGGTGTTTCGTTGGGGGGCGCGTTGTGTAGCGTCCAGCCGGTGTGAAAGGTAGCGTCGCCCGCAGCCATGGCGACTCCCGGAACGACCGTGAA
>JACRLJ010000092.1 GCA_016215105.1 Candidatus Hydrogenedentota bacterium
CCCCAGCCCCAGCCCCGGCCCCGAAGCCCGTTACCCCGTCATCGGCCTCGACAAACTCGGCGCCCCGTACGACACCACCGGCCGCGAACTCACGGCGCCACCCCGGCAAGTCCGCCGCCCTTCCCCAGGCTACCCACAAAACCCGCACGCCCATTGACACCCACCCGGTCACGTGATATCCTCGTTAGTCAAGAATTTACCTTTAAGGCGCCCCACGAGGATACGTATGTACGAAGCCTTTTACGGGTTAAAAGAGCGTCCATTTAACCTGACGCCAGACCCGCGCTTCCTCTATCTCAGCGAAAAGCACAAGGAAGCGTTTGCCCACCTGCTCTACGGCATCAAAAACCGTAGCGGCTTCGTCATGGTTTCCGGCGAGATTGGCACCGGCAAGACCACCATCTGCCGCACCCTGCTCGGCCAATTGGACGACGACACCGAGGTCGCCTTCATTTTCAATCCCTGCCTTTCTCCCGAGGAATTGCTCCGCAAGATCAACGAAGACTTCGGGATCGATTCGCGCGCCGAAACCATGAAAGGCCTGATTGACGAGCTCAACGCCTACCTCCTCGAACACGGGTCGCGCGGAAAGAACTGCGTGCTCGTCATCGACGAAGCCCAGAACCTCAGTCCCGGCGTACTCGAACAGGTCCGTCTGCTTTCCAACCTCGAAACCGAGACCGCGAAGCTCCTCCAGATCGTGCTCATCGGTCAACCGGAGTTGGCCCAAAGCCTCGAACTGCCCGAACTGCGCCAACTGAACCAACGCATCACCGCGCGCTACCACCTCAAGGCCCTCGACGCCTCTGAGACACTTCAATACATAGCATACCGCCTGCGCGTCGCCGGCGGCCGACGCAAAATCCGCTTCTCCAAAGGCGCCGTCCGCGCGGTGTACAAATTCTCCAAAGGCACGCCCCGCGTAATCAACGCCATCTGCGACCGCGCCCTGCTCATCGGCTACACCCAGGAAGCCACCGACATCACGACCAAGATGATTCGGCGGGCGACCCGCGAAATCCGCGGCGAACGCATGACCCCCGCGCGGAAGAAGTCGGTCTGGCGCGCCTACCTGCCGAACCCCACCGCGGCCATGGTGACCTTGGCCTTCTGCGCTACCGGCCTCTACTTGTTCGGCCCATGGAACTCCGACCGATACACCGGCGCCGGCGATGCACCGTCACAGGTCTCCAGCTCGGCCAACCGCGGCGAACGCTCGCCGTCTCCCCTGAATACCGTCAGCGCAACCGTCCAGGAAACGAAATCAAGCGAACTACAAGAGTCTGTCGCCCCCGCGCGCCGGACCGAATTGGCCGCCGCGTTGGCCGCGCTCGATCCGGCCATCGCCCGAAACGCAGCAGCCACGGCGCTCGTTCGCGCTTGGAATATGGCGCTGCTAAGCGGATATCCAGAATCCGACGCCCCCGAGAGCATGGCGGCCTTTGCCTCCGCCAACGGGCTCACGGCGGAAGCATTGACGCTGTCGCTAGACCAACTCAAGACCATCAACCTCCCCGCGTTCATCCGCCTGACCGGCGACCAATCGTCCGTCTGGGTCGCCCTCGTAGGCGCCGACGGAGACAAACTGAAGATCACCACACGGGTCGGTGAGACCATTTCCGCGCCACGCGGCGAAATCGCCGCGCACTACGCGAATCGCGCCATACTCCTCTGGCGCGACACCGCGCCCAACACACCCGCGCTGCGCGAAGGAATGGACAATGCGGCCGTTCGTAAATTGCAGGAGCAACTGCGCAGCGTGGGCCGCTTGAGCGAGCCCCCAACCGGCGTGTACGACGCCAAGACCGTCGCCGCCGTGCGCGCCCTGCAAGAGGTGGCGGGTCTCACTGCCGACGGCATTGCCGGACGCCAAACGCGCATGCTGCTCGCAAGCTGGGATACGTCGTCAAGCCCGGCTCTCGATAGATTGGCTACCGTGCCGTCTGCGGCGTTGGCGCGTACGCAACCCGTAACCGAACCCAAGGAAATTCCCGACGAAGCGCCCACGCCCGCGCCACCCGCCGCCGCCCCGGCCTCTCCGCCGGCGCCCGTGGTGGATCAAGCCGCCGAAGCCCGTGTGGTCGCGCCAAACACCGATACAAAAGCCAAGGAACTCCCGGAACTCCCCGCCGCTGCGTCTCCAGCCCCGCTTTCCTGGCTGCCGTCACCCTTGGCGCCGGCCGCGGCCGTCAAGGAGGAGGAACTGCCTCCGCTAGGCGGCGCCGCGTCGCTGCCCCCGTCGAAGTCTGCGGTGTCAATGAAGGAAATCACGCCGCCTGCCACCACCGCCGCGCCTCTTCTGCCCAGTGACAACGCAGCCCCAAACCGGAGCGAGGCAAAGTCCGGATGAGCTCGATTCTCGACGCGCTAAAAAAACTCGAGGAAGAAAAGGCAGAAGCGGCGCAGGCTACGCCCGTCGAGTTTGAAGACGATGCCGCCGAACAGGACCTCGTGCGCGGCGGGAGACCGCCTCAACTCACCATTCAGTTTTCTCCCATGACGGTAACGATGCTGTTAGCCGGCGTCGTCGCGGTCGTCGCGTTGGTGATGGGAGTCAATTACCTGCGTCTATCGGATGCGTCGCATCCCGTCGGCGCAGGGGCTTCAGTCGCGCAGTCTCGCATCCCGACGGTTGCCGCGCCAGCGAACGTCAACGCCCAACCCAGCGCCGCAATTGCCCCGCAAGATGAAACCGCGCCATCGGCGGTAGCGCCGTCCGCGGCTACGCCTCAAACTACCGCTCCCGCAGCGACTCCGGCTCCAACTGCTGCCCCGGCGCCCCAAGTCGCGCCCCCGTCAGCTCCCGTGCGAGTCGCAAGTGTCCCGTCAAGTGAAGAGGCGGCGCTGAAGCCCGCCGCGCCCGTTCCTTCGGCCAAATCGAGAGCAACTCTGGCCGCCGTGCCGTCAGCCAAGGAAACGGCGCTGCCCCGCAAGACGGCCTTGCCAGACTCGTCTAGGTCCGCGGCCACGCCTGTTTCACAGGAAGACACGTTGCCTGAACCGCCGTCTGCCTCTGCGGCCACGCAAGCCGCTTCTCCGCCCTCTCCCAAGACCAATCCGGCCTCCCCGGCGTTTGACATGTACGCGCTGCCCATACTCACCGAGAGCGATAAGCTTCGCCTCGGATTGAAAGGTATGGAAGTTAACATGCTGCGCAGCCCCAGCAAGAACCGCCCCAATCCCAGCGCCATCATCAACATGCAGCAAGTCTACGTTAACGAAACCATTCAGGGGACAAAAGCAAAGCTGATTGGCGTCGACGTCCGGGGCGTCGCCATCGAAGTGGGGGGGGAGCGCTTCTTCGTCCGCCGCTGATCCCGCAGGCAGCCGCGGCCAGCTAGTCCATCCTGTCCTCGCCGTTTACCCTGTCCTCGCCGTTTACCCTGTCCTATCAGTCCTATCTGTCCTATCCGTCCTATCCGTCCTATCGGTCCGACAAGGCCTAAGTTTCCAGCCCTACAAGATGACGAAGCTCTTCTACCTCGCTCTCGCTGAGATAGCGCCATTCGCCCGGCTTAAGCCCCTTCACCCGCACGTTGCCGATCGAGATGCGCTGCAGCTCCCGCACTGGATGGCCCACCGCCGCGCACATGCGCTTGACCTCGCGTTTCTTTCCTTCCCTCAATACCAGCCGGACCAGAGTCGTCCGTTGCCCCAGGTGCAAAATCACTGCGGACGCCGGCGCGGTAACACCATCGTCCAACTTGACCCCCTGCTCGAGGCGTACCGCGGTTTCAGCGGTCATCTTTCCCTCCACCCACGCCAGGTACACCTTCTCCACCTGAAACTGCGGATGCGTAAGCCGGTACGCCAATTCGCCGTCGTTGGTGAGCATCAGCACACCTTCCACGTCCAAATCCAAACGCCCTACCGGGAATACGCGCGTTCCAATGCCGTTCAGACAATCCAGTACGGTCTTCCGATCATGGGTGTCTCGCGCGCTGGTGATGACCCCCCTGGGCTTGTTGAGAATCAGATAGACTTTCCCGTCAGGCGCAACCCGTTTCCCGTTAAAGACGACGTGGTCCGACGCGGGGTCAATGGAATCCCCAACCTTCGCCACCTCGCCGTTGACACGAACCCGCCCCGCGGCAATCAGTTTCTCCGCTTCCCTGCGCGATGCTATCCCGCACTCGGCCAGGAATTTCTGCAGGCGAATCATCGAGCTCAACCCATCTCTCGCAGTTCTTCTATGGATGGAAGCTCTTTCAGGCTCTTGAGCCCGAAATGGATCAAGAATTCGTCCGTCGTCCGGTATATCTTCGGACGCCCCGGAGTCTCCGCGATGCCTGCGACCTTGATCAAGCGCCGCTCCTGGAGAATGTCGAACGCATACGAAACGCTCACGCCACGGATCGACTCGACTTCCGCCCGCGTGATCGGCTGCTTGTACGCGATGATGGCCAGCGTCTCCAGAACCGCCCGTGACAACGAATTCTTTTTCTTTATCTGGAAGAGCTTGCGGATATACGGACCGAATTCCGGCCGGGTGATGAGCTGGAATCCCCCTGCAATCTCTTTGAGAAGAAACGGGAGATTCTGCGCCTCGATTTCCTCGCGCAACTCCGTCAAGAGATTCAGAACGACCTCGCTGTCAATGTCGCCAAGCGCCTCGGCCAGGCGCGCCGCGCTCAGAGGCCGATCACTCGCAAATAACAGCGCATACAATACTGCGCGGGATTCTTCCCGCCCGAGGCTTTCAAAAGACGGGGTTTCCTCGGCCCCTTCGATCTGTTCAAGTTCTTCTGTCATATTCTCTTAGAGCGTCTTCCCGACGATTTTGAGAAACGGCCCAATTTCGTCCATCAATTGGCGAAACCGGATCGGCTTCAACGACTGCGCGCCATCGGAAAACGCTTCCTCCGGACGCGGATGTACTTCCACCATCAATCCATCGGCGCCTGCGGCCACAGCCGCCTTCGCCATCGGTAACACCAAATCCCAGTGACCAGTTCCATGGCTTGGATCTACCACCACGGGCAGATGGGTCAACTTCTTTAACACCGGAACCGCGCTCAAGTCAAGCGTGTTCCGCGTTTCCGTCTCGAACGTCCGCATCCCGCGTTCGCATAAGATTACATTCGGGTTGCCTTCCGACATCACGTACTCGGCCGACATCAGTAACTCGTTTATGGTGCTCATCATGCCGCGCTTCAGAAACACCGGCCTCTTCTCGCGGCCCACCGCCTTGAGCAACCCAAAGTTCTGCATGTTCCGCGCGCCAATTTGGATAATATCCGCGTACCGGGCCACGATCGGCACTTGCTCCGGCGTCAACGCCTCCGTCACAAACGGCAAATCCGTGTCGGCGCTGGCTTCGCGCAGCAGCGCCAAGCCTTCCTCTTCCAGGCCCTGAAAACTGTAGGGTGACGTGCGCGGCTTATACGCGCCGCCGCGCAACACCTGCGCCCCCGCGGCCTTGACCACCCTCGCCGATTCCACGATCTGGTCACGCGATTCCACCGAACACGGACCAGCGAAAACGCAGAATGCCCCTCCCCCGATTCGAGCCGCGCCAGCGGTAACTACGGTATCATGGGGCTTCAGTTCCCTGCCCGCCAGCTTGAACGGACGGAGAATCGGAACCACCTTTTCGACACCCGGCATCGACTCGAGCGACTGAAGACGTTCCTTCGTGCCCTCGTCGCCCACGGCCCCGATCACCGTGCGTTCCACACCCTCGATTAGGTGCGCTTGGTAACCCAACTCTTCAATCTTGGCGACCACACGCCGGATATCTTCCGGTTCCCGGGATGCCATGACAATGATCATCTGCGATGTGTCCTGTCCGAATGCGCCCGTAGTCAACCGGGCCTGACCCCGTTTCTCGCACGACATTTCCATGCGAACTACGGCGTCTACTCCGAATGATTCTACAAAAACGCGTAACCGTTAGCAGCAAGAGCCGTCGCAAGTGCTTCGGTAGGCCGTGGCCCGAAAGACCACGGACTCCCCAACGCTCGCTCCCATCGTCAACGCGCTTCCCAACTTTTAGTTCTTAGTTTCTTAATTGTCAATTGTCGGATATCCCCCTCACCCTGAAGACACCTCATCTCCATCGGGCAAAACCGCGCTGTTTCGGGACTTCAATGGCTCCGCAACGTGCCAACTGCCGATTGTAAGGTGCAATGGCGCTAGTATACCGTTGGCCGGCCCCAAGAAGCAAAAGCATCCCGCGTCGAACTCGTCGGACATGTGGGTCCTAGAGGCGCGGCCAGAAGGCCTCCGCGTAGCAAAACTCCGCACGTACCGGCGCTGGTATTGAACAACTCAAAGACGCATTCTGCCCGCGCCGCGTCAAAAAGCCGACTTTCTGGCCGGATTCCTAGATGCGTCGCCCGATGTCCAGGATTTCGAATTCAGTTCCCCGATGCCGGCGATTTCTCAAATGGTGAATAGGACACGAGGTCCCAGCCGCCGCATTCAAGAATCCCGAAGGGATGCCCCGGAGAGTAGCCGGGGGTGACCAACGGGAACCCCCGGATCAAAGCGCAACCCATCGGACAGCCCCGGCGGGGCGTCGCATACCCCGAGCTCCGCAGTGGTGTTTTCGTCCTGAATAGCGCTGCGCTCTCGCGTGAGTTGTCCAGACGAGCCAATTGCGCAACGGCTTCAATGAGAGTACAGCGTTGTAGTGCTAGGCCCAGTGAATCAAGGCCATTTCGTGCTTCTGCGCCAGATCGGGATGACTCGGAATCACGCGGACCATGTACCCTTGCTGACCAGTCTTGTCGCACAGGATCGCCCCTTCAAATCGGAACACGCCGTTAGGAAGCCGCCGCGTGCAATCCATATTGATGGTCCGTCCCGTGGGCATGCGGCCCAGCGCGTCAACGTCACCGTAATAGATCTCGACGATCACGTCCGCCTCGGTTAGATCATGCAAGTACACCTCGGCCGCAACTTGAAGGCTTGAACCAAACGGCAGCCCTTCAGACGGGCCGGATTCCAGGTTGGTAATGTTGATGGCGCTCCAACTGCCCCGGACTTTCGCCTTCCATTTCGCCAGATCGCGGCAGCGCTGCCGCTTGTTGGCGCGCAACTCGTTCCGCCGCACAGTGCATGGCAGGTAGAACCGGTCGCAATACTCCTGGACCATCCGGTTCGTGTTGAACACCGGGCAAATGGTCCGTATCGCCGTCTTCATGCGGCCAACCCAACGCCGCGGCAAACCGTCCCGGCTGCGCTCGTAGAATAGCGGCACGACTTCCTCTTCCAGAATCTCATAGAGCGCCTGGCTTTCCACCAAGTCCTGCTCTTCCGGATTGTCGTAACTCTCACCCTTGCCGATACTCCAGCCATTCTCGCCAAGCCGCTCCGCCTCACACCACCACCCATCCGGTATGCTGATATTGAGTGCGCCATTCGCGGAAGCCTTCATCCCGCTGGTGCCGCTGGCCTCCATCGGACGGCGCGGCGTATTCAGCCAGCAGTCCACCCCCTGAACCATGTAGCGCGACACGTTAATATCGTAATCTTCAATGAAAATGATGCGGTTGCGGACCACCGGATTCCGCGCAAAATGGACGATCCGCCGGATCAATTCCTTGCCCTGATTGTCCGCGGGATGCGCCTTGCCGGCGATGATTATCTGTACCGGATGCTTCTCGTTCGTCAGAATCCGAATGAGGCGTTCCGGGTCCTTCAGAAATAGGTTGGCGCGCTTGTACTCCGCAAACCG
>JACRLJ010000093.1:0-15568 GCA_016215105.1 Candidatus Hydrogenedentota bacterium
CGTGCGGCTCACTTTGATACCAGTAGACTACGCTGGCGTAATCATTCGCGAAGTCATTGGCGTGCCAGTGCTCGATAGTCATGCGAAGCGATTCTCGAAATCGAATCGGATCGTTGAGGTACCACCGATACATCGCATTCTTACCCTTGAATACTTCGCCGTGCTGGTTTTCAATAAGATGGAAACCGGTGTAGGGGCCTGCGTACTCGGCGTCTGGGCATGCGCCACCGCCGAAAACTTCCTCGGAACCCGTGCCGTGGACGGACGGCGGCCAAATGTCACCGTCCACAAAAATCATGTCATCACCTTCACCGTACCACCCCCCTTGTACGTTGTCGACCTGCAAGAATAAGCCTGCCACATGGCCTTCGCCCTTGGCTTCGAGCGCGAGATAATTATCGTCTCCAGTGCGATTGATCGCGGGAAATGCGCCCCGCATGCTGAGCGGCGCCTTTGCGGCAGTGGTATGCTCGCGCCGCCACTGGGCGTGAAAGCGCCCCCAGTCACCGGGCAATTCGCCGGAGTAGATTTCGTAATCGATGTGGTACCAGATTCGGCCCAGCGGACCGCCTAGCACGCGCGGACTTTCGTTGCGAAGCTCAATGCGGGCGCTCTTGCCGAATGGCATGGGGAAATAGCAGTTGAGCCCGTTGTTGATGGTATGAGGTCCGCCACCGGGATTGACTGTCACCATCAGCGAAGTGAAACGCCGCACGACGCAGTTGCTGATGCAGAAGAAATCCCCCAGAGGGACTTCCACGCTGGGTGTAGTCTCTCCATCCCAGTACATAACCAATACCGCATCGCGATAGTCCAACGGATGCGGTTCGATCATGGTGAAATACATATGCGTGATTACACCCGCGCCGTGAATGTCGGCCAAGACGACGGATTGGCCCGCTTCAACGCGAATGCAGTCGTCATTTCCGCCGGTTTGGTCCCAACTCGAAGCGCGCCGCGATACCGCCGGCCGAATCAGCGGCAAGAACCCCCACGGTGTCGTCATAGCCGGCTTCCCCTCCTCTCGCCCTGGGTCAGGCGTAATCGTAGCCACCGATGGCTTTTTCGTCAGATCGAAACGTCCGGTTCCTCGTCAAGAGCGGCCAAGTCTGGCAACGGACGGAACACCGGGACGCGCTTTTCCTCGGGCTTCAGCGCAGGGTCGTCTTGGGACGGAATGGATGTTCTTTGCGAGATAAATGCGTGTTCGGTCAAGCTGGCCAACAGTTCTGGCTCGTAGTTCTTGGCCGCGAGTCCACGTCCGGGGGCTTCAAAGTCCGCCGCAAGACCATCTGATTCATCGTCCGCGAAAGTCTTCGGAGCGCCGGAGCGGTTTGCCGGAGCGAATTCCGCTTCCTCAAGCACCATCTGATCCGAGACCGACGCCAGTTCCGACGCCATCTGTTCGAGGGCATCGGTAGCGGCGAGGAGTTGATGACGCAGCGCGGTCAGGTCGCTCGATGCCGTTTTGATGGTGTTACCCGTGTTATCGAAGGAGGCGCGCAACCTGTTTAGCCGGCCTTCGACTTCACCGGCCTGCGCGTGGGCGCCCGCTACCTGCGCCGCAGCCTCATGGCGCAACGAGTCCATTGCGGATGATTGGCGCTCCAATTCGTGCCGGGCTTCCTGGAGGGCGGCGGCCAACGCTTGCCGTTCCGATTCCGCCTGACTGAACGCGCTTCGCGCCGATTCCAGGTCGCGCGCAAGCGCTTCGCTGTTTCGGATTTGCTCTTCGTGACGCGAAACGGCCTCGTCATGAGACACCTTCAGCGCGTCTTGTTCCTCACTCTTCCGTCCGAGCGCGTGATTGACCGCTTGCAACTCCTCAGAGAGCTGCGCGACCGCAGCGTTCAGCGCATCCCGCTCCGTGCGGATTTGATCGACCGCCGCTCGCAGCGCAGCGCGTTCCGCGTTAGCTTGATCGGAACTTGCCTCAAGTGAGTCACGCTCGTTAATGGCGTTCTGCAGAGCCGTTCCAAAAGCGTCTCGCTCGCTTTCCACTTGATCGTAACGGACCCTAAGCTCGGCGTGATCCGACTCAAGCCTCTCTCGCGCCGCCCGGGCCTGCTCCTGTTCCGCTATAGATTGCGCGCGGAGATTCTGCGCGGCGATGGTTTCCTCTTCGGCGCGTGACAGGGCCGCTTCCAGATTGTCCTGCGCCTGAAGTAACGCGTCTTTCTGCGCCGCGCGATCCCTGCTGGCCTCTTCGAGCGCGTGTTCGAGTTCCGTCACGCGCGTCCGGGTGGACTCCCAGTCTTCCGGACTTACTCCTTGTTTTCCGCGCTGCGCGGCCAACTCCTCGAGTTCCTCGATCTGACGCTGACGTTCCGCCTCGGCTTGCGCAAACGTGATGCGATTGGCTTCGATCTGCGCGATCAACGATTCCGCGCGTCGGACCAGTTCGTTGGCTTCGTCCCTTGCGCGGCGGCTTTCGTCGCGTGACATCTCGAGCTGGCCGGACAGGGACGAGACCTGCGCGTGGAGCGCATCAATTTCAGAGCGCTTCGAGTCGAGGTGGCGCCGCTGTTCCTCGCGAGCGGCAACAGCGGCCAGCCGTTCCGCCTCGATGCCTTCCAAGCGGCTTCGCAATTGAGATAATTCGCTGCCAACGGTGGCCAGGCCGGAAAGCTCCGTCCGGAGCTGCTGTACCTCATTGCGCAGTCCGGCGGCATCGTTCTGCGCGGTCTCCAATTCGCGCCGCTGGGACTGCAACTCATTTTCAAATGGCGCAGTGCGCGCGATCTCTGATTCGAGACGGGAACGCTCTTCAGCCCAAGTTTTCTTCTCTGCGCACAATGCCTCGAATTGGGCGCGCAAACGCGTCAATTCATCAATGATAGAGGAAAGCTCGGTCAGCCTAAGTTGTGCGCGTTCGTTTTCAGCCGCCGTAGCTGTTGAAGCGGCCTTGGACTGGTGAAGCTGCGTCCTTACCGTTGCGAGCTCCGCTTCGAGTGCCTCACGGCTTTCAGCACTGGACGCGAATTCGCGCTGGTACTTTTCGAGGGCCTCTCTGACCGATTCCAATTCAGCCTGGACGCTGTCACAATAGGCCTTGGCAATTCCGAGTTTTCTGTTCAAATCCTCATTGGACGCGCGCTCCGCCTCGAGTTGGCTGCGCAGATCGGGCGTAGCTTCGGAATCCGCGGGGTGTCTGCCCTTGCCGATTCGTTCGAGGAGCGTGCGCAGTTCGTGGATTTCCTCGCGTTGCCGCGTGATCTCGGCCTCGGCGTCGCCGCGGGCTCGGCGTGTCAGTAGTTCCATACGCGTATCGGGACGGGGCAACATCGGAATCACCTGGCCCGTCTCGGCCAACGCGCGCAGGCCAGCGGTCAGATTCGGCAGCCTGCCGGGGTGAACGCTACTCGCGAAAACGACATAGTGGCCGTTGTCCAGAAAGATGCGGACGACCGCCTCAAGTTCTTCGGTCAGTGAGGCAAATGCTTCCAACTGGTCGACCAACAGAATGGCGGAGTTTGCGCGTTCGACCGGCGCGGGGTTGTCGATGAGCGAACGGAAAAAAAAAAAAAAATCGTGCGCGGTGACATATGCGAGACCCAAACGCTTCGCGGTTGGATTCGTCTACAAGGAAATTGCCGAAGTTGAACCGTTTCATGTCGATCATCCCGCAGGTAGATGAGTGCGCAACCCGGAGTAGATTCTAGCGGGCGCTACAGAGGGTGTCAACTTGCTCAGTATCGCGCCGGATTGGGGCCGGGCCTGGTCCGCCTAGTCCGTGGGCGAGGCAGCGCATCTGCAACTAAGTCAGTCCAAGAGTGAATCTGGCGAACGCCGTGCGCGTTGATTACAATGCTTTGAGTAAGCCCCCTAGTTTGCCAAGTCAGTCGTAGCATCATGTCAGGAGTGACCCTATGGTGGTGAATCGAGAAGTACTGGAATCGCGACTAAACGACTTCAATCCGGCGGCGCGCAGGGCCGCGCTTGAGGAATTGGCCGGGCAGGCCAGGCGCGGGCAGATTGATTTTACGCTTACGCGGCCAGTCGTCAATCTTCATTGTCATACCTTCTTCTCCTACAATGGCTACGGCTATTCGCCATCGTACATCGCATGGCGCGCGCGCTGTGAAGGGCTTTACATGGCCGGTATTGTGGACTTCGACGTGCTCGATGCCGTGGACGAGTTTCTGGCCGCGTGCGAATTGCTCGATCTCAAGGGGTGCGCGGGCATCGAGACCCGGATTTTCGTGCCGGAGTTCCACACGCGGGTGATCAATTCGCCGGGGGAACCGGGGATAAGCTATCACATGGGCTGCGGATTTACGTCGTCGAAGGTGGACGACACGGCGTTCCTGAATTCGATGAAAGACGCCGCGCGCCGGAGAAACGAGGAAGTTGTCGCGCGAGTCAACGGGTTCTTGTGTCCGGTACAGTTGGATTACGAGCGCGATGTGCTACCGTTGGTTCCCAAAGGGAACGCCACCGAACGGCATCTCTGCATGGCCTACGACGCGAAGGCCTCCGAGGTCATCCCGGACGCGGCGAAGCGCGCCGCGTTTTGGGCGGAGAAACTTGGTGAAAACGCTGCGTCGATTGAGAAGATGTTCGCGGATCCGCCCGTGTTTCAGGGGGTAATACGTGCGAAGACGATGAAGGCGGGCGGCGTGGGTTACGTCAAGCCCGAAGGCGCAGCGTTTCCGCGCCTAGATGCCGTGAACGCGCTGACGCTTTCCGCTGGCGCAATTCCCACGCACGCGTGGCTTGACGGTACCACAGAGGGTGAGCGGGATATCGAGGAATTGCTCGATCTCGAAATGGCGGCGGGGGTGGCGGCAGTGAACATCATTCCCGACCGCAATTGGAACATCAAGGACCCGGCGGCGCGCAAGATCAAGGTCGCTCACTTCCACAAGTTTGTCGAGCTGGCCAAGGCGCGGGATCTTCCGATTATCGTTGGAACCGAGATGAACGCATACGGGAACCGGTTTGTGGATGATTTTGATGCGCCGGAGATGCAGTCGGTTGCTTCAGCGTTTATCGAGGGGGCGAACATTCTGTTCACGCATACGGTTCTTCAGTCCGCGGCGGGCTTAGGATATCTCAGCCCGTGGGCAAAGAAGCATTTCGCCTCTACGAAGGATAAGAACAAGTTTTTCGCGGAGTTGGGTGCGGTTCTCACGCAGTGGAACAAAGCGGATTTGGGAGATATTGGCTCCGACCCGAAGCCGGCGGCGATAGCAGCGCTTCTTGGGTAAGCGTTCGGGCTTGATGCCTCGGCTTCACGATGCGCCAGTCCATCTTGGACTTAGCCTTTCCTAGTGCAGAATGGATTCCAAAGCGGACCGGACGGCTAAGGCGGTGAAGCGCGCAACGCGCTCACGAGGGCATCGAGTTCGATGGTGGCCATCGTAGTGGTCTTGTCCGCCATCGCGTAGGGCAGGTACAACACTCCCTGGTGCGCCATACTTCCACAGGAATACACGACATTTGGGACATAGCCTTCGCGTTCACCTTCAGTGGGCGTGATGAGCGGGTCACGGAGGCGGCCGATAGTTTTCGTAGGATCGTCGAGATCGAGAAGGATCGCGCTGATACTGTATTGACGCATGGGGCCGACGCCGTGGGTGATAAGCAGCCACCCCTCGTCCGTCTCGATGGGAGAACCGCAATTGCCGAGAAGCATGAGTTCCCAGGGGTATCGCGGTACGGCGAGCAGCGTGGCGGATTCCCAAAAGTAGAGGTGGTCCGAGGACATAATGTAGAGGTTTTGTCCATCCACGCGGGAGCACATCACATAATGGCCCTTAATCCGGCGCGGAAATAACGCGTGCCCCTTGTTGCGAGCATACGCGCCGTTCAAGGTATGAATGTCGACCTTTCGAAAATCCTTGGTCTCCAGCATCATGGGCAGCGTGCGTATGCCGTTGTACGCAGTGTACGTGCCGTAGTAAGTGGGCTCGCCATCGTCTTCGACGAAGCGTACCAGCCGGAGGTCTTCGATGCCGCGCGACTCTCCTTCGGATTGTGGGAAGATTACCATTTCCGAGATATCCGCGTCGGGACGCATCTGAACTTGGTAATTCGATCGAGCGATCCAGAGCATGCTCTCGATGGTTTCTAGGGTAAGCGGGAACCAACTACCCGATACGCGGCTTTCCACAATCGCGTTTTGGAGTTGCGCGTAGGTGAACTGTTCGCCATACGAATCCAGGGCCCGCGCGGCGGCGTCCGAGTCGCCCGTCATCGCCTTCAGCGTACGCAAGAACAACGGCTTAATATAAACTTGATCCGGTGTCGGGCGCATTGGGACGGGGAACCGTCTGGGCGGCTCGATAGTAACGGCGCCATTCGCACCGATACTGCCGCAGCGAAACACGACGGAGGAAACGTGCCCTTCGCCTGTGGCGCGCAGGCTCATCAGGAAGCGAACGTCTCCATTCCGGACGCCCTCCTGATCCGGGTGCGGCGTCATGGACGGATTGAAGAGGGCCGCGGCCTCGAGGGAGTATTCCATTGTGAAGTAACTCCCTAGAAGCAGCCGGCGCGGTTTGGTGAGATCAGTGTTCCACCCGATCTGGCGGCGGATTTGGTCATAGTTCTCGGCAAATGTCGATAGTATGTCCCCGTGGCGGGATGAAAAGCTGGCGAGTACGTGATCCAGCATGTATTGTGCGCACTCAGGAGTCATGCGGCTGACTTCCTCGAAAACTCGGCGCAGGCGTTCCGGCTCGCCGAACACGAACATCCGGGTCATTACTCGCTTGTCGTCATTGCGCAGAGTCAGTGGCAGCCGCTGGACCGGTATGCGCGGGTTCGATGCTAAGTCTGTCTCGATGTGCGGCACTCCCAATGCGTCTCGTTGGCCTTTTGTGGGCCATGTAGCTTCAATTAGATCAGGCTTTCCGTCGGGGCCGGCGCGACACGCGCGTTGAGAGAAAGATTTGCGTCGAGGGCCGGTCTCGCGAGGTCGTTCATGGTCAGCAGTGAAATCAGCCAAGCTACTGTTGATTCGGCCCCTTCGTTGGCGTTAGGACCGTTTGGCTGCAAGCCATCATGGCACCCTCCTGTCTGATAGTCGTAGAGCACGGTCTGGCTGTCATTGTTGCCGAGAAACCAACCGAAGCACTGGCGGGTACGGTTTAGCCAGACGGGGTCCTGAGTACAACGATAGGCCTCGGCGCAGGCCTCGACCAGCGCCATGGCTTCAACGGGTTGCTGGTCGAAGCTTGCGCGATCACCCGTACGTGACAGCCAACCCGCGTTGCCGATGAGACTTACCCGTCCGTTTGCGTGCAACTGCTGCATTACAAGCCACTCGAGAGAACGCAGTCCTTGTTGCACCATTTCCTTATTCGGTATCCACTGCCCGCTTAGAATCAGTGCGTGCGGCAGTTTGGCATTGTCGTAAGTAACACAGTCCTCGCACCATGGCCATTCGGGGGCGCCTTGTCTCTCGAATAAACCGAAGAGCCGCTCGGACAACTCGACGCGCATCCGTCGGGCAGTGGTATCGCCGTCGAACCGTTTGAGGTAGGCGTGAATGCCGATAAGCGCGAAGGCCCAGGCCCTTGGCGAAGAAAACGACTGAAGGGAAGGCAACGCCTCGCTGAACAACCGTGTAGAGAAGGCTAGTATCCCCTCATTCGGCGCGAGCGCGGTGGACACTCCGAGCGCCCAGATCGCGCGGCTGTGGCTGTCTTCACTTCCCATCTCGTCCAGCCAACGGCGATCGTAGCTCATGAAATTGTGGAAGCGCCTCGTAGCCGTGTCGAACGCATAGTGCAAAAAAGACAAGTAGGTGTTTGCGAGCTGCGCCGCCGGCCCATCTTTGTAAACGTAGTTGGACATAACCGCAACAATGAGGGCGCGCGCGTTGTCGTCCACGCAATATCCATGATGACGGTCAGGAACAGCGCACGTAGCGTGCTGCAAAATGCCTGTGCCGTCAGTAAGGGTTTGCATGTGAAAGAGATTGACGTCCGGGATAGATTCCGCATCGGCGCGTTGCCGTCGAAACGTGGCGCTGAACCGCGGACGGAATTGATGCTCGAGTATTACCTTTTCAGCCAAGGCCAGGTAGTCTCTTGCAACTTCGCTCCAGACCATGGATCGGCCATGCAGGTAGGCACGATTGCGCATGGCGTTACGCTGGGCGTCGTTGCGCAGCAGTTCATTGACGGTGGCCGCCAGGACCTCGTGGTCACCAAAAGGAAACAGCCGGCCGCGCTCTTGTGCGAGGAGTTCCTCTGCGTACCAATACGGGGTGGATACGATGACCTTTCCGGCTCCCAACGCATACGCCAGCGTGCCCGAAGTAATCTGGGCTTTGTTCGGATATGGGGTAACGTAAATGTCTGCGGCGCCGATATAGCCGCAGAGTTCTTCGAGTGTGACGAATCGGTTATGAAACTGGACGTGATCCCGCACTCCGAGTGATTTCGCCATGCGCTCCAGTGCGATGCGGTAGGCGCTGCCCTCGCGTTTCAGGATTTCAGGATGGGTGGCCCCGAGCACGACATAAACCAAGTCGGGATTCTGTTCGACGATCTTCGGCAACGCGCGAATGGCCACTTCGATGCCCTTGCTGGGTCCCAGCAAGCCGAACGTAAGCATTACGGTTTGCCCTTCCAGGCCAAATTCATCCTTGTATACCGCCGGTTCGACAAAGGGGACATCGTGAATGCCATGGGGAATGAAGCAGATCTTCTCTTCAGGGATCGAATAGACATCACGCAACCATGTTGCGGCGAGATGGCTCATAACAACGAGCCGGTCGCTATGTTTGCCTAGCTCTCGCAAGACTTTGGCCTGTCCGGGGCTAGGTTCCTGCAGCACGGTATGAAGCGTGGTGATGATTGGCATGCGCAGGTTCTTGACCAAGTCGAGTAACGTCGACCTGATTGATATTGATGAGGTCGGCTGAGGTGAAGTATTCCTGGTTCTTGTACTTAGGTATCTGAAACGCCACTTCTTGAGGATAGCGGTATGTCTCGGAGGCGTCATCCATGGCAAGGACAAGGGTTTTCTGCGCGCCGCCGACACCAGCGATTCCGTCGCGCAAATCCTTGGTGAAGGTCGCAATGCCACATTGCCGAGGCACGTAGGATCCAATCAGTGCGACGTTACGGATGTTACGCTGGTAGTTTGGCCGTGCGGGCATGCTTCACTCACTTTTCTCACGGATGCTCGTCCTGCAACTCTACAAGGAGCGCCGCGTAATTCGCGTACCTGCGAGCATGAGGCGGGTCGTTTCCATCTGACCGAACGGAGAGGCTAGGCAAGTGTGGAAGAAGTGGCGCCGCATAACCCTTCTCGCAGAAACGTCGTAAGAACGGTATGTGTTTTTCAAATATAGGCCGTTGCAGAATTATACCACAATATATTTCTCGAATTCCGAAACCTCTTTCGTCGCTTCATCAGGAGTGTGACTGCCGCGTTGATCGTGCGCCACTGGGCGCAGCGATCAGGCGTCGAATCGCGGATCGGGGAACTGGGCTGGCTTCGCTAGCCCGTTACGCTTCCGCGATGGCCCTTAGAATACGTTCGGCAAGGGCGAGGGCTTTTTCTGGGTCTTCGCCCTGAAGGGTGTAGGTTAGGCCCGGACGATCTTGCCAGGAGAAGGCGAGGCGTTTTCCGAAAGCGTGTTCGAGCGCAGCGCGGGCGCCGCGGCTAACGAAGCGGTTGGAATCGAATTCGAAGGCAATGGCGTCTTTGCTGATGGACATCTTCTTGGCGCCGATGTCGGCGCCGAGCGCGCGGGCGTGCATCGCGTCGAGCAGGCGGCGGACGGGATGGGGTAGGGCGCCGAAGCGGTCGGCGAGTTCGGCGCGCAATTCATCTACCTCTTCGACGCTGCGCGCGCCGGAGATACGCTTGTAGAGGGTCATCTTTTGCGCTTCGGACGGGACGTATTCCTCGGGGATGTAGGCGTCAGCGGAAATATCGAGCGGCGGTAGTATGCGGCGCACGATCGGCTGGCCTTTGATTTCGGCCACGGTTTCCGCGATGAGTTGGGTATACATGTCGTAGCCGACCGCGGCGACGTTGCCGTGTTGTTCGCCGCCGAGGATGTTGCCGCAACCGCGGATTTCGAGGTCGCGCATGGCGATGGAGAAGCCCGAACCGAGCGTGGAGAATTCTTCGAGGGCCTTGAGACGTTTCTGAGCGTCTTCGGAGAGAGCGCGGTCCCCGGGCACGAGCAGGTAGGCGAATGCGCGGTGCTTGTAGCGCCCGACGCGTCCACGAAGCTGATACAACTCGGCCAACCCGAAATGGTCCGCCTGATTGACGATGATGGTGTTGGCGTTGGGAATGTCCACGCCGGAGCCGATGATGGTCGTACATACGAGAACATCGACTTCCTTGCGGATGAAGGATTCCATGACGTGTGCGAGGTCGTGTTCGGGCATTTGTCCGTGGCCGACGGCGATGCGCGCGTCGGGAACTAAGCGCTGTACGAGCTCGGCCATCTGGTGAATTGTTTGCACGCGGTTGTGGACGAAAAAGACTTGACCTTGGCGCCCGAGTTCGCGCCGGATGGCTTCCCTGATGTGTTCTTCGTCGAACTGCTCGATGCAGGTGTGAATGGGCAAGCGGTCGTTCGGCGCGGTGTTGATCACGCTCATGTCGCGCACGCCCATGAGCGCCATGTTAAGTGTGCGCGGGATGGGCGTGGCGGTCAGCGTCATAACGTCCACCAGGGTGCGCAGTTGCTTCAATCGCTCTTTTTGTCCAACCCCGAAGCGCTGCTCTTCGTCAATCACGAGCAGACCCAGATCCTTGAACCGGATATCCTTCGATAGCAATCGGTGCGTGCCGACGACGATGTCCACTTCCCCGGACTTCATCCGTTCGATAGTGGTCTTGATTTCGGCCGGGGTCTGGAATCGGCTGAGTACGCCGACCTTGATGGGATAGTCGGCGAGGCGTTCGCTGAAGGTTGCGTAATGCTGCTGCGCGAGCACAGTGGTTGGGGCGAGAATGGCCGCCTGTTTTCCCTCCATAACGACCTTGAAGGCCGCGCGTAGCGCGACTTCGGTCTTGCCATAGCCCACATCGCCGCAGACGAGCCGATCCATGGGTTTGGGCGCTTCCAGATCCCGTTTTACTTCCACAATGGCCCGCGCCTGGTCGGGGGTTTCTTCGTACTCGAAGGCGTCCTCGAATTCACGTTGCCAGTGGGTATCGGGGTTGAAGGCGTGCCCCTCCAGAGACTCGCGCGCCGCGTATACCTTGAGCAGTTCCTCGGTCATGTCGCGCAGCGCCTTTTTCACACGCGCTTTGGTTCGCGCCCAAGTGGCTCCTCCCAATTTGTCGATCTTGGGAATGACGCCGTCGCCGCCGACGAATTTCTGAATCGTATCAACTTGGCTAGCGGGCAGGTAGAGTTTGTCACCGCCCGAGTACTGCAGGGTCAGGAAGTCGCCCGATTTACCTTCGAAGCGGCGTAGGCCAAGGTAGCGTCCAATACCGTGATCGATATGGACGATATAGTCGCCGGACTTGAGGTCGCTAAACGAGGTGATCGTAACGCCCGCTTCAAAACGCCTCCGCGCGCGCCGCACATAGTGGCGTCCGAACATCTCGCGCTCGCTGAGCACCGCGAGGTGATCTTTGGGGGACGCGAATCCCGCGCGTAGCCGGCCGATCTCGATGCGCAAGTCGAAGACGCCTTGTCCGGGCCGGTAGCCGCGTTCGGTGAGCAACTCCAAGAGCCGCTGCCGCTCGCCAGTGTTGTTGCACAGCAGCACGACCGTGTAGTTTTCTGCCTCCCATTGCTGCAACTGTTGCCAGAATCCTTCAATCTGTCCCTCCCAAGAGAGGAGCGAGCGCATGGGCGCCGTAATCCGGGTAGCGCCTTCCGCGGCGCCATGGGCAACTTGCGCAAGCATGAGCCGTGGAAACTTGGCAAACTTCTTCATCACGGCTTCGTAACGCATGAAGAATGGCGACTCGCCGAATTGGGTCTCCAGTTTGTTAGCTTCTTCCACCACGGCCATGGGTTCATCTATTACGATAAGCGTGTTTTCCGGGAAATAGTCGGTAAGAACGGTTAGAGCCGCTGGAGTGCGCTGCAGTTCGTTGAGGAGGTTCTTCTCCGAGCGCGGCAAAATGTGCATTTCGGTAACGCGGTCGATGCTGCGCTGGGTCTCTGGTTCGAAACGGCGAATCGACTCGATCTCATCTCCAAAGAATTCGATACGATAGGGCAGTTCGCCGGAGATGGGAAACACATCGAAAATGCCCCCGCGCACACTCATTTCACCGCGCTGTTCAACCATGAGCTGACGCTGGTATCCCATTTTCACGAGGCGGTTGATGAGGTCCTCGAGGTCGTGTTCTTCTCCCACGCGCAATGAAACCGTTTCGCCGAGGAGCCGTGCGCGGCTGACGACGGGCTGCAACAGCGCGCGCACGGGTGCGGCGGCGTACATGGGCTCTCCGCGGTCGCGCGCCGCCGCGAGTTTCTTGAGCGTGTCCAGGCGCTCGGCGACAATGTCGTCGGCGGGCGGCATGATGTCACTGGGCAACACTTCCCATGCCGGGAACGAAACGCTCTGTTCCGGGCTGGCGAACGCGCTGAGGTCGTCCTGGACCCCTTCGGCCTCGATGCGTCCGGAAGTTACTACAAGCAGTGAGCCGCCGAGAGATCGTGCGGTTTGAATTGCTATCAGCGTTTTCGCGGAGCCCCAGGGGCCAGCGATATCGACGGCGTGCGCGCGCTTGCGTTCGAGCGCGGCCGCGGCGGTTGTGGACGTGTGAAGCTGTGGCAGTGTTGCGGACATATCAGGCGGTTGATTCCGATGAAGCAGGAACTGGCGTAGAAGCTGATGTTGTTTGTGCTCTTTTTATGGATACGAAGCGGCCGCGAAGTCTTTCGGCCTGCGTTCAGCGAGCGCAGGCGTCCTCAACCGCGCTCAACAAAAAGGGCGGACCGTTCACGCGGGAACGGTCCGCCGGGAAATCTTCTATTGTGGTTAGCCTAGCGCGAGTAGAACCCGATGATGCCGGCCGTTTCCGCTTTGAACGGCATTTCCGGCTTGACCTGGAAAGACGGACGATCTACCTTCTTGCCGTTCACGAGAATGTGACCGTGTACCACCAACTGGCGCGCGGAAGTGATCGTCCGCGCAAACCCGAGGCGGTAAACGATGCAGTCCAACCGCGATTCCAGCAGCATGAGCAGATTGGTTCCGGTCACGCCACCCATCCGCTGGGCTTTGCTGAAGATCAGGCGCATTTGGGCCTCGAGAAGGCCGTAATGCATGCGGACCTTTTGCTTATCTTGGAGCTGCTGGCCGTACACCGACATTTTGCGGCGCTGGTTCTGTCCGTGCTGTCCTGGCCCAAATGGGCGTTTAATGGAGGGGCATTTCGGGCTTCCCCAAATGCACGATCCCAAGCGTCGGCACAATTTGTGTTTCGGTCCCAGATATTTACTCATATCGCATTCGAATCCTTTGTCCTTGGACCAACCATTCCCTCGTTGAAGTCGTGGCAGGAGCGTCCGTTTGTCCGGCGAGTACGCATCGCTGGAAGGGCGCTAAGGGGGAAACCTTAGCAAACTTGTGGGCGCCGAGTCAAATCATGCGTCACCGGTTCTTGGCGCGGGCGGCGCCCAGATCCTGGTTGGCGCTCGGAAACCCGAAATCGTGAGACGCTGTCTAAGAGCCGGATGAGGCCCAAGTGCGGATGGTGATATCCGCTTACCAGACTCGTGCAAGTCCTTGAATGGCAAGGTTCGGGACCGCTAAGTCCCATTGCGCGGAGGAATTCTGGCCGGATCTGAGAGACTGGCCGGGCGGCAATCAGTGATTGGCGCCTGAGTTGCATCTAGGATACCAGTAACACCGGCTGCGGTGTGGTGTTCGCGCTCGGCCATGGTGGTTATGTGGAAGTGAGTTCAAAAGTAGGGTCAATTAGGAAAACACAGAACAGGAGAATGTCATGGTGAAGAGTCACAGTATTGCACTGCGGTGGGCCGTTCGGGAATTTGCCGCGGTAGTCTTGATCGTTGGTGGCGCCGCATTTGCTCAGGATAAGGCCTCCGGAGATATCTATCCATTGGACACGTGTCCCGTCAGTGGAGAGAAACTGGGCGGGGCGATGGGCGCCCCGGTAGTGTTCGCGTTCGAAGGCCGGGAAATTCGCTTGTGTTGCGCAGGCTGCAAGTCGAAGTTTGAGAAGGAGTCAGCGAAGTACCTGGCCCAGATCGATGAAGCCATTGTGAAGCAGCAAACCCCGCTTTATCCGATGGCCAAGTGCGTCGTTACGCCAGAGGAGGACGCCGGCAAGGTGAATTACGTCTATAAGAACCGGTTGGTGCGATTCTGCTGTAAGGACTGCATCAAGGATTTCAATGCCGATCCCGCGAAGTTCCTCGGGCAATTGGATAAGGCCGTAATCGAGAAGCAGAAGGCGGCCTATCCGGCAACCACCTGTGTCGTCTCGGGTAAGAAGATTGAAGACGGCAAAACCGTGGACTTTGTCACCGGAAATCGCTTGGTCCGCTTCTGCTGCTCTGACTGTGTTGCGGAGTTTAAGAAGGATCCGCAAGTAAGGGGCCGGTCAGTTCATTTGTCGAATCTCAGTAGTGCCGGGGCGTCTCAGATACGATTGAGACGCCCCGGCTTCCGTTTGCGTTGCGGCAGCCCGGTGTGGACAATCCTTTTCCAGTGTTTCGATCCGGGTCAACTCTTTGGTGGCGCGCATGGCTCGGTTTCGGGCGAGTGGGCGCATTCGCGCCAAGATATCACGACAGGAAAGTCTGATAGTCCGCATGACCACGCCGAACGCTCCGAGTTCCCGCCTTCCCTCGCTCGACCAGTTTCGCGGCTACACTGTGGCCGGCATGTTTTTCGTCAACTTCATCGGCGGCTATGCAGCCACGCCCGCGATTTTTGATCACCACAACACGTATTGCAGCTACGCGGACACCATCATGCCTCAGTTCTTCTTTGCGGTGGGGTTTGCGTACCGGTTGACGTTTCTCCGGCGATTGGAGAAGGATGGGCTTGGTCAAGCCATCCGACATTCGGTACGGCGCAATCTGGGCCTCTTGCTCTTGGGAATTGTCATCTATCACCTCGATGGAAGCTTTGGCTCTTGGCAGGACTGGCGGGAGCATGGGCTGTGGGGGCTTCTGGGAGGCTTTCGCGGCAGCATGTTTCAAACTCTGGTTCACATTGCCGTGACATCACTTTGGATTTTGCCAGTGATCGGCGCGCGTCCGGTGGTTCAATTCGGATTTCTCGCCGGCTCCGGATTGCTGTACCTCGCGTTGTCGCAGTGGTTTTACTACGATTACGTCTGGAGCAACGCGAGCGACTCGATTGACGGCGGCGTACTGGGGTTCATGACATGGACAATTCCCACGCTGCTCGGTTCATTGGCGTACGACGCGGTACGGTCCCGCGATTCGCGGAACGCCGCGGCGTACCTGTCCGTTTGGGCCGTCGCATTTATGGCCGTGGGCTACGCTATCTCCTGTCTGAGCGCCGTACACTTCGCGCAGTCCGGCGCCGCCACGGCGACGGAATGGACACGATGGCTGATCGAGCCCCCGTTTGTTGCGCCAAGCCGGCCGGCGGACATTTGGACTATGAGCCAAAAA
>JACRLJ010000093.1:15609-28363 GCA_016215105.1 Candidatus Hydrogenedentota bacterium
TGATCTTTGTGCGCCTGTCCGATATCGGTTCGTTTCAGTTGGGGATCTTCAGAACGCTGGGGCAAAACGCTCTGGCCGCATACATAATTCACGACATCGTAATCGAGGCGGTGAAACCGTTCGTTCCGAACGACGCGCCAGGCTGGTTCGTGACGATAGGGTTCGCGGTGTTCTTTGGAATTACCTATCTGTTCATGCGCCATCTCGAGCAGCACCGTCTCTACCTGCGTCTCTAGGAATCCCGCCAGAAAATCAACTTCTTGGCGCGGCGCGGCCAGAAAGCGTTTGTGAGTTGTTCATTACCAGCGCTGGCGCGTGCGGAGTCTCGCTATGCGGATGCATTCTGGCCGCGCCACTAGAACAGCCCCAAGGCGGCGTTAATCACCAGTTGGACGTCTACGGCGTTCGTTGCGCCGTCACCGTTGATGTCGGCGTCGGGTACGATTGGCTCTATACCCAGCGCGGCGTCAATCACGAGTTGAATGTCACTGGCGGTGATGCTGCCGTCGCTATTGACGTCGGCAAATAAGGTATACGTGCCTGCGGCTTCGGTCGTTTGGTTGTCGTTGATTGGGAGGGCCTGGCTTGCGGGCGCGACCCAGGCCGGAAGGGGTGCAAATTCCAGCGTGTGCTGTCCGGCGGCGAGCCCGTTGACAGTGGCGTCATGAGGTTGCCAAGCGCCTCCGTCGACACGCCATTGGGCTCCGGAATTGACTGCGTCGGCGGGGCCGATAGTTACGTGCAGCGAGCCGGCCGCAGAGACCAGTGTGTAGGCGCCGCTTGCAAGCGTGGTCTGGCTGTCGCTAATCGTTACCGTCTGGTCAATCGGTGTGGTCCATCCGACTATTGGCTTGAAGTTTACGGTGTGCTGTCCAATAGACAGGCCCGCCACTGTGACGCCGCTGGCTTGCCAGGCGCTTCCATCCACGCGCCATTGGCCTCCTACATTCACTGCGTCAACAGGACTGATGCTCACTTGCACCGAGCCCGTGGGCTGTATGATCGTGTATGTCCCGCTTGCTAGCGTCGTCTGGCCGCCGCTAATTGTGGCGGTTCGACTGGCCGGCGCGGTCCAACCCGAAACGGCCTTGAAATCCACCGTGTGCTGCCCCGCGGACAAACCGTCAACCGTGACGCCACTGGCTCGCCACGACCCGTTGTCAACGCGCCATCGCGCCCCCGCGGTTACGGCCTCGGCAGGGTGGAGGGTCACTAACAGAGAGCCATTCATGACGTACGTGCCGGTCAACGCCGTGAGCGCCCCGTTTGTAATTGTGGCGACGTGGGCCACGGGCGTGTCCCAGCCCGCCACGGTGGAGAATTCCACGGTATGCTGGCCCACTGATAGAGCGTTTAGCGTTGTGCCGCTGGCCTGCCATGCGCCACTGTCGACCCGCCACCGAGCCCCCGCGCTGATTGCCGCGGTGGGAGCGATCGTCACGCGTAGCGAGCCCATCGGGTTCAAATAGGATTGGACGATCGGGTAGCTCTGGTCAAAACGCCCGTAATAGTCCAGCAGATCCGCCGAGGACGCCCCGCAGAACGACGGCCCGCCGTAGAGCTGTCCGATGACTTGGCCGTTTGACGCAGTCATGAG
Source organism: Candidatus Hydrogenedentota bacterium (assembly GCA_016215105.1). GTDB lineage: Bacteria > Hydrogenedentota > Hydrogenedentia > Hydrogenedentales > SLHB01 > JACRLJ01. Next base: position 17,207 of record JACRLJ010000093.1, read on the forward strand.
CGGGCTGCCTGACGATCCTGGCTCCGTCACGCCCGACGACCAGGTGCTCTGATAGAACCGATTGGCCGGTTCGCCAGGATTCGTGCTTGTCAGTGCGCCGAACGTGATGCGTTTATAGTCGGCGCTCGGGTGATGAATGCAGACTGTGCTGGTTCCCAGTGCAATCGCCGAGGATGACCATCCCAGATAGGAGACACCCGCCGGGGGCGTGGTGTTTAGGCGCAGCAAGCAAAAATCGGCGCCGCTCGTCACGTCTGTGTTCGCGAGCAAAGCCGCCCCGCCTGTTGTTGTGGGTACCGAGCTTCTGCTAGGCGGGGTCCCATTGCAGGTCGAGGTCTGGTAAAACCAAAAGAACTCCAAGGTAGATGCGGTGCTGGCCGAGCTTACGCAATGGTTTGCAGTCAGAAAGTATGGCGTGGCCGAATTCGAAGTGTCGGCAAGCACCGCTCCGGAACAGAAGAACCCTCCATCGGGACCTATACCGTCGTAACCCGCGATGCCGGTTGCGGCCGTAGCCCAAGCCGGATAGCAGGACACGTCATTGTTGCAGGTTCCGGCGGACTTGCTCCAGGCCGCCTCGGCCCACGGTAGGTAGGCAAAGGGAACGTACTGATGCGTGATCTTGTCGATTTTGATATGGACCGCGCCGATTTCGATGCCAGCGGGGACATAGCACTCGACAATGACAGAGTCCGAGAAACACGTGGCGCTCCAGAGATCGAGCATGTTCTTGGCGGGCTGTGAGTAGGGTCCCAGGGCCTCCATTGGGTCGTTTTCGTTGTAAACGATGAGCTGGGCGCCGGCAGGAAGGGATAACTCGGCGAAGTGAACGCGCATGCCCAGTGCGCCGGGCGCCACGATGGATACGGACCACAAGCGCCCGCCATGTAGCGCGCGTTGCCATGCCCCCCGAGTTGCCGTGTACCCATCGACTTGAATCGCCCGGTCGAAGTCTTGGAAAACTGCTATTCGGCGGCCGCCCTTGCGCCCGGACGCCATTCGATCCGCGTCCTCCTGCAGCGCCTTCTGTTGATCGATGCGCGGAAGAAGCACGGTTTCGAGGGGTATCAAGCCGTTACTCGGACCAAGAGGGGTAGGGGGGGGCGGAAGGTCCTTGGTCACGGTTTCGGGAATGTAGCCGACGGTCTCCGCGGGAGGAAGATCCCAGCGCTTCATGACGATACCGAGTCTGGCGACCTGTTCGCTGCTCAACAGGTTTCCGGCGTCGTCGCTGTAGAGATCGAAGGGAACGCTTCCACGAATCGGATTGACGTGAAAGCCCGTAACGTACTTCCCGCTGCCATCCGAGAGTTGTTCGCTCCAGGAGAACAGGACGGTGTAGTCGGTCGAGGGATATCCCTGAGATGCAAGAAAGACCTCTGCATCCGAGAGATTAGGCTCGGCGCCACAGTTCGTGCAAGTGTCGCTCGCGAGCGCTGGGCATGACCAGATCACCGCCACGTACGCAAGCAAGAACGTCTTTGATAGCAGGGGCCTCACAACACCTTCTCCGAATTGCGCGGGTCAAGTTCATCATTCTCACGTCGAGTGCCTACGGATAGTTTAGCAGAATGGTCCCTCGACTCCGGCTTCGACGAATCTATTTCAGACTGCCCGCTGCGCCTGAGTAGATATCCTTCAGCGCCTGCGAGGTTCCCTGGTAGCTCTCGGATAATAACACCCTCACCGGCATGGTAGCCCATCGCCCTGCGAATCGCCGCGTCGTTGGCGTGATCCCACCGGCGGATTGGGCGCGGTTTGCGCTGTACGAAACCTGCTCCAGGCGCAATCTGTTTATTGCCGGTGACCGTGACACATTTGTAAGTCGCAGGGCCTCCAGATCGCACACGCGGGTCTTCCTCCATCCTGTTCGACGGTCTACGTTTTCGCTACCGATCACGTCTCCAGGAAAACACGAAGACGCTCTGTGCAATGCGCAGGAGTTCTTCCCTTCTTGACCGCGCTGAAGCCTGAATTTCGCCTCTTCGCTCCGTACAAATTTGGACGCAACAGGGACCGGAACAGGGATCCTGTACAAATATGTACGACGCGATAGTTTAGGAAAACTCAGTAAACTCTTGACATCGCTAGGCTTCTACGCCTTTCCACTTTTGGCACATCACTTGCATTTAGCAGTTGTGATGGAATTGGGAATTGAGGTCTATTATGTTAGATGTACTTATACCGGCATTGTTCAAACGAGCGGAACTAAGGACGACGGTGGATACGAAAAGCAGCGCCCTTCCAACGGGACAAACGTTGAGTGGCTCCGTCTTGGTTGTGGACGACGAGAATGGGCCTCGGCAAGCCTTACGGATGTTGCTTAAAGAATTCTACGACATCTACCTGGCGTGTGACGTCGCGGAGGCACTCAAAATCGTCGAGCAGAAGGAAATCGACGTAATCATTACGGACTTGCGAATGCCTCGGCAGACCGGGGTTGATCTGCTTCGTCAAGTGAAGGCGCAAAACCAGGATATCCAAGTCATCATTCTCACGGGATATGGACAACTCGAGACTGCGGTTAAGGCGGTAGAGTACGGGGCATTCGCGTACATCGAGAAGCCGTTCGACAATGACGCGTTTCTTAAACAAGTCGATGCCGCACTATCGAAGCGGCGTCAAGACTATGAACGCCGTTCATTGGAAAAGCTGGCGCTTGAAGCAAATCGTTTTGAGACGGTCGGGCGTGTCGTGTCGGGAATGATTCACGATCTGGGCACGCCACTCTCCGTTATCGGCAGCCACATTGAAATGATGATCCATCATCCGAACAAAGGCGACATCGACAGCCGCCTGCAGGTGATGTTGTCCCAAGTTCACCACTGCGGCGACATCGTTCGCACCACCATGAGTTTTCTTCGCAACCAGGCTGACGTGAACGCGTCGTTCAATCTGAACAATGTGCTTGACGCTTGCATCGAGGTGGGGCGTCCCTTCCTGCACCAACAGGGGGTGTCGGTGCGCCGTGACCTTTCTTCGGAACTGGGGCACTGCAAAGGCGATTTCACGCTGGTGTGCCAGGCAATCCTCAACCTCATAACCAACGCGTGCCAAGCCATGGACCATCAGGCCGAGCCCAAGGAAATCTTGATTCGATCATGGACGGAAGGCCCGCACGTCTGCCTCTCTGTACAGGACACGGGAAGAGGCATTCCTGTGGAGAATCGGCAAAAGGTATTCGATACGTTCTATTCGACGAAAGGTGACAAAGGCACCGGACTCGGGTTAGCGGTGGTCCGAAACGTTATGCAGCGGCACGGTGGCGAGGTCGTACTCGGCGACAGCGGTGGCCGCGGATCATTGTTCATTCTGCGTTTCCCGGTCTTCGATCCGGAGCCGGCCAAGGAATCCTGAGGGGCTCAGATTGCCCTAGGTCGTGCGCCGATCTTTGAGGTCCCGGTTGGCTTCACGCATCACGGCGCGCTCGCGCAGGGTGTCGCGCTTATCGACGGTGTGTTTGCCGCGGCAGAGGCCAAGTTCGATCTTGGCGCGGCCTTCCTTGAAGTACACCTTTAGCGGCACCAGCGTTAAACCCTTTTCGGCAAGCTGCGCGCCGATGCGCACAATCTCTCGTTTGTGCATAAGCAGTCGTCGCGGCCGTTCGGGTTCGTGGTTGTAGATGTTGCCCTGCTCATAGGGGCTAATGTGCGCTCCCCGCAAGAACAGTTCCCCGCTGGTTACGTCGGCGTAGCTGTCCTTGAGGATCATGTGGCCTTCGCGGAGCGACTTCACCTCAGTGCCGCGCAATTCAATGCCGGCCTCGTGTGTCTCGAGTACATGATAGTCATGCCGTGCCCGCTTGTTTTGAACGACAATCTTCTCACTCATGTACGGTACCTCGGCCGGACTACGCGGACAATCCCAGGTAGCGGCTTCTTGTCCGCCTCTACGGAATCATGCGTGTGACCTTGTTTTTCAACAACTAGTGCGCGGGTTCACAGACAACCGCGAGACAGACGCTACTGCGCGGGCCGGCGGGCCCAATCCGGCCCCTGGCACGCGACAGCGATATTCGGGATCTTTTGTTCGGCACCTGTCGATAAGGTCACGGTCCAGAGCTGCAGGCTGCTGGAATTGGCATAGATGATATGCCGCGAGTCGGGTGACCAACTTGGGCCTTCGGCGTTGCCCGCCGCCCGAGTTACCTGCTGGTAGTCATTCCCATCCACCGTTGACACGTAAATCTGCTGTCCGCCCTTGTCGACGACGTATGCGATGTGTTTTCCGTCGGGCGACCAGGCGGGGTCGTAGCTTCGGCCGCCCTGAAACGAAATGCGGTGCTGATTACTGCCGTCGCGGTTCATGACGAAGATCTGTTCCGAGCCTTCGCGATCCGTGACGAACGCCATCTGCGAACCGTCTGGACTAAAAGAGGGCGAGGTATCCGTGCCCTTCGAGTTCGTCAGGCGGGTGTATTCATCGCCCACCAGGCTGCGGACGTATATTTCGTTGTTTGTGTCTTTGCTCAAGACCATCGCCAGGGATTTGCCGTCAGGCGCCCACGATGGCGAAACGTTTAGCCCGGACTTCTTGGAAACCACTGCGGATTTCCCGGACGTGATTTCAAGCACGTATAGATAGGGGAAATGATCCTTGTACGAAACGTAGGCGAGCCTCGATCCGTCCCGTGAAAATTTGGGTAGAATCGAGATCGAGTTGTGTTGTGTGAGCTGTTTCATGTTCGCGCCGTCGTAGTCGGCGATGCAGATCTCCTTCTTTCCCGTGACGCCGTTGGTAAAGCAGATTCGCGATGTGGCGATTCCAGGCGTCCCGGTCAACCGCTCGATGATAATATCGGAAAACTGGTGCGCGACCAGCCTGGCCCATTCAGTTCCCGCCTGCAGTTTCTTGCCCACGACCTGTTGCCCGGTGTGGACGTCAAACAAACGGCATTCCGCGACGATATTGGATCCTTCCTGCGTAATGTAGGCGTATACGAGGTGTTCGACGCCGATAGCCTTCCACGGCGCGCAATCCACTTGCGTCGCATCCGGCGTGTACCCCTTGAAGGAAGGGGGATAGCCTTCCTTGTCCAGGATCTTGCACTCGCCGGAGAAATCCAGGTCATAGGCGATGACGTCCGACATCATTTTCGCGACGGATTCCTGCCCCGCAACTGCGGCGAAGGCCGGCACGGCGACCGGAGTGCGGTGGTCCTTGCCCTGCCCCGACACATCGAAAACGACAGGTCCGGCGGCGTATGCCGCGGTGTTCAGAATGCAAAAGGCGCTGACAATCCAACCGAAATACGAAACGTTCACGGGATCACTCCTCGTTGTATGGCTTCGCTCCCGAGGCCGGGCCAAGGGGTGCGGAACCGATTGTTTTATCTCACCAATCGAAATGTAATGATTACTTGTTGTTGATTCTCTTCGAAGTCATCGGGCAATGGCGGAAGTGGGGCGGAATCCAACACGGCCTTGAGACCCGATTGCGCCACCACGGGATCGCTCGCTTCTTTCACTATCTCTGGCTGTCCAACCAACTCGCCTTTGCGGTTTACGATGAATCCGATTTGCGCCGCGTTCTGATCAGGCACGATGAGCACTCCTTCAGGAGTCTCCCATTTAGACTTGACTTTACGTTGTACCTGTCCGATCCAATAAGTGAGAACACCCGGAAGCCCTTCCTGTATCTCGACGCCCAGCTTTTCCTCGCCATCGGCTTGGCCTTGCTGCGGCTTCACCGCGCCTTTTCCTTTGGGCGCCGTTTCGTCCGAGGGCGGGATCATGTCCGCCAGCGCCAGCTTTTGGTTCTTACTCTGGCCGGTCTTGTCTTTGGTCTTCTTCTCTGCAGTCTTTTCTGCCTTGTCTTTAGGTGTGTCTTTTGCTTTCTTCTCGTCTGGTTTCGGCTTTGGAGGGGAATTTTCCTTAACCTTGCTCTCTTTGGTGTCCTTTAGCTTGGGCTTATCCGGTTCCTTCTGCTTCACCGGAGGCGGCTCCGGCGGCTTGGGCTTATCCTCGCTCTTGGGCGGCGTTGGGTCTGGTGGTTTCGGCGCCGGCGCTGGTGGCTCCGATGTTGTCTGTGGCGTCGCGGCCACGGCTGCGGCATTGGGGTCGTCTATTGCCCCTTGGTGATGTCCCCGGGGTATGAACGCCACTTTTGCGCCTGGCGCCAACATCCGTGAGTGTCCGCTCCATACGAGCAACAGGATCAGCCCAAAGGCGCCTGCGTGCAGCGCCACCGACGCAACGAACGAACGCCGTAGCCCCTTTGGGTTCCAGGCATCCGAATTATAATGCTCAAAGCGTCTTATCATAGGGTCAACTGACTTTGGCTCGCGTCTTGTACGGGCGCACTCGAAACACGTCGGCAGAAGATACGGGTCATATCGAAGTGACGCGCCCGTCGGACCGCATCTGTTCTGAACCCGCTGTTGAACGCCGCGCCCACGCAGACCAAGTCCGGGTCCGGCGACCTCGCAAGGTCAGGACGCACGGGACACGCCGATCTTATCCCCGATCCCGTGGATAAGTCAATACGACAACCACAATCCCTGGTAGTCACAGCCATTCTCTTCCCATAGAATTCCCAAAATCTGGGCAAAGTTCCATCGGCGTCAATCACACCGCATTGCATCTGTGCAGCGGCATTCTTAGAATACGCGGCATGTCGCTTCAGTCTTTAGTGGAAAATGCTCCCATCCTTTCCGGCCGCCGCTTGGCCGGAGTCTACACCCGTTGGACGCTGTGGTATCTCCTGGGGATGACAGTCCTTTGGATTCTCGGAATCGAGGCCATCTGGTCGCATGCTACGCCGTTCTATGCGTTGGTTTTACCGGCGTTCAGCGTTATAGACGTTCCGCTTGCCGTGATCGCAACCATGATACTCGTCCGGGAAATTGGGCGGCGTTATCTCTTTCCAGACAGTCCGCGCCGGTGGTGGAAAGCGTTGTCGGCCGGGGCGGGTTTAGCGCTGCTGGCTGGCATCGCGTTTATTGCTGCCGTGGGACGGGGCAGAGTCGATAAGACTCCACTAGGCGAAGTCCTGAGCGCCGACTGGGCGGTCGTTCGGTGGCACCTTCTCGCATTGGCGGTGTTTACCGTCTCCATTGTTACCCTGACCATTGTGTTGAAGAAGCTGCGCTGGTTTGACGCCGGCCTTACACGGCGCGCCGTCGCCTGGATGTTAGCCGGGATTGTCGCATTTTCATTCGTCTTCTCCGGGGCAATCGCCATGCTTCGGGAAGGTCCCAAGGGTATTTCTGGCGCGTACAGCCGTTACCAGTATGAGTACATCAGCGATATAGGCAAAGGCCGGACCTTCCAGGGTCTGTTTCACGACTACGTGAAAATCCACCCGTATCTGTCAATGCACGCCAAGGTACATCCACCTGGCCCAATCGTTCTGCTCTGGATTCTGTCGTGGTTTGCAGGGCAGGAAGCGTTGAGCCTGTCGATCGCCACGATGGCGTTCGGCGCATTGGGCATCCTGCCGTTGTATTGGTGGACGCGAGACCTCACTAATACACGGGTAGCGTTGACATGCTGTCTCGTTTACGCCGTGATGCCGTCCATCGTCCTGTTTACCGCCACCAGCGCGGACATCTTATTTACCCCGTTTACGTTCCTAACGCTATTCTGGTTTGGCCGCGCCGTTGAACGCCGGTCCGTGCGGTACTCGCTGGCCGCTGGGGCATTGTACGCGGTTCTCGCGCTTATATCCTTTTCGCTGGTTTCTCTTGGCGCCTACTTCGGATTGGTGGGGATCTGGAAGCTTCGTAACAAAGAGACACGCGGGGCAGTGGTACAGACAGCTTTCGTTATGATTCTGGCGTTCGTGGCCGTTCAAGGGGCGGTTTATGCGTGGTCCGGATTCAATATCGTCGAGTGTTTCCGTGTGAGCCAAGAACAGTTCAATCGCGACCAGTTCGAGGTGGACCAGGCGATGCCGCGCTACGCGTCGTGGACGTGGAAGGTCTTCAATCCTCTATGCTGGCTTTACTTTGCGGGCATCCCGGTGTCCGTCCTGTTCTTTTCGAGGCTGCGGCACGCCGCAGCCGGGACCCGGACGCTCTTCGTCATTTTCGCCTTGACGTTGGTGGTGTTGGACTTTTTGTACTTGGCGCGGGGAGAGGGCGAGCGTTCGGCGATGTACGTTTTCCCGTTCTTGGCGTTGCCCGCGGCGCACTTGTTGGATGATCTCGGGACCCGGTGTCAGTCGTTGCGTCCGCTCGCCACGACACTCACCTTCTTGGCGTTTCAATGCTGGCTGACCGAGTCTTACTTCTACACGTACTGGTAAACAGGAGATACCTCGAGGAATGTGGCGCGATAAACTGGTATCTGTGGTGTTCCCGACGTACAACGAGAAAGACTCCATACGCGCCGCCATCGAGGAGTTCTTTGCCAGCGGCTACGTGGACGAGATTGTTGTGGTCAACAACAACGCTGCCGCGGGTGCGGACGAAGAGGTCCGTCCAACGAATGCTCGACTGGTCTACGAAACGCGCCAGGGGTACGGTCACGCGATTTGGAAAGGCCTCGAAGAGGCCAAAGGGGATCTCCTGATCATCGCCGAACCCGACGGCACCTTCTCGGGCAACGACGTGATCAAACTGCTCGCGTACTCCGACGACAAGCCCGTGGTTTTTGGCACGCGCACGTCGCGCGAATTCGTTTGGGAAGGCGCCAACATGGGTTTCATGCTCAAGTACGGCAATTGGGCCGTCGGCAAGCTTATGGAGTTCTTGTTTAATACCACCCTGCTGACGGACGTGGGGTGTTCGATGCGCCTGCTCAGTCGTTCTGCCTACGAGAAGATCGCGCCGCAATTCACCATCGGCGGCTCCGCATTCGGCCCTCAAATCATGCTGCTCACGATCCTCAACAAGATACCGTTCATCGAGATCCCCGTGAATTACCGCTCCCGCGTTGGCGAGTCCTCGGTAACCGGTAACAAGTTCCGCGCCGCGCTGCTCGGCCTCGAAATGATTGGGATGATCCTCCGTTATCGCATCCTGTCCTGGATGGGCGTACTCCCCGAGAGAACGTGACCCGTACGGATGGCCCTTCGTCACCCTACCCGCGGCCAGTTGAAGAACGCGCGCCTAAAGCCGATGATACGGTAACGACGGTATTCGCGCGATCAGTCTGGCGCCAAAGTCTTGCGTGTGCGCCAAATTCCGTTCATGTCGGTGGAGTATGCCCGTGTCCCTGGAAACTGAGCCACCTGCGCAGCGACAGTCCTCATGGCTCGCGCGGGCAGTGCAGTTCCCGCTGACGCGCTTGGCCGCCGCGTTGGTTCTGTACCCCGTCTTTCTTAGCGTGTTTCATAGCGCCGGCCGGCTCGTATTTTCGCGTCTCGATAGCTTGCTAGCCCTTAAGCTGGTGGAGGCCTCGGCGGCCATCACGGACTTGCTCGTTGTGGCGCTGGTGATGGAGCGACGGCCACTTCGCGACCTCGGATTCCGCGGAAAGCAAGCGTTTCGCGTGTTCTTTCTCGGGACGGCTAGTGGCGGAGCGCTCATGTCCGTTGTCTTCTTCTTTATGGCGCTGGCGGGGTGGTATCACGTGACAGGAATGGGAACTGGGGCGCGCAACTGGCTCGATTTCGGCAGTATATCGGTCGCGCTGCTACTCGCGGCCGTCGCGGAGGAGATTGTATTTCGCGCGTTGACCTTTCGGCTGCTAGAAGAATGCGCCGGCTCCTGGCTGGCGTTGGTCACCAGCAGCGTGTATTTCGCATGGGCCCACGGTCACTATCCAACATCCTCTCCCGCGAGTTCCGCAGGCATTGTGATGGCGGGCCTGATGCTCGGTTTGGCGTACATGGCGACACGGAACTTGTGGTTCGTTATTGGGCTCCACTGGTCCTGGAATATCTTTCAGGGGCCGATATATGGCGCCCCCGTTTCGGGACACCAGTTGCACGGCCTCATAAACGTCACCATCGAAGGTCCCGAACGTTGGACCGGCGGTGCTTTCGGACCCGAGGCCGGCCTGCCGGTGCTGGCTGTGTGCGTGGTGTTCGCGATAGTAGCGGCGACTGCCGCAGTGCGGAACGGCGAAGTCCGAAACGGGAAATGGTTTGGGCGCCGCAAAGGTCCCCGCAATCGCGACGGCGGCGTGGCATAACCGGCCCTCGGCAACACTCCCTCTCCGAGGCGTCAATGAGTCGTAATTACTTTCTTGACATGGCGTTTTTGCGTTTGATATAGTCATATCTCGCCGCCCACTGGGCGGCGGTTGAGTTTTTAGGCGCGCCCCGCTGGCGTAGCTCAGTTGGTAGAGCAACGGATTTGTAATCCGTAGGTCGGGGGTTCGAAGCCCTTCGCCAGCTCCACTTTATTCGAGGTGACCGGGCGCGAACGAGAGCCGCGTCCCAGGGCGCCGGGACGTAGCGGATATGGCAATAAAACAGTTGAGTGTGCGGTGAGATGCCCGAGTGGCTAAAGGGGACGGGCTGTAAACCCGTTGGCTAACGCCTACCAAGGTTCGAATCCTTGTCTCACCACCATTTTTTATGTTATCTTGGGCGGGAATAGCTCAGTTGGCTAGAGCGTCAGCCTTCCAAGCTGAGGGTCGCGGGTTCGAATCCCGTTTCCCGCTCCATTAAGTACTTACGGCGGCATGCCGCTACCCGATGGTACTGGGTGTGACTTCGTTGCGGGCTACGTCTCCGCATCTCGCGGATAGTGTCGGCAGAGAAGCCATTGCGGTCGTGCTGCAACCGAATAACATACGGTTTGACCTTCTTGTGATTGTTGCCGGGGTGTATTGCCGCGGATGACGCTGACAACGAGGTTTGAAGACCGGGCCCGCGTAGCTCAGTCGGTAGAGCACCTCCATGGTAAGGAGGGGGTCATCAGTTCGATTCTGATCGTGGGCTCCATTTTCATAGTGCGAACGCCGGACGGTGATACAGGGCCGCGGCGTTGGTTTGATTAACCTTATGGATGCAGTCTTGCGCGGGCCGCACGGAGCGGATCGGCGCCGCACGGGTAAGGAGGAAACGTTAGCAATGGGCAAGGAAAAGTTTGAGCGCAAGAAGCCGCACGTGAACATCGGCACCATTGGGCACGTGGACCACGGCAAGACGACGCTGACCAGCGCGATCACGAAGATTCTGGCCGAGTCCGGCAAGGCCAAGGCCATGAATTACGCCGATATCGACAAGGCGCCCGAGGAAAAAGAGCGCGGTATCACGATTTCC
>JACRLJ010000094.1:0-7020 GCA_016215105.1 Candidatus Hydrogenedentota bacterium
GATCATATCCCGGAATTTCGTTACAAATATGTTCATGCGTCGGCGCTCCTTCCCATGTCTTGTGTGGACAAACAGATCATGGGAAGGCACCGACGCATTGTCCAATCAACTACACTGGGTTGTGGGCAACGCCCACGTCAGGCAATTATTGGCAGACTTCCCGGAGCATTGCCGCTGCCGCTCGCGAGACCGGTCCCCTGCTTCACGACGCACGGGTAGCTGCGCTGTGTCAGGCACACGGGGTTGATGAATTGTGGACCGCGGACCGCGATTTTGGACGGTTCTCCGGCCTGAAAACCCGAAACCCATTGGTGGACTGATCAACGGAGCTATGGCCGGCGACGGACTCGCACGGCGGGCTGGACGTCAGGAGTTGCCGGTGACTTCTTTCTTTTCACGGGAAAAGAAAGAAGCAAAGAAAAGCGGGATTGGGGCGTTGCACGTTGAAATGCCTTCGTAGCGGTGATTCATTAAGGTGCTCTATCGTTGCGGCCCTGCGGCATCCTCGCGGTGCGCAGCAGCCTGTTGTTAGGGCTCTAGATCAATCCAGTATCTTCTGTGGGACCTTCCGGTATCGGGGTCTGTCACGGTGCTTTCTAGATGTCCTCCGTTCCGCTCAATGACACGGATTGAGGGAATGTTGCGCAGATCGACGGTGAGCAGCGCGCGCGTTTCACCTAACTTGCGCAGTTCGATGAGGGCAAGGCGAAGCGCCTCCTTCGCGTAGCCCTTGCTGCGCTGATCACGGCGGATGAAATAACCGATGTGTCCGCCTTGCAGGCGGAGTTTGTCGTTCAGGTAGTGGCGGAGTCTTACCATGCCGACGACCGTGCCGTCGGCATCCAATGCCCAGAACGTCGTCTGCGGAACGAGTCCCGATTGCAGCGTGGAAGGATCGGTCATGTCGCAGCATTGCTGGACAAAGTCCTCGATCGTGGTTTCTCCCGTAGGAACGGTGGTTCCTCCGAAACCGGTTTCGCCGCTTCCGAGATCGTCCAGGAGTTCCCGCAATCCAGGAGGAAGAACCGGTGACGCTGCTTCGAGTCTGATCATTCTCGTTTGCCCCAACTGGTGTTTGGAAAGTTTCCAGGTGCAAGACTACTGCAATCACAGCGCGACGGACGCGTGCGCGGTCAGTGGTCATGAGGCGCCGATGACGTTGGCTAACGCGTCACTTGGGCAACCTGCGCGTACTGGAGCCGGGGAAGCCGTCCGAGGCGATTCTATTCGATGGTAATAAAACTCAGTTTCGCGCTATCGTCATAGACTGCCAGAGACTTCTCAGACAGCGCTGCCACGGCGCGGATCGTATTGTTCACTGGTAGGTCGAGTGTGACAGTTGTCTTTGGGTGCGAGGGGTGCGAAACGTCGATTACCTGAATCCGTCCACCGGTGGGGCCGTTTCCGACGCAGAATAGACGCTGGCCCGATGCAGCGAGAAACCTCTGTCCGCGAGGCATTGGTATGGTAGCGATGATGCGCGGTTTGGTCGGCTGTTTGACGCTCACAACAGTAATTCCATCCCCAATACTGTCTAGGTAAACACAGTTACCGGCCACTGCGCTAGTATCAAATGATACGTCCATACGCCCGATTTCGACAGGATGATCTGGATTCCTGACGTCAATAACAACCAACGCAGATCCTGTCGTGGCTATAACGTCAAGATGAATCCTGTGTTGCTTCTCCGGCAAACAAAGGTACTTCCCCTCAACGTAGAGGTCCGATGCGGTCCCTTGAGTTTCAAGGCGCCCACGTACTTTCGGTTTTGCCGGGTCGCTGAGATCAAACACATACAAGTGGCCCGCGCTGGTTTCCGCGTCGGGCGCCACCGCTTTGGAATCGAACGTAAAAGCATAGGCCATAGTGCCTGAGGTCGTGACTCTTTGCGGCGTTCCGACGGGCAATGCGACAGACGCGAGTATGGTGGGTTTGGTAAGATCCGCACAATCGATAATATTAAGTCCAAATAGAACATTCCCCTGGGGGTCGCGCTCAACCGATCGGCGCATCCACCCTACGGTATATACGAAATCTCGAGTCAAGGTCGCGCTTATGGCCAAGCGTTCATCATCAAGCGCGCCGGCAAACCGGGGCGCGTTTTCATCGTGGACGTCGTATAGTCTAATCCCACCTCCCCAGCGCGATACGAGCAGCGCGGAGGGAGCTGCTGCTAGCACCTGCATACCGTTCGGACGTTCAGGAAAGGAAGCGACCACGCGCGCTCGAGTTTGAGCCATAGCAGATAAAGTAAGCAGGAAGCACACCGAACCTGATGCTATTAGTCGAAGCATGGATGGTCGTCCCCAATGTTGGCCGTACGTGCGGCTATTATCAGCGTTCCTGCAGGGATTGTACGTATACTGAAGCGTTTTGACAACCGGTTTGGGCCGTGGAGGGATTCTTATGCGCGCTGGTCCAGGCGTGAGGATGTGACGCTGCGGTCGCGGTATGGCTTAAGGCCGTTGAGGCGGCGGTCGCCGATGGTGGTTTCGATGAAGCGGGTGTAGGGGCGACCGTTGACGTCGTAGGTTTCCGTACCGACTACGCCTTGTTGCAGGAGTCTTGCGAGCATTGTGAGGGACGCCTGGGTTTCCTCGCTATTCGCGCCTGTCAGCGCGCCTGATACGGGGCGCGGGGTCTTGGTGAGGTCGAGCAGGCCGCTAACCGTGTCGAACGCGGTTATGGCGCTGGCCTGCCGTGAACTGGCGGCCGGAAGAAGCGAACTATAAACAGACCTGAAAACCACTGCAGCTTCCTTGTCACGTTGGCGCATCCGCATCGACGCCTACCGATCCTATCGGCGGAATTGCGCGGGGCTTGAGGGGGTGCGCTGCAAGTCGGCCTTTGAAAAGCACTTGGGAAGCGCATACTATGAGTCAGAATTCGGCTATCGGCACGTTACGGGAGCATTGAACTCCTACGAGTTTGTGGACGCGAAAGCCGCGAAAAGCGGGGACAGACACGCTTTTCAAACTGCGGAAAAGCGAGTCAGTCCCCGGTTTTCGCTTAATCGCTGCGTTCAGTTAAGTTGCTTCGGTTCTGAATCATTACAGTGCGAGTCTGGCCCCGAATGGACGGGTCGGGCAGATGGGAGTACGGGGTTGGGACAGTCGATGCGCAGTGGGAAGGCCATCGGAAGCGGCGGGGACGCCGCTTCTACTTTTTTGAGGCCGTCCGTGCCTATCTTAGCGTCGTTTGGGCCGGGCACGCTTATCAAACGAACAAGGCCGCGAAAAGCGGGGACAGACACGCTTTTCAAACGGACGAAAAGCGAGTCAGTCCCCGGTTTTCGGTCTGACGCTGTGTTGTGGATGACGCGGCGATGACTACGACTCCGAAAACCAGGCCGCGCGTGCTTCTACTTCACAACTTTCTGACGCCGTATCGCGCGCCGTTGTTTGCGGAACTGGCGAAACGGGTGGAACTCGAGGTGTGGATATTGGGGGATGTCCGGTCGATCCGCGAATGGCCGGCCGAGGCGCCGGGGGACGCTTTCCGGTACCGGCTATTGCCGAATCTCAACGTGTCGTTGGGTAGCCGCGACTATCGCGTACTCGTCAACTACACGCTTCCTTCACGCCTTCCGAAACACCCTTGCGATGTAATTCTCTGCGCGGGCTGGGATACGCCGGCGGCGTTCTACTCGGCCTATTTGTCGCGCGCGACGGGGAAACCATGGGTGTTGTGGAGTGGCAGCACCTCTGGCGAACCCAACTGGCGGCGTACGTTGACGCGGCCGGTCGTTCGCAATCTGGTGCGGCGCGCCTCGGCGTGGGTGGCGTATGGCTCGCGCGCGCAGGACTACCTCGAATCGCTTGGGGCCGATCCCTCGCGGATTTTTCGCGCGTACAACACGGTTGAGACCGAGCACTTCGCTGAGGCCAGTTGTGTGTCCGAAGACGAACGCGGCGCGCTGAAACACAAACTGGGCGTTGCTGGCCGGCGCGTCATTCTCTATTGCGGACAGTTGATTGAGCGCAAAGGTCTCGGTGACCTGCTGCAAGGGTTCGCTGCGTTTGCGCGCGAGCGGGACGATGTGGCGATCGTAGTAGCGGGAAGCGGCGAAGGCGAGCGGCAGTACTGTGCGCAGGCGGAAACGCTCGGATTGGCGGACAAGGTTCATTTCGCGGGATTCGTGTCACGGGAGGAATTGCCGCATTACTATGCAATCGCCGATCTATTCGCGCTGCCGTCGCGCGAAGAGGTTTGGGGCCTGGTGATTAACGAGGCGCTGGCCTGCGGGGTCCCGGTTTTGACAACGACGGCGGTGGGGGCGGCGCCGGACTTGATTCACGATGGCGCCAACGGCTACGCCGTTCCGCCGGGTAACGCGGCCGCCATCCAGGCCGTGCTCGAGCGGCATTTCAGCGCGAGCGCGGACCGCGAAGCCATGAGCGCCGCCGCGCGCGAATCTATCGCGCCGTTTACACTGGCTCGCGCCGCCGATGCGATGGAAGAGGCCGTTCGCTGCGCTTGGGGCCGCGCGCGATGAGCTATGGCAAGGCCTATTTCCGGCAGAGCGTGATCACCGGTATCACGACCGGTCTGATCGGTCTGTTGTTCTATGTCCTGCGCGTTATCCTTTATGGCCGCCTCTCCGCCGAAGACTATGGGCTGTTCTATGCGCTCATATCCGCGTGCATGCTGCTTCAGCCGATCTTTGCGCTGGGTTTCGATCCGGGGATAGTACCCTTCGTTACGCGCATGCGCGAGCAGCGCGACTTCGAGGGCGCGCGAACGCTTGGGCTCAACGCGCTCGCGTGTCAGACGGTTTTGTCCGCGGCGTTGGCCATTCCCGCGGCGCTGTTCGCGCAACCTATTGCCGACCACGTCTTCCATGCCCCGCAGGCCGCTGCGCTGATTCGTATCCTTGCGCTTTTCATGGTTTTTCTGCAGCCTTTCAAGACCGTAATGAGCGTGTTGCTTGGGTTGCAGTTCATTGGCCTGCGCAATCTGACTGACCTGAGCCGCGTTATTTCAGTGGTTGCGATTACGGCGCTTCTTCTCGGATCGGGGTTCGGAGTATTGGCGGCAGCGTGGGCGTTTGCGCTCTCGGCCGCAATCGCCGCGGTACTCGGCGCGTTCGGTCTGCTTTGGCTTTGCCCGGACTTGCGGGAACGCGTTACGTTCCGCTGGGACACCGCATTGCTTTTCGAGGTGTTCAACACGGGCAAGCACATGGCCATTGCATTCGGGGGCATCACGGTGTTTTCTTACATGGACACCGTGATGTTGACGCTGTTGGGACGCGACCTGCGCGCGGTTGCCGCGTATCAGCTTGCCGCGCCTACGTTGATGCTGATTTACAGTCTCATCCTGGCCGCCGTGGGCAACTTCATGCCCATGGTTACTACGCTGTGGCATCGGGGTGAGAAAGGCCTCCTGGCCGACGGCATCGGCCGCATCTACGAAGCGGCGATCGCCACCTTGTTGCCCGCCGGTGTTCTCATGGCCTGCTTCTGCGATGTGATCATACGCACTCTCTTCCGGGGGGATATTCTCAATGCGCCCGACGCGTTCAACATCCTGGCGGTTGGCAGCATTTTCTTCTTCATCTGCTACTTGAACGTCCACATCCTTTGCGGGATGGGCCGGGCCCGCGCCGCGAACGCGACAGTCGTGATAGGCCTGGCGGCGAATCTCCTATTAAATCTGGCGCTCATACCGCTGCTCTCGGTCCGCGGCGCGGCCATCGCAACCGTCGTCAGCTATGCCGCGGGCGCTTACTTTGGCTCCCGAAGCATTCGCGGGGCACTCCATTTCACATCATCCCTTCGCGCCGCTTTAGCCTCCGCTCTGGTGTCGCTTGGCGTTGCCGCAGTCGCTTACGGAATCCGAACGACTGGGCTTTTTGCGCTCCACCCTGAGTCAACGGCGTGTGTCGTTGGACCGGTCTTGTTCCTGGCCGCGTTGGGTTTGCAGGAGTGGCTGGGCATCGCGCGCCTGCGTGAATTGATCCGGGTAGCGTTGCTCGGCGCACCGCAATGAAGCCATGGCGGATTTCTTTTCCGCACTTTTCGCATTTTGGGCCAGTGCGCATTGAGGTGCGGATTCGCCCTTGGCCGAGAAGCGGGTAGGCTGTTTGGTATCTCCATTTGCGCGGGCGGCATAGGTATCGCCCGGGGCGAAATTCTATCCGCAAATTCGAGGTTGCGGCTAAGCCTTGTTAGGATTATACTTGACGCAGCATTGCCAATTGGCCTGCGCTTACGCGGCTTCGTTCCAGCGATGTGCTGGGTACGGACGAGGTAGAGTGCGCCGCGCGTAGCAAGCAAACGATCGGGGCGTTGTTCCACGTTGCTTGGCCATAAGCGCTGAGATTATCGTAGCCGTGCGTGGGGCACAAGTTTGAGGAGACAACGTAATGCGCGGGAAACTTTTTGTCGGCGTGCTGACCATAGCGATGTGCATTTGTTTCAGCGCACTTGCCGAACCAGCGAAACCGGACCTCAATGATATTGCTGACCTGTTCCGAACGCTGCACAGCGGCAAGTCGGCCGAACCAGTGCGTGCAACCTACACGGAAACGGGGTACGTCCGATCCGTGGGCGCGCCTCCCGGGGGGTATCTGGACAATTCGGGGGGGAAGGGTCTGAACGAAGAAGCCGCGGCGCGATTATTTCTGGCGGCTCATGCCGGCGCCATCGCGAACGAGAGCCCCAAGCTGGGTTACACCGGAGCGCGAGTCAGCAAGACGCCGGATCGCTCGTACGTGCGATTGGATCAGACGTACGCTGGCCTACCAGTCTTCGGAGCAGCGGTAAGCGTTCAGATGGACGACACGAGCAATGTTGCCTTCTTCCTTAGTCACCTTATGACGGATACCCAAACTCTTGACTCCGGGCAAGTTCCAACCACTCCGAGGATTACGGCCGGACAGGCCAAGCAGTATGCGGTCGAATTCCTTGCCGGAAGCAATCCCGGTCAGACATTCGCAGTCACGAGTTCGCCAATACTGACGATTTATGATCCGTCCGTCGTTGGCAATAACGGCGCAGATGTGCTTGCATGGAAGAT
>JACRLJ010000094.1:7089-58097 GCA_016215105.1 Candidatus Hydrogenedentota bacterium
CTGTGAACGGCACGATTGCGCTTCACTATTCGTTGATATACGATGCGAAGTATCGGCAGATCTACGATGCGAAAAGCACGGCAACGGATCCCGGTTTCCTGGCGCGGGCCGAAGGGCAGAGTCCTACCTTTGTTACGGATGTGAATCAAGCGTACGATTTCTACGGGGATACCTACGATTTTTACTTTAATATGTTCGGCCGTGACAGCATCGACAACAAGGGGCTGTCGTTGAGCGCTACAGTCCAATTCTGTCCGAGCACCTACGACTGTCCCTTTCAGAATGCATATTGGGACCCGGACAAGTTGCGTATGTACTTTGGGTCGGGCTGGACTGCCGAGGAAGATATCATCGCCCACGAGCTAACGCACGGAGTTACTCAGTACGAGTCCAATCTGATCTATCTGAACCAATCAGGAGCGATCAACGAGTCGCTCTCGGATGTATTCGGCAAGTGCGTGGCTTTGACCTATCACGACAGCGGCTTACCCTCAAACCTGCGGTGGCGCATTGGATTTGACTCACCCATTGGCGCGTTTCGTAGTATGTCTGACCCGACGATATATTCCGACCCAGATCGCCTACACTCGCCCTACTATTATACCGGGCAGGGTGATAATGGCGGAGTTCACATAAACAGCGGGGTGAGTAACAAGCTGTGTTTCCTGTTGACCGACGGCCAGTTTTTCAACGGTGTGCATGTGAACCCGATGGGTATCCCTAAGGTAGCGCAACTGTACTACGAAGCGCAGGTTCATTTGCTTGTTCCCTCGTCGAACTACCACGATCTCTATGCGGCGCTTTCCCAGGCCGCCCACAACATCGGCACCACGTTTGCCGAGCGCCAGAATATTGAGGCCGCCATGTGCGCGGTTGAAATCGCTCCCAACTCCGTTCCGTTGCGTCATTTCCGCGCTCAATCCCAGGGCGCCAGCGGGAATGTGACGCTTACTTGGGAGAACCGGAGTTGCGGATCGGATACCTTGATTCTGATTCGCAAGACCGGAGGATTCCCCACGTCGCAATTGGACGGCACGGTGGTGTTTGCGGGCAATGCCGACTCATTTGTTGACCCTGGGCTAGCCAGCGGGACGGAATACTTTTATGCCTTGGACGCTCCCACCGGCGATAGCCATCCGTTCACTTCTGGCGCGTTGTTCGCCAGGGTTGTCGCGGGCAGCCCCGTCCCAAGTTCTTTCACGGAACAGTTCGATCACGGTTCTGTGGACCTAAGCTTTACACAGATACTTTTCACACCCAATTACGACATTGCCGCCGCGGCCGCATCCGGAAAGCCGGACTCGTATGTGAATTACAGCGACTATTCGGCTACCGTGACGAAGAATATATCCGCGCTGCCGATCCCGCGCACGAACGCGATTCGACTTTTTCTGATGGACGATGGTCATGATTGGGTGAACCTCAGCACGCCACTTCCCTATTTCGGCGGGCGATACAATCGAATTTACGTTCAGGCCAATGGAGCCGTTGCGTTCAGGGTCGCGACAGCGATCTACGGTAACGATAGCCTTGCGCAGCCGCTACCCACGAACTTTGAAGTACCACAAGTCTCGTTTCTCTTCTCCGAGTTGTCGCCACGATCCGGAGGCGAGGCCTGGTTTCGGTTTATGGATGACCGGGTGGTCGTAACGTTCGACAAGATTCCTGAATTTGGGTCTACCAAGACCAACACTGTGCAGACGGAACTGTTCTATAGCGGTCACATCCGCATTTCGTATATGGAGCTCAACGCCCTTAACGCCATTTGCGGATTGTCAGATGGCCGCGGTGTACCACCCGACCCCCTGACTTACGTGAACAATCTAGTCGATTTGTCAGAGATGGGGATTTCAACACGGTTCGCGCTCGATCCCATCCCTGTGCTTTCCGCTACCGCGGGTGATCTCGTAACGTTCACGGCCACTACGACCGGGGGTACTCCTCCTTCGGCAAGCGTCGCATACAGCGCGATAGGACTGCCGCCTGGAGCGTCCATCAACCCAAGCAGCGGACAGTTCTCGTGGCCGACGGGATTGAACCAGCAAGGCCAATACAACCCGACTATAAAGGCTCAGAAGGGAGCGGACGTGGTGGCGCAAGATGTCACGATTTATGTGGCAGACGCGAACGTACTTCCAGTCGCGAGTAATCTGACCATTACTCCTTTGAAGCCCGCTATCGGCGACATACTGGAGGGGCACTATACCTACTCGCACGCGACGGGCGTGCCCGAGGGTGCGAGCGTTATCACCTGGTACCGAAACGGAACGGTCGTACCGATTCTGGCTGGGCAGTTGGTCGTTCCGAGCGCGTACTTGCAGGGTGGAGATAGCTGGAGTTTCTCCGTAACTCCGGTTTCGGCAAGCGGCCTCCAGGGCGCCCAAGTATCGTCTTCCGTCGTCGTAGTGCGCAGGTTGGTCGAGGCCGACGTGAACGGGGACGGACTGGTGGACGCGGTGGATATCCAGGTGGTCATCAACGCCGCGTTGGGTATTGATGTTTCACCTTACGACGCGGACGTAAATGGCGATGGCCATGTAGATTCTATCGACGTTCAATTGATCGTAAACAGCGCCGTGTCGTAGGCGCTGTATCTGCAAGACCCTATGGCGGCGCTTCGGGAGCAATTGCCCGGAGCGCCGCCTTTCATTTGGGATCTGCATGTTCCGACGGCCGCCGTCAACTACCGCTTCTCTTGCGCGACGCTTTTCCGGCGCGCCATAAGAAGCACAAACGGATTCCGGGCGCGGCGGGATTCGCGGTGTAACGGTTCGACCTTCGGCGCGTGATGCGGTACACTGCTTTGCATGATCACCATGCGCCTCAAACCGAAAGAAGATCGCCGTCTGCTTCGCGGCCACCTGTGGGCTTACCGCAACGAGTTCATCGATTTGCCCGACTTTGTAGACGGCGAGGTCGTGGACGTCGATTCGGATTCCGGCCGATTCATTGGCCGGGGATTCTATCAATCTCAAGGGGGCATCGCCGTGCGGATTCTGACGCGGCGTCAGGCGCCGCTGGATCAAGCCTTCATGAGCGATGCGATCGCCAGGGCGCGCGCCTATCGTGAGACCGTCCTGCCCGGTGAAACAACGTATCGCTGGGTCTTTGGCGAAAGCGACGGATTGCCGGGACTTGTTGCAGATCGTTACGGCGATGTGGTTGTCGTGGACAGCTCCTGCGCGTTCTACGAGGGCCAAACCAGCAACCTCGCCCATGCGTTCATGGCCTATCCTGACGTTCACGGCGTCCTGTTTCGCGTATGTGGAGAAAAGGAGCGTCACGGCGATGTACCGCCCACGATTACGTTTCCACTCAATGGACTTTCCTTTACACTGAACCTCGAGGCGGCGCAGAAGACGGGAATGTTCCTCGATCAGCGTACCAACTGCCACGCAGTCGAGCCCCTGGCGCCGGGCGCGCGCGTCCTTGACGGGCACTGCTACGCAGGGTTGTGGAGTTGTCACGCCGCCCGCGCCGGCGCGAGCCAGGTCCTCGGAGTGGACACTTCCGCGCCGGCGATCGAAGCGGCGCGAACAAACGCCGAGATCAATGGGCTGTCGAACCTGTGCCAATTTGAGTGCGCTGACATCCGCGATGCGCTGAACCGCAACGAGCGCTACGATGTTGTCATCCTTGATCCGCCCGCGCTGGCCAAGGCGCGATCGCAAACGGCCCGGGCACTGGGCCTTTACCAGGCGATCAACCGCGACGCCATGAACGCCGTCGTGCCGGGTGGCTACCTGATTACGTCGTCCTGTTCGCACTTTGTGGACACGCCGGCCTTCCTCGAAATGTTGAAGCGCGCGGCGGCTGCCGTTCGGCGCGAAGTCTGGGCGCTCGATGTCCGGGGCGCCGCGCCCGACCATCCCGTGCTTCTTGCCATGCCGGAAACGTCCTACCTTTGCTGCGCTGTCTTGCGGGTACTGTAGGTTCTTGGGGTTGATGTGCTATCTGACTTGTCGGACGAGTCAGACTTGTCGGACGAGTCAGCGTACGCCCAGCATTGGCAATTGCGGGCTTGCCCTCGCGCTCTTTGCTGGGGGAGGACTACGGGGAGACGGCGGGGGCCAACTTCTCCTGTATCGCGCGCGCGATCATGTTCGGCTGCGTCCCGGACGGAAAGAACCGCCAGGCGCCCGCGGCGTTGGCGGCCGCCTCGTCTTCTGGCATGCCGCCAAAGAGTATGATGGGAAGCTTTTCCAGGCCGTGCGCGAGGTGCGTCACGTGGCATATGTCTACGCCGGTCATGTCGGGCAAATCACATTGCGCCAGCGCGACCTGGGTTGGCGCTGCGCGGAGCGCATGAAAGCCGTCTACCGCGCTCGGCGCCGCGACCACCTCGCACTCCGCGGCGTCAAGAAGTCCTCGCACGGACTCGATGAACGCCAGATCGCGGCTGATGATGACGGCCCGCGGTGTACTCGTCGCGCCGGCGCGTATTACGTCCGGCCGAGTGCCAAGATAGCACTCGATCTCCAGACGAGACACCGAATCCAAATTGGTGAACTGGCACCCCACCAGGACACCTTTCCCGGTGGCCGCTTCATTGCGCACTACGGAGGGGATCGGCCCCAAGGCGCTGCCGCCGAATAGCTGCAGGGAAATGCCTACCTCGGAACCTGTATTAATGGACTGGGTCGTGAACAGCCGGCATCCGCCGATGCTCACGTCGCGCACTTCGACGTCGAATTTCTCCCCATCGGTGGTGTGTAGCACGCCGGGAGCGCGCAACTTCATTCGTTCGAATTTTCGAATTGCGACATACTCGACGTCGGCAGGCCAAGTAACCCGAAAGATTGACTGGTTTCGGTTAGCGTCGGCGACGACCGAATTGAACCCAATCGCCATACCCTCGACCAATAGACGTGTTGTGCAGGCGCCGCCACGTTCGAGGGAGACCCGAATCCCGTCAAGCACCGGTGTATCCAACAGCAGCGAGATACCGGCCACCCAGCCGCGTATTGTCGTCGAGGAGCGCCATTCTTCTGGCGCCCCGGCGCCGAAATGGATCAAAGCCCGTTGCCCTACGCGCAAGTACTGCGTGAGTTCGTTTGGCATCGCATACCCCTCTTTGCCTAAACTCGCCGAGGTCATCTCCGTACCGCACACCGTAGCACGTGTCTGCGGAAATCGCAAGACAACGTTTGCGCCCTCGGCGCAATAATCGTCCGAAACACCCCCATACATCCCTCCCATTCCCGGAAGTTGTGCAATCCAGCGTCCCTGCACTAGAATGCGGGGCAGCATGCGAATCTCACGCGTACTGACACGCTGTGCAGCGCTCCTAATCCTGCCTATGACGGGGTGCGACGCCATTCACCGTATTCCCGCCAGCGTTTCGCAGGAGCGAGTAGTCGAAGTGGCCATGTTTGACGCGGGATACGGTATCAACTGGCAACAGAAGATTGCCGAGAAGTACACCGCTGAACATGCCGCCGAGGGGATACGCGTGCGGGTATGGGGCGATCAGCGCGTGGCCGAAATTGTCAAACCGCGAATCCTGCGCGGCGACCCGCCGGAAATCATCGTCATTACGAACATTCCCATGTGGCTCTTGGTCCGCGCCGGAAAGGCGTATCCCTTTGACAGCGCGCTCGACAAACCCGCGTACGGCGCCGACGCTCCATGGCGGGACACCTTCATACCTGGGACGTTGGACACCTTTTCCAGCGGGGGCAAGGTATACGCCATTCCGGGCGCGTTTGGGGCGTGGTGCTGCTGGTACGACGCCAAGCAGTTCCGGGAGCACGGGTGGAGCGTTCCCAAGACTTGGGCGCAGTTCGATTCGCTGTGCGATCAGATCAAAGCCGCGGGTATCGCGCCTATCGCGTTCCAGGGGAAATACCCGTACTACGCGTGGTCCACCTATATTTCGCTCGTTCAGCGTTGCGGGGGCGTGGCCGCGATCAACCGTATCAACCAGATTGAACCCGGCGCCTTCAGCCACCCGGACGCTGTGTGGGCGGCTCGCTTATTGCAGGATTCCGCGGTGAAACACTTCGAGCCTGGCGCCATGGCCATGACCCATACCGAAAGCCAACTGGAATTCGTCGGCGGCCGCGCCGCGCTCATTTTCTGCGGCGTCTGGCTCGAAAATGAAATGAAGAAGAGCACGCCCCCCGGGTTCGAGATGCGCACGTTTACGGTTCCTGCCGTCGAAGGCGGAAAAGGGAATCCCCGCCTGTTCAACGGGCAAGGCGGTGAATTTCTCTTTGTGCCCGCCGATTCCCGGCATCCCGATCTCGCGCTCGACTTCTGCCGCTACCTCATCTCGCCCCTGAACGCCGCGAGTCAGGGCGCCACCAGCGGCGCCATTTCTCCTATCAAAGGCGGGACCAAACGCGAGACTCTGAGTCCGGCTCTTCAATCGGCGATGGACATGATCGAGGGCGCTCCAGGCATCTTCACTGAACGGCTCACGTTCTTATTTGTCCAATGGGGCGACCAGAATCTGGTTCCCGCCATGTCGCAACTGCTGCGCGGCGAGATCACCCCTGAAGCGTTTTGCCAGCGGCTCGATGACGGGCTTACGCAAATCCGCGAGCATCCCGTTCCCGGCAGTCCCATACCGGACTACAGGCCGTATGACTCGGCAAAGTTCGGAGAATCGCCATGAAGATGCGGAAGGAGCAGCAAGTCTTCGTAGTCTCGTTCCTGGCGCCCGCCTTCTTTCTGTATACGGCGTTCGTCGCCTTTCCGAGCGTGCGCGCCCTGCTCTACAGCTTGCAGAAATGGGATGGTCTATCCATACCCGAGTGGGTAGGCCTGCGAAACTTCTATGATCTTTTTGGTGACAGCGATCTCTTCGTCGCCGCGCTCCAACATAACCTCATACTCATGGCTTTCGGCGGCTGTTTCACGTTGCTGCTTTCGCTATTCTTTGCGGCGTTGCTGCACCGCCGAGTCCGCGGTGCGACTCTCTTCCGTGTCACGTTCTTCTTTCCCAACGTCATTTCGTCCGTGGCGATCTCGCTGCTTTGGGTGCTGCTGTATAGCACCACCGATTTCGGGGTAATCAATGGCTGCCTCGAGCTTATCCAGCGCGCCTTGGTCAGCGCCAACGGCCACTTGAGCGCCTGGGGCTTGCCTCAACTTCCCGTGATTCCGTTCGATTTGCCGTTTCCCTTTGCCGGCACGAAGTACCTCATCTACTCGATCGTTCCAATGATCATCTGGATGTCCACGGGGTTCTACATGGTTCTTTTTCTCGCGGCGATGGAGAACATTCCGGAAACCTTCTACGAAGCGGCGACGTTGGATGGCGCCACGGAGTTCAGGAAGTTCTGGCACATTACCCTGCCCCTTATTCGCGAGGTGCTGACGGTCGGCCTCGTTTTTCTGGTCATTGGCTGTCTCAAATTGTTTGACGCCGTATGGATCATGGAGAACCAATGGCCCCAAAAGGAATCGCACGTGCTTGCCACCGTGCTGTACCAGAAGGTGTTCACCGAATACAACGTTGGCTACGGTTCGGCGGTGGCCGTACTGCTCTTTGTGCTCGTCTTTCTCTCCACGCTTCTCACGCTACGCCTGTCACGCAAGGAGGCTATCGAGTACTGATGGTTTCCGCGATCAAGAGCATCGTCACCTACACGATCCTCGTCGTCTGGCTTGCCGCGGTCGTGATGCCCCTCGTCTGGGTGATCACCAACTCCCTTCGAAGCTCTCAGGAGATATTCAGGAACCCCTTCGGCGCTCCGTGGCTGATCACCGGATCGCCCTACGTGGATGAGCCCACTGTGCCGGCGCCGGTTCAGGCCGTGAAAGAGAACTACCAGAAGGCGTGGGTCGAGTCCCATTTCAGTCGTTACTTCGCCAATAGCGTCCTCGTGACCACGGCGTCGCTGATCGGCGTCTTGGTCCTATCGGCAATGGCTTCCTATGCGCTTGCCCGCTTCGAATTCCGGGGCAATCGCGCCATCTTTCTCTATTTTCTCAGCGGCCTGATGATTCCGGCGCAATTGGTTCTCGTGCCCCTGTTCTTTCAGTTCACCTATCTATCTCGCGCGGGGTCCTGGCTGCTCCGCCCTCTGGGATTTGAGCTCCAGTTGCACGATTCCTTTTTCGGCCTCATCGTTATCTACATTGCCCTCAGCCTGCCGTTCACCATTCTCGTGCTCACTGGATTCTTCAAGTCACTCCCGGGTACTCTGCGCGAAGCCGGCATCATGGACGGATGCAGCGAATACGGCGTCTTCTGGTTCATCATGCTCCCCCTGTCTCGTCCGGGCCTCGTCACCGCCGCCATCCTCAACTTCCTGGGCATCTGGAACGAATACTTGTTTGCGCTGGTGTTAATCAATACGCCGGACAAGAAGACTCTACCGCTTGGCCTTGCCAGTGTCAGCATGCAGGCGCAATACAGGACCGATTGGGGACTCATGTTCGCGGGGTTCGTGATTGTCATGGTCCCGACGCTGCTGGTACATCTCGTGCTGCAACGGCAACTCACTCGTGGCATCACCGTCGGCGCGCTCAAGGGGTAAGTCTGCGCGGCCCCTGGCGACGCCGGTCGGCGTTTTTCAAAGAGTAGTCCGGTTTTTCCGAGACCGGAATGTCCTCCCGACGCCCCCGCTCCGTCAATCCTCGAATGTGTTCAAGTTCAAACTTTGCATCCCCATCCGGCTTTGGAAAAGCCGGACTACCGTAGGAATCCGGCTAGAAAGTGGGCTTTTTGACGCGGCGCGGCCAGAAAGCGTCTGTAAGTTATGCAATACCAGCGCCGATTGACGCGGAGTCCTGCTATGCGGAGGCTTTCTGGCCGCGCCTCTAGAACACTTCGGAAAGGCTCCGCCAGTGTTCTTTGCGCGCGGTGATGAACACGGTATCGGTCAAAGCACAGGCTCCGCCGCGTTCCGGGCGTGTCCATCACCCGACTCCTCTGCGTTTCTGACTCCCGGAATGGCGGAAGGTGTACACAAGCCCGGCGACGAATCCGCCGATGTGCGCGAGATAGGCCACGCCACCCCCGCTGGTCGTATGGGCGAGCGAGCCCATGCCGTTCATCAGTTGCAGGCCAAACCATATCCCAATCACAAAGATCGCGGGAAGTGGCACGACGAAAAAGCCGACCAATACCTGTATCCACTTGCCGGGATGCAAGACCAAGTACGCGGCCAGCACCCCGGCGATGGCTCCTGACGCGCCCAGATTTGGCACGCGCGATCCGAAATTGAACACGAACTGCGCAAACGTCGCCGCGACGCCGCACAGGAGGTAGAACACCAGAAATCGGAAGTGCCCGAACCGGTCTTCGACGTTGTTTCCGAAGATCCACAGATACAACATGTTTCCGCCAAGGTGCAGGAGCCCCGCGTGCATGAACATCGCCGTGAAGATGGTTCGGAAGTCGCCGAGAGGATGCGTGACGAACCGGCGCGGGATGAAAGACCATTCGACAACGAAGCGATCGCCGCCGCCGAGTTCCATGACGAAGACGGCAATGTTTATCGCAACGAGGGCGTAGGTTACCAACGGAACCGTGCGAACGGTACTGTCGTCATCGCCTATGGGAATCACCGCGTATGTCCTTCCGTTGCGCGCAGGGAGCGCCGTGGCAGATTATGAAAGGAATCTTGTCGAGAAGCAACGAGTTGCAGGCTGCGGAATTCGATTGTTCGGCTCTAATCATAGTATCTGGTGAGCATTCATCACACTCCGCTTATTAGGTCAGGCGGTTGCACCTTGGCGGCAGATTCTTCACTGGCGCTCCTAAGAACACAATTGCGTAAGTCGTTTACGTTCAATAGGCGGAACACACGACAATAAACACGGTTTGGCCGCGGTCTCGAGCCTAACGTAGCTCAGAAAACGGAACGGGTCGATGCGCTCCGACCGGCGAATGAGGACATTCGCCCTCCCGGCCACGGCGCCTTGACTCGGTGTTCTCTTCGCAAACAGCCCCGCGCCGGGGTTCTTCGCTCGGAGTGACACGTTGGGGGCAGTGTGTCCGAATAGACAGCCTAGTCAACTTGGAGGGGTCTTCCGCCTACTACCGGCTACGCCGGTGGCTACTGATTGTGCGTTCGTTGCGCGCGCCAACACTTGAGGTATCATACGGCCATGAGTGACGACTTCCCAAATCTTCTCGTGGTGTTGGGTCCTACCGCGTCTGGCAAGACGCGCGTTGGCGTGTCTCTTGCGCGCGCCTTGGGCGGCGAAATTGTGTCGGCGGACTCGCGTCAGGTTTACCGCGGTCTAAATATTGGAGCCGGGAAGGACTTGGGCGAGTATTCCGCCGGCGGCGCGCCCGTTCCGTACCACTTGATTGACATCGCGGATCTCGATGAGGAGTTCAGCGTCTTTCACTACCAGAAGCGCTTTTTTGAGGTATTTGAGGACCTGTCGCAGCGTCATGTGCTGCCTATCCTGGTCGGAGGGACTGGTCTTTACATCGATGCGGTGCTCAAGGGTTACCGCATGGTCGAGGCGCCTGAAGACCCGGAATTTCGTGCCCGCTGCGGCGGCCTGACCACTACCGAGCTTGTTGAGCGATTGCGTGTCCTCAAACCCGAACTCCACAACACCACCGATATGACAGACCGAACCCGCATCGTCCGCGCCATCGAAATCGCGGAATACTCGCAGACACACGAACCCGAGCCGGCTCCCGACATTCGTCCGGTGGTGTTGGGGCTGCGGTGGCCTCGCGAGGAACTTCACCGGCGGATTCGACTCCGGCTCAAAGAACGTCTCGACAACGGTTTGGTGGAAGAAGTCGCCTCGTTGCATGCGCAGGGCGTAGCGTGGGAGAAACTCGACTTCCTGGGCCTCGAATACCGGTTTATCGCGAGCCACCTCCGCGGCGAAATGAACCGGAACGATATGGCGCAGAGACTGGCCACCGCAATCTGTCAGTTTGCCAAGCGCCAGGAGACTTGGTTCCGCCGCATGGAGCGCCTCGGGACCCCGATCCACTGGATCGACCGCGCTTCGCCGGATGCGGCGATCGAGGTGGCGCGGTCTCGATTTCACCTGATTTCCTGACTCTGACGCTCTGGAAAAAGTTGATTTTTCGGGTCGTTCCGCGAGATACTTTCGGCTTGGGCGGCGCGGTCGCGCCGTACCACTAGTAACCAGAAGAATGCGCGTATGCCGCGCCTCCGAACGCCGCCTCCGTAGGCCCTATGGGCCAAACGGGCAGCCCCGTTGAGTAACCCGGAACGAGATCGCCTCGGGGGCGTCGTATCGCAACCACCAAGAATCGAAAGAGGAGGAGTTTCAATGAGTCAAGATATGCGGGTATGGCTGCGGGCGGGCGTTTGCCGGTTCGTGGGTATGGCTGCGGCCGTGGCGCTGGTGTTTGGCACGACCGCGTACGCCGCTGAGAAGGCCAGCAAGAAGGCGGACAAGAAGGCGGACACAACGCAGCAGACCGACAAGCCTGCGGACAAGCCCGCCGACAAGGCGGCTCCGAGCGGCGACCTTGCGGCGATTGCGCTTACACTGCCCGACGCGTCCTTCTCAAGCACCCCGTTGGCGTACGTTCGCGCGAACCTGGAAACCCCGGGCTACAAGCCGCGCGAACCGTTTCTCGCGCCGAAGGACGTCACCGACATCTCGAAGGGCAAGCCCGTTACGAGCAGCGCGGCGCCGACTACCGGTAAACTGGAAATGGTAACGGACGGCGACAAGCAATACGCGGACAAAGCGATTGTGACGTTACCGGCTGGAACGCAGTGGGTTCAGATCGACCTCGGCGCGGCGAACGAGATCTACGCGATCGTGCTGTGGCATTACCACGCCGCACAACGCGTCTATTTCGACACGGTCGTTCAGGTGTCGGACGATCCAGAATTCAAGAAGGACGTGAAGACGGTCTACAATAACGATGATGACAACTCATCTGGACTCGGCGTCGGCAAGAACAACGAGTACGTGGAAACCTACGAAGGCAAGCTCATTGACACGAAAGGCGAAAAAGGCCGTTATGTTCGCTGCTGCAGCAAGGGCAACACCTCCGATGATTTCAATCACTACATCGAAGTCGAGGTGTTTGGCAAACCCGTAAAGTAGGGCGATGCGATCGCCGCTACTTTTTGCAGTTTGCATTGTGGCCGTGGCAGCCGGAGCGCTCGCGCTCCGGCTGCCGCGTCTTGAGTTGAGGCCCTTGCACAACGATGAGGCCAACCAAGCGGTCAAGGCCGGGAAGTTGCTGGACAAGGGCTACTACCGGTACGACCCCCGCGAGCATCACGGACCGACTCTCTATTACCTGACGCTCCCGGTAGCGTGGATCAGCGGCGCCCACCGTTTCTCGGAGACCACCGAATTCACGTTCCGCGTTGTTCCCGTTCTATTTGGCGCGGTTCTAATCCTGTTGCTGTGGCCTTTGGGCTCCGGACTAGGAAGAACTGCGGCGATTGCGGCCGCCGCGCTCACGGCCCTCTCGCCGGCTATGGTCTACTACAGCCGCTACTACGTTCAGGAAATGCTCCTGGTATTCTTCACGGCCGCCTTCATAACGTGTGGATGGCGCTATCTGAGGCGCCCCGCTTGGGGACGGGCTGTAGCCACGGGGCTGAGCGCCGGCCTGATGCACGCCACCAAGGAGACCTGTGTCATCGCGTTTGCCGCTACGGGTGGCGCGCTGGCGATCACGTACGGCATTGACCGTATGCGTGGCACGGCGCCGGTCCTGAAGGGGCTGGTCCGTCCGTTGCATTTCGCGATTGCCGGGGTGGCGGCGGTTACGGTGTCCGTAGTCTTCTTCACGTCGTTTTTCACGTACGCGCACGGCCCGGTCGATTCGATAAGCACCTACTTCTCCTACGTCGATCGCGCCGCGGGGGGCCAGGCCGCGTCGGTCAATGCGCACTACCATGACCACCCGTGGTACTTCTACCTGGCGCTATTGTCCTATTTTCATAACGGTCTCGGTCCCTGGTGGAGCGAGGGCGCGGTGCTTGCGTTCGCAGTGATTGGGATTATCGTGAGCGTCCGGCGAAAATCGGCGCCGGACGGCGATTCACGGTTGCTGCACTTTCTGGCGATCTACACGGTTCTCATAACAGGCGCCTATTCCATGATTCCGTACAAGACACCGTGGTGCCTGCTGAGTTTCTATTGGGGGATGATCCTCATGGCGGGAGTGGGCGTGGCGGCCCTGGGACGATGGGCCACGGGCATTCCGCGCAAGGCCCTGGTGGCGTGCTTGCTGGCTGGGTGCGTATTTCACCTGGGTGTGCAGACCTACCGGGCCAACTTTGTTTTTCCTGCAAATCCGGTCAACCCGTATGTGTACGCGCATACCGTTCCGAATTTCCTCGAGTTGGCGCGGCGGGTTGACGACATCGCCAAGCTCTCTCCGGACGGAAACCACATGCTGATCAAAGTGATCGAACCGGCGGGAGACTACTGGCCTGTTCCATTTTACCTCCGCAGTTTTGATCAAGTCGGCTATTGGGCGCAGTCTCCGGACGATGTGGACGCGCCCGTAATTATAACGTCGCCTCAAGGCGCGCCACTCGTGGACGCCCGTGTGAAGGACAAATACAAGACCTCGTACTTCGGTCTTCGTCCCGATGTGCTTCTCATCACCTACATCCGGACCGACCTATGGGACGCGTTCATCGAGACACGGCAGTCTCCGGCGCCAACGGGTTCTCGTTAGCGTAGTTGGTGATTAGGATCGAAGGATTCCCCGTACTGAGCGCCGTTCTAGCCCCGGCCAGGGGCAGCGGACAGTAGCATATGGCGTGATACCAGTCGCCTCAGTGAGTCTCGCTCCAAATCTTGACCCAATTGGCCGCAAGCAAGTATTATTTCGGATTGGTGAGCCTAGGAGTTTGGCCAGAAAGCTGGTGAATTGACGCGGCGCGGCCAGAAAGCATCTGTAAGTTGTTTAACACCGGCGCTTGCTATTGTCGGGTTTTGGTAAGAGGAGGCTTTCTGGCCGCGTCTCTCGTACTGTCGAAACTGGAACGAAGGAGATATTTCCGTGCTCCGCAAATTATCCGTAGCCGCTGCCGTCGTCGTCGGTGTAGTTGTCCTCGCCGCGATCAACAAGCAATTCATCCCCAAGATTGATCCGGAAGGCGTCAAGAAGCAGGAGGAAGAGGAAAAGCGCATCAAGGAGCGCCAGGAAATACTGGCCAAGCAATCGGTGGATGTGTCGCATATCCTTATCAAGGCCTCCGGGAGTGAGGCGGTCTGGAAGGCCGCCAAGGAAAAGATCGACGCGGCGCGCAAGCGAGTGACGGAAGGCGAGGACTTCGAAAAGGTGGCGCGCGAGGTGTCGGAAGACCCGAGCGTCAAGGATAACGGTGGCGCGTTTCCAGGCACGCCTCGCGGCAAGATGGTTCCGGAGTTCGAGAAAGTCATGTTTTCGACGCACGTGGGCGACGTAAGCGAGCCGTTCCGCACGAAATTCGGTTGGCATATTGTCAAAGTGACGGGACGGCACGGAGGAGAACGGTCGGCGGACGACACGGTCAAGCTTGCCGCGGAATTGGGCATGGACCTGACGAAAGTCCCGGACATTTTCAAGGTGAAATTCGAGACTACGAAAGGCGCGTTTATTATCGAGTGCCACAAAGACTGGGCGCCCTTGGGTGTAGCCCGGTTCTACGAGTTGATACAGCAGAAGTTCTACGACGACAACCGTTTCTTCCGGGTAGTGAAGGGGTTTGTAGTACAGTGGGGTATCTCGGGCGATCCGGCCGTCAACGCGAAGTGGGTTGATAAGACGATACCCGATGATCCGGTGAGGGAATCGAACAAGCTGAGTACCGTCTGCTTTGCAAAAGGCGGGCCGGACTCCCGTACGACACAAGTCTTTGTCAATTTGAAGAACAATAAGAGTCTCGACAACGACGGATTCGCCGTTTTTGGAAAGGTCATTGAAGGGATGGATGTAATCGCTTCCTTCAACGGCGAACACGCCGGCAACCCGTCGGACGCACAGTCGGAGATCCAACTCAAAGGCAATGCCTTCCTGGACTCTAGGTATCCGGGGTTGGATTCCATCAAGTCAGCGCAGATTATCCAATAGCGTGGCGTGTGCGGTCCGGATAGGGGCCGCCGCGCAGTCACACAGCCAGCCCGAATTTCGCCGGGCAAGAGAGGAAGAACAATGCCCGACGAAGTATTCAACGTGGAATTCGAGTGTTCAAACGGGACCTTCACTATCGAGTGTCACGGCGCTTGGGCGCCTTTGGGCGCGGCGCGGTTCAAGGAATTGGTTGAGGCCGGCTTTTTCAGTGAGCTTCGCTTTTTCCGCGTAGTGCCGAATTTCATCGTGCAATTCGGCATTTCGGGTGATCCCGGCACGGCCGCAACGTGGCGCGACAAACGCATCGCCGACGATCCCGTCACCCAGACCAACGCCGCCGGCACGCTGACCTTTGCCACGGCCGGTCCCAAGACGCGCACTACGCAACTCTTTATCAACCTGAAGGACAATGCGTTTCTCGACAGTCAAGGATTCTCCCCATTCGGCAAGGTGACCTCCGGCATGGACGTGGTGAAGGCGATCACGGCGGAATATGGCGAGAAACCGGACCAGGGACAGATTCAGTCGCGCGGAAACGCCTATCTGACGGAGAAGTTTCCGAAGCTGGATTACATCAAGTCCGCTAGAGTGGTCTAGCCGACAGGAGATCGCGCGCATGGCCGGACTGACCATGACGAAGATTCGAGCGTTTGCCGCCGCCGTGTTGACGATTGTGCTGGTCGTGGTGTTCGCGGCGATTGTGGCTAAGCTGTTCAACGTGCGCCTGCCCATCCTCGGCGCGATTACGGACCGTCTTGGTTTCTAGCCGCGTGGCGTCCGACCAACCGCTTCGCTGGGGAATCCTGGGCGCGGCCAGCATCGCGCGCAGTTTCGCAGAGGGTGTTCGGCTGAGCGCTGGTAATCGCGTAGAGGCGATTGCCAGCAGGTCAATGGCGAAGGCCGAGGCGTGGGCGGCGGAACACGGCGTTCCCCACGCGTATGACTCGTATGAAGCGTTGCTTGAGTCTGGCGCCGTCGATGCCATCTACAACCCTCTGCCCAACAGTCTCCACGCGGAATGGACCATCAAGGCGCTCGAAAAAGGGTTGCCGGTGCTCTGTGAGAAGCCGTTCGCCGCAACCGCCGGCGAAGCGCGCGATGTGGTCCGCGTTTCCGAACGAACCGGTGTTCCCGTCGCCGAAGCGTTTATGTACCGTTTTCACCCGATGTACGACCGGCTCCTTCAGATGCTGGGTGAGGCCGCAATCGGACGCCTGACCTCGATTCACAGCCAGTTCACGTGGTTCTGCAGCGACCGCCGCGAGATCCCCGCTTCGGCGGACTTGGCGGGCGGCGCGCTGATGGATGTCGGATGCTACTGCGTGAATCTGTCGCGACTGGTGACGGGCCGCGAGCCGCTCCGCGTGTCCGCCTTCGAGCGGCGCAGCACGGTGGACGACACGCTTTTCGGTCTTATGGAGTTTCCCGGAGGTGTATTAGCGAGTTTCGAGACCAGTATCGAAAACTACGAGCGCCATCGCGTCGAGATTGCGGGAACCGAAGGCATGATTGTCCTGGATCGACCCTGGAATCCCGGCGATGACGAGGCCCGATTTACGTTTCGCCGCGGCAGTTGGAAGGACACCATTGCTACGCCCGGTGCGAACCGCTTTCAACGCGAAGTGGAGGATTTCGAGCGCGTAGTCCGGAACGGCGCGCCACCGCGCTGGCCAATCGCCGACGCCGTGGCGAATATGGCCGCCATTGACGCCCTTTACGTGTCGGCACGGGAAGGACGAGCCGTTGCAGTACTGCTGTGAGCGTTACTCCGGAATAGCGACATCCGGGAAATTGTCCATCAGACGGTCGCGCTTCATCGCCGTGACGGCGTCCACGGCGCGATCCATAGGCATTTTTACCTGGTCCTTCACGCAGTAGCGGCGCCAGGTGACGGCGCGCGCGCTGGTCTCTTCCTCGCCGATAATCCAGATGTTGGGAATCTTGCTCGTGACGGCGTTGCGGATCTTCTTGTTGAACGTTTCGCCGCCCTCGTCCACCTCGGCGCGCAACATGCGGTCGCGCAGCAGCGCCTGGACCTCGCGGGCGTAGGTATGGAAATGCTCGCTCACCGGGATGATGCGCACCTGTACGGGCGCCATCCAGGTTGGGAACGCGCCGCCGTACATCTCGATCAGGAACGAAATGAGGCGCTCGTGAGTGCTCAGCGGGGCGCGGTGAATGATATAGGGGGTCTTCGGGGAGCCGTCCTTCGCGATGTACTGCAACTCGAAGCGGTCCGCGACCACGAAGTCCAACTGACAGGTCGAGACGGTTTCCTCGCGGCCCATGAGGTTCTTCACCTGGATGTCGCTCTTGGGCCCGNNNNGATGTCGATCTTGGGACCGTAGAACGCGACTTCACCGGCCTCCTCCTCAAACTCGATATTGTTCGAGACGAGCACTTCGCGCACGATCTGCTCGCTGCGCAGCCACTCTTCCTCGTTGCCGACGAACTTGTCCTTATCGGCGGCGTGCAATGAGAGGCGCACGCGGAAGTTCCCGAGGCGCAAGTGCTGGTAGTAGTAACGGTACATGGCCATTACATTGAGAAACTCGGATTGCACTTGCTCGTACTCGCAGTAGATGTGGGCGTCGTTCATGCACATTGCGCGCACGCGCAGCAGGCCCGACAGCGAGCCGTGTTTCTCGTAGCGGAAATCGTTACCGTATTCCGCGAGCCGCAAGGGAAGTTCGCGGTAACTTCGGGGCCGCGCGGCGAAGAGCTTATGATGGTGCGGGCAGTTCATGGGGCGCAGATAATATTGCTCGTTCTCGTCCAGCGTCATCGGCGGATACATCGAATCTGCGTAGTACGGCAGGTGTCCGGAGCGGTGATACAGCGCGGAGCGGGTGATTACCGGAGTCGTTACGCGTTGGTATCCGCCCCGGAACTCCTGTTCACGCGCCCACTGCTCGAGTTCGTCGCGTAGAACGGTCCCGTTGGGCAGCCACATCGGCAGGCCCACACCTACTTCGTCGTCCTGGATGAACAGGTCGAGTTCTTCGCCGAGTTTGCGGTGGTCGCGCTGCATCGCAAGCTTGCGGCGCTCGATGAAGTCCTTTAGTTCGGCTTCGGTCTCGAACGCAAGACCGTAAATGCGGGTGAGCATGGGGCGCTTCTCGTCACCGCGCCAGTAACTGCCCGAGATGCGATCGAGACTGAAGCACCCGCGAGGGACCTCGCCGGTCTGGGCCAGGTGCGGTCCTTCGCACATGTCCGTGAACGGCCCGTTGACGTAGAAACTCAGTTGCCCGTTCTCGGCCTTCCCGGTATCGACCAGTTCTCTGGCGTATTCGATTTTGTAGCCTTGATCGGACGCCGCCAGAAGTTGTTCCGCCTCCGCGAGGGATTTCCAACTGAGAGTGAATTCCTGCTTCTGGTTGATGATCTTGAACATCCGCTTCTCGATGTCCTTGAGATCGGATTCCGCGATGGGTTCGGCGCCAAGGTCGAAATCGTAGTAGAAGCCCGTGTCAATCGGAGGACCAAAGCCCAACTTCGCGTTCGGCCGGATCTGGAGCACCGCCTGCGCCATGATGTGCGCGAGCGAGTGCCGTAAGCGGTACAGTTGGCTTTCCTTGTGATCGGGCAATGATGGCTTCACGGTCATTCGATTTATCCTTCGGTAGCGCGGTCACACGTTCCGGGGGCTCATACAACACGGGATTATGCGCATGGCGCGCGGAAACGAGGATACTTCACGCAAATTGCGAGCAAGAGAATACCAAGACGGCATGGTGCGAATCCAGGCGATTACTCGTAGCGCAGGGCCTCGACGGGATCCACTCCGGAAGCCTTGAACGCGGGGTACACGCCGAAAAACACGCCAACCGTAAGGCTGAACAGAAACGACAGGCTTACGGACCAGGCGGACAACCCGACCGGCAACGAGGGGTAAATCGCCGTCATAGCGATAGTGCCGACCCAGCCGAGCAGAATGCCTGCCAAGCCGCCAAGGCTGCTGAGCGTAACGGATTCGATGAGGAATTGGAGCCCAATGTCCTTGCGTTTGGCGCCGACTGCTTTTCGCACACCCACCTCGCGCGTGCGTTCGCGCACGGAGACGAGCATGATGTTCATGATCCCGATCCCGCCCACCAACAGCGATATACAGGCAATTCCGGCAAGCATCACCTTCAACGCGTCGAATATTTTCGCGAAGGTTTTCAGCATGGAGGCCTGATCGGTTACCGTAAAATCCTCGTTATAGTCGTGTGTGGCGGTGAGGATTTCGCGGATGGACTGCATGCCGGCGGGGATGTCTTCCGGACTGCGGGCGGAGCACAGAATTTGGAACAGCTCGTCCTGGCCGCCATGGAACAACTGTTGGCCGCTCGGCAGCGGCACAAGGACGATGTCATCCATGTTGATGCCGAGCGTCATGCCTTTTTCTTCGAGAATGCCCACCACGGTGTGTTTGGTCCAGTTGATCGAAACGCGGGCGTTGAGAGCGTTACCTTCGCCGAAGAGTTCGCGCTTCACCTTCACGCCCAGCAGACAGACCTTGTTGTTATTGTCCACGTCCCTGTCGGTAATGAAGCGTCCGATTTGGGTGTAGACTTTCCGTACTTCCTCGAAGTCCGATGTCACGCCGACGATGGTCGTGCTGCGGCGGCGTTCACCGAAGCTCACGTAGCCAGCCCCAAGTACGGTCGGGGCCACCTTGTTGATACCGTGGCCCTTTCGCACGAGTTCTTTGGCGTCGCGGTAGGTCAATTTGCGGAAGCTGCCCGCCGTAATCGGGACCATTCCAGACGTTTCTTGTTTTCCCGGCGTTATCAGCAGGATGTTGCTGCCCATACCTGCAAACTCACGCTCGACGTACGCCTGAGCGCCCTCGCCGAGCGAGATGAGCAGAATCACCGACATCACGCCGATGATCACACCCAGCATGGTGAGAAAGGAACGCACCTTGTTCTGCGCGATCGAGCGCAGGGCGGTGTAAATCGATTCCAGGAGGCTCATTGCTGCCCAGGCGAATTCGGTACGTTGACCTTCACGCCGTCTGTCAATTCACGAATGCCCAGCGACGTGATCAACACGTCGCCTTCTTTCAGGCCGTCAAGAATTTCGCGCGTCGCCCAGTTGCCCACGCCTACTTTCACGGTACGGCGCACCGCGCGCCCGTTTTCCACCACGTAGCCCGCTTCATCCCGCACCAGCGCCTCGGTGGGCGCAAACAAGACGTTCTCTTTCTCCTGAACGATGATCGTGACGTCCGCCGACATGCCGACGACGAACTTATCCTGCTGCTCCTCGACGCGAATCTTGACCTTCATGGTCCGGCTGAGATCGGGGTTGAGCGAAACCACGGGCGCAATGTAGGTCACCGTCCCTTTGAAGTCGGTTCCGCGGTACGAGTCCAAGTTGATCCGGGCGGTCTGACCCACGCGCACCTGAGACGCGTTGGCCTCGTCAAACGGCGCCTCGACATAGCATTCATCGGTCTGGACGACTTGGGCCGCGGGAAGCCCCATTGACACCGATTCGCCTACGTCTACATTGCGCCGGGCGACAATACCGCTGATAGGGGTGCGAATGAACGCCTTGGCGCGCGCCGCTTTAGCGACGTCCAAGGCCGCGCCGAGTTGCTCGACGGCGGCTTCGGTGGACTTCACCTCTTGCTCACGCACCAGGTTTTGCTGCTGATTCGCCACCGCCGCCGCCTTGTTCTCGCGGGAGACACGCAATGCCAGCGCCGCCTTGTCCATATCCGACTGGGATACGGCTTTTTGGTCGCGTAGCGCCTTGATGCGTGTGTAATCCATCTGCGATTGATCGAGTTGGGCGGATGTTTGGCTGACTTGCGTAGCCGCCACCTCGGCATTGATCGTCGCGCCAATCTTGGCCTGTTCGAGGCGGATCTTGCCGACGCGCAAATTTGCTTCCGCCAATGCGACCTGCGCGTCAAGATCGGTGTGGTTCAACTCGACCAGGACATCCCCTTCAGTGACTCGATCCCCTTCCTGGATTGGCGTGGCGATGACCTTTCCCATGAACTCCGAGGCGACCATCGAATCCACTTTGGCCATCACTGTGCCCGAAGAGATCGCCGAAACCGTCTGCTCGACACGCCCCTTCTTGAGCGTAGTTACGGTCACGTTCACCACGGTTTGGCGCAGTCCAAGGTAGGAGATCGGCGCCGCGATCGCCGCGGCCACCGCCACCCAACCCAAGATAGACAGCGCTATGCTTTTATGCTTTTGTTCCGCCATTCGTCGTTAACCAATTCTCCATCCCGGAAACTCATGATTCGTTCCGCATGTTCAGCGATATCCCGCTCATGCGTGACCATAACGATGGTGTTGCCCTTACGATGCAGTTCGTCGAAAATGCGCAGAATCTCCTCGCCGCTCACCGAATCCAGATTGCCTGTCGGCTCATCCGCGAAGAGGATGGATGGCGAGTTGACCAGAGCCCGCGCGATCGCCACCCGCTGCCGTTGACCGCCGGACAATTCATTTGGACGGTGATTCAGCCGATCGGCCAACCCGACCGCGCAAAGCGCTTCCGCGGCGCGGCGCGTGCGTTCTTTGCGGGACACGCCCGCATAGAGCAAGGGTAGCTCGACATTGGACAAGGCAGACGTGCGAGCCAGAAGGTTGAAGGTTTGAAATACGAAACCAATTTCCCGGTTGCGCAACTCGGCCAGACGCCCTTCAGACAACTCATTGACGCTCGCGCCCGCCAGCCGGTAGTCCCCGTCCGACGGACGTGACAAACACCCGAGGATGTCCATCAACGTCGTCTTGCCCGAGCCCGAGGGTCCCATTACGGATACAAATGTGCCCCGATCAATTTCGAAGGATACGCCCCGCAACGCGCGCACCACGGATTCTCCCATCTCATAATTCTTCGCGAGATCCCGCACTACGATTAAAGGTTCGTTCGTGGATTCAACAGCCATAAGCGCACTATTGTAGCAAATGGGCGGGGCGTGGATACACTTGGCGTTTCATTCGTGAATATGGTCCTGGTGTAGTGGGTAACGCTGACGGGGCCTCATGCTTGGACGCGAATGCCGCGAAAAGCAGGGACAGACACGCTTTTCAAATTGCCGAAAAGCGAGTCAGTCCCCGTTTTTCGCTTGGACTCCGTGTTCATTTGAGATGCTTCAATTCCTATTCACAACACTAGCGCCACTGTTCGGGGATCAGGCTTTTCAGGTAAGGCTCCGGCTTCTCGGTAGCGGGCGGCTCGAAGGCGATACCCAGGTCGTCGAGCAAGGTGCCCTGCGCCGAGCGCAGATCGATCACGGCCTTCTCAAATTGGATCAACGCCCCGACCTCTTGCGTTTGGGCGGAGGTAAGGTCCTGCTGTTTCAGAAGCACCTGGTAACTCGTGCTCACGCCGAGGTTTAGCCGCTTTTCTTCAGCGGCGAGGTTGGTCTCCTGCAAGGCCCGAGCATTCCGGTTACTGGCGACCAGCGTCCGGCTTGTCTCGAGGCTGCGGATGGACAGGCTCACATCGCGCGCGGCGATCTGCTTCGAGCGCGACCACTGCTGCTCGGCCTGCCGCACCGTTAGCGTAGCCCGCTGGTGAGCGCCGCGCGCCGTTCTATTGCCCAACGACAGCGTCCCCGTGACGCCGACTGAAAAACTCTTGTCCAAGGGGTCTACCACGCCGTCAAATACCTCGCTCATGTAGTGATTGTGCGAGCCTTGAGACGCGGACCCGGTCAGCGCGACGTTGGGCAACATTGCATTGCTCGCCTGCTTCTGATCGATCTTGGCGCTTTCGATAGCCAGTTCCGCGCTCTTGATGTCCGGGCGATGTTCAATCGCCAGCGCAATACTGGCCGCTTCATCGGTTGCGAGGTCAGTTACGGCGGGCCGATTCAGCGGTATGATAGAGCCTTTGGCCAGGGCCTCTCCGTCCTGCATACCCAGCAATTGCTTGAGGATATCTTCGGCGTTCTTTACTTGCGCGTGGGCCGTAATCAGGCCGCTTTGGCGCAAGGCAACGCCCGCCTTCGCCTGCACGATGTCGATGGCGGCGCCGGTGCCGATCTTCAGACGCTTCTGGTTGATATCGAGCAGGCGTTCCGCGTTGTCCAGCGCCTGCTGCTGCACCTTCAACTGCTCTACGGCGCCCACCAAATCCCAATAGGACTTGGCCACCTGGGCGACCGTGCTCAGTACGGTGTACTGAAGTTGCTCATTCGAGATCAGGCGGGAGTTCTTCGCGATTCGGACGCGCGCCAAGTTCGCATTCAGGCCCGCCCCCTGCAATAGGGGTTGAGTTATCGTCAACGTGAGCCCGCCCGACCACAGTTCGATGTATTTCCCGGATGTATTCTCGACCTTGTTTACGCCCATCGACACGTCGTACTGCGTGCCCCATTTCAGCTTGCCGAGAAACTCCGTATTGGTCTGCGTGTTGTATGACACCACTGAGGGATACCCCTTGGTTGATGCGCCCGGCGCGAAGGGAGTCCCGAGCCCCGTGGCCACACCGAAGTTCGAGTATTGGTAGTTCGCGCTACTGCGCAAGGCCGGATCGAATTCGCCCTTCGCCGACATAATGTCCGCGTCGGACTTCATGGGCTCATACTCCGCCACCAGTATGTCCTGATTATTCTCGAGCGCGCGGCGCACGCAGTCTTCCATGCTCATGCGGTACTGTTCGCCCCCTTCCTTGTCCACGATCTCGCGCAGCGTATTCTCGAACTGACTCAGGTCAATCTTGTTGATGTCGATCTTTTCCTCGCTGGACGCGCCATTCGGGGCCGCCGGACCGGGCTCGGTGGCAGGCGCCGATGACTCCGGCGCCGGCGTTTCCGGCGCTGCTGGAGCCGGGCTCGCACTCTGGGGCGCAGCCTCAGGGCTGTTGTCCGTAGCCGCGGACGCGGGGCCAGCGATCAACGCCACCGAAGTGATGAGACGAAGAAGTAGACTCATGTTTTTCTCCCCAAGACCAGCAATTTGATCGCTGAAAGTCACGGCAAATTGTTATGTGTGTTAGGACCTAGTAGCGCCTGCCAGGGTTTCAGCCAACCTCCAATCCGATTGGCCCGCAGTGAAACCCATTCCCACAATATGTGGCGTCTGGGGCTAAGTCTACAGCGATATCTTGATGTAGTCAACCCCATCCGGCGAGGGGGCTGGCGCCACCCGGGGCCGCCCCCTTTGGCTCCAATTTCACTTCGGTAATTGACCGATTCGGGCCTCGGTCCCGAGGGTCTTGCTCTCTGCCCAGAGCAAGAAGCGATGCACATGCTCGAACACATCCTGGGCCCCCGCGCCGTTGATGATGCCGTGACGATCCCGCTCCAGCATCGTAAACTCCTTCAGCGGCGTGCCCACCTTGGAAAACAGCATCTCGCCGCTTGCGGCGTCCACAATCGGATCGCGGGCGCCGTGCAGAATGAACGCCGGAACGCAAATGTCCTTGAGAGAATCCTCCACCACATCCATCATCTGCGCCAATTGTCCGACTCCACTGAGCGGATTTCGAGTGTAATTGATGGCCGGGTTTTCAGGACGGTTCTCGACAAACTCCCACGGGCCGCCCGTATTGCGCACTTTTCCCAGCCAGGTATTGACCGCCGCCAGCGAAGGCGCCCAGCGCGCCGCGTATCGCCGCAATTGCAGCGGCGCGTTGATCGAGAATACCGCGCGAATGTTTCCCTGCTTGCGCGCCGCACCCAGCAACGCGAGGCCGCCTCCAGTCGAGAATCCGCCCAACACGATGGTGTCGGTGAGACTCTTGATGATTGCGTAGCCGCGGTTAAAGGATTCGTACCAATCTTCCCACGCCATCGCCCGCACCTCGAGCGGGGCCGCAAGATACCCATGCACCAGCACCATACCCGCCTTCGGGCGCTCAGGACACAGCAGGAAGGGCTGGCCCACGTTTACCGGCTTGCTCTCGCCTTCGCGATAGTGCTTCGCATAGTCCGCCTCAAAGATCTCCTTGTCCTCGCGCAGGAAGATTTCCCGTATCGCCTTGGACAATTCGGGACGCGGCATATTCGCCAGTCTGTGGATCAACTGTGTCAGCGATCTCAGCGGCTCTACTTCATTGGCGATTACGTACGTGAGTTCCCGTTGCCGAATCTGGTGAAAATCGGTGTGATTGCGGAGGGCGCCGGCGCTCTTGTAATAATAACGCCCCTCTTTCCGGATAAATCCCTCCTGAAGGCAGAGATCCAGGAATTCCTGAAACTTCGGGCTTGGGTCTTCGTACAAGATGTCCTGATAGGTGCTCTCCAACAGCGTGTGCATTCGGTGGTAGCCCAAGTCGCGAATTTGACGGACGCACAGGAACACGCGGTTGCGCAGGGAGCGTTCCGTGAACCGGCGCGCGCGCTGATACCGGATCAGCGTTGCGAACACGTGATCGTAGTTGATTGTTGTCAGGCGGTAGATGTCGGCCATATATCGCAGCATCAATTCGCGGGCCGCGTCATTGAAGAGAGACAGGGGATTCTCTTCGAGCGCCTGCATATCCCACTCACCGCACGCCATCAAGGGAGCGTATTGCGGGGCGTCAAGGTAGTTGCGCACGTCGATCGGCTCACCCAAGGTGATATCGATATTCGAGTCACTCGAAAGCAGCGTGCCTTCAACGGACAACTCTTCTATCGCTCGCTCGCTGAGATCCTTTGCGAGGCCGCGCGCCAGGCGCAAGAGGATGTTCTCCCGCGCGCGAATGGGGTAGTACGTAATGTTCACCGGAATGATGACGGTCCGCTTCCTTAGCGTCTCGTCCATGGACGTCAAGCCGAAGCGCTCCAGGACCGCGGCGAGTTGGTCGCGGTGGTGTGGGTCGTCTCGCAGACACTCGAGCTTGTGCCGGTAGAACTCCGCGCGCAACGCCAACGCCGCCGCTCCGGTGTGTGGGGGACGGCGCTTGCCTGAGTTGTATACCCGGAAAAGCCCCCGATGGTCGACAACCTTTTTGTCTTTGATCATTTGGCCTTCGGGGAAGATGATCCAGGGATTGTCTCCCTTCAGCAGCGAGTGGATGATCGTCTTGTCACGGTCCGGGTCTTTCGTCGAGAGGTTTCCCGCGGAACGCAGGTACGATCCTATCCGTCCCACAAAGAGGTCCGCCGCGGCCAGCGACCAAATTACTTTGTCTGTTTGCTTGTGCAGCACGTAGGGCAGCAGCAGCGTTTCCAAGCGCGTGAAATGGTTCACCACAAAGATGATGGCCTGAT
This sequence comes from Candidatus Hydrogenedentota bacterium, assembly GCA_016215105.1. Lineage (GTDB taxonomy): Bacteria > Hydrogenedentota > Hydrogenedentia > Hydrogenedentales > SLHB01 > JACRLJ01. Next base: position 33,249 of record JACRLJ010000094.1, read on the forward strand.
CATCTTTGATGACTTCCGCGTTGTGCAGGCGGATATCCGCCTGAATCAGCCTGGTCGCGATGTCCAGCGTCCACTTCGTGGACTGGAACGCAAACGACGGCATTCCTCGATTCCTTTCCATTACGTTCGAAGGCGCAGCGCCAGACCCCCGCGTGGGCGGATCGCTATCCGCGACTCCTCGACTTTGAATATACGGTCCGAGCGAAGTGAACGCAACTGCGCCTAATGAAAACGCCCCCAATGGCGCATGGCGGAAACGAATAGAGGAGCGCCAATCAACCCCACTAAGAATGGCGCGTAAGGATAGGGCAGCGTCCAGGCGCAATATCCAATCGCGCTCACACACACCAGTGCAGCAGCGTATACCGCTGCGCGCCGACCCAGCCTTAAGCCGTTCCCCGCCCCAATCTGCACTACCGCCAAGACGAGCGTAAGCAGCGGGATGACAGGAAACGACGCGCCCGGTGTCTGAACAACGTAACGGGCGCCGGAAAACAGCAAGGAATACACTCCCGCAACGACCGCCATCGTACCGAGCATGGTGAATGCGGTTCCGTATACCCGCACCACCTTTGGAACGCGCGGATCGCCGGGGATGCGAGAAAAGACGCCCGACAATTGAAATAGGCGGGTAAGACGCGGATCGCCTGGCCGGCGGCGTAATCCCTGCTCCATCGTCAGACGCGCCAATTCGTCGTCCAACATTTCCAGCGGGACGGATGGGCGCGGCGTCTCGGCGATCACAGGCTTCTTCTGGCGTGGCCCTGCGGGCTCGGTCTGCCGGATCGCTGCCCCGCAATGGCCGCACAGCCACGTGTCGTTCGCGCAGCCCGGGAGAATGATTGTCTCCTCACCGCAGGCTTCGCACCGCAACGTGACAGGCCTCGGAGTTGCCCGCAAGTTTGGGCCGCTGCCCGTTTCGGACTCGACAATACTCATTGGCGCGCCCTCCCTAAAGCAGTATACCATCCCTTTTGCGGTTGCGCGCCGGTAGTTCGGTTCTCCGACACCGGATGGGGCGGCGTCAGCTACCGGCCCTTGCGGAACTCCGCCATGAACGCCACCAACGCCTCGACCGACTCGACCGGTATCGCGTTATAAATCGAGGCGCGAATTCCGCCGACCGACCGGTGGCCTTTCAACTGGCTCAAGCCGTGCGCTTCGGCCTGTTTGACGAACTCCTTCTCGAGCGCCTCGTCGGGTAACCGGAACGTGACGTTCATGATTGACCGGCTCTCCGGCGCCGCGTGTCCCTTGTAGAACCCGCCGCTCCGGTCAATCTCCGCGTACAACAGTTCGGCCTTCTTCCGGTTGATGATCTCCATCTTTCCGAGGCCGCCGACGGTATCCTGCAACCACTTCGCGACGAGATTCACCATGTAGATGCCGAAGGTGGGAGGGGTGTTGTATAGCGAATCGTTCTCGACCGCTACGCGGTAGTCCAGCATGCTCGGCAATCCTGCCGGAACGCGCTCCACCAAATCGTCGCGAATGATAACCACCACCAAACCCGAAGGCCCGACGTTCTTCTGCGCGCCGGCATAAATCAGGCCATATTTCTCCACCGGGATGGGCCGCGCCAAGAAGTCCGAGGACGCGTCGCACACCAGCGGGATTGCGCCCGTTTCCGGCTCCGCAAAGAACTCGACGCCTTCGATGGTTTCGTTTGACGTGAAATGCACGTAGGCCGCATTGGGATCGAGATCGAGTTCCGACTTTTTGGGAACCCGGACAAACCCGTCACCCTTGCCGGTCCACGCCGTGCGCGCCGTGCCCTCTTTCTGCGCCTCTTTGATGGCCTTACTGCCCCAGACGCCCGTCAGGATGTAGTCCGCCGGTTTGCCCGTCCCGCGCAGCAGGTTCATCGGAACCATCGAAAACTGCATTGAGGCCCCGCCTTGCAGAAAAAGTATCTTGTAGTTGTCCGGCAGTCTCAACAGGGCGCGCAGCGTCGCCTTCGCGGATTCGATGATTTCCGTGAACACCTTGCCGCGATGACTAATCTCCATTACCGACATGCCCAAACCTGGGAGGCTCACTAGTTCGCGCTGCGCCTGTTCGAGAACGGGCAATGGTAAGGCGGCGGGGCCGGCCGAAAAATTATGTACACGCGTATCCATGGAAAAGAGGTTCCTTTCTAAGTAGCGGCGGGAGAATCCCCAGCGGCATTCCCCGCAATTTTACGTTACTTTCCCGAAACCTTCAAATGCGGCGCCGCTGCAGGTCAGGAAGGGGCGCCCGCCGGCGGCGCAATTGGCGGCGCCGGACGGTGTATGACAATGTCCGTTCCGCGTCCTTGCCGAAATCCCGCGCCCCCATACCACAGCGTCATGGCGAATGCCTGCTGATCTTGCTCCACACCGCCATCGTCGGTCTGGTTCATACCTGCGCTATACAGCATGCAGTCGTTCCCTTGTACCTTGTATAGGAACGGTTTTCCCGTAAACGGGTCCATCGGCAAATCGGGAAACTCCGCTCCGAGCGCTTCCAGCGTTTCCGCGCCGCCGCCATGGTTGCGGCGGTACAGTTCGAGCGCCATCGCGACCTCCGCGCCTCCGTAGTACGTTTCAATCACCGCCCGCCAGACCACCAGGCGATTGACAAGATTCAGCGGATTGACCGCGGCCAGCCGCCCGCTTTGCTGAGTCAACTCCCTGTGGGCGGACTTCCACGCAACCGACTCCGGATAGGTCATTGCGGCCACTCGACCGAACTCTTCGCGATTCGCCGCAACAATTTGGCGGATAGATTTCATTTGCGTGTTGAAGAAGAGTTGCACCCCGATTTTCCGCCCATCCGCGGCCGCCCCCGTGGCGGATTCCATGTTCTGGTCCATCTTGAGGCGCGCCACGTTGTCGATTACCCGCCACTGGAAGTCGAGTATGCCCGGCGGCGGCGCAATCCCGCGCCGCATCGCGTCCAACTCCTTCAGCGCCGTCCGCAGGACGTCATCCGGACACAACGGTATCAAATCGTCGAATGCCTGCAATGCCTCGCGCTGTAACGAGGCCGCGCGTTCATAGAACGAAACAGGCCCATCGCCCTCCAACATTCGGCCCAGCCGCAGCGCCGTCAGGATATGCTCGACCCCTTTGGCCGGGTCCTTCGACACGCGGATCGCGTAGACGCCCTTGCCGACCACAACCCGGCCCAACCGTCCATAGAACGCCGGCGGCTCCTGATATAAGTTCCACGGCAGTTCCGAGAAACTCGCCCAATCCACCGCCGGAAGAAGATACGGCTTACTCGAAGCCTCCCGCACGCGTCCAACGACAGGCTCGCACTGCCGCGCATATTCCGCCAGTTCGGGGTCATTGTCGTCGCGTTCAAAGCCAAACCACCCACTGACGGTACGCGGCCGTGAGGCCATGCTCGTCATTTCCATGCCCGGGGGAATCTGCCCGGTCCGAAGGCCGCGCTTTCTCTCATCGCGCCTGTCGAGTGTGACGACGTTTCCCGGCGGAGGTTTAGGGGGAAGCGGCGCGGGGATAGCGTTCGCAGCATCTTCCAGCCCGCGATACGCGTTGTCGGGCGCCTGACGTTTGGCCACCATGTCCGGAGACTCCGGCGGCATGATTACTACCGTATGCCGGGATCTGCCCACCATGACGATAAGCCCCGCCATGATCAGGACTGCCACCAGAAACAAAATGACGTTACGCGTTGCTTTCCGCCGTTTGCGCATACACCCCTCCTTACGAAAGCGGTCGAGAAGCCGCCTCCACTCCCTCCACAGTATACATACCGCGCCCGCGATTCGCGCTGAGCGGCCATCGCACGGAGCCAGGAGTGCTATAATCCCTCTTCTGTCAGAGCCCTTCAATTGAAAGGAATACGACGATGAGCGCGAAGAAGATTCTCATGCTGGTGGGTGACTACGTTGAGGACTACGAAGTGATGGTTCCGTTTCAGGCCTTGCTCATGGTGGGCCACGACGTCCACGCCGTTTGCCCTGGCAAGAAGAACGGCGACTCAATCAAGACCGCCATACACGACTTCGAAGGCGCGCAAACGTACAGCGAGAAGCCCGGCCACGACTTTGTGCTGAACGATGATTTTGGAACCACCCAGCCGCGCGAGTACGACGCCCTAGTCGTCCCCGGTGGCCGCGCCCCCGAGTATCTCCGCCTGAACGAGCGCGTGCTTGCTGCGGTGCGCCACTTCGCCGAAGCGGACAAGCCCATCGCAGCCATTTGTCACGGCCTCCAACTCCTTGCCGCCGCGGGGGTTCTCAAAGGCAAACGCTGCACGGCCTATCCCGCCTGCGGACCCGAAGTGCGCCTCGCTGGCGGCGACTACGTTGAGATTCCCGTAGACCAAGCGATCGTTGACGGCAATCTTGTCACGGCCCCCGCGTGGCCAGCGCATCCTGCCTGGATCGCGGCCTTCCTCAAAGTGCTCGGAACCAAGATTACGCCCTGATGGCTCTACCGCACGCGCGGCGCCTCCAGGAACCGCTTACCCGGTCATTTCGGGATTGTCGGCGCAACGTGTCCTTCTTAGTCCGCTGACGCGGACGAGGAATCTGCCCGGCGCATAGCAATCGCTCTGCTTACGGCGCGCAACTGTCGAACGTTGGCAGCAGATTCTTCGCTGTAGCTCAGAATGACGCGATGAGAACGGAGCGCAATTTGATTTCCGCCCGCCCCGCCTGATATCGTCAGCCCCTTCCCCACCAACACCGGGTGTGAAGTTGCGTGGGGCTCCCCGCGCCCAGGGGCTCGGGGGTTACCACTGTAACAACACTGTGAGTTAACCCATGAAAATTCACGAATACCAGGCCAAGGAACTGTTCCGCGCCTGCGGCATCCCCACGCCCGACGGCGCCGTCGCCACGACGCTCGCCGAGGCCCAAGCCGCCGCGCAAAAACTCGGACTTCCCATCGTCATCAAGGCGCAGGTCCACGTCGGCGGACGTGGCAAGGCCGGCGGCGTCAAAGTCGTCACTGACCCCAAGCAGGTCGTTCCCGTGGCGGAGAAGATTCTCGCGCTTACGATCAAAGACTTGCCGGTCCGCAAGGTTTTGGTCACTCCGGCAGCGAACATCGCCAAAGAGGTGTACCTCAGCATCTTGCTCGATCGCGGCGCCCGCAAGGTCGTCTTTATCGGATGCGCCGATGGCGGCGTCGAAATCGAAGAGACCGCCAAGACTGCCCCCGAGAAGATTCTCCGGCTTGAGTGTTCCGCCAAGGAACTTGCTAATCTCCCGAAGGACAAGCTTCTGCCTTTCGCGGGCAAACTCTTCTCCGATGCTTCTCAAGCCAATCAGGCTGCAGATATCATGGCCAAGATGGGCAAGCTCTTCCTCGAGAAGGACTGCTCGCTGGTCGAGATTAACCCGCTGATCGTGGACGATAAAGGCCAAGTCATCGCGCTGGACGCCAAAGTGCTGCTCGACGACAACGCGCTGTACCGCCACCCCGAGTTGGTCACGCTGCGCGACATGGATTCCGAGGACGCCGACGAACTCAACGCCAAAGAGGTCGGGCTCAGCTTCATCCGCCTCGAAGGCTCCATCGGTTGCATGGTTAACGGCGCCGGGTTGGCGATGGCCACCATGGACACCATCAAGCATTTCGGCGGCGCTCCCGCGAATTTCCTCGACGTGGGCGGTAGCTCCGACCCGAAGAAGGTCGTCGCGGCGTTCAAATACATCCTCAAGGACCCCGCCATCAAGGTCATTCTCATCAACATTTTCGGCGGGATCACCCGTTGCGACGACATCGCCCGCGGCATCCTGGCTTCGCTCAAGGAACTTACCGTGCCCGTGCCCATCGTCATCCGGCTCATCGGCACCAACGAGGCCGAAGGCCGCGCGCTCCTGAAAGGGACGGACTTGATACCCGCGGAAACACTCGAACAAGGCGCCACCAAAGCGGCCGCCATCGGAGCGAAGTCATGAGCATCCTCATCAACGCCGACACCAAAGTCATCGTCCAAGGCATCACGGGACGGGACGGCTCGTTCCACACCGGCCAGATGATTGAATATGGCACGAAAGTCGTTGGTGGCGTCACGCCTGGAAAAGGCGGACAGACTATTCTCGACCGGCCGATTTTCAACTCCGTTGCCGAGGCCGTGGCCGCGACTGGGGCCGATGTATCGGTCATGTACGTCCCCGCGAAGTTCGCGAAGGCCGCCATGCTCGACGCCGCGAACTCGAATATTAAGATGCTCGTGGCCATTACCGAGGGCGTCCCGACGCTCGACGTGCTCGAGGCCTACGAAGCCCTCACCGCCAAAGGCATACGCCTTATCGGACCGAACTGCCCCGGACTGATCACCCCCGGCCAGTGCAAGATCGGCATCATGCCCGGACCTATCCACAAGCCCGGCAACATCGGCGTGATCTCGCGCAGTGGCACGCTGACCTATGAAATCGTCAAGGAACTCACCGACGCCAACCTCGGCCAATCCACCTGCATCGGTATCGGCGGCGACCCCGTCATCGGCAGCAAGTTCATTGACCTGCTCCCGCTGTTCGAGGCCGACAAAGACACCAAAGCGGTTGTGATGGTCGGCGAAATCGGCGGCCAAGACGAAGTCTTCGCCGCGGAATACGTCAAGACCAAGATGACGAAGCCCGTCATCGGCTTCATGGCCGGCCTCACGGCGCCCAAAGGCAAACGCATGGGCCACGCCGGCGCTATCGTCGGCGGCGAAGACGACACCGCCGCCTCCAAAATCGCCAAACTCGAAGCCGCCGGAATTCCGGTCGCGCACGTAATTAGCGAAGTAGCGAAACTGGTGAAGGCGCGGGTAGCGTAAGACTCTAACGACCGTTTCGATATCAATCGCCTCGCGGGCCACGCTTGCGAGGCGATTGCTTTGGTTTCCGCGCGCGCTTCCGACCTGTCATTTTGTCCAAGGTCCGGTTGATGTCGTCTAGGTCGAACGCATCGGGCTCGAATCCCTCGTACCAATCGGTCATCGCTTCATGGTCGGGGTGGGAGGGATTCGTGACGGCTTCGACGAAATGGTAAAATCCCCAAAGTCCGCCGCAGTCCTCCGGTGGGCACGCCCGTTCCCCAGCGAGGCACTGGACCAGCGGCGCGCCGTCTTCGTATGGCAGCGTTTTTTCGAGCACGATTTCGTGCATCCACGAGTCGCCGAAGTCATATATATAGGTCATCTTTTGTTTGGCGCGTGTCAGAACAGAGCAAAGCGCCACCTCCGAATCGTCGTACATCTCGCCGTCCGAATCCTCGAACGGTTCCCCGAACGACGTCTTTCCAACACGGAACTCGTGAAGATGGCAGTTGTCCCATCCCATCACGACTTGCAGAATATAATGCACGTCCAAAAGAGACGTATTGCTCACAATCAGGAACCGCCGCCAAATTGGCGGTTCCGATCCTTTTAGCGTCACTTTAAGTTGATGGAGCTTCAGGATGTCGCTCATTTCAGAATTCCTCTTCGGTCGCAGGACGAAATTGGGTTGGTAATCGCTCTAAGCTACCTTGGTTGGTGGAACGCGCGCAACAATGGAGGCGCGCCGTGGATGAATTCGCAGCCGCCCAGTCTGGCAAACATCATGCACAAGCGTGCGCCTTCATAGGCCTCGCGCCGGGTTATCGGTCGTTCGCGATTCGAGATTCGCTCTCCGTGCTTTGCCGTCTACGCTTCGGTAAGCGCCCGGTGCGCCGCCTCGAGTCTTTCGTCCGCCTCTGGATCTTTCCCCGTGTAGATTTGCACGGTTCGCGATTGCGGCGCTCCGGGGCATCCGGAGACGATTTCCAGGAAGTGGACGCGGCCTGTTTTTTTCGCGAACGGTAATCGGAACAAGCCGTAGGGTCCGGTGAACCCGGAGAACTCCAGGAAGCCGCTACCGAATGGCGCTTCCTTCAGCTCCACGCTCTGAATGATTTCTGCCTTGGCGGGCGCGTTGGACGCGGATCGCCATTGGCTCAGCTCGAATTGGAACAGACGACAATGCTGAACGACGAGTACTGCGCGGTGATCGGTCACGTGGAAGGTATTGCTGATGGTAGGAAACGGCGTCCCCGCCCCGAACGACCATGGCCGAAGCCGGTACCGGTAATACCACAACTCGCCGCTGGAGAAGAGAACGTTCTCGTCCTGCTGTAACCACGGTAGCCCGTTCTTACCTAATACCCATCGCGCCCGAATGTACGCCATAGCACGAGTTCCCCGCGTAGTTGTGCGACGCGTTCGTGCAAACGAGACAACACGTCGCGCACGTTCAGAATACGCGACTTACGCAGTAGGAGCAAGGGACGGGCTGGGGTATGGTCAGTACGCGATAAGCCCCCACACAAAGCCCGCGCCCTGGAATTTCTCGGCCAGCCAATGTGTCCAGAAGTACCGGCCTCGGCTGAACTGTTTCCAGTTGAAAGGACCAATGGCCTTTTGCACGAATGCCGTGATCCATCGGGCGCCGTGCCGCGTTCCCTCTTGGCCCCAGATGAGGCTTTCCTGAACTGCCATGCCCGGCCCCGCTTCGCGCTGCAATTTGTAGAGCTGCGCAATTCCCACGCCGCGGTAGAACTGATGCCGGATGTAACTCTTCGCGGTGACCCGGCGCAGATGGCGCGTCTTCACTGGCACATAGACGACCTTCAGGCCGCGCCGGCGCATCCGCCAAATCAATTCCCAATCTTCCGCGACGACGAACGATTCGTTGTACACGTGACCGTCTTTCTCGATGCACTCATCGAGCCAGGACCGCTTGAAGATAATCGAGCCCCCGTTCCCCACGTACCCCTTGGTGTCGACTGTCTCCTCGAAGGGTAGCGGATGTAGCTCGCGAACTGGCTGAAACCAGCGACTCGAGCCACTTCTCCTCCGGTTCGCCATCATCCGGAGAGAACGCAATTAGGTCTCCCTTGGCCCGGCGTATTCCCTCGTTCAGCGCCCAAGCGGGGCCGCGGCGGTCATGGTCCACGACCACGACCAGTTCATCGGGAGGGCGGGTCTGCCGCGCGACTGCGGCTTTGCTGGGCTCCAAACTTGGACGCCCTATCGTCGGCATCACGACGGACACAAAATGCCCGTCGGAAGTCGCGCGCGCCGCGTACTTCGGAGGCTTCGGGTTAACTTTGGCGCGAACTGTCCGCTTTGCGGCCGGCGGCTTGCCGGTCTTCGGAACGTCGAGGCTTTTGACACGTCCTGCGGCCGGCTTTTTCCCCTTGGCTGTCGGCGAGGCCTTCTTCTTCGCTGAGGCCGGCTTCTTGGACTTTGTGGCCGCGGGCCTCCTTGCGCGTGGCTTTTCGGCTTTCTTTGTACTGGGCACAGTTGTATCTCCACGGATTCCACCAGCGTGGCCCGAAGTTGCAGGACTAGTTTGAAAGTTGCGCCCAGCCACTCAAACGCGGCCGGCCGCAACGGCGCCAAGACTACGCCAAGACGCACTCGCCGCTCAAACACGAACCCGGCGCACGGCGGGTGCTTGGAACCCGTGCCGGGACGCGCTGGCGGGGCGGAAAAAGAAGCCAAAGGAAAAACTGGACACCTTAGCTCATGTATGCGACAATTTAGACTGGAGGTGAAACGAGTCCCATGAGTGATCGAAAGCAGCGCCCCGACTCCGAGTTTGACCGCATCGACGCGGATGCCGTTTGTGAAGCCTGCGGCGCGGTGAATCCGGAAGACACGCTCTTCTGTAAGTCCTGCGGAAACAATCTGCGGGATCAGCGCGTCAGCCGCATTACGGACGGCCGCGGAGCGGAAGTGCTGCTCGAATCCACCAAAGAGCCGGTCGAGTGGTTGTCAAAGGCGCTCACGCTCCTTGGGATTCTGGTCGTAATCTGGACTGCAATCAACGCCAGCAACGGCAATATTGTGAAGTGGCTTCTTGCGACGCACCAAACGCTGGAGGCGGGGCCCGGCGCGGTAGACCTCTGGAGTGGCCCGGACAAGGCCGCCTACGAGGATCTCCTCAAACAAATTGACGCGCATCCGGTTACCGCCGAGGAAATCGAGAGCGCCTCGGCCGGGCCTCAACCGGCGCAGGGATACGACGGGCTGTATTTTCTGAAGAGTTCGACGTCAGCGTCAGCGGCGGTCATTGGTCAAGCCGCCGCAAAGCAGGACGACGACCGCGTCTTGTTTGTCGCCAAACTTCCTCGCGGAGCGGAAGTGCGCGGTATATCGGATATTAGCCCCGGTGGCCTGAAGACTACTACTGCAAGCGTCAAGATTGGCAAGAACGTCATGGCCGCCTCCGGAGTAGCGCAGAAGGCGAAAAGTGGCGGGTTCCTCTGCTCCGGCCGCCAAGGGGGTGGTGAAGACGACGACGCCGATTCACCGGTTTTCAGCGCCGTCGCCTACCGCATTCCCGCTTCTTAGCGCGTTCGATGATAGACTGAGCGCGCAGGTTTCCCTTTCCAGACTCTAGGACCCCGGTCAGCAAACGTCTGTACGTTGTTCAACACCGGCGCTTGCAGGCGCGGCGTTCTGCTATCTGGAGTCTTTCTGGCCGCGCCGCCGAACATCGCGCCGTGTTTCGTTTGTGCCGATTCCATGCCGCGTGATAGCATCAGGATTGCACACGGCAATGGAGTATAGTAATGGCGGATTCACCTCGGGGTTTCTTTGGCAGACTGCGGGAAAGCCTTGGCAAGACCCGTACCAACCTGGTCAAGAACGTCAAGCGCATTATCACCGGGCGCACCGTCATCGATGACGAAGTGTTTGATGAGCTCGAACAAACGCTCGTCGAAGCGGACCTCGGTGTCGAGACGGCCCTCACCATCGTGAAGGATATGCGCCGCATCGCGTCCGAGCGAAAGCTGGATAAGCCGGAAGACCTGTATCAAGTTCTGAAGGATGAGCTGGTTCAGTCTCTTGAACCCGGAGACCACACGCTGAATTGGCGCGCCGAATCCGGCCCCCACATCACTCTGATCGCGGGCGTGAACGGTTCGGGCAAGACCACGACGGCCGGCAAGCTCGCCGCGCATCTGACTACTCAAGGCAAGAAGGTCATGCTTGGCGCCGCAGACACGTTTCGAGCCGCGGCGGTGGAGCAGTTGACCATTTGGAGCGAGCGGACCGGCGTTCCAATTGTCAAACACAAGGATGGCGCCGACCCGGCCGCCGTCGCCTTCGACGCCGCCGACGCTGCGGTGTCGCGCAATATTGATTGCCTGCTGATAGACACCGCCGGGCGCCTGCACACCAAGGTCAACCTCATGGAGGAACTGAAGAAGATCCAGCGCGTCATCAAGAAGCGCGTTCCGGACGCTCCGCACGAAGTGCTGCTGGTGCTTGACGCCACCACCGGTCAGAACGCTCTGATGCAGGCGAAACTGTTTACGGATGCGCTGACGGTAACCGGGATCATCATTACGAAACTCGACGGGACCGCGAAGGGCGGAATCGCCGTTTCGATCCAGAAACAATTGGGAATTCCCATCAAGATGATTGGCGTCGGTGAAGGCGTGGACGACTTGCAGCCATTCAATGCGCGCGAGTTCGTAGAGGCGCTGTTCTCATGATTTCCGCGCGCAGTGGAGGCCTTAAGCCGTGCCGGTGAAAGAAGCCATCCGAAAGTCGCTGATCGGTGAAGCCCTGGTCAAGGAAGGTATTCTCACCGAGGCGCAATTGACTCGGGCGCTCCGCATCCAGGCTTTGTTGGAACAGCCCAAGATGCTTGGCGAAGTCCTGGTCGATCTTGGATTCGCAACCAAGAAGGCCGTATCGGACGCAATCATCAAGCACGGCGGCGGCATGCGTCTGGGAGACCTCCTGGTCGAGCAGGGCCTGATATCGCCGGAATCTCTCGATACTGCGCTGGGAATCCAGCGTGACTCCGGAGGGAAGCGCCTGGGGGACATCCTCATCAACCTCGGGGCGATTAACGAGCGCACACTTCTTCAGAATCTCGCCAGCCAGGCGCGTATTCCTTACATCGAGCCCGAATTTGGGATGATCGAGCCTCGATTGATTTCGGGCGTATCCCCCGACTTCCTTGAACGCAACGAGTTTGTCCCGTTCAGCCGCGGCGAGGACGGACGCATCGTCGTTGTCGTTCCCGATCTCGAAAATGAAGCCCGTGTCCATGCGCTTCACGACCTGTACCGCGCCGAATGCCAGATGGCCTTGGGGCCGCGAGATTCCATCCTTGCGACAATTCAAGACTTCCGGCGTTTCCGTCAGGGCCGTCAGGGCAAGCCAGTGGACTCGGTTGAGGCGGCTACGGACTCGGTGGCGCAGTTGGTCGACCACATCCTGGCTCGTGCAATCGAAGAACGCGCCAGTGACATTCATATCGAGCCGATGTCCGAGAAGATTCGTGTCCGCTACCGTATTGATGGTGTGCTCGTCTATAAGACGGACCTTCCCAAGGACCTCGGACCAAGACTGGTTTCCCGAATCAAGATCATGGCCGAATGCAATATCGCCGAGCGCCAGCAGCATCAGGGAGGCCGCATTCTACACACCGTGGATGGTCACGAGACCGACCTCCGCCTTTCGGTCTATGTCACCGTTTACGGCGAATGTATCGTTATTCGCGTCCTGAACAAGAAGATGGGGCTCGTGAGCCTTGACGGCCTGGGCATGACGCCGGGAATGCTCGAGCGCTACCGGAATGACGTCCTGGACGTGCCGACGGGGGTGGTGCTCATAACCGGGCCCACCGGTTCTGGAAAGACCACGACTCTGTACAGCAGTCTTGATTACTGCAACAAAATCGACATCAAAATCATTACGGTCGAGGATCCGGTCGAGTATTTAATCGAGGGGCTCGTGCAGTGTACGGTACACGAGAAGGCGGGCCGCACGTTTGACAGCTCCCTGCGCGAAATCGTGCGCCAAGACCCCGACATCATTGTGCTCGGCGAAATCCGCGACCAACTTACCGCGCGCACGGCGATCCAGGCCGCATTGACCGGACACAAGGTCTACTCGACATTTCACACCGAAGACACGATTGGGGGCCTGCTGCGCCTGGTAGATATGGACATCGAGACCTTCCTGATTTCCTCGACGGTCATATCGATCGTTGCGCAGCGGCTGCTACGCCGAGTTTGCGACCACTGCGTTGCGCCTTCCGCCGCGACCCCGCGTGACGCTTCCCGCTTGGGCCTTGACTTCAATCAGCTTCGCGAATATGAACTGAAAAGGGGCCGCGGCTGCAACCACTGCAACCACACCGGGTACTACGGGCGTGTTGCGGCATACGAACTACTCATTCTCAATGAGGATGTCAAGGACGCAATACTCCGCAAGAAGACGTCCCATGAAGTCCGAAAGATCAGCATGGACACCACGGGACTTATCAGTATGCGCGAAGACGGTATCGCCAAGGTTCTCCGCGGTTTGACTACGTTTGATGAAGTGTTGAAATCCACCCCTCGGACGCCGGGGATGCGTCCGCTCCGCCAGATCCTATCGATGACGAAATAACGGAAACCAACAAGAGACTTGACATAGTATGAATGTCTGCCCGTTCTGCGGCGCCGAGGTGGCCGCTCCCACTCGGTCCACTACTGAACCGCAATTGCGCGTCTGCAAGGATTGCTTGAATCCGTTCACGGTGCATTGGGAGGGCGCGACGCCCAAGTGCGCCGTGCTTCCGGGCAGCGTTGATATTCGCGCGGTGGCTCCCGCCGGTTCTATTGGAGGAGAGATCCTCGCCCAGCTCAGGAAGGCCGCGGATAACCTTCCCGTGCTGCCCGAAATGGCCCAACGCGTCATGGAATTGGTGAAGCGTCCGGACAGCTCGATGCGGGAACTGGCTGCCCTAATCGGTGAGGACGCGGTGATGGCCCTCAAAGTCCTGAAAGTGGCCAATAGCGCCCTCTACGGTGGACTCAGCGAGATAAAGGATCTCAACTCGGCGTGTTCGCGACTCGGCGCGAAGACGGTCGCCAGTGTTGTCCAGGCCGTGGCGAATGGAAACCTCTACATAACTGGCCACAAGAAATCCAGGGAAATGATGCAAACCTTGTGGCGGCATAGTGTGGCCACCGCATGTTGCGCGGACGAGATTGCCAAAGCCATTGCGGAGCCCCGCTCCGACGAATACTTCTTTGCGGGCCTCATCCACGATGTGGGCAAGGTTTGTCTGTTGGACATCTTGTCGGACGCGTATTCAGGCGTATTGGGAAAACTGCGCGACGCTCCGGAACTTCTGAATGAAGTTCTCGAAAACTATCATACTCTCGCGGGGTTGGTAGTGGTATCGCAGTGGGGCTTAGCCAATGAGTTCGCCGTCACAACGTACTGCCATACGGATCCTTCGACCGCGCCATTCGAGGACTGTTCGTCCATGACCCATGCTATTGCCCTGGCCAGCCGCATTGCTCATATTTCGGGGTTCGGCTTCGGAGAAGACAGTGGCTCATCGCTGGTCAGCCATCCGTCGACCGCCTTCCTGGGGCTAAACGACGTCCGCTTGGCGACCTTACGAGTGGACTTGATGGAACGCCTCGATAACGTGCTCGGGGTGCTGGAGAGCGCATAGCCGGTGAGATTCTTGCATCGAATCGGGCGGTATTCATAGAATAGGGGCCTGCGCGTCCGCAGTAGAATTTCTGGCTCCGGCGCGGCCGGAAGCGAATCTCCCGCCCATGTGCTCAGGCGCGAGTCCATGCATGCGGCCGTGGTGTCCCACTAACTATCGGTAGTCGTCTCTTTCGTTCGGGAGTCTGTTCTATGGCGATACATTTCTATAACACGTTGACGCGCGCGCGAGAACTCTTCGAGCCTCTTGAGCCCGGAAAGATCCGGATGTACACCTGCGGTCCGACGGTGTACAACTTCCCGCACATCGGGAATTTCCGCGCGTTCCTGTTTGAGGATTTGCTACGCCGGCACCTGAAATACCGGGGCTACACCGTCACGCAAGTAATGAACCTCACGGACATTGACGACAAGATCATCCGCATGTGCCGCGAGACGGGTGAGTCGTTGCAGTCCTTGACGGGCCGGTACAAGGCCGCCTTTTTCGAGGATCTTGATACGCTGGGTGGTGAGCGCGCGGAGCACTATCCCGCCGCGACGGACCATATTCCGGAGATAGTAACGCTGATTAAGACACTGCGCCAGAAGGGACATACCTATGACGCGGACGGCAGCGTTTACTTCCGCCTGAACACGTTTCCCGGCTACGGTAAACTGAGCCACTTCGATATCGACCAATTGAAGACAGGCGCCAGCGGCCGCGTCGCCGACGACGAGTACGCCACGGAGGACGCGCGGGACTTCGCCTTGTGGAAAGCCTACGTCGAAGACGACGGGGAGATCTTTTGGGAAACCGAACTCGGGAAAGGCCGTCCCGGGTGGCACATCGAGTGCTCGAGTATGAGCATGAAATACCTGGGTGAATCGTTCGATATCCATTGCGGCGGCATCGACAACATGTTTCCCCACCACGAGAATGAAATTGCCCAATCCGAAGCGGCCACCGGGCGTCCCTTCGTCAAGTACTGGCTTCACAGCGCGCACCTCTTCGTAGACGGCCGCAAGATGGCCAAGTCCTTGGGTAATTTCTACACCTTGCGCGACCTGCTCGAGAAAGGCCACGATCCGGTGGCGATCCGCTGGGTCTTGATCGCGACCCACTATCGGCAGCCGAACAATTTCACTTTCGACGCGCTCGAGGCGGCCACGCAATCCGTGAGACGCATCAAGGATTTCCGGCTCAGATTGAAGGCCATCACCGGAACCGGAAGCGGACTAGATCAGGAGATTGCCGCCTGCGAAAAGACATTTGGCGACTCGCTGGACGACGACCTCAATATTTCGGGCGCGTTGGCCGCGGTGTTCGACTTCGTTCGTGATGTCAACCGGCTCGTGGATCGCAACGAAGTTGGCATCGACGGCGCCCGGGGCGCGACCGCATTACTCGATCGGCTGCACGCGGTCACGGGTGTGTTTCCTTCCGGCGAAACGGATCAAGCGCCGCAAGCCATTCTTGACCTGGTGCTCGAGCGCCAGCGCGCTCGCCGCGAGAAGAACTTCTCGCGCGCCGATGAGATTCGGGATATACTCGCCCAGGATGGCTGGGTCGTCGAAGATACACCCGACGGCCCCAGAGTCAAACGGAACTAGCGCCGGGAATTTCGGAACAAGACATGCGCACTCCAGGACGAGACAAACATACCGATACCGACGATATCGAGGATAGAGCCTTTGAGTTCGCGGCTGCGATCGTGCGCTTGGTCCGCGAGCACGAAAATGAAATGCCACGGCCGATGTCAGAGGCGTTGGTTCGCAGTGGCGCCACCATAGGCTCGCACATTCTTCAGGCCAACAATGGCCAGAGCAGACGAAACTTTCTCTCCCAAATGACCTCTGCGCGAAAGCTTAGCCTCGAAGTAAGCTACTGGCTGAAGCTGCTACTGGTATGCGGAATTACCACCAAGACGGACGTGCGCCCGTTCCTCGAGGTGGCGCACGATCTCCGCGTGGATCTGACTACGATCTGCGCAAAAGCCAGGACTCAGTTGGAGACGGACAAATCGTAGGAATCCGGCCAGAAAGCCGGCTTCTTGACGCGGCGCGGCCAGAAGGCGTCCGTAAGTTATTCAATACCAGTGCTGGCTCGTTCGGAGTTTTGCCGTGTGGAGGCGTTCCAGCCGCGCCTCGAGACGCAAACACCGTAGTGTATTGATTCATGCTGACGGCATCCTTTGTCTCGACGCGAAAGCCGCGAAAAGCGGGGACAGACACGCTTTTCAAACTGCCGAAAAGCGAGTCAGTCCCCGGTTTTCGCTTGATTGCGGAGTCTTGCAAGCATGTGCGTCGTGCAGCGTAGACTCTTGATATTACATGAGTTCAATGATTCCGAAGCCCGCCAGCCGTCAAGTCTAGGCGGTTTGGCTAGAAAGCCGGCTTTTTGACCGCGCCTTTAGGATGATCTCGTGTCTAGGCCTTGGAACCAAAACCAAAAACCGGTGTTAAACGTAACAAAATTGAGGGTTTCCGGCGCATGACGGGAGTTTCAGACTGGGAGCTCGTCGCACGGGCACAGTCGGGCGACCTCCAGGCGTTCGCGGAGCTGGTCAGCCGGTATCAGACTCCGGTGATCCACTTCTGCCGCCGCATGGTCGGTTCACTCCAGGACGCCGAAGACCTTGCTCAAGATAGCTTTGTCCGGGTGTACCGGTACTTGCCACGCTTGCGTCCGGAGGCCAAATTCTCGACGGTTGTGTTCGGGATGGCCAGGAATCTAACGCTGAACTACTTGCGTGATTCCGCCGCGGCCGGGGAGTAACCGACTCGATGACGGGCGTGGCGGATGGCGCCGCGGACAGGCTTGTCGGAGACGATTCGCAGCGGCCCGATCGGACCGCGCGACTCAAGGAAATCGAGAGCCTAATTGAGCGCGGACTGTCGATGATTTCTCCTGAGCATCGCGAGATTATCGTGCTCCGTGAGGTGCAAGGTCTGGATTACGACACGATCGCGGATGTGATACGGTGCCGGAAAGGCACTGTGAAGAGCCGGTTAGCCCGGGCGCGCGAACAATTGCGTCAACGGTTGACCGAATTGGGAGGTGAGTGGTTGTGAAGACGAAGCATGTGCTGGATCAGCTTTCCGCCTATATCGATGGCCAGGCGGACCGTCCTGATCTCATCGCGCGGCATTTGCAGCAGTGCGCCGAGTGTGCGCGGCGGCACATGGAGTTGTCAAAGCTCTCCGCCCACATCAAGGCCCTGCCACCCACCGAGACCCACCCCGCGTTTCTCACCCGCGTCATGGCCAACGTGGTTGAGACGAAACCTGTACCGAGGCGGCGGTGGCTATCGTGGCCCGCTTCCGTGGCGGCAGCATTCCTGGTCTCGGTTGTGGTGGGCGCTTCCTATTTTGCCGCGGCGCCGCATCGTTCCGCCACACCGGAGATCGCAAACACAGCAGTTCCTGGCGCGCCGAAACAAATCGATGAAAACGCGCTGATGCGTCAGATCGAAGAGCGGCTAGCGCTGGGAGGTTCGACGCCGCTCCTCGAGTCAGATGACTTTGCGGCGGATTCGGAGAGCGACGCTCACTTGGTGGCGCTTCTGGAAACGACGGCCGACGACATCGAACGGTTGGCTCGAGTCGAGAGGATAAACGACGCCGGCGAGGATGTCGAAGCGGCGCCGATGTTTGAGGTCACTCTGGATAGTCTCGACGATTCGGATGCCGCGGCGTTCAAGGAATTGTTGAGCGAATACGCACGAAAGGGGTAGTTGTCATGAAAGCGTGGATTCTGATGGCCGTTGTGGCGTGCATCGCCGCCGCCCTCACGGCAACCTATGTCTTTGCGCAGCAGCCTCCGGAGAGTGCGCCCCCGGGCGCGCCGCCTGGCCCGCAGGCGGGTCCACCCCAGGCTCCCCACGATCGTCCATCCGCAAAGGCCCTTGGCAAAGGCCTCGATGGATTGATGGGTGACAAAGAGCTTCGTGAAATGGTCGAAACCGTGATGATGGCCAAGCTGTCCACCCGTCTCGGTCTTTCCGACGAGCAGGCGTTTCAGTTGGTCCGCCAACGCTCAAAGGTGCGGGACGAGACGCAAATGCTCGCTAAGGAGCGCCGCGAAAAACTGAAGGCGCTTGAAGCCGCGGTGAAGGCGGAAAAGCCGGACGACGCCGACGTAAACGCGAAGCTGGACGAACTCATGGGCATCGATGAAAAGATAGCCTCAATTCGCCGGCGCGCGTTCGATGAGGCCGGCAAGAACCTGACCGGTGTGCAGCGGGCCAAACTCTACACCTTCATCAACGAGTTTGAAAACGACATGAGGCAACTTGTCAATCGCGCGCGTGAGCGCGGATTAGGGCAGGGACCTATTCCGCCTTCGGGCCCCGGCGCGCGCGATGGCGCCCAGGGGCCGCCAGGCCCTCGCGACGGAATGCCCGGATTGCGCGGGCAATTCCGGGAGAACCTGCGCAAGAATTTGCGTGAAGGTGAACTCCGGCCGCTTCCGCCTGGTGAAGACCCCGCGCGACCAAATCCGCCGCCGCCCGTTGCCCCGCCGCCACCGGCCAAGTAAGGCCGGTGTCAGGCTAAACGCAGGTAATTCGACCGCGTCAATTAACAGGCTTTCTGGCCAAGCTCCTAGGATACCACGTCCTTTGAGGCGGCTGGACCGCCCTACCAGTTCCGTCAGATCACTTCCCACTCGTCTTGCACATACGGCTGGAAGATCCGTTTCCGGTCCGCTTCGAGCATGCGCGGGCGTGGTTTGAGCGTCCCTTCAATCGAGGGAAAGCGCACGAATCGTTGTTTGCTTTGTTCGTAGCGGCTGATCACGTGAAGGTACAACATGAGCCGGGCGGTTCGCTTCTGGCGCGGAGTGGTGTAGTACACCGTGAGCCCGTGTTCAATGGCGTGGTGCAGACGGTCTCCCAGCGCGTGAGGCCGCGCCGCGTTCAACTCCGACCATGCGAAGAGGTCCAGTTCGTCATGTTCCTGCGTCCGTGGCTGGGCGCTGTGCGAAAAATCCGTATCGAGCCGATCGTACAGCGCCGCCAACTTGTCAAACCATTGCAGAATTGCGCGGTATCCTTCATCGCTGATGTCCACTTCAATGTGTACGCTATCCACGGTTGCCACGGTCTGCATACCGAGATAGGCGTTGCGATCCGCGTTCTCCTCCGGGATCATCCGTACCCGCGCCTTCTCGGCCGCTTCGCCGTAGTTGAAGCTCTCGAGAATGGTCGCAATGGTGAACTTGCAGCGTGACAACAGTGAGAATTCGCGGAGCAGCGGCGCCGCAATGACGTCCTGTTCCAGCACCGCGTCCAAGGCCGGCGCGGCGGCGAACAACTCCGTCTTGAGATCAAGCCAGATATCGTGAAACAGCGCGACGAGCTGCTGCCCGCATCCCTGCGGGGATGGGCCGAAGGCCAGCGCCAGCAGGTCAGAGTAGCGTTGCTGCAAGCGCCATCCAGGCCGCTTGAGGATATCGTGGTCAAAAAGATACCGCAATACCAGCAGCCGGTCGATGGCCTGATGGGCAAGCTCCTCGGGCACGTGTGGCTCGCCGCTCAAGGTCTCGCACCACCGTTGACACCACTCGCGCAACTGCCTCGCGAGATAGCTGCGGGGCTGGCGACGGACCTCTTCGAGCGATCCGTGCTCGACGTCGCTCCGGCTCAGCGCTCCACCAAACTCCTGATTGAACTGCGCGGGCGTGTCGGCGTGCAGCAACAACTCGTCGGTCCGCACGTCGTATAGGTACGAGCGATGCAGGTCGGTGATGAACGCATAGGAGGCGTTGAGGCCGTGGGTCGCGTCGACCAGGGCGCGCGTGACCTCGCAATAATCCAAGCCCCGCTCGACCAAGGCTCTTGGCGACTCGAGCGACCCCGGCATCAGAAAGTGCGCGACCGCCGCGCTCTGAGAACCGCCGCGCAAGATATAGGACAACGTGCCTGGCGGCCGCCGGTCGATTGGCGGCGGATTATTCCAACCCAGCAATGTCAGAAATCGCTCCGCATAGCGATGCTGCTCGGCCTTGGTCGAGTCCGCCAGGGTTTCCCACCAGGATTCACACAGTTTGGCAATGTCCTGCGCCGTTCCCATTTACGCCACACCTTTCCCTTTGTCTACGGCATGTCCCGCGGCTTCGATTCGCCGCCAAATCACATCATCCCGCCGCCCAAGCATGTCCACGCTGCCACCCAAGAAATCCGCTAACGCCGCCGATCGTTCGACGAGCGCGCGCTCGAACTCTTCGCTGCTCATAATCTCGAGTGTGTACGGAGCCGGAACACCAAACGAGGGTCGTCTCGCCGCATGGGTTACGATCAACACCCGCTGCGCCGTTGCATTCAAGAAGGCCGCGCGCACATCCTCGTCAACGGCGGCGATGCCGCGTATGTAGTCGTGCGCCGCCGCCGCCTTCAAGACCATGCCGCGCAACTCCGGAAACAGCGGATGCTGCAAATCTACCTGGTAGTAAGTTCTGTTTCCCTCGGCGCGGCGATAGAGCAGTCCTGCCGAACCCAGCCGGTCTAATTCGCGCTGAATCGCGCGAAGCGGAAGCCCCGTTGCGCCTTCAATTTGCCGCTGATAGTAGGACCGCCGCGGGTCCAGCATAAACAGACGCAGAACCGCGACTCGCGCCGAAGACGCGAGTATTCGCGTTAGCGATTCTTCAATAGCCTTTTGACTACCATTTAGCGTCATTAAGTTCTGTACTGGTTGTTATTAATAGCAAGTATACGAGTCTAAATAGGCGCATCTTGGTGATATATTTTTTCAATTTTCGGGCTAATATATGAACTAACTGCGCAGAAGTCAAGACTATTCTTGTGCAGATGACCAAAAATATGGCTCAATAGGTGTGAGTCCTGGTCATCCGCCGCCGAGGGGCCACCCAAGTTTCAGCGCGGTCCGACCTCGATCTTCCTGACCGGAAGGTGACTCAGAGCTACCCAACCCAACTGCGTTCGCGAAGGGAGGCGTACGTGCAGCGCCGGTCGGCCCATTCGTACTTAACGGGCGCGAACCCGCGGGTGGTTTGACTACGCTCGCGTAGCTCCTATATCGAGAAAGCAACAATTACGTCGGATTAGCCTTTTTGAGCGAGGCCCTTTTCGGCCGCCGCCACGAGAGTTGGCCGGAGGCATTTTCTCGCATAAGTCGGTCGGAAGCCGAAGCTTCGCACTTGGCCAGCTCGCGCGCCGCGTTGCACGGCGCCTCTCGGGTGTCCGTGTTGGCACGGAAGGTGCTCTTGGGGTTGGCATGGCGTCCGAACGCCAGCCACCGTTCCGGAGCGTGAGTATCGCGGAACAGTGATTACGCTAGTATTTTAGTGCGGCAATGCCTAACGGCACAGCGCGTTCAGGAACCGTCAACGCGCGGGAGGGACATCCGTGAAAAAGGTCGAAGTGATTATCAAACCGTTCAAGCTCGAAGAGGTGAAGGAGGCTCTGGCGGAGGTCGGAATCCAGGGCATCACGGTGTCCGAGGTAAAGGGTTTCGGACGCCAAAAGGGTCACAAGGAGTTGTACCGAGGCGCGGAGTACGTCGTGGAATTTCTGCCCAAGGTGAGGCTCGAAACCGTGATCAGCGACGACAAGTTGGACGCGGTGGTTAAGGCCGTGCTGAAAGCCGCATCCACGGGCAGCATTGGTGACGGCAAGATCTTCATTATACCTGTCGAGGAGGCCATCCGCATTCGCACCGGGGAAACCGGTGATAACGCCGTCCGCTAGCGTCTACGTTGCACAGAATCATTACGAGGATATGAAAGGAGAATCGTTCTATGTTGCTCGATATGTTAGGACCGCGGCGCCGCCGGATGGTGGCGCGTCTGGCGCTGGCCGCTATACTGGTAGCCGCGGTGTGGCCAATTGCCGGGTTTGCCGAAGATGCCGCTCCCGCGGCGGCTGCAGCCGCTCCGGCGCCAAAGCTGGATTCCGGGGACACGGCGTGGATGCTGACCTCGACTGCGCTGGTATTGTTTATGACCATACCCGGTTTGGCGTTGTTCTATGGCGGGTTGGTCCGTACGAAGAACGTGTTATCGATACTGATGCAGTGCTTTGTTATTACGGCGCTGGTCACTATTCTGTGGACGCTCGTGGGATATAGCCTCTGCTTCGAGGGCGGCGGCGGCTTCGATAGTTACATCGGTACGCTCAAGAAAGCCTTCCTGATGGGCATCGGCGTTGATACGTTGGCGCCGCTTGCGCTGACGATCCCGGAGTCGGTGTATGTTTGCTATCAGATGACCTTCGCCATTATCACACCTGCGCTCATTATTGGCGCATTCGCTGAGCGCATGAAGTTTTCCGCGATGCTCATTTTCATGACGCTGTGGTCGCTTCTTGTGTACTCGCCCATTTGCCACATGGTCTGGAGTCCCAACGGCGCCCTGGGCGCGGGCGGCCTCGGCGCGCTCGATTACGCGGGCGGTACGGTGGTGCATATTAACGCCGGCATCGCGGCGCTGGCGTCCGTACTCGTCATTGGAAAACGGAAAGGCCACCCGACTACACCATTTCCTCCGCACAACATGACCATGACCATTACGGGCGCCTCGATGCTTTGGGTCGGCTGGTTCGGGTTCAACGCGGGCAGCGCGGTCGCCGCGAACGGCGCCGCGGGCATGGCGATGGCCGTGACTCAGATTGCGACCGCCATGGCGACGCTGAGCTGGATGGGCGTCGAATGGATCAAGCAGGGCAAGCCCAGCGCGTTGGGCGCGGCTTCTGGCGCCGTAGCCGGCCTGGTGGCAATCACTCCGGCATCTGGATTCGTAGGCCCAGTCGGCGCGTTAGCCATCGGCCTGGCCGCCGGCGCAATCTGCTTCTGGGGCGTCACCGGCCTCAAGAAGATGTTCGGCTACGACGACGCCCTGGATGTCGTGGGCGTACACTGCCTTGGCGGGCTTGCCGGCGCCATGCTCACCGGAGTATTCGCGCTGCACCAGTTTGGAGGCTTCTCCGACGCCGCCGACAAGGCGGGGCTGGTGGGGCAGCTCATCAAACAGGCGACCGCGTGCGGCGTCACGCTCGTGTACAGCTTTGTGGCGTCCCTTATCCTGCTCAAAATCGTCGACGTCCTCGTAGGCTTACGTGTCACTGACGCCGAGGAAACTGAAGGTTTGGATACCACTCAACACAACGAAGTCGGGTACAATTTCTCCGCCTAGAATTTGCGCCAGATTTCGCCGGGCAGACGCGATGCGTCTGCCCGGTTTTTTCATATCTGGCGCGCTCCATACACCGCCGCGATACAGGCCGCGACTACTACCGCGAAGCCGGACGTTACGTGACAGGCGACCTCTGAACCCCGAATCGGGGAAAATTGTCCTTGCCGAAATTGGCCGGTGGGTCTAGAATTGCTTTGGGGTTCCTAAGCGTTTGGCGTTGTCACACCACCAGGAGTCTGACCCCGGGTATGCCGGGGCTACGGCGTGAGAGTGTGACTCCGTGATTTCTCGGGCCGAGTTGGCGGCAAATCATGCGGGGTCAGACTCTCACACCGAAGCCGTGACCGATTCGGAGTCATACTCCGACACAGGAGGGGATTGTCATGGATTCGCGTCACTCTTCCGGGAAGTGCAACCACAGTTGTCTTATGTCGCGCCGGTGTTTTCTGGGCGCTGTATCGGCGGGCGCGGCCGCGGTCCCCGCAATAGCAGCGGCGGCCAGGAAGGCGCCTGCGCCGCCCCCGGGAGACCTCGCGGAACACATTGACCTCTCCGCATTCCGGCCTAAGCCCGAAGTGCGCATCCTTGCGGCGGTGATCCGGCGGCCACCACCCTACTGGCTTGGCTGGCCCGGGACGTCGTACGACTTGGAGAAGCATCGTAAGGCATATGAGACGGCATTTGCGCAATCCGCCAAGCGCGTTGGCGTTGCGCTTACCCAGATCGAGAGTCCGCTCGAGAATGACCAAGCGGTGCTGACGTTTATCAAAGAAATCACGGACACCAAGCCCGACGCGGTGTTGGTAAGCCTGCAACATCTCGATGTGTGGGCGTGGGCCGGTCAGATTGCGAAGGCGGGAGTTCCCACCATCGTATTCTCCCCGGTGGGGACGGCATTTACCGGCCATGTTCTCCAGATTTCGCGCCAGCCAGGAATCCATGTGATTTCGTCGCTCGAGAGCGCCGCGGTCGAGCAGGCCATGCGCATGGTGCGCGCGAAGAAGCAGTTCGAGACTTCCCGATTGCTGGTCGTGGCCGGCACAGAGCGTAAAGCCGACACACTGGTCGAGGGACTGGGAACGAAGGTGCGGTATGTGCCGCGTCCTACGCTGAATGAACTTTTCGCCAGGATGCCTGAAACGGACGAAGTGCGCGAGGTCGCCAAGCACATGCGGCGCGGCGCCGAGAAAGTCGTTGAGCCCAAGCCCGCGGATTTCCTGAATTCCGCCCGCTCGTTCGCCACCGCAAAGCGGCTGCTAAAGGACGAAGAGGCCAATGCGATCACGACG
>JACRLJ010000098.1 GCA_016215105.1 Candidatus Hydrogenedentota bacterium
GGTTCGCCGCAATGTCAACGAAACGCGCGGAAGGATCCAGGACCTGCATCGCTTTCCAGCGGGTAAACAGCCTGCGGCCAAACACGTCCGCATTGGCGCTTCGTGCTTGCGGCGAGACCGCCCTAGAGGTCCGGCCAGAAAGCCGGCTTCTTGACGCGGAGCGGCCAGAAAGCGTCTGTAAGTTGTTCAATACCAGCGTTGGCTTGTGCGGAGTTTTGCTATGCGGAGGCTTTCCGGCCGCGCCTCTAGTGTGATATTGTGGGGCCGGTAGAGGCTGGCTATGCGTATCATCTGGTATACGACGGGCGTCGTCGTCCTTATATGTGCGGCGTTACTTGCACTGCGGGGATACTGGGATCGTGTGAGCGCGGCACGATCTATTGCGGGGTCTGCGGCTGTTGCGAATGGGAACATGCCGCCGATGTTTGCACTTCTCGCAACCGATCCGCAGGCGCGGCGCGTGTCGACGCGCAAGGCCGTCGAAGCCGTGGCGCGGGTCGCTGCCAGCAACTCGCCCGAGGCGTCGGCCGAGTCGTACTACGCACTGGGCCTGCTGCGTCACGGTCAATCGGATCTCGTTCGATCCGAACGCGCCTACCGCAAAGCCATCGATATGAGGCCTGATTGGAGCTGGCCCTATAACGGTCTCGGTATCGTGCTCTTCGAACTAGACCGGTTGGACGAGGCCGAGCAGATGTTCCACAAAGCGTCGATGATCGATCCCGCCTGGAGCCGACCCCACAACGACCTCGCCGTGCTGCTGCGTCTTGCGGGACGAATCGGCGAAGCGGAACTGGAAGCGTTGACGGCTCTGAAACTGGACCCCAACGACGTCGCCACACACAATAACTACGGCAATCTGCTTGCGGCGCAGACCAAACTTCCCGAGGCCGAGCGCGAATACCGCAAGGCTATCGAGTTGGATCCGGAGCATCCTTCTCCCTACTACAACCTGGCATGTATCAGTTGCCGCCTGGGCCGAAACGACGAAGCGCTCACGCACCTAAGAAAGGCGCTTGCGCTCGAACCGGGATTTGCCGAGGAAGCCCGGCACGACCCGGATCTGGCGCCGCTCGAAAATGATGCGGCGTTCCGCGCCCTCGTGGACGGCGTTTCATGAACGATTACGCGATATCGTTGGCGCACGCTTCCCGTTCGCGCGCCTTCGCGGCGCGAGAATATGCGCAAGCAGATCGGTCCGCCTATTTCGTGACGCTAATCTTTGTTTGGGCGGACAACTGCCCCACTGTCCCGTCCTTGCCGGGCGCAAGTATGGCCTCGCCATTCGCGTTGAACGCGACCGCTCGCATGGTGTAGTCACCCGCGGCAACGTCAGCCGGCAGGGTGACTTCCGCGGTCCAGGTTCCGTCATGAGGCGTTGTGTCGCCGTGAGTGCCGTTGTCGAACAGATCGACAGACATCTTGTTCAATTCAGGAATAAGAACCGCCACGGAATCTATCTTGTGGTCCGGATCAATTACGGGTGCGGTAATTACCGCTTTGACGCCCGCCTTGGGACTCGCCGGGTTGACCAATGGCGCGCCCAGCGTTAGCGCAGGCTTGGGGGGTGGCGCGGGGGCGGCGGGGGGAACAACAGCAGGCGCCCCGGGAACGCCTGGGGCGGGCGGTGGCGGGGTAGGAACTCCCGGAACGGGGAGTGCCGGCGCGACGCTGTGGACCTCCATCTTGATCGCCTCTCCCGCCGCCGCCGGGCCTTTACCCGCGCCTATACCCATGTCTTTGAGGTGCTGAATAACCGGCAGCATGTCGTCCAAGTTGCCGCTGAGCGTGATGGACACCGTGACGTCGGCGAACCCCGTTGTGGCAAATAGTGCGACGATGGCAACGAGAACGGCGGCAGTTCGGTTTGCAGTGCTCTTCATGCTATCTCCTTTCCGGTCGTCCCGACCACGCATGACTCCCGATTCCATACTTCTCGAAACTCGACTCCGCTACCGGGTGAAATATACGGGGCGCGGCGGCGCAACTCAAACTTCGAGTTTTCCGCTCAATTCTCGGATTTCACCCGCCCCTCTATTTCCGTTCCTTTCGGGCATGATGCTGGTCCGCCCGTTCGCGAAGCAACTGATTCCATTTACGCGCGTACATGCGCCGTGAAGGTGGCCGATTGTCGCACCGCTTGAGCGTAATACGGCCATTGCTCATGAGTTTGGCGACGGCCCAATACGAATCGCGGGGCGCAAGTGACCGCGGAACCGCGCCGGTCACCTTGAACTCCAGGACGACGCTTGAGTGACCCGCGACGCTCACGCCTTGTGTCCGGGGAACAATGTTCAAGAGCGCATAGGCGCCGACCGTTTCTTTGGACCACGTCTCGAGCGGTGTGACCAAGGACACTTCGCCTTCAATCGTCTCGGACGTGGGGTTATGCACCGTGACCACAATCACGTCCTGACGGTTCTCGGCCGCCATTTGGAGGTCAAAGCTGTCACCGATTTCGAGGACGTCCTGGAACGTCTGTCCGTCGTCTTCGTATCGAAGTTTAAGTTGTCCGGACATCTTGGGCTCGGGTCGCGTTACCGTGACTTCCGTGATCTGGTGACCTAGCGGCGGCAACTCGAACCCAATTGGGGACGGATGCGCGGTCCAGCCATCCGGAACCAGGAGTTCGATTACTCCGGACACCGGCGCGTCGGTGTAATCGTTCACGGCATTGACCTTTATCTTGAGCGTGCGTCCATCGTCCTGCTCGAGCACTTGCCGTCCAATGGAACAGCACACGGACAAGTATCCAATGGGCATGGATTCCGCGTCGTGCTCCCAACTGCGGACCCAGACCGGTTGCACTGGTTCCGCAGTTGCGCCCAACTGAATGGCGCCCATCGATCGGCCCAACTTGCCGGGTTCAAATCCAATCGTCTCGATTGAGAACGGCGAC
This sequence comes from Candidatus Hydrogenedentota bacterium, assembly GCA_016215105.1. GTDB lineage: Bacteria > Hydrogenedentota > Hydrogenedentia > Hydrogenedentales > SLHB01 > JACRLJ01. The sequence goes on from JACRLJ010000098.1 coordinate 2,900, forward strand.
ACATAGAGGGACAGGCCGTTCCGCGTCACCGGAATCTCGCTGAGGTATTCCTCGAGCAGATTCGCGGACCATGCCGACTGTATGGCGGAGGCAAATTCAATACGCGCTTCGGAATCGATGCCTTCGGTGTCATACAAGCGAAGCATAATCCCCTTGCGCGCGTCGCTCGCCATATTCTTTTCGAATCCCGCGATGGGATTGCCAAATGGTTTCATCGCCGCCAAGATCAAGTTCTTCGGGCCAACCTTGAGAAACGCCTGTTCCGCGGGCAAACATGGCTTCGCGGCGGGGCGGGTCTCCCGCGCCAACAGCGGATGATTGAACTCGTGGCTCGCATGCTGCGTGTTGGCCCCGCGCCAATCTTCGGCGTGCGGATACAGGGCGTAACGGAACACATGATTCCGGTTTTCCGGAACCAGATACCCTTCGGGGAAATTGTTGGTCCCGCCATACCACTGGCACGTGTGGTGCAGCATCATGCAAATGACGCCGCCCTTTTCGATGCTATTGGCGTAAGTACCCTCATTCAGCACGGCCACGCCGTAATTGTCTACGGTGCGGGATTCGCCCGTAGCGTCGCACGCCGCCGGAAGTGTTATCGACGCGGACACGGGAAAACTCGACAGAAGCCGCGCCACGCCCTCGTCCAGAGCCTTCGCCGTAGACGCCTCGATGATAAGCACGGGCAGCGCAGACCACCACTTGTCCTGCAAATCCCCGTCCTTGACGAGAAGGCAGGCAAACCCGTCCGCTTTCAGCCGGGCCTCGAATCCCTTGCGAATCGCGGCGGGTTGCGCCGCAAGCAGCTTCTTCGAGTAGGTATTCTTGCGCCGCGATCCCATCGAGATGCGGAACCGCGTATACAACAGATCCTCGTCCATGTGGTGATGGTAACTGCCCCAATACGGGCCGCCTTTGTCATACCAAGGTGTGCAGGTAACGCCCTTCTTTACGAACACGCGTTGAAGCTCTTCGGCCACCCGGATGTCATTTGCGTCCTTCGGCGTGATAAGGCCGACCATGCCCAGCGCGTATTTGTTGCGCCCGGCCTGCAGAATCGCGCTCGATCCGTACTCCATCCACTTGTTCGCGGCGTACACCGCGCAGTTGCTGAACATGGCCATCTGATGCGTGCGAAAATCGAGATAGCCCTGACTGTCGTTGCGCGTGACCACGCCAAACCGCTCGTCAAACACCGGTACCGCGCCTTTGAGGGTGGTGGGGAACGTTACGCAATAGAGGTAATTCTCGCGCTGGCAATCAAGGAAGATCGTCTTGAACTCGACGCGCTTTATCCCCTTGTACAGCGTGATTTCCTGAACCACATCGCACAATTCGACCATCGAGTAGCGTATGCGCAACGTGGAGGAAACGGGGCCTTGCAGGATTTCCACGGCCGCGGCGCGCTCACCGGAAAACATGCCGAGTCCGGTGGTATAAAACTCGTGCTGGGTTTCCTCGCGGTCAGCCACTTCCTCGAGCACCGCGATCTCGTTGCCGACGTGGCTCGCCGAATTGATCACTTCTTTGCGGGCGGCCTTGTCGTAGAGACTCTTGATGCCTCCACCGCGCGCCGGATCAACCGTAATGCGGTAATGCTCGTTCTCGATGACCGTTCCGGCCGAGGTCTTGGGCTGCGGCAACGGTTTCGAACTGGCCACAAGGCGGTAAGCCCGGTAACCCAAGGACGGCAGTTTTGCCGCGACGAAAACAATCTCCGCCGAAACAACGGCGCCCTTGGCCGACCGTTGAAGTTCGGTCACCTCGAAGGGCACATTCTTGCCGCGATGGTCTTGGATGACAAAGCTGGACATGCTCTTGGGTTTCACCGTTGTCCGGATTACGTCCGTGCGTTCCCACGCGAGCGAATTGAAAACCACCAACGGCTGTCCCTCGCCCGCCGGGTCTATCGCGCGGCCCAGATAATCGAGAGACCGGTTCAACGCGTCGGTTCCAAGCTCCAGAATCTCGCGGTACGAGTTCATCAGGTCCACAAACGATATTTCGTTGTGCGTGCCCGTGATCGAGTCGTGATGCTGCCCGCACAGAATCTGGCGCCAGGCCTTGTCCAGCGCCTTTTCGGGGTACTCCGCGCCGAGCAGGCTCGCGATAGTTGCGAATTTCTCCGCCGCCAAAAGCACGTTCTCGCCCAGACGATTTCCGATCTTGAGCTCGATCCGCGACATCGCCGTGGCGGCATGGTAAAGCGACATATCGCGCGATGTGACCGGCAGGTGAGCGCCGCGTTCTTCAACGTCCCGGTGAATCGACGACATCAAGTCGTAGTAGGTCGCCTGCTGCACCTTCGGGACGAGCGTGCCGTGCCACGCTGTCGGCGGATTCTGATCCGCCTCGCCCGTATTGATGGTCAGCCCCATGGCGTGGGTCTCGTCCCAGGTCGCGCCGCCCCGTTTGTGCGGGACGACGCTCCCGTCCAACGACAAGTGATCGAAGAACGGCGGGAAATTGTAGATGTGCTTGTCCCAGGTAACGCCGAGACATCCGCTCTTGCGCGCGATCTGCGAGAGCTGGTTCGGATGCCCGAAAACGTCCCCCGGCCCGTACGCATGACAGATGTTGCCCAGGACGCGCCCGTGAAAAAGCTGCCCGTAAAGGAAATTGCGCACGAGCGCCTCGCCGCCGCAGGTCTGCTCGTTGGGTTGGTTGTACATCACGTCCGGATCGGAGCGGTTCTCGCGAAACGCCTTCAAGAGCGTCTCTCGGTCCTCGGGATAAACGTCGAAATAGGGCTTCAGATAGTCGATTTCGGATATGGTGGACTTGAAATACGGGTCCTTGCGGTGGAGCGCGCAGTATTGCCGCATGATGTCGAAGGCGCCCATGGCGTAAACGCGCTGCTCCTGCACGTACGTGGTGTCGAAATGGAAGGCGCTGAGCATGAACGTCGTGCCGTCGTATTTCGGCGGCGGCGCCGCCTCGTATTCGATACTCGTGCCGATCGTCTTGCCGTATACCCGCGCCTCGACGCTGGCGCGAACCGCCTTTCCCGCCGCGCTCGGAGTGGTGAGCAACGACAGGCGCACGTGAGTCACCGCGCCAGGCTCGCATACGGCGTCGCACGAATCATCGGACTTTAGATCGTCCGACTTGATCGAGACACGGGCCTGCAGCGCGGTCTTCAGTGAATTCACGAGTGTAACCTCGATGACCTGTCGCGGCGCGTCGATGCTTCCGGTGAAATGAGGTTGCGGACGCACCCGGCCAATCGAAATGGGCACGCCGTGTTGCGACACCAGCGGAGACACCCGGATGTCGCGCACGCAAAAATCCACACCGTCGGCAATGTAACCGGGCCGGAATTTGATCAGAATCCGGTTGCGGCCGGCCTTCAGACTGATGGGCTTGCTGCTCATGGTCGTGCGGACGCCTTTGGCGCGGCCATACGGCTCGTTGCAGACCAATTCGCCATTCACCCAAGCCTTCATGCCCGAGTGGGTGGCGTCCAACAACGCCAGGCACGCGTGCTCGGCCTGAATCACGGTCGCCGCGTAAATCACGCAGTTGCGTTGAACCGTCTCATAGATGAGATATTCGGCGATACCGTTTCCCCCTAGATTCGCGTAGGCGTACGGCTGCCACGCCAGCGTCTTGGCGCCGATACCAATATTGATATGCGAGCGGCCCGTTGAGGGCTCGACGTTCGTCTCGCCGCCTTCCGCCGCCAGATAGTCCACATCGAGAATGCGCTCGCGTTCGTACATGTATTCGCGTTCGAACTGCCCGCTGGTACGAATAATAAAGGGTCCCAACGTAATCCAATGTTGAAGCGGCGCCCCCGCCGCCAGTTCGGTCAACAGATTCTCTTGCATCTCCGCGCCTTTCATTTCGCCAACCGCTTGAAGTGGCAGCCCATCGATACGACAAAAACAACACACGTCTGACACGTGTGCTCCATCGCTATCATATCGAATTGACGGAGAAAGAAAAACCAATCATTGTGGTCCCAAATCGGCGCGTAATTGTTCGGCCTCAAAGTAGGTGCGGCGTCCCGCCGCATCCGATAGCCTGTCCGGCGCGCTGTAGGCATCCCATGGCGGCTCATATGCTACACTCCTCGAAGTAGGAGGAC
>JACRLJ010000118.1:0-3749 GCA_016215105.1 Candidatus Hydrogenedentota bacterium
CGTCCGGAGTATCCGCTGGCGCGCGTACGCTGGATGGCAGGGCGGGTTCCGGATGGAACGCGCCACGGGGTAGGGTGGAGACACCTCGTCCCCGGGGAGAAGGACTATGAACACTCGCGAGTTCGGGACCCGAAGCGGGTTCAGGGTACCACGCGCCAGCATAGGGGGGATGCGCCTTCCCCAAGACGACGACGAGGCAGTGGCGCTGATTCGGCACGCGATCGATTCGGGGATGCGCTACATCGACACCAGCCGGGGGTACGGCGACTCGGAGATCAAGATCGGGAAGGCCCTCAAGGGGGGCTACCGCGACAAGGTCATCCTTTCCACGAAGTGGTCCCCATGGGTCAGTAGGATTCACGATACGGATGACGCGTCGGAAAGCTGCGTTCGACACCGCATTGACGAATCGATGCGGCGGCTCGACGTCGATCATCTGGATTTCTATCAGATTTGGAACATTGATACCCGTGAGCACTTCGAGGAGGCCACCGCGCATGGCGGCATGGTGGAGGGAATCCAGAAGGCGATCTACGAGGGCCAGGTCGGCCACACCGGCTTCACGACGCACGACAGTGTTGAAAACCTCCTGTCCTATATGGACGCGATCGACTGGTGCGAGGTGATCCTTGTCTCGTACAACTTGCTCAACACGCGCTACGCGCCGGTCTTGGCTGCGGCGCGCGAGCGGGGAATCGGAACTATCGTCATGAATCCGGTTGGCGGCGGGAAGCTTACCGAGGAGAGTGTCTATCTGGCGAGAATCGCCGAGGGCGTGAACGCCGTATCCGTGCCCGACATGGCGATTCGGTACGTATTGACAAATCCGTCCGTGAATACCATCATCTCTGGTATCAGCAAGATGTCCGACGTGGACGAGGTAATGGCCTCCGCCGCGAGCGGGCCGTTCTCGCCGGAAGAAATGGCGCGTATCGATGCGTTCCTCGAGTTGGTGTCGATAGAACACACGGGCTTCTGCACGGGCTGCGGATATTGCATGCCGTGCGAGCACGGAGTGGACATTCGGGAGATCATGTATGCGATCTACGACGAGCGCTATTGGGGATTCTCTCAGGGGGCCCGCGCCCGCTATGAGGGGATTAAAGGCGCCAAGGCCGAGGCCTGCGACCACTGTGGAAAGTGCGAACCCAAGTGTACGCAGAAGCTGAAGATCATGGAAGAGATGCAGTATGCGCTCAGCCGCTTCGGAGAGCCCGCGCTTGTGTAGTGGGCGCCGCGTTGTTGACGCTTAGCGCCGCATTCGCGGACATTCCGCCACGTACCGTCGACCTAACCGAGGGGTGGCGCTTTCAACCCGATCCGAAAAACGAAGGGGAGAAGAGTCAGTGGGGGAAGGTCTCGTTTGACGATTCTGGTTGGGCGACACTCGTAGCGGGAAAACGCTGGGAAGATCAAGGCTTTTCCACTCTGGACGGACATGCCTGGTATCGTCATGGGGTGGACGTTCCGAGCGCGTGGCGGGGCGGACGGGTCTGGCTGGCGCTGGGGGGCGTCAACGACGCCTGCTCGGTTTTCTGCAACGGGCATCGGATCAATTCCTACGGCGATCAATCGGAATACAGCGTCAACGCCACGCCGATTGTGGTCGACCTCACGAAGTATGTCCGTTTCGGTGAGCGCAATTTGATCGCGATCGAGGTCTACGATTGGGGCGGCAGCGGGGGACTGTGGCGCGCGCCGTGTCTGGTTACCAACGATGCGTCGAAACTGCCGCCAAGCCCGCAGGTATCGTGGTATACGGAAGACAACGGCAAGAAACTTACGATAGAAGTCGATTGCCGCAGTCTGGGTAACGATCGCAAAGGCGTGACGACGGCGCTGACGCTTACTCGCGACGGTGGCGCACCGCCTCTTACCCGCACGCTGGACGTATCCGATGCGAATTCGACCGCGGCTATGAGCATCGATTTGCCCGCCGATGCCGCTGGAAAAGTCTATGAACTTATTGCGCGGGCCGCTGATTCAGAAGGGAAGGCCATCGGCGGCGCTGGTGATCCCGTCAGGGTAGTCTTGCCAGAGAATCCGCATTGGTCCGGCAAGTATGGTTCCCTCAAGGTGTTGAACAACTTCGTAACCGGGCTTCTGCACACGGACGCGAACTCCGCGGAGGGTGTCGTGGAGTTCCTTAACCCACGAGACGGCTGGGTGTTCTTTTCGGTTGACGGTTCCGCGCGGAGGAGTTGGTGTGGCGGGCCAATCCCGATACCTACGCGTTCGAGGCGATGCAGTACCTCGGGGAGGGGACGCATCGGTTGCGTTTCGAGCGCGCTGGGACGGGACACCTTGATGTGCGCGCGATTCCCGAATTGTCATATTGCTACTACCTTGCCAATCCGCACATCGCGGCGCAGGGGCCGTACGACAAGAAGTTCTTGGACCGGTATGTGCTGCCGCACGTGAATACGCTGGTGGCGAGCGGAACTCCGCCGGCGGAGGATTTTGTGGCGTGGCGGCGGGAAGGCCGGCAGTGGCTGGCGAACGCGGGACTTCCCGGAATCAGCGCGGCCACGGCGCCCAGCGTGGATGAGGTGTATGCGGCGTGGGGCGGCAACGCGGGAGTGACGCAGCAGGGCTACTCCGGCCTGATTGTGGATGAGTTCATCAACGCGGGCGCGGAGCACTACCGCGCATGGACCGGCGGCATGGAACGTCTCTACGGGGACTCCCGCTTTGCGGACCGGACCTTTTACGCGTGGTGCGGCGAACTGTTCCGGATGCCGCAGGGACTCGAGTTTGGCCGCGCACTGTTGGGGCACAAGGGACGCTTTGTGTGGGAAGTGTACCTGGGGGAGGACGCCACCGAACAAGCCGCGCGGCGGCGTATACGGCGCGCGCTTCAGTTTCCCCTGACAGAGTGGGAGGAGGCCTTGCCGACGACGCGCGAGCACATGGTGGTGTGTCTCGGGTACATGTCCGCGCCGCCGGAAAGTCTGAATGTGAATCCGGCGGTGGACTACAACGTATATATGGACATGCAGATGCAATTACTCGCGACTGAACCCGCGTTTTGGAAGTTGTACGGCGTGATGCAATATTCCGCGAGCTATACCGATGAGGAAGCGGTGCGTTGGGCATATCGCATGTTCCGCCACTACTGCATCGATGGGAAGCGCGAGCGGCTGATTCAATCGCCGTACGAGTTGCCTTACTTGCGGAATCCGGATTTCGCAAAAGGAACCGAAGGCTGGCGTGTGGAACGCGCCGAACCTGGCAGTGTTTCGATCCAGCGCATGGAAGGGCTGAGCTGGTTGCAAGGCCGGTATCCGAAGACATCGCAGGGGGATCAGTATCTGCGATTCAAACGATGTGCGAACGGTCCGAATCGCGTTACACAGACCATTCGCGGGTTGACGGCGGGCGGCGTGTATTCGCTCAAACTGCTGTCGGCCGATATGAAGCAACTGGATGTGAAAAGTGTATTGGGTGTTCGCCTACAGATTGACGGCGCAGACGTGAACAAAGACCTGTCGTTTCAGTATCCGTACCCCAGCAACTACGCGCATGAGTTAGGACCATACAACAAGGACCATCCCGCCTGGATCAACTATCACCGCGTCGTGTTTAGCGCGCACGGCGAGACGGCTGAATTGAGCATCTCGGATTGGGCCGCCGATGGAACTCCCGGGGGGCCGGAGGGTCAAGAGATTGGGGTCAATTTCGTAGAGGTCCAGCCGTATTTGCTGCCGTGAGTTGGGACAAGGAATAGGACCTATAGGACGTATGAGTCC
>JACRLJ010000118.1:3841-8918 GCA_016215105.1 Candidatus Hydrogenedentota bacterium
AGAAATGGCTTAGAGCGTCTAGCAAAAGCTTCGGCGATGGTGTGCGGACGGCGAGGACGCCGTCCCTCCCGTTCGCTCCAGCATAGATTCAGCTAGAAACAATGGGTCATACGCGGCGCAGTTTGGTGACGCGGCCGTCGCTAACCCACTCGACCACGTAGATGTTGCCGGCATGGTCCCACGTGGCGGCGTGCGGCGAGATGAACTGGCCTGGAATTCGCTGCTCGTGGGGGAGATTCGGGTAACCTTCCTTCTTTTCGACGCCAGGCGTATCGCCGAGGTGCGTGATCAGCTTGTTATCCTTGTCGAAGATGGTGACGCGGCCGTGCAGATCCGGGATGAGCAGATCCGTGCCGCGCTGATCGAAGTGGCACGGATAGCGCAACTCGTCCGTGACGAAGCTGACGTGCTTTCCGTCGAGGGTGAAGTACTGAAGACGGATATTGGCGCGGTCGGCTACGACGAGGAGGGGTTCCTTGCCGCGCGTGTCGAGCCAGATGCCGTGCGGGCACTTCATCTTTCCGGGTTCGCTGCCATTTCCGCCCCAGGTGCGGATGTACTCGGCCTTCTTGTTGTATTGGTGGATGTAGGCTTGGCCGTAGCCGTCGGCGACATAGAAATCGCCGTTGGGTCCGAACGCGACGTTCGTCGGCACGAACTTCTCGGGGGCTTCGTACACACCGGCTTCCTTGGGGTAGTTCAGGGTCCAAACCACTTCTCCGTCCAAGGTGGTCTTAGCGACGATATGCTGTGAGGTCGCGGCGAGATAGAAGTATTCGACCCCGTCTTCCTTGCGCAACTGAAATCCGTGTGCGCCTGCGGCGTATTGGGGGCCCCAGGATTTGATGAATTTGCCGTCGGGATCGAATATGGCGACCGAGTCCGGGCTTTGATTGTGAATGTAGATTCGGCCTTGCGAATCTTCCTGAACGCCGTGCGTATAACCGAACTTCTTGCTTTCCGGCAACTTGCCCCAGTTCTCGACCAATTCGTACGTGTGTGCTCCGGTACCCAGTACTTTCGATTTCATTGATGGATCCTTTTCCGCCGCAATGACGATGTTGGGCGCTGCCGCAGCGAGTGCGCCTGCGCCGATACCTTTGAGCAGCGACCGGCGCGAAATCGGCCGGCTGCCCTGTTGACCTGAGTTCTTACCCATGGTGGTGTCCTCCACGCGCGCCCAAGGCCCGCCCCAAGCGCATTTCCTGGTAGATCGCCTGCCGCACCGACTCGGGAATAAGGCTCCGCAAGTGGGGCGGGCAGATCGCGTACTTGGAAACCAGAGCGGAATGCTCGTTATTCCGCAGAATCCAAGACATCCGGCAGGACAGCTGCGAATTGCGGATTCCAGGGCTCTATAGGCGAGAGCTCCCAACAAAAGGCCACTCGTTGTGCCCGGCGGCTGGGGACAGCCGCCCTCCCATTCGCCCCGACACAGGCTTTGTTAGTAGCTCCAAGGTGATTTCCAAGCCCCTGCGCCCGCTTTTTCGTTACGGTTTCTGTGCGCTCAACTTCTCAATTGCGTGGGCCATGGCGTCGCGGCGGACTTCGATGGGTTTGGGGTCCTTGGTGAAGGTGGTGACGTTCGCCGTGATTTCATCGGGGACGATGAGAAGGGACTCGTAGGCGCTTCGGTCCGCGCCGGACAGTGTGGAGCGGTGTTTTTCGAGCAGGGCCTTCAAGATGGCCATGTATTCGTAGTCTTCAACGCCATCCCGCAGTAGTTCCCAACGGATGCTGTCCACGGGGCCGTCGGTGACTGCTTGAGGGGGCTGCGCCGCTGCCGCCGCTTCGGGCGGATAGATGAAACGTCCGTCGCCGTTGCCCCAGGGGATGCGCGCGCCGGCGGGCGTGCCGTAGCCGACCATCCAGCTCATGGGGTCGTCATAGGGGTTCTGCGGGTGGGCCGGGTCGGCGAAGGCCGTGTCGCTGGTCCAGTAATTGGTTTGCCAGATTAGGATTCCGTTGATGTTGCGCTGCCAGGTTTGCCACAGCCAGACGCGCAGTTCGGTCGCGGCGTGGTCGATGAACTCCGTGCAATAGGGGGCCTTTGGGCCGGTGCAGATGTACCACCAGAATCGGTCGCCCTGGGCGCGGCGCTCGTCGGCGGGGGCTTGCTTGTATTCGTTGGAAATGGGACACCAGAGATTTGGACCGTCCACAAGCTGCGGCTCGACTTGCTCGGTGAGCATGCGCGGGATGTCGGGCGCGGCGGTTTTGAGTTTGCGGAAGCCGTTCATCACGAAGTCGTAGTCTTTGGGATCGGGCTCGTCAAACCAATACACATAGGCGTCGTTGAGCCAGCCCTTGGCGCGAAGATGGTCTTGAACTTGTTGGTAGTAGCTCGTGAACAGGGCTTCGTACTGCGGCGTACCTTCCTTGAACCCTTGGAGTTCGGGCTCGACGCGGTCATGAAACGTTCCACCGCCCATGCCCGGCGCCGGGAGTTGAAAGGAATTGAAGTGATAGACGCTGTATGCGCGTTCCATCGCCGCGTCCCATTTTGTCCAGTCGATGGTTGGCTTAAGATCGGCAACGGGCGTTGCGGCAGTGGCGGCAGGCCATTGAACTTCGAACGCGTCGAGAGGAGTGGGGTTGTAGGGCGTAATGTGATGCGCGCTGAAGTCCGCGAGGTATTTCTCGATGGCGGCGCGCTTTTGCTCGGGGGTATCCAGCTTCTGGTATTTGTACACATTCTCGGGCGAGAATCCGAAAGCGGAGACGCAGGTCATGCGGTCGGGCAGATCGAAATCGAATACGGTGACTGCGATGGGGATGTCGACGGCGAACTGGTCCGCCGCGGCATGGATGGATCCCGTGTACACGCCGGCTGCAATGCCTTTGGGCGCCTTGACCCTTACCCAGAACGGCTGATTGACGTCAGCATCGATGGCGATCGGACCGGTTAGTGGCGGAAGCGGATCGGGCCACAGACCAGCCGCGCCGGCGCTGTCGGTGGGGCGCTGAATTTGAAGGTAGCGTTCACGAAGCACTTCGACGGCCGTGGCCGGAATGACGGCGCCGGAGGGTCCTGAAAGCGCGGCGGCAGTGAGCGATAGACTCTTCAGGCTGGCCTTGGGGCGCAGCACGAATTGCGCGGCTTCGGTCTCATTTCGCGCGAGGCCGATGCGCAGCGCGGCGCTCGCCGCGTCAGGGACCGGTCGAGTACGGCTGATCTTCCAGCCTGACGAGGCCCACCAAAGTCCGACCGCGTCGGTCGAGCCAGGGAGGCGTTCGCCGTAATTGGTCGCGTAGAGTTCGGGAACGTTGACGACCGCTTCGGCGGCGTAGTGGACCGCGTCGCCAAGACCAATTCCAATATCCCAATTGCCGGCGCCGGGCAACGAGTATGGAACGCGAATGTTCTGCTCTCCAGGCGCGATGTTGACGGACGTCGTATTGGGAGAGGTCTCGCGGGTCCCGGAACGTACGGTGACGTTGGGCTTAACTGAGATCGTCTCGCTGGAAGTGTTGAGCAAGTTCAGCGCGATTTCATTCTTGCCTCCGGGCAGGCCATCGCCAAGATCAGTGATCTTAACGGTGATACGAGGCTCGACGCTGGTGACCACGGCGTAGCGCGTTGAACCGATGATAGCCGGAAGCGGCGGGCCCTCCAGCGTCGCCGTATAGCGGTAGCTGGAGACCGTGTAGGCCGACGGACCCGTCGCGTGGAGGCGGACCCACATTTCGGGCGCGGGAAGCAGGTCCGATGGAATCTCGAACGACTTTGCGCCGTCGGCGTTGAGTGAGCCGAGAGCTTTCCACAGCTTTCCGTCGGCGCTGACCTGGGCGTCGAGCGCGCCTTGGCTGTAGTTGGTCAATGCGATTTCGACGGAGGCCTTGAGCTGGCGCCGGTCACCGACGCGGTGACGATAGACGACATCGTTATCCTGTCCGAGATTCCAGCGGTTGGTGTTGAAGGCGGCTCGGTAGCTTGCAAGAGGACGGCTCTGATTGGTCCATTTCGTGTTCCAGCTTGGTTCGAAGGTGTAGATGGCGCCGTCGACGCGTTCGCCGTCGCCGAGTGTGACGCCGGATTCCGTATGGTAGATGGGTTCGGCGGTCGTCAGTTCGATGTCGTCAAAGGCGAGGGCGCCGTTGACATGCCACTCGCCAAAGCGCAGGAAGGACTGGTCCGTGGGCAAGGGATCGGGTGTCATGAAATACGAGGTCACGGTATCCCAATCCGGTTTGAGATCACCGAGGTCGCGATTGCAGAAAGGGGGACCCGAGACCGCTGTTCCGCCGTTACCGCCGAGGTTGCGGGCGCGAAAGCGAAGGCGGTAGACCGTACCGGGCTTAAGGGGCAAGGATTCAGAACGCCAGACGCGGTTGGTCTCGCCTGCGCCGGTGACGGAGATGGCGCGCTGGCCGGCAGCGGCATTGCCGGATAGCCATGTCCCTTCGCCGTCAAGCGTCCAGCCGTCGGGATGATCGCCCCCGGACTCGAAGGAGGGATTCGGAACAGCGATGGTTTGTGCGGCGGCAAGGACGGATATCGTTAGGCTAAGAACGAAGATGAGAGCCGCGGTTAACGCTCGGCATTCGACGTGCATGGGTACATATCTCCTTAGCTCCCCTAACGAAACCCGGGGGCAGTCACCGAAAACGTAACGCCGGCTACCAGCCGGCAAAGTCCGGTCGCTACGATGCCGGCAAGATGCCGGCGCTACGTCGGATGACTATCGGTCTTGACAGAAGTTCTTGGCGCATCTGGCCCTGATTCACTGTTCGACCTCGAGGACATCCAATGGGATTGTCTTTCCCTTTGCGACTACGGTGACGGCGTGGCGCACGCCTTTCAAATGGTCGCGAGTAAATAGCGGCCGCGAAGGCTCTGTCTGCGGCGCGCTAAAGTCGATGGCGCCGGCCGGTTGTCCGTCGATGTAGAGATCGGCGGCACCGTATTCGGGACCTTTCGGAGCCCAGAGCGTGATGGCGCTCCCTTCGACGTTCCATTTGGCTCGGGCGGCGGGATGATTGGATGTTGCGCCTGAACCGTAACGGAAGCGCGCGTCATCCAGTAGTTTCCATGCGCCGTTGGCCTCGCCTGCGCCGAGTATGGCGTCGGTGGCAA
>JACRLJ010000118.1:9041-72727 GCA_016215105.1 Candidatus Hydrogenedentota bacterium
ACTTCAAACCGTTTGACGGCAATGTGCGAGTGTGGGGCGAGCACGAGGCCGACCAAGCCGTCGGCGCCGGCGAAATCGCCCGTCCATGCGGTCGCGCCGTGCAGCGAGACTTCGAGGCGGCCTTGCGCGGACTGACGCAATCGAATCTTTCGCAGGGGCGCTTGTGTGTGGGGTTGTTCGGCAAGGATGGAACGATTTCCGTGTTCATCGACGCGTACGACACGCCATGCATCGGGCGTGAGTTCCAGCCCGTTATACCGCGTCAAGGACAATGGGTGCAGGGTCGCGTCGGCGGTGGGTTTGTTCGGTCCGAGTGGGGCTTGGTACCCAAACACAAACGACGCGGTACCGTGTAGCTCAAATTCTGTATCCAGCGCGAATTCACCGTATGACTTCTTGAGCAGCGCGAGGCTGCTCCCCTCGTGGGCGCTGGCGGCGAATCCGGCGTGGTACGGCTGTTTCCAAGGCCGTGCAGCGAGGTTGATGGTTCCCATACCCTGCGGATCACGCGAGGGATACATGACGTGAAACGCATTCGTACGGTCGACGAAGCCGGTGAAGGTCTGTCCCCAAATGCCGTAGGCTTCGTTCTCAACCGGGGCGGCATGCCACACCGAGCCGTCCTGGAACAGTTCCCACGCGTCCGGGTTCATGGCGTTCTCGGTCTTGACGCGGAACACGGCTTGGAAATTCCGATTCAGCGCGACCGAGGTGGCCGGCGCGTAGATGTGGCCGTCGTGTTGAAACGCGGGATAGAACTCGAGCAGCGGCGGGTGGTACGTCAGCTCATCCACGCAGCGCAGAAGCACCGGCGCCGAATACGGCCCTTCCGGATTGGACGCAGTCATCCCCATCAACGCCCAACTCATGTTGGGCCCGGAATCGGACATGGCCAACACTATCCAGTCGTGCTTCCGGCGCAGCAGCGTCGCCGCATACCCGCGCCGGTACTTACCCAGCATCGGAGCATGCGCGCTGGTCCGGTACACGGGTTCCGGCGTGCGATGATACGGCCCTTCCGGGTGTTCGGACCACGCGTACCCGATGCCGTTGTCCGCGCCGTTCGCGGGATTCATCGCGGTTTCCCAGGTGGAGTTGGCTGTGGCATAGTCATAGACCATGTGGTAGCGGCCGTTGGCGTACATCACCGACACATCCGGAGCATGCCCCACAGGGCTTACGTCTCCAGTAAAGAAGAAGGGTTCGGGAGGAAAAGTCGGCCCGAGGTCTTTCCAGGTTCGACCACGATCTTTCGACCGGTACACCGTGCAACCCATACTCGAGTGCGGTCCCATGGCGTAGCCTTTGGCGTACAGGCCCACGTAAACGAACCAATCGCCGCTCACAGGATCGTCGAACAGAAACCCGTTTACGGGCCATTCCCAGGGCGGCGCCCCGCGGTGAATGGGATTGCCCGTCGCGCGCTCAAAAGTGTCGAACGACGGATCGCCATACACAGGATGGCGAAGCCAGTCGTCGCGGTGTCCCGCTAATGCGTAATCCATGGAATGCGCCATACCTGGCGAGCCTCCTGCCGCGGCGAGTACAAGTAACCACAAGCATTCCGTCATTTGAGGAATCATCCTTATCGTTAGCAATGAGTTTGGCTTTGACGTCACCGAAAATCAATTCATGCGTTTGAGTCGGATTCGGCGCTCGCGGCGCATTTCATTGTGTTCGGCGGCTCTTGATGATTACTATGTGGCAACGCCCGCGTAGGGGTTTCGTGATGGCGGACGCATTTAAGAAGGAGACCTCCAAGTGTTCAGTCCATTGTGCGTGGTAATAGTCTCGGCGATGGTTGGCGCGCCCGAATACCTTTCTGTCGATGGGAAGGACATCAAGAACGCCTCGGGGGAGGTCGTTTCGTTGCGCGGGGTCAACTTCGGCAGTTGGCTCATGATGGAAACGTGGATACCCAGCTTCGGGATTTCCGGCGAAGACCACTTGAAGCGTCTGGCCGCGGAGGCCGGTATCGCCAAGGAGTGGTTGGAAGCGGTGAAGAAGACCGGCGCCTTCGATGACGACGTCACCACGATTGCCGCGTACCGGGAACTGCAGAAGAAGAATCTGGCGCCGTTGGTTTCGTCCGAAAAGGCGCAAGCGTTCTGGGCTAAGGCGGCTCAAGAGCCGCCAATCATGGACGCCGTCACGTTGGACCGCGTATTGCGCCAGCGCTTTGGCGACGGGGGCGCGCAGGAAATCTGGGACGCGTTTCACGCCACCTGGTACACCGAATTGGATTTCAAACGCGCGAAAGAAATTGGGTTCAATTTCGTGCGGATTCCTTTTTGGTACCGGTGGTTCGAAGATGACAACCGTCCGTACGATTACAAAGCGTATGGGTTTCAATGGCTCGACAAAGCGGTCGGCTGGGCCAAAGCAAACGAACTTTATGTGCTGCTGGACCTTCATGGCGCGCCGGGATGCCAGAGCCCTTGGGAGCATACCGGCGAACTGAGCCGGGGGGAGTTGTTCAAGAATGAAGAGTGCCAGTTGCGCACGTACGCGCTTTGGAAAGCCATAGCGCGCCACTATCGTGACGAGCCCGCGGTCTGCGTGTATGGATGTCTGAACGAACCCTTTAGCGCTAAGGACGCCGCCGATTGGACACGCGTTCACGACGGTATCTACCAAGCCATCCGGTCCGAAGATTCCCGCCACATCATCATGATGGAGGATGGCTACAAGACGGATGACCCGCCTTACAAGGAGCAAGGTTTCTTTCCCAAGCCGAGCGAGCACGGGTGGAAGAACGTCATTTATTCGATTCATTTCTATCAGACCGGCGACATGAGGGCGCACGAGAAGCGCGGGGCCGAGACCGTGCGCATTGCGGAAATGGAGCAGGGGCGCTGCGGTGTTCCTATGTACATTGGAGAGTTCAACAGCATTACGGACTCGTCTGAGGCCATCAATGCCATGGGATACTATTGTTCGCTGTTCAATCGCAAGGGGCTGCATTGGTCGCCGTGGACGTTCAAGTACACCGGCGCCAGCGAGAAGTCCCTGTGGGGCGTCTACCAGTACGCAGGGAAGTGGGACATGCCTGACATTCACCGGGATTCGAAAGAAGCGCTGCTGAAGAAGATCGGCCGGCTTGCTGCGGACAACTTTGCTCCCCACGAAGGCTATGCGGCGGAACTACGGCGGCGGCTGCGCGAACCCGTGGTAAGCGCCAGTTCGGCCGCAACTACCGGGCACAAATGACGAGATTTCGTCAGCCTGACAGAATCCAATCGGCGCCCAGCGAGTATGCGGCTAACCCGGCCGCCCAAACTCACAAAACTTCGCTAAGCAAACTGCGAGAACACGCCAAAAATGACGGAAAAGGACCATCTACGTCACTTTGGATCCTTTGGCGCCAAAGCTGCTCCTATGCCATCAGACCTCGCGTGAGCGGCGCGGGGACGCAAAGGAGTATCCGGTATGAACAGTGAATGGCTCTATGAAATCGACGACTACGGTGAGACGCCTCTGACGCGCGTAGCCAAGAGCGGACATATGGAAGTGTCCAACATTCTATTCTTCCAAGGGATCGAAGACGCCCTGAAAGGAATACTGGACCTTCCTCCGCTCCATCGCGCAGCGTATTGGGGATATGAAGATGGTGTGAAAGAATTGCTCAACGACGGCGCCGACCCGGGCGCGGTGGACGTGCAAGGCGAGACGCCGCTGCACAAAGCGGCTCGGTTGGGTAATAAGGAAGCTGCGATCGCGTTGATCGAAGGCGGCGCGGAAGTGGATGCGCCCAACGCGCTCGGTATGACTCCGCTGCATTGGGCGGCCCTGACCGGCCAGCTTCAGCTTGTCGAACTGCTTCTCGAACAAGGCGCCAACGTGTTTTCGCGTGATTGGGTGTCCGGCGGAATGACGCCGTTGGACTTTGCGCGGCTGATGCGCTACACGGACATTTGTGATGTTCTCAAACGTCACGCGTCAATCTGGTAATCCGATCATGGCGGTAGACGGTTACGCGAGCAGCTTGTGGATAACGTTTCCCGTCCCATCGTTGAGATGAATGTCCTGGTCCTGGCGCCGGTACACGAGGCGTGAGTGGTCGAGACCGAACATGCGCATCATTGTCGCATGTAAATCGGCAATGTGAATCGGGTCTTCGACGATATTCCAACCCAGATCGTCAGTTCTCCCAATGACCTGCCCGCCTTTAATCCCCCCTCCCGCCATCCAGATCGTGAATGCGGAGGGATGGTGATCGCGACCGGTATCAGGCTGAGTTCCAGGGCGGTTTTCACCAAGCGGTGTGCGCCCGAATTCCCCGCCCCAAACTACCAGGGTCGTATCGAGCAGTCCCCGCTGCTTCAAGTCCCTAATCAGCGCGGCGACCGGCTGGTCAGTCACTGCGCAATTGAATTCCAGCCCCGCGTCGAGTCCGCTGTGGTGGTCCCACGACGCGTGGTACAGATTGATGAAGCGCACGCCGCGTTCGACGAGCCGTCGCGCCAAGAGGCAGTTCGCCGCAAACGCGCGGAACTCGTCTTGTCGTCCGCCGCGTGCGCCGACAATCGCGCTATGGCGGCGATTCACGCCGTACATATGCAGCGTGGCTTGGCATTCATGGGAAAAGTCGAGGAGATCCGGCGCGGCGGCTTGCGAGCGAAAAGCAGATTCGTAGGCGCTGATACTCGCACCGAGGTGTGGGTTGAATGCGCGAGGCGGAAAGTCAGGCGACACGGTTTGTGGATTGTTGAGATTCGGCGTCGTGTCGTCAGCATAGCGCAACGGGACACCTTGGCACGCGGGTGGCAGGAATCCGCTGCTCCAGTTTGACGCGCCACCACTCGTGCCTCGTCCCGCGCTGAGCACGACATAGCCGGGCAGATTCTGTGATTCGCTGCCGAGGCCGTAGTTGAGCCATGCGCCGACCGTAGGGCGGCCGAAGGTCATCGCACCGGTGTTCATCATGAGTTGACCGGGGTGATGATGGAGCGCGTCAGTCCGCATCGAGCGGATAAGACAGATGTCGTCCGCGCAGGCGCCGGTATGCGGCAGGAGATCGGAAAGCTCCATTCCGCATTGCCCGTAACGCCGAAATTTGCGTGGGCTGCCCATGAGGACGGCCGTTTCCCTCTGAATGAACGCAAAGCGGGCTTTTTCCGTGAAGGAAGCGGGCGGCTTCTGGCCGTGAAGCTCGTTCAGTTTCGGCTTCGGATCAAACAGGTCGATCTGACTGGGGCCACCTTCGAGGAAGATAAAGATACAAGCCTTGGCCGTTGGCGCGAAGTGCGGCGCCGTGGTGGCGAGCGGATTGGCTAGTCGCGATTGTGCGGCCGGGGCTTCGGCGTGCGCCGCGAGTCCGTCACCCATGAGCAACGACGCCAGAGCAACGCCACCGATTCCGCTCGCGGATGCGGCCAGGAACTCGCGGCGGGACCTCAGAATGCGTTCGCGAATCGGGTCCATCTGCACTCTCCTGAAGCCGACAGAATACCGCGACTGGGCCGCCTCGGAAAGACGCGCCCTGCCATCCTTTTCTTCGTCCAATCTTGCGTTACGAGCCGGGTATCGCTTTCAGCATAAGTTCCGCAACGCGTTTCGCGAAGCCACCGGGATCAGGTAGCTGGCCATCTTCAGCGAGGACTGCTTGTCCGTAGAGCAGTTCAGCGTAGTCCCCTAGTTCGGGCGCGTTCTTGTCTTTCGCGAAAACGTCGTTCAGTTTGGCCAGAATGGGATGGTTCGGGTTAATCTCGAGAATCCGCTTGACCTTGGGCATTTCCTGATTCATCGCCTTCATCATCATTTCGAGTTGCGGCGTCGGGTCAAACTCGTCGCTCACGAGGCAGGCCGGAGACGATGTTAGGCGTGTGGATAGCCGCACTTCTTTGATGTACTCATCCAGTTTGGATTTGAGGCATTCGAGGAGGGAACCGAACTCTTTTTCCTTATCCTTGCGCGTTTCCTCGGACTTCTTCTTTTCCTCGTCCGTGCCGAGATCGACAGCCCCTTTGCCCACGGAGTGGAATTGCTTGCCCTGGAACTCGAACACGGACTGGACCCACACTTCGTCCACGGGATCGGTCAGCAGGAGGACTTCATAGCCTTTGTCCCGAAACGCTTCAAGATGCGGAGAATTCTCGACCGCGCGGCGCGATTCCCCCGTAATGAAATAGATCTTGTCCTGC
The DNA here is from genome assembly GCA_016215105.1 of Candidatus Hydrogenedentota bacterium. GTDB lineage: Bacteria > Hydrogenedentota > Hydrogenedentia > Hydrogenedentales > SLHB01 > JACRLJ01. The sequence goes on from JACRLJ010000118.1 coordinate 15,185, forward strand.
CCTTCTTTCATGCGCGACACGTAATCCTTCAGGAAGGTCAAGTCCGCGGGCGAGTTTGTGGACGGGCATTGGAGCAGTCCCAGAAGCTTTTCGCGATTCTCGGCGTCTTGGAACAAGCCTTCCTTCATGACGCGGCCGAATTCGCCCCAAAACTTCTCGTAAACGCCGGTGTCTTGATCGCGCATCTGACCGAGCGTATCGAGAACCTTGCTGATGAGTCCCTTGCGCATGCGCTGAATCTGGCGGTTTTGCTGCAGCAGCTCGCGCGAGACGTTGAGCGAGAGGTCCTCCGAATCCACGACGCCGCGAATGAAGCGGAGATAGTCCGGGAGCAAGTCCTTGCAGTCGTCCATGATGAACACGCGGCGCACGTACAGGTGAATTCCGCGGTGGCCTTCCCGCATGAACAGGTCGTGCGGCGCCTTGGACGGAATAAACAGGAGCACGCGGTATTCGAGTGTGCCTTCGATCTTGGCGCGAATGGTCTTTAGCGGGTCCGTCCAATCGTGCGAGATGTGTTTGTAGAACTCGTTCAGCTCGTCTTGTGACACCTCGTCTTTATCGCGCAGCCAGATCGCCTTCATCGAGTTGAGCGTTTCGATAGTGGTGACGGTCTTTTCCTCGGCGCCCGGCTTGGGTTTGCCGTCGTCATCCCGTTCCACTTCTTTTCGCTCGATGGACATTTTGATGGGGTAGGCGACGAAGTCGGAGTACTTCTTGACGATATTGCGTACGGTCCACTCGGCGGTGTAGTCGTGAAGGCCATCCTCGTGATCGGCAGGCTTCAGGTGGAGCGTCACCGAAGTGCCGCATTCCGCGCGTTCGGTCTCCTCAAGGGTGTACGTGCCGTCCCCGGTGGACTCCCATCGCGTCGCCTTGTGCTCGCCGGCGCGGCGGGTGACCAGGGTGACTTTGTCGGCGACCATGAAGCTGGAGTAGAACCCGACTCCGAACTGGCCAATCAACTCCGGAGCAACCGCCTTGTCCTTGCTCGCCTGAAGGGCCTTCATGAACTCTTTTGTGCCCGATTTGGCGATGGTGCCTACCAGCCGAATCAACTCATCCCGGCTCATCCCGATACCGTTGTCCACCACAGTGATGGTGCGCGCCTTGGAATCGGTCTCGAGCAAGATGTGCAGTTCCTGCCCTTCAGACAGCAGCTCGGGCTTGGACAGGGCCTCGAAGCGAAGCCTGTCCAGGGCGTCAGAACTATTCGATATGAGTTCGCGAAGGAAGATGTCTTTGTTCGAGTAGATCGAGTGGATCATCAGATCCAGCAGTTGCCGGGTTTCGGTTTGGAACTCGTAGGTCTCTACCGCCGTGCTCATGATGCCTCCTGTTTGGATCGAATACCATTGCCTCCAGCGCGGGTAACGTGGAGGTCGCTGACGAAGTAGCGCCATCGGCGGCTCAGCCGCAATAGGCGCCTTACATCCTGAAAGTCATCGAATCTGTGGCCCCCTAGTATAGAAAAAGCAGCGGCAAAATGCGATCTTTTGTCCGATTTCGATAGGGTGAGAGCGTCCGGCGAAGGAAGTACTACTGTATTCACCGGACAATGATCTACAATGAACTCGTAACGGTCGAGCGTGCCGGCATAATGGAGGCGCCGATCGGGATACGGAATTTGGCGCCGTGCGCGAAGAAACCAGCCTAAGGCGGTTTAGCCGCAGTTGCAGAGTCAAGGGTATGACTTCTTTGTCAGCAACATCTGCGCAAATGACATTGAAGTTGCTGACAAAGAAGCTAGAAGGAGGGGAACGATGTATTGTCCAGAGTGCCGCCTCGAGTTCAATCCGGGTATTGTGGAGTGTTCAGACTGCCACGTTGCGCTTGTGGAGGAATTGCCTCCCGATCCCGCGCTCGAGGATATCGAGTTGTCTACGGTGTTCTTTACCGGCGATGAGGCCATTGCCGGATTGGCGGAGTCCCTGCTCCGAGGGGCGGGCATTGTGTACATCAGCAAGGGCGAAGGCGCCCATGATCTGTTCGGGCTCTCGCCGATCGAGATTCAAGTGGACTCGCGCAGGGCGGAGGAAGCCCGTGACCTGCTGGCGCACCTGCCCCAGGGTAATCGGGTTCCGTCCGATGGCGGCGCCCCGGAAACATGAGTCGGCAAGTGTTGTTCGCAGGTGTTCGTATTCCGTGGAGAGTGGCGGAAAGGGGTGCGGCAATGCTTAGGTTGGACCGGAATTCTTGTGATATATACACCGATTGGCTGACACTGACAGCAGGCGCCGTGACTGCCGTCTGTGTGTTCTATCTTGGTTTTAGCACAAGCCATCTCATATCCGTAGCTTTCCTTATTCCAGATGTCATACTCTATTGCTTGCCCTATGCGCTTGCGAGGCTAATAGGGCGACGCGTGCCAGTCCAGCTACAGAAGCAGTGGGTTATGACGGTGTCGTTGGTGGTTATCCCTGGGACATTACTAGTGCTTGTGTTCGCCTCAATAATGTTCGGCGAGGAAAAACTCGACAGGACCATAGCGCACGAATTGGCAAGCCCGACCGGCGTCCTCGTAAAGACTCCCGACGGGAGCGGCATCTACACCGAACGCACTGTTGATAAGATAATAGAAGAAAACCCTGTGGCTGGTACGCCATGGCATCTCTGGATTCTACTGCAACACTGGGTGAAGTTTGACCGGAGTGTATACCGTTGGGTAGTTTGCTTCCAAGTCGGTGGTCTTGCGTGTTTCTGGGGATACATGACCTCTTGGAAGAGAAAGCTGGGAGTGATAAGAGATAGCGCTGGAATTGAGTGAGTCTGCCCCGATCTTGCGGCGGGAGCGGAAGTCGAGAGGCAGTAGTACAATAGGTGGCACTGAGGCACATGTCTGATAGGTTTACCGTCGAATCCGCCGATGAATTGGGTCCATTTCTGTTTGCGCGCCTGCCAGAGATGAAGCATACCAATATTCGAAATTTGGTCCGGTTCCGGGCGGTGACGGTCAATGGGCGGGTCATCACCCGCTGCAATCACGCGCTCAACGCCGGGGACAAGGTCAAAATCACGTTCGGAAAACACCGGTCCACCGTACCGCGATTACCCGCGGGTCTGGAAATCGCGCACGAGGATTCGGCCGTGCTGCTGGTGAACAAGCCCGCCGGCCTTCTTACGGTGTCGACGGATTCCGAGCAGGATGAAACGCTGCACCGGTATCTCGATGACTACATTCGCGTGACGGAGCCGAAGGGCGAAGGCCGTGTGTATCTGGTTCACCGGCTAGATAGGGAGACGTCGGGCCTCATCGTATTCGCCAAGAACGCCATCGCGCGCCGAGAACTGAAGGAGAACTGGAAGCAGACCGAGAAGAAATATCTTGCGGTGGTTGATGGTGTCGTTGTGCAGACCACCGGCACGATACGAAGCTACCTGGAAGAAGACCGGGCGCTCAAAGTGTTCAGCGGACCCAGAACCGATACCTCGAAGCTCGCGGTTACCCATTTCAAGGTTCTGCAAACCACGCGCCGGTACACGCTACTTGAACTAACACTCGAGACGGGACGGAAGAATCAGATACGAGTGCATTGCGCTGATATTGGCCATCCTGTCGTGGGTGACGCGAAGTACGGCGGACCAAGCAGCCCCGCGAAGCGGCTTGCGCTGCATTCGCACGTATTCGAGTTCGTACACCCGGTGACGAGACGGCGCATGCGGTTCGAGAGTCCTTTGCCGGAGGCCCTCAAGAAGCTCATCTCCCGTTAGGCGCTACGGCGCGCGCGTCTGACGAGTCCGACAGACTCATTAGAGTCAAGACAGATTCCGCGCTACACCTTCGGGACCTTCTCCCACGTTCCGGTCTTCTGCGCTTTCAACGCCGCTTCGAGCACGGCCTGGGTCTTGGCGCCGTCCAGAATATCCGGCGCGGACGGCTTTCCGTTCACCACATTGTTGACGAAGGTGTACAAGCAATGCACGTGGAAGCGTTCCCACCCGATCGTGTTCTTTGGACCGGGCAGGGACGCCGGCTTGGGATAGCGCGCGACGCATTCAATGGCTTTGAATCCGCGTTCGCCGCCGTAGACGCCTTCGGGAAGGGTCTGGTCGTAGAATTCGAGGTAGTTGGGTTGCATGAGGTTGAATCGGATGGCGCCCTTGCTACCATGCGCCTCGAACCGGATTTCGTCTTGCACACCAGTCGCCAGGCGCGACGACTCGAGTGTTCCGATGGCCCCGCTGGCAAGCCGGAAGGTCAGGATGGAGATATCGTCCACCTCGACACGCGCTTTGCGTGACGGGTCTTCCTTGGTTGGACGTTCTTTGATGAATATTTCGGAAAGATGCTGTACCTCGGCGAAGTCTCCGAGCAGATGCCGCGTAAGATCGATGACATGTGAACTGAGATCGAAGAGCGCGCCTCCCAGTCCGCTTTGGGCGGTGTCCAGGCGCCAGGAAATCGGCCGGTTCGGGTCCACATAGCCCGCGTGAAGATAACATACGCGCGCGGAATAGATCGTACCTAATCGCCCGTCGTCGATCAGTTCTTTGGCGCGCAACAGCGCCGGGACAAAGCGGTACTGAAAGGTCATTTGCGTTATGAGTTCGGGATGCTTCGCCGCTGCGGCCGCCATAATCCGGGCATCATCAAGAGTTGTGCAAAGGGGTTTGTCCATGTAAACGTGCTTGCCGTGCTCGAGGGCGGCCAGCAGCACATCCTTGTGTGACGCGTTTGGTGTACAGCAATTGATGATGTCAATATCTTTCCGCGCGCAAAGCTCGCGGAAGTCGGCGCACCCGAATCCAAATCCCCACTCGTTAACCGCGCGTTTCCAACTGGACTCGGTATGGGTCGCTACTCCGGCGAGCTCGATGCGCGCCGGCGCCGGGTCATAGTAGAAAGGTAAAGAGCGATACGCGTGGGCATGCACTTTGCCCATGAAACCGTGGCCAACAATGCCAACTCGTAACGTTTTCATCCTGCTTGAGATCTCCGAGGCGAGGGCGCATTATACTCAGAAGCGTTTCCAATCGCACGCAGCACAGGCGGGGTTCGGAGGCGCCGGACCTGCGCGGCGCGGGTAGACTGGATAGAATAGCTCCGGTGAGGACACTATTGCTCAGTGCAAATATGTAGCAGTCACCAGTGTCTCGGTTCTGAGGCGCCTCCACGAGGGGGTATTGTCTATCTATAACAGTTGTGATATCAATTGGTTAGAAGTTGTGGCCCGCAGTGCTGTAGCGTGGCACTGAACTTGCGATTCCCAGAGTAGGCCCCTGCTGTTGTGGGGTGCGTCAATAGCGGCAGAATTCGCACAGAGACTATGAAACTTTCCGACATAGAGAGAGCAATGCGCGATAACGGAGTCAATTTCCGTATGGATTTCTGCGGGACGGATACGATTGTATCCGACTACGCGCGGGTCCTCACGCGGCACTGGAAGACGCTGTCCAGCCGCGTTGTGGATTTCGTTGCGGGGGACGCCACGGGGGACACGCAGGGGCACGATGGTTTAGGGGCGGGCCGGAAAATGGTTGGATCGAGCCGCATTTTCGCAAGTAATTTGGGAACGCCGGTGGTGACTAGAGCAATACGCGCGTTACAGGGAGATGTAGCGCGTGACGGCGAGCTCGATTCCCTGGTTTCGCAGCCCCTAAGCTATCGTGATTCAGAGGTGTGTGAGGATGCTGAGTACTGTGTCATCGCCGCGTTTCGCGCGGCCCAAACGAACGCCAAGACGTTTCTTTCCACTTTGGACATTGGGTTGAGAACGCCGTGGGAAACGGCGGCTACAGGTGTTGATCTATGAAAGATGAGAAGTCTGTGAAGTACCCCGGCGTACGCGACGCGATGGACGGAAATACGTCCGTCATTATGTGTGAACGCGAATCCAGCGACGGGGCGGGCGCCTATCCGATAACACCGTCCACTCAGATGGGCGAGTATTGGGCCGAAGAGGCCGCCGCCGGTCATATCAACGTTTCGGGGCGTCCGTTGATTTTCATCGAGCCGGAAGGTGAACACGCTGCCGCCGCCGTGACAGCGGGCTTGTCCATGACCGGGTTGCGGGCGACGAATTTTTCGTCGGGTCAAGGCATCGCTTACATGCACGAGTCGCTGTATGCGGCCGTCGGCAAGCGGCTGACCTATGTGCTGAACATGGGGTGCCGCGCAATGACCAAGGCCACCCTGAACGTGCATGCCGGTCATGATGACTATCACTGCGTGGACGACACCGGCTTCTTCCAGGTTTTTGGAAAGAATGTGCAGGAGGTGAGCGACCTGAACATCATCGCTCATAAGATTGCGGAGATGTCACTCAATCCCGGCATCGTTGCGCAAGACGGCTTCCTGACGACCCACCTGATCGAATCGTTGATGCTTCCCGAGCGCGCGCTGATTGACGAGTACCTCGGACATCCGGACGACATCATTGATTGCCCGACGCCGGCGCAGCGCTTGATTTTTGGCGACAGGCGCCGCCGCATTCCGGAGCTTTGGACCGTGGACAATCCGGTCATGGCGGGCGTGGTTCAAAACCAAGATTCCTACATGCAAAGCGTGGCGGCGCAACGCCCGTTCTTCTTCGATCACATCGTTGAAATGACCGAAAACGCGATGGAGGAGTTCTATCAACTTACCGGCCGCCGGTACCAGCGCGTTGCGACCTACAAGGCGGACGATGCGGAATACCTCATTGTCGGCCAGGGCAGCGTTGTTCCGAGCGCCGAAGTGGTGGCGGATTACCTGCGCGAGACACGCGGTCTTAAAGTGGGCGTCGTGAATCTGACGATGTTCCGGCCTTTCCCGGGCGATTTGCTTGGTCAGCTCCTGAGGGGACGCAAGGGCGTGGTGGTGCTCGAGCGCACGGATCAGCCCCTGGCGGAGGATCTGCCGGTCATGCGCGAAGTGCGCGCGACCATGGCCAAGTGCCTCGAAAACGGCGTATCCGGAAATGGCTCCATGCCGTATCCCGGTTATGCGGCCTATTCGAAGCCCGGCGACCTTTCGCCTCTGTACTCAGGATCGTTCGGTTTGGGCAGCCGCGATTTGCAGCCCGAGGGTCTCATCGGCGCCGTGGAGAACATGCTGCCGAAGGGCAAGCACAAGAAACTGTTCTACCTGTCGATTGATTTTGTCCACGAGAAGACCTTCTCGCCGAAACAAGAGTTCTACCAGGAACAGATTCTAGAAGGCTATCCCGCGGTACGAGATCTTGCGATTCACGGTACCGAGAATCCGAACCTCATGCCGAAAGGCGCTATCACGGTCCGGTTCCACTCGGTCGGCGGCTGGGGCGCGATCACGACCGGCAAGAATCTGGCGATGACCTTGTTCGACGTGCTGGGGTATTACATTAAAGCCAATCCAAAGTACGGTTCCGAAAAGAAGGGACAGCCGACCACCTACTACCTGTCAGCGGCTCCCGAACCAATCCGCATCAACTCGGAGTACTTTTACGTCGATGTCGTGCTATCGCCCGACCCGAACGTATTCGGCCACTCGAATCCGCTGGCCGGTTTGATCAAGGGCGGCGTCTTCATTATTCAGAGCGAACTGGAAGCGCCGGAAGACGTATGGCGCACGATTCCGCAGCGTTTTCAGAAGATCATCGTAGACAATGAAATCCGGGTGTTTTACCTTGACGCGTTCAAGATCGCCCGCGAAGAAGCCACGGACGTCGAACTTCAGTTCCGCATGCAAGGTAACGCCTTCCAAGGCGCGTTCTTCCGCGCCTCGAACGTAATGGCGTCGGCCAACTTGACCGAAGAGACACTGTTCAAGGCCATCGAGACGCAGCTTCAGCACAAGTTCGGAAGCAAGGGCGCGCGCGTGGTCGAGGACAATCTGCGCGTAGTGCGCCGCGGATACGAGCAGCTTCGCGAAATCACGGCTAAGGCCGTTCTGACGGATGAAACTGGCGGTGTTCGCAAGGCGGCCATAATGCCGATCATGCTCAAGCAGGAACCGGCAAGCGCCGCGCCGAATACCGATATTCACCGTTTCTGGGAACAAACTGGAAACTTCTATCAGTCCGGTCAGGGCGGCGATAACCTTGCCGACCCGTTCATTGGTCTGAGCTGCATTCCCGCGGTTACCGGTATCTTCCGTGACATGACCGCGATCCGATTTGACCATCCCGAATGGAATGCCGAGAACTGCACCGGGTGCGGCTCGTGCTGGACCGTATGTCCCGACTCCGCGTTGCCCGGACTGGTGAACAAGGTATCCGAGGTGTTCGAGACCGTCGCGGCGCGTGTGGAAGACGCGGGCCACGCGATGCAACGGATTCGCAAGTTCCTCCCCGATCTCGAGGCGCGGTTGCGCGAGCTCATCGCCGCCGGGACGGAAAAGGATTCGGTACTGGGGCATGTGAGTTCCGCGCTGGAGGCCATCATGGCCAACAGCGGCCTGGACGAGGCGGGTCTCGGCGAACTACAGGCTGAAGTGGACCTGTTCTACAACGAGATTAAGGACTTCAAATTCGCGTTGACACGCCCTTTCTACACGCTCAAGGATCAGGATGATTCCGGCACGGGCGGCTTGCTCAGCATCACGGTTGACCCGTATACCTGCAAAGGGTGCATGGAATGCGTCGCGGTGTGCAATGACAACGCGCTAAAGCCGGTCCGGCAGACCCCCGAGTCAATTGCTCAGTTGCGCAAGGGCTGGGAGTTTTGGCTCAAACTGCCGAACACCGCGCCCGAATACATCCGCATCGAGGATCTGGAAGAGGGCGTTGGCGCCCTCCAGACGCTGTTGCTCGACAAGACGAACTACAAGTCGATGGCCGGTGGTGACGGCGCGTGCCTGGGCTGCGGCGAAAAGACCGTGATGCACATTTTCACGGCGACGGTCGAGGCGCTCATGCAGCCGCGCGTCAAGAAGCATATCGCCAAGCTCGAGGACCTCATCACGCGCCTCGAACGGCATATCCGCTTGCGCATGGCGGAGACGATTGACGTGACGGATACCGAGGCAATCGGAAACGCGTTGACGGCTCTCAAGAACAAGGAGCTTACGCTAAGCAACCTTTCGTCGGCGCTGACGCAGACCAAAATCGCTAATTCGATTGACGCGGAGTGGCTGCGGCGGGTGACGAAACTGCTCGCGAAACTGCGCCAACTGAAGTGGTGCTACACCCACGGAGTCAGCGGCAAGGGCCGCTCCAACATGGGTATGGTGAACAGCACCGGCTGTACCTCCGTTTGGGGCTCGACGTATCCGTACAATCCGTATCCGTTCCCGTGGGCCAACCACTTGTTCCAGGACAGCACGTCAATGGCGATGGGGCTCTTCGAGGGGCACATGGCCAAGATGGCGGATGGGTTCCGGGCAATTCGTATGGCGGAACTCGAAATCGACGGACTGTTCAAGCCGGAAACGCACGACGAGTTCTTCAAATACTTCGATTGGCGCCAGTTTACCGACGAGGAATTCCTGCTCAGCCCGCCTGTAGTCGCGGTCGGTGGTGACGGCTCGCTGTATGACATCGGTTTCCAAAACCTGTCGCGCATGATGATGTCCGGCAAGCCGATTAAGGTGATGTGCGTGGACACCCAGGTGTACTCCAACACCGGCGGTCAGGCATGCACCTCGGGATTCATCGGACAGATTTCCGACATGGCCCAGTTTGGCAAGGCGCAAAAGGGCAAAGAAGAGATTCGCAAGGAGATCGCCCTGATCGGTATGGCGCACCGGACGACCTACACGCTGCAGGCCACCATGGCGAATTCGTCACACCTGATCGAAGGGTTTATCGAAGGTCTGATGGCGCGCCGGCCGGCGCTGTTCAATATCTACACGCCGTGCATGCCCGAACATGGGATTGGCGATGACTTGGGCAATCAACAGTCTAAGCTCGCTGTCGAATCTCGCGCGTATCCGATTTTCAAGTACCACCCGGATCATGGCAAGACGCCCGCGGAGTGCTTCAATCTCGAGGGCAATCCGTCGCTCGAGGACGCGTGGGTTCGGTATACGTTGAACTACATCGACGACGACGGCCAGCCGGCCGCGATGGAGTTGCCGCTGACCTTTGCCGATTTTGCGGCGACGGAGGCGCGTTTCCGCAAGCAATTCAAGAAGGCGCCCCGCGAGACCTGGAATGAGAACATGGTCCCGATGGCGGAGTTCCTGGGGTTGTCCGCCGACGACCGTAAGGGCAAGTACCCCTACGTGTGGGCCGTCGGCGCGAATAAGAAATTGATGCGGCTGATCGCTTCAAACGCCGTGGTGCAGTCCTGCGAAGAGCGCCAGGACTTCTGGATCATGCTCCGCTCGATTGCTGGTCTGGGCGCGACGATTGACGCGAAAGAGATCGCCCAAAAGGCCAAGATCGAGTTGGCGCAGAAGATTTCGAGCGCCCTGCTTCAGTTGGCGGGTGGCGACTCGTCTTCAATGGTGGCGATGCCCGCTGCTCCTGTTGCAGCCCCCGCTCCGGTTCAAGTTGCGCCCGTTGCTCCTGCTCCCGTGGCTGCCGCTCCGGCTCCCGCAAAGGCGCCTGCGAAACCGGCGGCGCCAGCGGCGCCCGCGAAGCCAGCGGCTCCGGCAGCGGTTCCGGCCGCAGCCGCGCCCGCTCCGGCAGCGGGCGGAAACGGGTTTGTGGCGGCTTGGGTTGACAGCAAGGATTGCAACGCCTGCGGCGAGTGCATTCAGGTGAATCCGAAGATGTTCCAGTTCAACGCTAAGAAACAGGCTTTTGTCGCGAACCCGACCGCTGGTCCGTTCAAAGATATCGTCAAAGCGGCCGAGAAATGCGCATCTCGCGTGATCCATACGGGTACGCCCGCGGATCCTTCCGAGAAGGGCCTCGAGAAGTTGTTGAAGCGCGCTGAGAAGTTCAAGTAAGGAATTCCGTTTTCGCGAAGGCATAGGTGAACGTAGTGAACTACGAGCAACTGACGGGCATTGAATATTCCACGCGGCGCGCCGCGGTGGATGCCCCGCGCCTTCGCAATGACAACTGTTCCGCCGGGTACTCCCGTGTTGAGTGTCCTGCGTTTTTCACCACTGGTGCAGTGCGTTGGAACCGCTTAGACGAAGCGCGAAGAGTTGTTCGTGCGGCGCCGGTGCGGTCCGTGCTGTCCCTTGAGCCCGCGGCAATGGCGCGTTTGCGCCCTCCCTTGGCGCTCAAGATTATCTTCGCCCTCACACCGGTGGTGGTCTATTCTGTGCTCGCACTTGGAATGAGCGCCCTACTGCTCATCCTCACCGCGACACTGGCCTGTGTCCTCACCGAACACCTCATCTGCCGCATCACAGGTAAGACCACCACCATCTACAATTCCGCCGGTTTCGCCGGCGTCTTTTTTTCGCCAGGGGAGTCTCGCGCGTTGCTTTACCCATGCTTTGCCGAGTCTCCCCTGGTTCTTCCTCTGACCTGATCGGCCGTTTCCGGGCGCGGGGGCGCCGGTACGGGGCATTCTTTCGCCCCTCCGGGGCTGACACTGGGGCATGGGCTGGTCCCACGGCTTACGCCGTGGACTAGCATCTGACGCCCCTAACGGGGCTGGACACCCAATTCAAACGAGATGATATGGCGGCGCGAGCACGAATCGCCGTGTGCGGCGATTAGAGACCGTATTCGGCGGGGATGAACTTTTCTGCGTAGAGCGCGGTGTAGTGCGCGGCGCGGGAGTCGCCTAGGGCGAAGTATTCGTCGAGGATGGCGCGGGCGATGCGGAAGCAGGATGCGGGCGCCAGTACCAGCGCTTCGGCGCTCGTGTGAACGTCGGACTCGCTGAGAAGATTGCGCAACATGAGCGCGGACCCGCTTCGAGTGGCCTGATTCATGAGTTTGCAGTCGTACCAAAGGTTCTCGAGGCTGACCTCCGGCGTGTACCCGCCGAACAATTGCGCATAAGGAACCGACTCGTTACTCCAGAGATCGCAGCAGGACATGGCCACGTTACCGATTGGGCTGGTATGGGCGCATGCGGCCGATTTGCCTTCCATGGAGATGGGGATGCCCGCGATGGCCTTCAGGATTGGGCCTTCATACGCGCAATCCTTGTCCGGACCCGTCGCGCCACATTCGAGGGCGACCAGCGACCGGGCGGCGCCCACCGCGCGCACCACGGCAGCCAGCACGGTTGGCACCATGTGTTTGTGCGCCAATTGCATCGCCGTGTTGGCGAAACCGCACGCGGCGTCACCGCCCGCGACCTTGCCGTGACGGCCGCAAATGTCCACGATACGCCGCCAGAGAAAGGCCATATCGTTCGATGCCAGCGTCCCCATCGCGAAGACGATATCGCCCGCGTTGCATTGGAGCAACGCCGAATCGTTGACTTCCTTGCCCCCGGTGCTTTCGATTGAAAGAATGTCTGAATAGGGGGCGCACCGCTCGAAGCTCTCGAACATGAGTTCGGTTTCGGCGCTGGTACGGTTGCGCGGCGGCCGGACACGGTCGCGGATATCGGCGACCGTAGTGCGCAAGGCGGAATGCACGCCCTTGGCCTCGAATTCGCCCATGACTTCGCGCGTGGCCCGGACGACTTTCTCACCCCATTCCGGATTCAGCGTAAGCTCGAATACGAGCTCGATTTCGATGATTAGCGCGGGAACTCCCAAATCAAGCGCGCGTTGCAGCGTGCCGGCCGCCATGGTGCGATACAGCGTGACGACCTGCTCGAGTGTTTCCGCGCTGACTTCGCTGCCGTACGGAAGGATGTAGTTCACTTCCGGCATCGTTTGGCCTCCCCCGATGACTATATGGGGGGTGAGCCTGACAGGCTTGGGGCAGGTCCCGAACAGCAAGTCGTCTTCGTGTTCGATTGCCAGCGTGGTGAAGGACTTCATAGGCCGTTTTCGCATCCAATCTACCTGCGGGTCATCCCGCAGGCGTGACAACGCGCGTTCACTTGGTCTACGTGCCAGGGCCTTCGCATGCGTCCCGGCGCGGACAGCCGCTGTCCGCGCCTTGCGTCGCGCGCGTTACGCGTAGACGGTGGACAGGTAATCCAGCGCGCCTTGCGGGTCTGGCGAATACGAATCGGCGCCGATCTTCCGGCAGAACTCTTCCGTCAACGGGGCGCCGCCCACGAGAATCTTCGTGCTGGGGCATTTCTCTTTGATGAGTTTGACGGTCTTCTCCATGTTGACCATGGTCATGGTCAAGAGCGCGCTCAGCCCGACGGCGCAGCCAGGATGTTCTTCAACCGCTTTCATGAACTTCTCGGGAGATACGTCCACGCCCAAATCGATGACTTCGAATCCGCCGCCTTCCATGACCATGCTGACAAGATTCTTGCCGATGTCATGCAAGTCGCCCTGAACCGTTCCCACCACAAACGTGCCCCGGTGCTTGGCTTCACCGGACTCGAAGTAAGGCTTCAGGTGTTTCATGGCGGCGGTCATCGCTTTCGCGGCCATCAACAGATCAGGAACAAACACTTCGTTGCGGCTGAATTTTCCGCCGACTTTTCCCATGCCGATCATAAGGCCCTTGGTGAGAATGTCGTTCGCGGGCACCTTGTCCGCCAGAGCCTGCGCCGTCAGTTCGTCCGCGCCGTCTTGACCCTTGAGATCCGGCGGGTATGGCGACGTCTTGTTTACTTTGCCCCGCTCTACACACATCGCGATAGTCTCGACAATACTGCTCATGCGTCCTCCTTTCGGAAACCGGCAATTCGGTTACCGGTAGTTTCCCAACTCCATTCCACGTTGGACAAAGTACCTATAGCTCTCGTAATCCACCTGATCCGGTATCGAATGGTCCGAATGCAGGACGTATCCAAAATTTCGTTTGACCTCGGGAATCTTCGCTGTCAACTCGCGGTTTATCGTGGCACGGTCGTTCGTATAGAGCACCCGCACATCCATTCCGCCCATGAAAGACAAACGATCTCCGAAATCACGAAACAAGCCTAGCAGATCCATCCCCGCCTTCACTTCAATTACCTGAAGGCAATCCACGCCGGCCTCGATGATACCCGGCACGAGCGGCGCGACATACCCGCACGAGTGCATGATAACTGGCAGACCCTTGGCCCGTGCATAGTCGACCGTCCGGCGATGCGACGGCTGTATTATCTCACGATACATATCCAAAGATACAAATGGACGTTCCTTGAACCCCATGTCCTCGTAGAACCACACGCCATCGGGGTACCCTTCTTCCGAAAACAGGATGTCCATGAGATCCAGCGTGAGCTGAGTGTACGTATTTGTCATGTCTTTGATCCAGTCGGGATCCACCAGCATTCCCGTCAACATATGCTGATGGCCGCACACCGGATGCATCAACTCGAACACGTTTACCCCGGACCATGCAAAGAAGCGCTGGGCGTCCGCGGCGCGGCGCCGGGCCTCGCGGTAGGCCTCAAAGTTGATGCGGGCCCGATCCGGGGTCAGAAATGGCTTGATGTGTTCTTCCCAAGCGGCACGGTCCTGAACGAGAAAATCCACATGCTCCGGTGTTGCATCGTGCAGCTTGTGCCGGCGCAGCAGCGCCCCGTTACCGTCCCGCACCAACTGTGTTTCGTCGGTCTCCTCGACGACCTCCGGGGTGAAATTGAGGCGCGCGACGAGATTAAACGGCCAGCACAACTGCAGGTCGTATCCAAAATGGTCTTCCATACTCTCGCCGGGTTGAATATGACCCTCGGCGACCCATTTCTTTTGGGTGTCGCCCCAAAAATGCTCGAACACCCCGATGCGGTCCACGGGCTGCCGCTTCAGGATGTTTTGAATTCGCTCGACTCCAGTCATCTCGGACATGTGCGCCTCAGTATTTCGGTTCGCCGCCCACGTTGAACAATTCCCGTTTGCGGTCAAGGTAGTGAAGATAGTTTTCGAGGGAAACATCGGCCGGGACACGATGGTCCATGCCGGGGATGAATCCGCCTTGCTCGACATACGGACGCAACCGCTCGAGCTCCCGATCAGTGGCTTCTTTCGATTCCGACACGAGGCGCTTGTCGACTCCGCCCCAGAGTTTGATGCGGCGGCCATATTTCTCGCGCAATGCGCACGGATCGGAGCCGCCATGGACCTCAACCGGGAACATGGTCGTCAATCCATTGTCCAGAAACGTGTCCACGATGGGATTGATGTTTCCGTCTGTATCCGTCGTGTAGACACAGCAGCCGTGCGCTGTGAGGAGGTTGGCGATGCGGCGATACCACGGACCCGCAACGTCGCGGAATACTTCCGGGCTTACGATGGGGCCCATGTTGAAGCAGATGTCTTCCCAACCCATGGCAAAGTCCGCCTGGACTCGCGGCAGCGCCCGCGCCAACACGGTCACGATGCAGTTGCCGAACGTGTCGATGATTTCCCGGAACAGTTCCGGGTCTTCATACGGAAGCACGGCGATGTGTTCGAATCCGATGAGATTGCGCGCGATGCCTACGACACTGCCCGCGAAGACACCGATGGCGTCATGTTCATGATTGGCCTTGATGGACGCCAGAGACTCCTCGAACGCGGTCCAGCGGCGCTCATCCGCCGGGTCCAGAGCCGCCTTAAACGGTTCCCACGACTTGCGGTCCTTTACGGGGTACTCCAGATAGTGGGGGATAGAGCGATCACCGTGTTTGTTGATTTCGGCCACGCACCCATACTCGTCGCGGTAGATAATGTGCTCGTCGTTTTCTTCCAAGACGGTGTGTTTGTACAAGGGCATTGGGCTGCAGTTCGTATTGACGGCGGGCCAGCTCTCGATACCGAAGTAATCGTACGCCGTCGCCTCGTTCACCACGTACTCAGGCAGGCCCTGTTCACGCCAAACTTCCAGCGTGCGGTCCCAGTATCCGAACTCGAAATTGGGCGGTTGAGCGACTTCCTGGAAGAACATGGTCCGCCGGAACCGCTCTTTCAGGGTGAGCCCATCGGGCGATTCAACATGCGAGCCCGTCACCATGGGCGACGGCTTGATACTCACACGAGCTTCGCAACCCTCTACGCCGCTGGCGGATAAGATGCTCGTCCTGTTTCGCCGCAAAAACCTACCGAACCGCAACAGTAGACACAAGTTACATGCCAACGCACGGACACGAAGCCGGGTTGCGTTATCTGTCTCACTTGCACTAGCTTATGGCGTGATTTCGAGACTGTGCAGGTCCCCGGCGCTTCAAACCCGCCAGTACTGACTAGGACATAAGTGTTAGGTGATGTTACGTACCGCCAAGCCGAGTGTCCGATCAATCCGAATCTGGCACGGGGATTGATTGCTCCTGGCGGTGTGGTCCGGGATGCGGATAGGCAGATAGGATGACGAATCGTGACCCCTCGTGAACGCGTGATCAAGACCCTTACGTTCAGCAATCCTGACCGCGTGCCGTACGATCTCTGGGCCCTGGCCGGGGTTGGCATGTTCCGCAAGGACGAACTCGAGGAGATGCGCCGCAGGTTTCCCGCCGACATGTGCGGTCCTGCGGTCAAGTATGGGGTGTCAGAGCGGGCCAAAGGCACGTCCACGCCTACTGTATTGAGTGAACCGTACTACGATGAATGGGGATGTGGCTGGACGTTGGCCGAGATCGGGGTATGTGGCGAAGTCAAGGATCCGCCGCTGGCCGACTGGGGCAGCTTGGCTAAATTCACCGCGCCTTGGGAAGTGCTTAACGACGCCGATTTCAGCATGACCAACGGGAGCTGCGCGGACCGGACGAAATTCTATAAGGCTGGGACCGGCGTGCGTCCTTTTGAACGCATGCAGTTCTTGCGCGGGTCAGAGAATCTCTTCCTTGACTTAGCCTACCAACCTAGCGAGCTGTTTCAATTGCGCGATATCGTGCATGAGTATTTCGTCAAGGAAATCGAGCTTTGGGCCAGTACCGACGTGGATGCGGTAGGTTTTATGGACGACTGGGGCGCCCAGAACAGTCTTCTTATCTCGCCGGACCTTTGGCGGTCCTTCTACAAGCCCCTCTACAAGGACTACTGTGACATCCTGAAGAAGGCGGGAAAGTACATTTTCTTTCACTCCGACGGCCATATTCGTGCGATCATCCCGGACTTGATTGAACTTGGTGTGGACGCCGTGAATTCTCAGCTCTTCTGCATGGACATCGAGGAAATTGGCCGGGAATTCAAGGGGAAAATCACATTTTGGGGTGAGATCTGCCGGCAAAACATCCTGCCGTTTGGGTCGGTCGAGGACGTTCGGGCCGCAGTACGCCGTGTGCGCCGGGCTTTGGACGATGGCCGCGGAGGTGTTATGGCCCAGTGCGAATGGGGTATCCGTGACCCCCGCGAGAATATCGCGGCGGTGTTCGAGACGTGGTCCGAGCCACGTTCCGGACCGTAGGGCCTCGTGTCCCCGTCCTGGACCTTTTCGACGCCTCTCGGACACATTTGCGCATGACAAATCTGCGCGGAATGACAGTCTAGGCTTCCCGACATGGTGCCATCTGCCCATCCTTGCGTCACAACGTGCTGCAATACGGCGAGTTACTTTCCCGTGGGCGTGAAACTATCTGGTGGCATGCTTCATGCGCGATCTGGGGCAACTGGACGATAGTCGAGTCGTCGGGTTGTCAAACGCGAGTGAACGGGGAAAACGGCTGGTTCGGCTCACACCTGCCCAGCGGGTACAGTTAAGGCCGCACGATCGAGTGGCTTCGATCGGCGCGCGACGCGAAAGGGAGGTCCCAGTTGGAGAGTCTCGAATCCCTCCTCGTTGCGCACCCCTTGCTGGCGGGCATGGACGCGCGGCATATCGCCCGCATAGCCGAGTGCGCCAGCCACGCGACCTTTGCCTCAAATCAACATCTCTTTCGGGCGGGCGAAAACGCCGACGTGTGCTATCTCATCCGTCACGGCCATGTGTCCGTCGAGATTTATGACGCGCAGCGCGGGCCTATCACAGTCCAGACTCTCGGGGAACCGAGCGCGCTCGGCTGGTCCTGGCTCATTCCTCCCTACAAATGGTGTTTCGACGCGCGCGCGATCGAGTTGACCCGAGTCATTTCTCTCAACACGGCCCGTCTACGAGTCCTGTGCGAGCAAGACCACGACTTGGGATATGAATTACTTCAGCGTTTTGCGCAGGTCATCGCCGAACGTTTGCACGCGGCGCGATTTCAATTGCTTGATATCTACGGAGAACGCGCATGAAACGGGAAGATCCAGTTTTGTGCGGTGCGCCGCCTCGATCGATACGCCGGCGCGCGGCCGGGCGTGACCGGATTGCTGGAGCGTTCTTGCGGGTTTTCGTGAAGTACAATCGCGGGCGCTGGGGCGCCTGCGTGAACATAGAGGCTCGCGCGCGCGGCCTTCGCCGGGCGTTGCGGGCGAAAGGAGTTGGGCATGCTGAGTTACTTGTTGAAGCAGCCTCCCGCGCCTCCGTCTGGGGACAAGCGTTGGAAGCTGGTCGGCGCGACCATGCGCCGGTATGGGTATGAATCGTATGCGCTGATCGAAACAATGCACGCTGTCCAAGAAGCGTTCGGCTTCCTGGACGAAGAGGCGCTTCGTTTTGTCGCGGCCTCATTGCGGGTTCCACTAAGCCGTGTGTATGGCGTGGCGACCTTTTACCACTATTTCACGCTGAAACCGCAAGGCCGTCATACGTGCGTGCTGTGTACCGGCACCGCATGCTACATCAAGGGGTCCTCCAAGAATCTCGCCGCCGTCGAGGACAAGTACAAGATCAAACCGGGCGACACCACCAAAGACGATAATCTCTCCTTGTTGACGGCGCGGTGCCTGGGATCGTGCGGCTTGGCGCCTGCCGGCGTATTTGACGGAGAGGTCGTGGCCAAGCTCACACCCGATTTGGTGATGGGGCGGATTGCGAGGTGGATGCCATGACGCCTGAAGAACTCAACAAGCTCGCCGCAACTACGCGCAAACACCAACAGCAGTTCGCGCACCAGATCAATGTATGCGTCGGGACCGGATGCCAGTCGTCGGGCAGCGCGGCCGTACTCGAGGCGCTGACGGGCGAAGTGAAGAAGACCGGGGCGCAGAGTTCCTGCCTTGTCCGCGGTTCGGGATGCCGCGGGATGTGCGCCAGCGGGCCGCTGTTGTCGGTGGACCCCGAAGGCGTCCTCTACGGGCCCGTTACGGTCGAGGATGCGCCCGACCTCGTTCGCAGTCTGAGTGAGGGGAAACTCACGCGTCTCGTATGCGAATCGGACTCGCCGTTCTTCACGCGGCAATGCCGTGTTGTGCTGGAGAATGCGGGACGGATTGACCCGGAACGGATTCAAGACTACATCGCAATGGAAGGCTACTCCGCGCTGGCGCGCGTTGTTACTGAGATGAGCCCTGGTGAAGTGCTCGAGGAGATTACGCGCAGCGGACTTCGCGGCCGCGGTGGCGCGGGATACCCGACGGGGTTGAAATGGAGTACGGTCGCCAAGGCCCGCTCGGAACAGAAGTACGTAATCTGCAATGGGGATGAAGGTGATCCGGGCGCCTTCATGGACCGCAGCGTAATGGAGGATGACCCCCACCGGATTATCGAGGGCATGGCCATTGCCGCCTACGCCGTAGGCGCCAAGCAAGGCTATATCTACGTCCGCGCTGAATATCCGTTGGCCATCAAGCGTTTGAAGAACGCCCTGGCCCAAGCCAAACGGGACGGATTTCTTGGTGACGGCATCTGCGGCAGTTCGTTCAGCTTTACCGTAGATCTGCGTCTGGGCGCCGGGGCCTTCGTATGCGGCGAAGAGACCGCGTTAATCGCCTCGGTGGAAGGCCGGCGCGGGATGCCGCGCCCGCGTCCGCCGTATCCCGCGGTAGCCGGACTCTGGGGCAAGCCGACACTCATCAACAATGTCGAAACGTTCGGAAACATCCAAAGCATCATCCGCAAAGGCGCCGATTGGTTTGCCACGATTGGCACCGAGCGGAGCAAGGGCACCAAAGTATTCGCGTTGACCGGCCGGGTAGCCAACTCCGGACTCATTGAAGTCCCAATGGGAATCACGCTGCGCGAAATAGTTTACGAAATTGGCGGGGGCATCCCGGAAGGACGCCGCTGCAAAGGCGTTCAGACCGGCGGGCCATCGGGCGGATGTATACCCGAAGCGCTGCTGGATAGACCCGTGGATTACGAGTCGCTTGCGGAGTTGGGTTCCATCATGGGCTCGGGAGGAATGATTGTTATCGACGAGACCTCCTGCATGGTGGATGTCGCCAAATACTTCATGGAATTCTGCATGACCGAGTCCTGCGGAAAGTGTGTGCCGTGCCGGACTGGCACGTCGCAGATGCACGATCTGCTGCACAAGATCACGGAAGGCGAGGCGAGCCTCGATGATCTGGACTTGCTCCAAGAGCTCTGCGAGGTGGTTCGAAACACCAGCCTGTGCGGCCTGGGACAGTCCGCCCCCAATCCGGTGCTCAGTACCTTGCGCTATTTCAAGGACGAATATATGGCTCATATTGTGGATAAACAGTGCCCGGCGGGCGTGTGTCAGATGCGGCACGCCGTGGAGGTATGACTATGGCCTCGGCTGCTCATGTAGTTACTCTCACCATTGACGGACGCGATGTCAGCGCGAACGCCGACGATACCGTCCTCGAAGTAGCCCGTGAAAACGGCATATTCATCCCCCGGCTGTGCAATATCGACGGCCTGACTCCGGTCGGCGCGTGCCGGCTGTGTCTTATCGAGATCAAGGGCTCCCCGAAGCTCGTTCCCGCGTGCGTGGCGAAGGTTACGGAAGGCATGGAAGTTACGACAAAGTCGGAACGCCTGGATCGCTACCGCCGCGTAATACTCGAGATGTTGTTTGCGGAACGCAATCACATTTGTTCCGTTTGCGTATCCAATGGCCATTGTGAACTGCAGGCCCTGGCGCTCGATATCGGCATGACCCACGTCCGCGTGCCGTACCGCTACTTACGGGTCGGCATCGACGCGTCTCACGATCGATTCATTGTGGATCATAACCGCTGTGTCTTGTGTACCCGGTGTGTCCGCGTGTGTGATGAGATCGAAGGAGCGCATACCTGGGATCTGCTGGGCCGGGGAACGAACTCCCGAGTTATCACCGACCTGCACCAACCCTGGGGGGAATCGGATACCTGCACCAGTTGCGGCAAGTGCGTCAACGTCTGTCCTACGGGCGCCCTCTCGATCAAGGGGCACTCGGTGGCCGAGATGTCCAAACGCAAACAGTTCCTGCCGTACCTGACGCTGATGAGGACTGAAAAATGACAACGAAAGCTAAAGTGGCGACGGTCTGGCTTGACGGATGTTCGGGATGCCATATGTCGTTTCTCGATATGGACGAACGTCTTGTGGGTCTGGCCGATAAGATAGAACTCGTATACAGCCCCCTCGTGGACAATAAAGTGTTTCCCGATGACGTGGACGTCACGCTCGTGGAGGGCGCAGTCAGCAGCGAGGACGACTTGGCGAAGATTCGCAAGGTTCGCGCGCATACGAAAGTGCTGGTGTCACTGGGCGACTGCGCGGTGACCGGCAATGTGCCCGCCATGCGGAATCACTTCGACACGATTGACGTGACAAACCGCGCGTATTTCGAGAATGCGGCGCTGCAACAGCAGTTGCCCTGCGAGGTAGTTCCGAAACTTCTTGACCGCGTACGGCCCGTCCACGAAGTCGTAAAGGTGGACGTGCATATACCCGGCTGCCCTCCGCCGGCGGATGTGATCCATTTTGCCGTTGCGGAGATGCTCGAAGGCCGGCTGCCGGACCTGACTGGAAAGACCCGATTCGGAATGTAGGAGAAACCGTGTCGCCTGCGCGTTTTGGCCCATGGCCGAAGCCGCGGCGCAACCACTTGAAACACATACAATCGCAGGAGTTGACTCCATGACGCGACAGATAGTTATAGATCCCGTGACCCGGATCGAGGGGCACGCAAAGATTACCATTCACCTCGATGACGATGGCCGTGTGCAGAACGCCGAGTTCCACGTGACGCAATTCCGCGGATTCGAGAAGTTCTGCGAGGGCCGGCCCTTCTCCGAAATGCCGTCGTTGATGGCGCGGATTTGCGGCATTTGTCCGGTCAGCCATCTTATCGCATCCGCCAAGGCGTGCGACGAATTGCTCGCCGTACAAATTCCCCGAACCGGTCAGTATCTGCGGCGCTTGATGAACCTGGCCCAGATGGTTCAGTCACACGCGTTGAGTTTTTTTCATCTGGCGTCACCGGATCTCTTGTTGGGTATGGACAGCGATCCGGGTAAGCGCAATATTTTCGGAGTGCTCGA
Source organism: Candidatus Hydrogenedentota bacterium (assembly GCA_016215105.1). Classification (GTDB taxonomy): domain Bacteria; phylum Hydrogenedentota; class Hydrogenedentia; order Hydrogenedentales; family SLHB01; genus JACRLJ01. The sequence goes on from JACRLJ010000118.1 coordinate 37,275, forward strand.
AGCGCACCCGGAATTGGCGCGCGACGGTATCCAACTGCGGAAGTTCGGCCAGCAAATCATCGAGTGGCTGGGCGGGAAGCGCATTCACCCAGCGTGGGTGGTGCCAGGAGGAGTGAGCGCGCCGTTGACCGCTGAACGCCGCGACCAGATTCTCGCCACCGTGCCGGAGGCGCTCGAAATCGCGAAACGCACGATTAAGTGGTACAAGGGCGTCTACGAGAAGTTTCAAAGCGAGATCGCGACCTTTGCGAATTTTCCCTCGTTGTTCATGGGGCTTACCACCGAGAGGGGCAGGCTGGCCCTTTACGATGGCAAGCTGCGTTTCATGGATGAAGCTGGAAACATCATCGCGGATCGGCTCGAGCCCTCCCAGTACTCTGAGTACATCGAAGAAGCGGTTGAACCGTACTCCTATCTCAAGTTTCCGTACTACAAGCCCATGGGATATCCCGATGGCTGCTATCGTGTGGGGCCGCTGGCCCGCTTGAATATCTGCACCAATTGTGGAACCCCGATTGCCGACGCGGAGCTGACCGAGTTCCGTCAGATTCAGGAAGGCGCCGTTCTAAGCTCGTTCCACTATCACTACGCGCGGCTCATCGAGATCATATTCTGTCTCGAGCGGATGGAGATTTATCTCACCCACCCGGACATTCTCAGCAAGCATGTGCGCGCGTTTGCGGGGCCGAACAGCCTTGAGGGCGTTGGCGTGACGGAAGCGCCGCGAGGAACGCTTATTCATCACTACCGGATTGACGAAAACGGACTGATGAAGTGGGCGAACCTAATCATCGCGACTGGCCACAACAACGCCGCGATGAATCGCGGGGTGACCCAGGTGGCGAAGCACTACATCAAGGGCGCGACAATACCCGAAGGAATGCTCAATCGGGTCGAGGCCGTGATCCGTACCTACGATCCGTGTCTGAGTTGTTCAACTCACGCCGTGGGCCAAATGCCGCTTCACGTGCAACTCGTGGCCCCCGATGGGACGCTGGTTGCGGAGGCGCGCCGGGATGACCCCGATGGTGTTGGTGGTCGGATACGGTAATCCGCTTCGGCAGGATGACGGCGCTGGGTGGCAAGTGGCGCAGCGTGTCGAAGCGCTCCCGCCTAGCGGTACCGATGTGCGCGTGATAGTATGTCATCAGTTGACGCCTGAGCTGGCCGAGCCGCTATCCGCGTCGCGGCGCGCGGTATTCATTGATGCAGGCATTGAAGGCGCGCCGGGTTCGGTGGAGAGCCGTTCTATCGTGCCCGCCTCGGGTACGCCGCAATTCGGCGCGCACCGGTTCGGGCCATCGGAGCTGTTGGCCACCGCGCAGGCGTTGTTTGGCGCCAGTCCGGCGGCGTACTTGATCACGGTGAACGGACGGGATTTTGGCTACGGGTCCGAACTGTCGGAGCCTGTCAAAGACTCCCTGGACGCAGCGGCGGCTTTGGTTGTTGAACTGACCCATGCGGCGGAAAAGTAGGCTTCCATGCACGAATTCGGAATTGCCGACGCGATACTTGCCAAGACACTGGAAATCTCCGCGGCCAACGGTGGCGCGTCCGTGGAGAGGGTGCAGGTCCTGGTAGGCGGCCTTCGCCAATTGGTTCCGGAAATGTTGGAGTTCGCGTTCAACGCGTTAGCGGCGGAGACGGCCGCACGAGGCGCGGCGCTGGATGTCGAGTTGGCGCCGGTGCGAGTCGTGTGCCGGAACTGCGAGCACGCATTTGAACCGGATGACCTGTTTTGGACGTGTCCAGTGTGCGGGACCTGCGGCGCAAATGCGGTGACGGGCGATGAATTGATCCTGAAGAGCGTCACATTGGCCGATGTGGCGCCGGAGACTGCGAGCGCTCGGCCTGAGCCGTCAGGCGAGAAGGGACGATGACCATGGAAATCCACGTTGTTCAGAAGGTCATGAAGGTCAACGACGAAATCGCCCAGGCGATACGGAGCCGGCTCGAAGCGGCCAGGATTCCCGCTGTCAACCTGATGAGCGCGCCCGGCTCGGGAAAGACTTCCCTGATCGAGACCGCGATCCGTTCGCTGCGGGACACGGTCCGAATTGGGGTGATCGAAGGCGATCCCGATACGACTCGCGACGCGGAGCGGATCGCGGCGTTGGGCGCGCCCGTTGTCCAGATCAATACCGCGGGAGGTTGCCATCTCGAAGCCAATCTCGTGAACCGGGCGCTGGACGATCTCGATCTTGACGCTCTCGATTTGCTCGTCATCGAAAATGTCGGAAACCTCGTGTGCCCGGTGGAGTTTGACTTGGGCGAAACCCGCCGCGCGGCCATTATCAGCATTCCGGAAGGCCACGACAAGCCGGCGAAATACCCGAAGCTTTTCCGGACGGCCGACGTCGTTATCCTTAACAAGATCGATTTACTTCCGTATGTCGACTTTGACGAACCGCGGTTTACCGGTGACGTGCGCGGGCTCAATCCCGACGCGTCCCTCTTGCGAGTATCCTGCCGAACGGGCGAGGGGGTCCTGGGGTGGCTGGATTGGCTGCGCGCGGTCGTTCAGCCAACGGCGCAGGTAGGGCGCTAGCTGTGGACAGCGCGCATGTCGAGCATGGGCAGAGCGAGCCCGGCTCCGGCGCGGCTGGGGCCAACGGGGACCGCGTACTTGCGCTGGACGTGCGCGGGGCGGTCCAAGGCGTCGGTTTCAGGCCCTTTGTATACCGGCTTGCCTCCACGCTTGGGTTAAGGGGCTATGTGACCAATACCGCGCAAGGGGTCATGATCGAAGTTGAAGGAGCGCGCGAACGGTTGATGGAATTCCGGCGCGCCGTTGTCGAGAGCGCGCCGTCTCCGGCGTCCGTCGAGTCCATCATTGCGGAGTGGCGCAATCCGGCGGGCTATACCCGCTTCGAGATTCTCCACAGCGCTACCGCGGGAGAGAAGACCGCCCAGGTGTTGGCGGACATTGCCACGTGCCCTGCCTGTCTGGCTGAAGTGCTCGATCCGGGTAACCGGCGCTACCGCTACCCCTTTACCAATTGCACGCATTGCGGTCCACGATTCTCGATCATCGAGTCCATTCCCTATGATCGCGCCAACACCTCGATGCGCGCGTTTGAGATGTGCCCGAAATGCCGCGAGGAATACGAGAACCCCGGAGATCGGCGTTTCCACGCACAGCCCAACGCATGCCCGGAATGTGGCCCGCGCCTCGAACTTTGGAACGATCGTGGCGGTATCGTGGCGCAACAGGACGACGCGCTGCGCGCAGCGGCGGAGGCCGTGCGGCAGGGACACATTGTCGCGTTGAAAGGACTGGGCGGGTTTCATCTTGTGGTGGACGCCCGGAACGACGAGGCCGTCGCCGCGCTTCGCATGCGCAAGCAGCGAGAGGACAAACCTCTTGCGCTGATGTTTCCCGATATGGAGTCCGTCCGGCGCCATTGTTCGGTTTCGCCGCTCGAGGAGCGCCTTCTCACGTCTTCCGCTGCGCCAATAGTCCTACTGCGCCGCGCCTACCATGATAGCCAAATGGCGCCTTCGATCGCGCCCGGCAATCCCTGCTTTGGGGGCATGCTGCCTTATACGCCGCTGCACCACCTGCTGATGCGTGAGCTCGGATTTCCCGTCGTGGCTACCAGCGGAAACCACTCCGATGATCCCATTTGTATTGATGAGTGTGATGCGTTCGAGCGTCTCTTTGGCGTTGCCGACGTGTTCCTGACTCACAATCGACCGATCGTTCGGCCCGTGGATGATTCCGTGGTTCGTGTGATGATGGGCCGCGAGATCGTGCTTCGACGCGGCCGCGGGTACGCGCCCGCGCCTCTTCCCGGAGGCGCCGACGGAATCTCGGTGCTGGCCGTCGGAGGGCATCTCAAGAATACGGTGGCGGTGGTCAAAGGAGAGAACATCCATCTTAGCCAGCATCTTGGAGATTTGGAGACGGTCGCCGCTGTCACTGCGTTTGAACGCGCCATAGAGAGCGTGGAGGCCCTCTATGACGTCCGGCCCGAGGTGGCGGTATGTGACGCACACCCTGACTACCATTCCGCGCAGTACGCGCGCACAATGGGGATTCCGGTGGTTGAGATTCAGCACCATCACGCCCACGTCGCCGCGTGCATGGCGGAGAATTCTCTGAACGGCCCGGTGCTCGGAGTGGCATGGGACGGGGCCGGTTTTGGGGAAGACGGCGCGACTTGGGGGGGCGAATTCCTGTCCGCGACACTGGACGCATTCCAGCGCGTCGCGCATCTGCGTGAATTCCGGTTACCAGGCGGTGACGCCGCATCGCGGGAACCGAGGCGCAGCGCGCTCGCGGTCCTATACGAAGTGTGGGGCGGAGCGGGTTTCGCGATGCGGGACCTTCCCAGCGTCGCCGAGTTTTCGGAGCCGGAACTGAAGCTCATCCGGACGGCCCTCGAACGCGGCGTCAACGCGCCACAGACCACCAGCGCGGGACGCCTCTTTGACGCCGTGGCGTCGCTGTTGGGCATTCGTCAGGAATCCCGCTTCGAAGGTCAGGCAGCGATGGAGTTGGAGCGGGCTATCGCCGAAGCGCCCTCCGGCCAAAGTTATCCCTTCGGTATAACCGCCGGCCCATCAGGTCTGGTTGTGAACTGGGATCTGCTCGTCTCGTCTATCGTGGATGATATCCGCAAGCGGACGCCGCGAGGCGAGATAGCGGCGCGGTTCCACAACACCTTGGCCGAAGTGATTGTCACGACTGCCCGCAGGACCGGCTTTCAGGAGATCGTGCTGACGGGCGGTTGTTTCCAGAACAAGTACTTGCTCGAGCGCGCCGTGAGCCGATTGACGGCGGAAGGGATGCAGGCGTTCTGGCATCGCCGTGTACCGCCGAACGACGGCGGAATTGCGTTCGGCCAAGCCGTCATCGCCGCGGAGCGGATACGAAGGTCACGCTGCACGGACCGGGAGATTCCGCCATGTGCCTAGCTACTCCGGGACAAATCGAGAGCATTCAGGATAACGGGCCGCTGCAACGTCAAGGCAAGGTCCGCTTCGGAGGAATCTGTAAGGAAGTCTCCCTGGCGCTTGTTCCCGAAGCGCAGGTCGGCGATTACGTGCTAGCGCACGCGGGTTTGGCCATTGGAATTGTAGACGCTGAGGAAGCCGCGAAAGTCTTCGAGTATCTGAGAGAGTTGGGTGATCTCGAAGAATTGGAGGGTACGGCGCCATGAAGTTCGTGGACGAATACCGCGCCGCCGCGCCCGCCCGCCGGTTCTCCGAAGCGATACGGCAGCTCGTAACGCGGCCGCATACCATCATGGAAATTTGCGGCGGCCAGACGCATTCCATCGTCAAGTTCGGGATTGACGAACTCCTGCCAAAGACCATCACGCTGGTGCATGGACCCGGTTGCCCGGTGTGCGTAACGCCGTTGGAATTGATCGACAAAGCCCTGCTGATCGCCGCGCGGCCTGATGTCATCTTCTGCTCCTTTGGCGACATGTTGCGCGTGCCGGGGAGTCACGGCGATTTGCTTTCCCTGAAGGCGGCGGGAGGTGACGTGCGCACGGTTTACTCGCCATTGGACGCGGTGAACCTCGCGCGTGGGAATCCGGATCGGCGTGTAGTGTTCTTTGCCGTAGGGTTTGAGACAACCGCGCCGGTGAACGCTCTGGCTGTCGAACAGGCCCGCCTCGAAGGCCTCACCAATTTCTCCATTCTCTGTTCTCATGTTCTCGTGCCGCCCGCGATGGAAGCCATCCTCTCCTCCAAGCAGAATCGCGTTCAGGGCTTCCTTGCGGCCGGGCACGTGTGTACGGTCATGGGATACACCGAATACGAGCCGCTCGCGCGCAAGTACCGTGTGCCTATCGTTGTGACCGGCTTCGAGCCTCTGGATATCTTGCATGGCGTCTATCTCTGCGTGAAACAACTCGAGGAAGGCCGCGCGGAGTTGGAGAATCAGTACAGGCGTTCGGTCAGCCGCGCGGGAAATGTGGCGGCGCAAGAGTTGATACGTAAGGTCTTCATGGTTACACCCCGTAAGTGGCGGGGGATTGGCGAGATCGCGCGGAGTGGACTTGGATTGCGTCCCGAGTACGCCGCGTTCGACGCCGAACTGCAGTTCGGTCTGAAAAGCATGGACACTGAAGAGCCGAGCGAGTGTATGAGCGGCCTGGTGCTACAGGGTCTCTTGAAACCAAGTGAATGTCCCGCGTTTGGCGCGGCGTGCGCGCCCGAGCATCCGCTCGGCGCGCCGATGGTCTCGTCGGAAGGCGCGTGCGCGGCGTACTACCGGTATCGCCGGGCGCGCCCAGTCTCTCCCGTGACGGAACTCGTGACGTAAGGATTCACATGCAAACCGATAACGACGAATTCATTCTTTCGTGCCCGGCGCCGCGCGGACGTCATACGCAGATTCAGATGGCGCACGGCGGCGGCGGGACGTTGATGCGGCAACTGATCGAGACTGTGTTCCTGCCGGCCTTCGACAATCCCGCGTTGAATCAGCGGCACGACGCCGCGGTCCTGGATGCCGGTGGAACGCGTTTGGCCTTTACCACGGATTCGTATGTGGTCCAGCCCTTGTTCTTTCCCGGTGGCGACATCGGTTCGCTGGCGGTACACGGTACAGTGAACGATCTCGCGATGGCTGGGGCGCGGCCGCTGTACTTGAGCGCGGGTTTTATCCTGGAAGAAGGTCTTGAAATGGACGTTCTTCAGCGGATAGCGCAGTCCATGCAAGAGGCGGCGAAGCGCGCCAACGTTCAGTTCGTCACCGGCGACACCAAGGTAGTCAATCGCGGCAAGGGCGACGGCATGTTTATCAACACGGCGGGGATTGGCGTTGTGGAACTCGGCGTGGAGATTGGGCCGCTCCAGATTCAGGTGGGCGACGCGATTGTGATCAATGGTGATCTGGGCCGGCACGGTATCGCGATCATGGCTACACGCGAAGGCCTGGAATTCGAGACGACGATTGAGAGCGACTCGGCGCCGATTGCGGACTTGGTGATGGATATGTTGACGGAGGGAATCGAGATCCATTGCATGCGCGATCTTACTCGTGGCGGTTTGGCCAGCGCCGCCAACGAGATTGCCGATACCGCCGGCAAATGTATACACCTCGAGGAGAGCGCGATTCCCGTTCGCGAGGATGTGCGCGGCGCCTGCGAGATCCTCGGCTTCGACCCGCTCTATGTCGCCAACGAGGGACGGGGGAGCGCGCTGTGCGTATCCTTCGCCGGCACGCCCTCGGCAGTGAGGCGTGCATCATCGGCCGCGTGGCCGCTGAACCGGCGAAGACGGTGACGCTAAAGAGCACAATAGGCGCGACGCGGATTGTGGACATGCTCAGCGGAGAGCAGTTGCCGAGAATCTGCTGATCGCCATCCGAAATAGCCGTCCCTTCGCTCAGGCCACTTGATTAATGAACGAAACAACCATGCGCGGCTGGGACCGGTCCTTGGGACAGGTCCCAGCCGCGCGAGACGGATTGCTACTTCTTGCCGCATTCAACTGCGACGGTGATCTTGACCTCGTCGCCGATGAGGGAAGCGCCGACCATCTTCGTCATGCCGTAGTCGCTGCGTTTGATGGTGAAGGTCGTTTCGAAGCCGACCAGCGCGTTTCCATCCTTGTCTTTTCCAGTGCCCACCTGTTCCACCGAAACCGTGACGGGTTTCGTCACGCCGAGCAGCGTAAAGTCGCCTTTCACGTCAAATGTGGCGTCCCCCGACTTCTTGAACGAAGTACTCTTGAATGTCATCGCGGGGAATTTCTCAACGTTGAAGAAGTCCGCGCTTTCGAGGTGCTTGTCGCGCGCTTCGTTGTCCGTGTCAATGCTGGCGGTCTTGATTTCCATCTGGACCGCGTTCTTGGTAGCGTCCGCGGCATCCAAGGTGACTTCGCCGGAAAACTCCGTGAAGTGGCCGGTCACATTGCTTACGCCCAAGTGGCGGATTCGGAACTGGGCCGACGAATGCACCGGGTCCACCTTGTAGGTGTCCGCCGCCATCGCGGTGGACGCCACAGTCAGCGTCAGAGCGGCCAAGGATAGTATGCTACGCAGCAACGTTCGATTCATCATTTGCACTCCTTCAGTCTTGGTTGTAAACCGTAGTTAAATTGACAAGCTTTCAATGCGTTCTTGCGTTAACAAATCTCGCCGCAGCGGCTTTCAGCGTCTTCACTCTCGCCGCCGGGCTTTCGCGAGCAGGCCGATCAACACCGTGAGTTCGGTTTCGTTCATGTGAGCCAACTGAGCCCGGTGCAGGTCCCGGACGGGCTGGTCCAGCGAGCCAAGCAGCTCTGCGCCGCGCTCCGTCAGTCGCACCCAAACCACACGGCGGTCCGCGTCGCAACGTTTCCGGCTGACGTAGCCGGTCTTGACGAGCCTGTCCACCAGCCGCGTAACGTCGGGGTCGCGCGTGACCATGCGCTCCGCGATCTTTTGGACTGGTACGCCGCCGGGACCGGCCCCGCGCAGAATGCGGAGAACGTTGTATTGAGGCATCGAGAGCGCATGCTGCGCGAACAGGCGCGCAAACCCGCCGGTGAACTGCTCATGTGTGCGGATGAGGCCGAGGTACGCCTCCTGCTCCTTGGACTCGAACACCTCCGGCCGTTCGGCATTCGGCTCCGGTGAAGCGGCTTGTTTCTCTGTGTGCGTCATTGTGTGTTGTAACACCTATCGTGCAAACAGTATTCCTGGAGCGGGGCACGAGCGGGCTGGGCGGCGGCTCAAGAGTGAAGCGCAATAACGCGATCCCAGTTCTGCCGATGTGCGTTGTAGAGAGGACTTTGGGGAAGCGACGGGGAAGGGAATGTGCCACGGATTGCGGGGAATTGTACTGGTGAGGGAATGGGCTGGGCCGTTATCGCGGCTTAGACTAGCCCACTGACTTTCCCGGCGCCGTGCGCCGGGGGACGGGCGCGGGGGACTTCTTGAGGACGGACTGGATCAGTTTGAAGAGGGACGAGGTGTCCACGGGTTTCATGACGTATGCAAGCTTGCCGGACTCTGCGGCGGTGCGTATTGTCGTTGGAGCTTGCGCGCCGGACATGGCGATCACGGGCATTTCAGGAAATTCCTCGCGCAGGATCTCGAAGGTGGTGACACCCTCCTGCTCGGGCATGACGATGTCGGTGATGACGAGGTCAGGGTGTTCGTTGCGGCAGATGTCAACACCGACGCGGCCATTCTCCGCGTCCCACACCTGATGGCCTTCCTGTTCGAGCAGGTAGCGCAGGGTGATCCGCAATACCGGTTCATCGTCTATGACAAGAATTCGGGACATTGTCTCTCCGCCGGCCATGGGCGTCTAGTCCGCCGCGGCAGCTTGGGCGCTCGCGACGCGATCCTGCACCAAGCGGTACGTCTCGCGCGCGATAACCAATTCCTCGTTTGTGGGAATCACAAGCGCGGCCACCTTCGAGGCCGGCGTCGTAACACAGCGGGCATTGCAGATGTTTTTCTCCGCGTCCACGAACAGGCCCAAGTGGGTGAACGTGGCCAGGATGCGGGCGCGCATAAACGGGTCGTTTTCTCCGATGCCGCCGGTGAACACCATGGCGTCGGCGCCGTTCATGACGGTCACGTACGAGCCCATGCGGCGCGCAGCGCGGTACGCGAACATTTCGAGCGCAAGGCTGCAGTCAGGATCACCGGCTACCATGTGGGCCTCGACATCGCGCATGTCGGTGTAGCCCGAAATACCTTCCATGCCGCTTCCCCGGTTCAGCGTCGCCTCCACTTCCTCGACGGACATGCCCAGTTCTTTGAGCATGAAAATGGGAATGTAGGGATCGAGGTCGCCGGGGCGGGTACCCATCATGATTCCACCCAGCGGGGTCAAACCCATGCTGGTGTCAATCGAGCGGCCATATTCAACCGCCGTGATGCTGGAACCGTTTCCAAGGTGGCACGTGATGAGCTTGAGCTCGGTGATCGGCTTGCCCAAATGCTTAGCGGCCTCGAGCGCGACGTACTGATGCGACAAGCCGTGGAATCCGTACTTGCGAATACCGTACTTCTGATGAAACTCGCGGGGTATTCCGTATAGAAACGCTTTTTCCGGGATGGTGTGATGGAACGCGGTATCGAACACGGCGACCTGCGGCACTTCCGGGAAGATCGATGCGCACGCGCGGATGCCCATCAAGGCCGGCGGATTGTGCAACGGCGCGAGCCGCGCGCAGGCCTGAATGCCGTCGATCACGTCGCTGTCGATGATGACCGAGCCCGTGAATCGCTCGCCACCATGCACGACACGATGACCGACACCAACGATTTCAGAGATGTCCTCCACGATATTGCAGGGGTGGCTGAGGAGGTGGCTGCACACCAAGTTGATTGCGGCGGCGTGGCCGGTATCTGTCTCGGCGGTATAGTCCGACGGATGCGCGAGTTGACACGACTTGCCGCCTTCTCGAGTACACTCGCATTTCACCGAGAAACCAGGCTGTCCGATGCGCTCCGCGGACCCTTTGGCGAGTACGCGGGGCTTGTCCGTAACTTCAAACAGCTTGAACTTGACTGATGAGGAGCCGCTATTGAGTACCAGCACCTTATTGCATGTAGGCATACTGCTCGATCCTTTTCCGTATCCGGGCCGCTAGACGGCCGCGACCGGCGCGCTGACTTCAGCGGGGGTTAACCTCTGACTTTGCACTACCGTTACCGCCACGACTCCCTTGATGTCTTCCCACGTGCATCCGCGGGAAAGATCGTTTACGGGAAGCCGCAGCCCTTGGAGAATGGGACCGTAAGCGCTGGCGCCGCCAAGCCACTGCACGAGTTTGTAGGCAATGTTGCCGGCGTTGAGATCGGGAAACACGAGGACGCGCGCCTTGCCCGCCACCGGACTGCCCGGGGCCTTGCTGGCGGCCACACGCTCGGAGAGCGCCGCGTCACCCTGGAGTTCGCCGTCGATGCGAATGGGGCTGTCCTCTCCGAAGCGGCTGCGAACCGCCTCGACGGCGAGCTTCGTGGCCTCGACAACCTTTTCCGTCAAGGGACTGTGCGCGGACCCCTTGGTGGAATAGGACAGCATCGCGACAACCGGCGGAATACCGAACGCGACGGCGGTCTTGGCGGTCTCGACGGCGATTTCGGAGAGCTGCTTTGCGTCCGGATCTTCTACAAGGCCGCTGTCCGCGAACAAATACGTGGTATCGCCGCAGGTCATGAAGAAGAAACTCGATACCAGCGACGCGTCGGGGGACGTCTTGATGATTTGCAGCGCCGGACGCAGCGTGTATGCCGTGGAATGACACGCGCCGGCGACCATGCCGTCGGCCATGCCCCGGTTCAACATCATGATGGCGAAGTAGATGGGATCGCGCATCAGCTTGCCCGCCTCGTCGAGGGTGAGGCCTTTCGCTTTGCGCATCTCAAAGTACGCCTGAACGAACTCGGGGCCCGACGCCGAAGTGGCGGGGTCGACAATCTCGAACTGCGTGCGAATGTCCAGCGCCTTTAGTTTCTCCTGAACCTTTGCCGCGTCGCCGACGAGGATCACATGCGCGATACCCTCGGCTTCAGCCGCGTGCGCGGCGCGTAACGTGCGTTCGTCCTCGGCTTCGGGCAAGAGTATGCGCCTGGGCGACCCTTTTGCCTGCGTTATGATATCTTCAACCAGTCCCATAGACTGCCTCTCTATAGTTATGTTGGCCCGCAATGCCGCATCCCCATTGGGCATGGCGCCATCCTAATTGTCCACTAACCGCACAACAGAGTCGAATGAGCAGAAAGCATGCCGAAGCAAAATCGGCCCCAAGCTCAGTTGTAACTACATTATTATAAATGACTTACGCTGTTTCCATTGCCGCGTGGGTGCTCTTCGCCCTAGACGCGCTACCGGCTAGAGACAGAAGTGAGCAGGACACTCTTGTATGGGGAAAGGCGGAATCATGTGCGAATCGCCCGATGCGGGACAGGGCGTTACTCGACCGGACGGCGAATCTGCATGCTGTTCATCTTCTGATAGAGCGTGTTCCGCGCCATACGCAGGATGCGCGCGGCCTTGGCGACGTTCCAGTCCGTCTGGTTCAGGACCGAGATGATGCGGTCGCGGTCGGAAGTCCGGGCGCCGTCTCCGCCGGCCAGGTTCTCGATGCCAAGGGACCGTCCGAGTCCCAGCCCCTGCAGTTCGTGGGGGAGGTGCCGGGGAAGAATCAGCGAGTCGTGACATACGATAAACGCGCGTTCGAGGCAGTTCTCGAGTTCGCGGACGTTCCCCGGCCAGGCATAGCGCATGAAGACTTCCATCGTTTCCGGGGCGCACCCGGTGATCTCGCGTTTTAGCGCCCGGTTAAACCTCCGGCAGAAATGCTCGACCAACAGGGGGATGTCTTCGCGGCGCGCCCTAAGCGGCGGAATCTCGATGCGGACGACGTTCAGGCGGTAGTACAAATCCTGCCGGAACTCGCCGAGCTGAATCTTCCGATCGAGATCCTGGTTGGTGGACGCGATGACCCTCACGTTGGTCCGAATGGGCAGCGAGTCACCCACACGCTCGAATTCGCGCTCTTGCAGAACGCGCAGCAAACGCAGTTGCAGACGCGGCGATACGTCGCCAATTTCATCGAGCAGGATCGTTCCGCCGTCGGCGGCCTCGAACCGTCCGGCGCGATCTTTCACGGCGCCGGTGAAGGCCCCTTTGACGTGACCGAAGAGTTCGCTTTCGAGGATGTTCTCTGACAGCGCGGCGCAGTTGACCTTGACGAAAGGCCCCTTCGCGCGGTGGCTCTCGTGGTGAAGCGCGGCGGCCACCAGTTCCTTTCCAGTGCCGCTTTCGCCGTAGATGAGCGCGGTTGAATCGGTCTCCGCGAGTTCGCGCACCAGCACGAAGATTTCCTGCATCTTGCGGCTCTTACCGATGATGTCGCGATACTGCTGGGTTTCCGCGATCTGCTTTTCCAGGCGCGTCAAGCGGGTGACGTCGCGGATCATCATCACCGCGCCTTCAAAGGCTCCGCCCTCGCCGACCAGGGGCATGGTGTTGACGATAACAATGTTTTCCACGCCGTTATCGCCGGGAAACGCGACGCGGCAATCGTCCACGGGCGCGTGGGTCTCCAGAGTCTGTTCGAGCGCTTTGCGCGCGGGATCGAGCTTGCCGGGCATGACCTCCGCAAACGGGCGTTTGGCGAGTTGAGCGGGTGGCAGCGCGAGTATCTCCGCAGCGGCGGGATTGGCCTGACGGACCCGCATTTCCGCGTCGACCGTAATGATTCCTTCGTTGACGCTGTTGAATATGGCTTCGAGATCCCGCCGGTACATGTCCATGCGGGCGGCGTATAGATTTCGTTCATCCCGCAGCTTCTTGTGGTTTATGGACAGCCGGGCTACGCGCAGTAGCGCGTCCCGCGTGACGGGTTTGGCCAAATAGTCGAACGCGCCCAGGCGTACAGCCTCCGCGGCGCTTTCGATGGTCGGTTCGCCGGTCACCATGACCACGGGGCATTCAATGCCCATATCGCGGATAGTGCGCAGCAGGTCAACGCCGGTTCGCCCGCCGAGAATGATATCGGTGACCACGAGGTCAAAGTCTTCATGCTCGATCAGGTCTACCGCTTCGTCGTAGTCCTGGGCGGTAAACACCTCGTGTCCCTGTTCGGACAGGAATTCTTGAAATGTCAGCCGAAGCACTGCTTCGTCTTCGACGACAAGTACGCGGGCCATTGTCAAACATTCCTTTCATCGTGGCGCATGAGAATCGGGACAGCGGCTTCCGTGATTTCGCCCGGTAACGTGTTATCCTGGGAGACACACGCGATCATGACATTCCCTGCGCGTCGCATATCATACTAATTTGTCCCCCTCGATATGAAGAGAGGTGTACGGCGCGCCAAAAAGACCCCCAAAGACGCCGCAAGCGGATTCCTAGGAACGCGGTTCCTCCAGAGACCAACTGTTCTTCAGCGGCAGATCCACATGGAACCGCGTGAACACGCCCAATTCGCTCTCGATGGTAATCGTGCCGCCGTGATCTTTGACTATTCCATCGGAAACGGACAATCCGAGACCGGTTCCTTTGTCGCGCCCTTTGGTCGTAAAGAACGGATCGAACAGACGGTGCAGGTTTGACGGGGCAATGCCGCAACCATGGTCGTCGACCGTAAGGCGGACGAAGCTGGCGCCGTTGTTCTGAATCTGCCGGGCCGAAATCGAGAGAATCTTGTCCGGATCGATTTCGGGGTAGCGCTCGTCAAGCGCGTGAAGCGAGTTGATGAGAAGATTCATCACGACCTGCTGCAACTGTTCACTCCGGCACTTCAGTTTCGGCAAGTCCTTGGACACGTCCACACGCAGGTCAACGTGGGACTTGATGAGTCGCTTACGGCTCAACGAAAGCACCGCTTCGACGATATCGCACAAGCGGGCCGGACTATGCCGTTCTTTTTCCTGGCGCGAAAAGGTGAGCAGATTGTGTACGATCCGGGCGATACGATCGGCTTCGGAGCGAATCAGCTCCGAGAATTGGCGCATTTTCGTTCCCGGCTCGGACTGCTGGATCAGAATGTCGGCGCAATTCATGATGCCGTTGACCGGGTTGTTGATCTCGTGACCCACACCCGCGGCAAGCTCGCCAATCGAGGCGAGTTTCGAGGCCTGGATCACTTTCGCCTCGGCTTCGCGCCGCTCGACGGTCTCGCCGAGCACGCTGGCGACGGCCTCGATGAGCCCGCGCTCCTCTTTGAGAAACGGCCCCTCGTCTTCGTCGGGCCGTTGTTCCAGGTAGAAGAACTCAATGCTACCCCGCTTGCGGCCCGCGACGATGATGTCTACGGTTAAGCGCCACGGCGTTTCATCGAAGGGACTTGCCACGTAGACGGCGTCGTCGAACGTGAGACGCGCTCGAGCTATGTCCGGATACAGACACGCCGGTTCGACCAGCGTGACCACATCGGTAAAGATGTCGGTGAGGAACTCTCTGGAACGGATCGACTCTTCGACCCGGTAGAGACAAGTTATTTCGATGTTGCGCTTATTGAGATCGCGCAAAAGGCGATCTTTTTCTTCCTGCGCCTGCCGCCGCCGGGTAATGTCGTGAACGATCCCGGTAAAGATACGGCGGTCATCCAGAAGTACCTCGCTCACGGACAACTCAAACGGGAAGGTGCTGCCATCCTTCCTCCGGCCGGTTACCTCGCGACCGATGCCGATAATCTTGGCCTTGCCCGTTGCGACATAGCTGTCCAGATACCCGTCGTGCTCGTCCCGGTACGGTTGGGGCATAAGTACCGTTACGTTCTTGCCGAGCACCTCATACGCCTCGAATCCAAACAACCGTTCCGCGGCAGGATTGAAGAATTCGATCAGTCCCCGCTCGTTGATGATGATGATGCCGTCCACAGCGTTTTCGACGATGGCGCGAGTCCACGCGACATCGCCGGGCAGGAACTGCTCCGTGCGTTGGACGGGCGGAGAAATTACGCGCGGGCGCTGGGGGATCGAGGATGGGGCCGGATTAGCGGCCGCAGAGCCGGATTTACCTGCTCGAGAACGTTTTGGCGTCTGCGTCAAACTACTGACTCCTAACAAATTCCGCCGCCGCGAGGCACGTAGAACACATCCTCGGGCAGTCGGTACACCGCATCGGAGCCCCTTGGTCAGGGATGCCGCACACGTATCCCACCCACCCGCGAATTACTCGTGGATGGCAGGGTCAAAAAGTTGTGGCCGTTGCCGCACACCCGCCAATTGGCTCAACGGGGATAGTAGCATATTTCCGCGCGCAATTTCAGCCTTTTCACGCGGCGTTGGTTCCTGACGATCTACTTGCCGGCCGCTATCGGGCGGCGGAATCCGCGCCGGTATTCCACAGTGCGAGAATACGCTTCTTCGCATCGTCTGTGGAGCTGGCGTACCCGGAGATTGCCTTTTCCAGGCCGTCGCACAGCTTCGCGGCGGTGTCGGCGTAACTTTTGTCCGCGGCGGCTTCCGACGCTGCGTCAGGCAGCGGCTTGAGCGCGCCGCTGGCGAGTTTCGCCGCGCGTTCATGGGCGGTGGCGACGCAATCGATGGCCAGGCGCGCGTGGGCGGCCTCATAGGTCTCGGACAAGCCGGCTGAGGCGAGCTTGTCGTAGAATGCGCGGATTCGCTTTGCCTTCGCGTCAACGGCGTCTAGCGCCGGAGCCGCAGGGCCGGTCACGGAACGAGGCGTGGCGACGGGGAGAGCGATCTGCTCCGTACGGGCTTTCGCGCCTCCCAAGCCGATCGAGATCTGCGCCAGATCGGGGGTCTTGTCGTATGCAAGGTGAACGGACTGCGCGTCGTGATCGGACCAGTCCTGGCCGTTCACCAACACGGACGTAATGGCGCCAGCGCCGGATGTCTGAAGGCAGAGTTTCTTCGCGCCGAACCGGGTAATTGTGGGCGGAATGTGGGGCACGACAGTAAGTCCGTCAGCGCGGTAGAGGTACTCGAATAGACCCCGAATGAGCCCAGCGGCCGGGCCGAAAGTATCGTAGCAAATATTGATGGGCTCTTTGGGCTGGTAGACGTCATTTCCGAAGTCCGTGAGTGGATTGTCCATACGGAAGCGCCTCGCAAACGTGAGCAACTGCTTCATGGACTTGCGGGCGTCGTCGTACTTGCCCATGCGGGAATAGGCCAGCATCATCCGGGCCTCGCAGGTGGACCAGTGTCCGCCGTTAACCCATGTCCCGAATTTCCAGATGCTTTCCAGCTTCTCGTACATGTCGTCGTAGCTGGGATAGTTCGGGATAATGAACGCGTGCGGGCGCAGTTGCGGGATCGCTTCAATTTTCGCGAAGATCTTCGCAGCTTGGACGTCATCCACCACGCGGAGCGCGATGGCGTCGTGATTGGGAGAGGCCTCGAAGTAACCGTGTTTCGCCGCGCCGAACACGCCGTGCTTCGTTCCGTCGGGATCGAGCGAGCGAACGAAATAGCCCTCGTCCGTGGTGACGTTGGCGAGGCCTTTCTTAGCCGCGTCACGGCGCTCGGTGTAGAGCGTGACCTTGTCCGGCGCTTTGGAGAGTTTTTCCAGTTCGATGAGCCGGTCGAGCGCGGCGATGTAAGTGACGGAGAGTCCGGTCAGATAGGCCTTGTCATAGGTCCCGTCGGGCTTGAGATAGCCCGCGTAGCTGGGCGCCAGCAGGTTGCCCGCCGGGCCCGCCAGAAACAGGTTGTTCTTCGGATCGCGCCGCGACTCGATGAAATTGGCCGAGCGTTCGAGCCTGGGCAAGTAATGCGCGATGGCCTTCGCGTCGCGGCTGATGAGCAACAACTCCGATTGCATCACCACACCCGCCGCGGTGAACTCCATACCCCAATCGTGGATGTCTACCTTGCCATCCCCTTGCCGGTAGTAAATGACTCCGGGCGCCGCCGCGTCGCACAGACAACCGTCGGGCGCCACATAGCCCTTGTCTCCCGCGTGCTTGCCGTCACCCATCTGGTCGAACCAAAGGTCCTGAGCGTTCTGGAGGAAGGTGACGTACGGCTCTTGATAGAACGGCAGGGCGCAGTAGGTCGGTCCGTAGCTGTTTTGTATCCACCACGCGCCCCAGGTCGGGCCTTCGACAAAGCCGTTCCAGGTTGGGTTGTAAAGCATGGATATGTTCTGGAATTCCGCATTGGGGCTGAAACTCTGCCGGGCGTATTCGAGCAACTGGAAATACTCGGTGTCGCCGCGCCCTCGAAAATACGTGCCCTCGAATTTGTCGTCCGCCACCGCCGTTCCTCCCAGCGCGCCGCAAAGCAACGCCGTCGTCATTGCCAATCGTGCGAATGCCATGGTTTCTACCCTCATCGTGTTCGGTTGAGCCCGCGCAGGATACCGCGCCATAGTACTCCACGGGCCCCGTCCCGCGAAATATCCGCGCACTCCCCCTTAACGGCAGAGTGTCTGAAGAAAGGGTCTCGAGTATAGGGCGTTTCGGCTAAGCGAAATGTCACACGGCATGAAGGCGACTTTCGGCCGACGACCCGCGTTCGTTGTGACATATGGCGCCCGGTAATGGGTATCCGCGTTAGTGAATCCTCTTGAACAGAATGGATTTTGCCGCCTTCTTATCAAATGTAAATGTGGTCTCACACCCCAAGTCTCGTCCGCATAGGCCGATCAGGATATCGGCAAGGTCGGAGGCCGTCGAGCGGCCCATGCGGATGAGTTCACGGACGCGGCCAGGAGCCTCAAATCGAAGTCCCTTCACGAGCAAGATCTGCTCCAGTGCGTCCAGAATCTCCGTTCGCGAGAATTCATATCGTGAGTTGAGCACCCACATGGCCTCCAAGAGCACCGGGATGGGGATGAGCAGTGCCTCGCCGTTCTTCTCGGCGGCCGCGACCAGTTGGACCGCCTTGTTCCGCATTGCCGGATCATCGTCGGTGATGAGGCGCACGAAAACGTTTGTATCCAGTGCGTTCACAGTTTGCCCGTCCTGAACGCTTCAGTGATCGCTTGGTCCATCTCTTCAACAGTCGATTTGACCTTGGTCTTGAGTATTCCGGCCACGTCGGAAACACTCAAAGTCTTCGGATAAATCCTGATGGAACCATCCGGTTCCGTCTCGATGTCAACGGTGTCACCGGCCCGGGCGTGCAGGCTCTCCAGAACGTCTTTCGGGACTGCGATCCGTCCGTTTCGAGTGATGTGCGCTGTTGGCATGGCCGACACTCCCTATTCACGATGCCTAAATCGTTCTCCACAAGTTATTCATCATACCAGATTCGCATCTACCCGGATTCTCGCGAGGTAATCCAGTGGCGGACGTGCGCCCCGGTCCCGTTCGTGGCCTCGTCATCTCTCACTTCCTTGGCATTCCGTGCCCCGAAAGGCTGGTCACGCTGCGAATCCCCCAACACGCGCTTCTTGACCCCTTTCATGCCTCATGTTGCGACACGTACGTTGCCTTCCTGCGTCCATGATAGCACTTTTGAGAGCGGACGGCTCCGATGAAAACAAGTTCGGGGCGCGACTCCCTCACTGGAGCGTCTTGCGCTTAGAATATGAATGTGGGACGGAGCGTCGCCGTCTTGATCGCTCGCGGTCCCTTCATCCATACTCTCGCCATTCAGACAGGAGTCGCACAACCACCTATGCCAGGCAGGTCCACCGCTGTAACCTCCGGAACCGAACTGCGCGACGATGTCGCCGCTCTTGGCCGCAAACTCGGTCTCGTAGTCGAGATCGAAGTTGCCGTCGGCCGGCGTATTTGGGGCGCGAAACGGCGCATTGATGTCGTCATGAAACATCCCGAAACGCGCGTCAGCTTGGGCGTCGAGTGCAAGTACCAGGGCGGGTCGGGCAGCGCGGAGGAAAAGATCCCCGCGACCCTCGAAGACATCAAGGCGTGGCCCATTCGCGGCATCGTCGTCTACTCCGGCGCGGGATTCTCGCCCAACATGCAAAGCTACCTGCTCTCCACCGGGATGGCCGTCGAATTTCCCGACGTCGAAAAGTGGTTAGAACTGTATTTCGGCCTATGATGCGGCGCGCAAGTACACGAGTCACGCCCCGTCCGTTCCTCAAATGGGTCGGCGGCAAAGGCCAACTTCTTGAGGAATTGCTTGCCCGAGTTGACAAGGCGGGAGACTTCGGACGCTATCACGAGCCGTTCGTCGGGGGCGGGGCGCTCTTCTTTGAACTGGCGCGCCTGGGCCGCTTAGGCCGTAAGAAGGCCTTTCTTTCCGACACCAACAACAGTCTGATTGAGACCTACGAGGCGGTGAAGGAAGACGTCGATGCCGTCATCGCCCTGCTCCAAGATCACAAGAAGAAGCATTCGGAGCAATATTTCTACGAGGTTCGCGCAAGTGTTCCGTCCAAACTGATCGCGCGCGCGGCTCGCATCATCTATCTGAACAAAACCTGCTTCAACGGACTCTATCGCGAAAACAGCAAGGGCAAGTTCAACACGCCCTTCGGCAAGTACAAGAACCCTCTGATCTGCGACGAGGAGAACCTGCGCGCGGTATCCAAGGCGTTGTCCGTCGCCTCGCTCAAGAACCAGGCGTTTGATCACGTCCTGGAGGCGGCGAAGCCGGGCGACCTCGTGTACTTTGATCCCCCATACCACCCCATATCCAAGACCGCGTCGTTCACCAGCTACGACAAGAGCGGGTTCGGAGAAGACGCCCAACAGAAGCTCGCCGATGTTTTCGCCGAATTGCACCACAAAGGCGTCCTGGTGCTGCTCTCCAACTCCTACACCCCGCTGATCCAACAACTCTACAAGGATCGTGGCTTCCGAATTGGCACCGTCCAGGCCACGCGTCTTGTCAATAGCCGCGCCGACCGCCGCGGCAAAATCAGCGAAGCCCTCATCCAGAACTTTTGATTGCGAATTGGCCAGTGGGACGTTATGCGTCGCTATCGGTTGATTACGCTGAAGCCGCCTGCAATACTTGTCCGGTTTTGTGTCCTGATCTGAGGCAAGTCTCCGTGGGACGTACCGTCGTCCTAGAAAGGTACCTATGGCTCGTATAGTTTTCATCGGCGCAGGGAGTTTGGGGTTTACACGGGGATTGGTTCGCGACGTACTGACGTTTCCGCTGCTGCGCGACGCCACCATCGTGTTGATGGACGTAAACAAGGAGCGGCTGGATTTCGCGCACAAGGCCGTCAAGACGATCATTGAGCGGGGAAAGTATCCCGCAAAGGTCGAGGCCACGCTCGACCGCAAGCAGGCGCTGAAGGGGGCCGACGCTGTCCTTTGCACCATTCTTAACGGCGGCGTGCAGGTCTGGCGGCACGACATCGAGATCCCGAAGAAGTACGGCGTGGACACGAACGTCGGCGACTCGCGCGGTCCGAGCGGCGTGTTCCGCGCCTTGCGCACGATTCCCGTGATGGTGGATATCGTCCGCGACATGGAGAAATACTGCCCGAACGCTATCATGCTGAATTACACCAACCCGATGGCCATGCTGTGCCGCGCCATGCAGCGCGAGTCCTTCGTTAAGACGTCGGGCTTGTGCCACAGCGTTCAGGGCACGGCGCACATGCTCGCGAATTGGATCAAGACCCCCATGAGCGACATCACGTACGTCTGCGCCGGGATCAATCATATGGCGTGGTACGTCGAGTTCAAGAAGAAAGGCAAAGACGCGTATCCGCTTATTCGCGAAGCGATGAAGAACAAGAAGATCTACAACGAAGAGCAGGTCCGCAACGAGATGTTCCTCGCCTTCGGTTATTACGTGACCGAATCCAGCGGACACAATTCCGAATACAACTGGTGGTTCCGGAAACGCCCTGATCTAATCAAGAAATACTGCACGACCGGCACCGGCTGGAACCCTGGCAAGTACGCCTACATTCTTGACGAATACCTCCGCCGCGAGAAGGAGTGGAAAAAGGACATCAAGAAGTGGTTTGACGACGGCGCGCCGATTTCGCTTGATCGCGGCGCCGAATACGCCGCGTACATTATCAATGCCTACATGGGCGGAGAATCCTTCGAGTTCAACGGCAACGTGCGCAACACCGGTATCATTACCAACTTGCCTCCGGACGCCTGCGTCGAGGTGCCCGTTGTGGCCAACAAGCGCGGGTTCAACGCCATCCACGTCGGCGCATTGCCGATCCAGTGCGCTGCCCTCAACAACGTCACCATCGCAGTGGAAGAAATGGCCGTCGAAGCCGCCCTCACTGGCGACCCCACGCTCGTCTACCAGTCCATCTGTTACGATCCGCTGACGGCGGCGGTGCTGTCGCTCGCGGAGATCAAGAAGATGGTCGGCGAAATGCTCAAGAAGAACAAGGACTACCTGCCGACCTTCAAGAAGATCGAAATCTAGGCGCGTCAGGCGCGGTTAGAGTGGTTTGACGCCGTCCTTACCCGCACGAAACGAGTACGTTGGGGACCGGCCGCAACTCGCGGCCGGTCCCCTGATTTATTGTGGCGCCATGGCCTTCAATAGATGGCTTCACCCTCCCTCTCGCCAAAGTACACTGTAATACCGCAAGGCGACTTGCTAGACTCCTTGCCAAGTGAACCCATGCCCGCGGGTTCGGGGAACAACTCACTTTTCCCTTATTCTGCTATTCTGTTCCCTACTTTGGGCCCCCAAGATAAAACGTTGCCTATGTCAAGGCCATGTTGGAGGAGTACGAACGAGGAGAGGGATGATGGGTGGCAGATGTTCGGCGGAAGATGTGTACCAGCGTGGCAGCGCGTGTCGCGTTGTATTACGTAGTCCAAGCACGATCCGAAACCTGTGTATCGAAATCCAAAACAAACCCCAATTCATTAACGTTCGAAAAGTCCACAGAAGATTGTGCGCGTGGGCAGGCGCAAACTCAGGCGTCGTCGCGCTGGTCGTAACGGGCATGCTCGTCTTTCTCTTTCTAGAGCCGTCAAGTGCTCAAAAACTTGAATCCGGCGCCGCAAGTCTGGGATCACAGGTACCATCCGACACTGACATTGCCAAGACCGCTGCCACGCCGACCTCTAAGGGTATGGTGAAAGAGAGCTCGGGGTCGTCCTCGTTGCCTTTCCCGGATGTCAGAGCCTTGATGGCCGAGGCGCTTCCCGGACCCAGCGGGCATATGCCGATGGATAGACTCATTGCACTTGTGTCGGAGAATTACTTCAACGCAATGGGCACACGCACGTACCCTCCGAGCGACCCTGTACACTGGCTCTTTCTTGCTCACGACCCAAACGACAAAGAACTCTTCCGACCGCTTCTCGAATCGAAGAATGAACTCTTGGTAAGCGCAGCATGCCTCTACATGGGCCGAATCCACAACCAGGAGAGCTTTGACAGCCTCGCCCGGCTTACGCAACACCCAAGTCCAGGCGTACGGCGCATGGCCGCCGAAGCGTTGGGCATGCTGGGTCGGCCCGAAGCAGTGCCAATCCTACTTAAGTTAAAAAATGATCCGAACAGCGACGTCCGCGATGGGCTGTCGTCCCAACTACGTCACCTTCCTGGCGAAGAGGCCTCGCACGCCTTGCTGGACATCTACCTTCATGATGACAATTCTTTGCAGCGCGACTTTGCCTTGCAGAATCTCCGGGAGCGGCGAGACGTTTCGGTGTTCCCCGGCCTGGTCGCGTCGCTGGATACGGTTAAGGGAGTATATGACGCGGACATGATCCACATGACGCTCGCGGTCCTGTCTGGTCATGACATTCTGGGAGACTATCGCGACCCCGAGCGCCGCGCAGAGTTAAAAGAACAATGGCGCCGCTGGTGGGCAGATAACGGCGCCTCACACCCGCCAACTCACGTCCAACCCCAGCCGGAATCTACGTATTGCGGCCTCGGGGTCGTTCTCACCTCGGCAGAACATCTATATCGGAACAATACCGTCCGAATCCAAGCGGAACCGGTCGGCGAGCGCGGTGGTGGCGTGCCGTTCATGATACCCGATGGCACTCCGCTGCTTGTGCCCGTTGATGACAAGGCCATTGACAACTTCGTTCAATACATAGTCTTTCAGAACGGGCGCGAGGTCGAACGCGGCGAAATCCCAGCACGCGGGTCTGGTGACCGTTACATGATTGTGCCGTTTGGACCTATAGCAAGAGGACTGACAATTCGTCCGAGCGCCTTCGAGACGCATCTGTCACCCGGGGACTACGAAGCGCAGATCGAGGTCCGCTCGCTGTGTACGGAACTGACCTACTTCGATTACCCGGGGAACGTTTGGGGGAGTGGCGCCCGGGAAACGCAAGCGGAAGTCTTTACGCTGAAATCGAACCGCGTTCCTCTGGCGATTCATGCGCCTGCCGCTCTGTCATCGGAAAGCATGGACGAACTGGCTCGAATCATGGCCGAACCGTCGAACAAGTTCCGCAAGTGCGTATTATCCTACACGACCACGCAAGCGGGCGCCTTTACCGAAACAGTCGCGATCGAGTCTCCCGGCACGGCCTCATTTATACTGCGATCCGCCGACGCCGCAGCTTTACCCGTGGTGCTGGCCCATTTCGATGCCAAAGCAGCGACGTACGCACAATTGGAGTTTCTGATGGTTTGCGATGACCCACGAGCCAAAGCAGCGCTTGACGAGGTCAAGCGCGTTGGAGACGACCGAATGCGGTCTGTCCTGGAGCAGCGGAAACCGAAAGACGTTTCCGAATTGGTGGCCGCTGCAACGCTGGAAATTGGCGGCAAAGGCTGGTCGTGGTCTGAGAGCCGGATCGCGTTGGAGGCGCTGGATGGGAAACTCGGGTCCGGAGATGTCGCGTTTGCCAAGGACTTGGTGAATGAGTTGGAGCAACGGCTTGCCGAAAAGCGCGACCACCACGCCGGACGTCCTGGCGAATCGTTGTGGGGGGCGTTCCGCACGGAATTCTTTCTGGGCTGTATCGGTGATCCGGTTGCCGTACCTGTGTTGCGGCGCGCGGCGGAACTCTCGCGTCCCGAACGGGGGGACTGGGAGGCCAACAGCCAAATCATCCTGTTGCGCTGGTACGCTGCGGCCGCGTTGAAGTTGATTGATGTGCAGGGTATGCCGGCGGCCACGCGAACGAAAGAAATAAAGAAATGGATCCGACATTGCTTCTCTTCCCCTGAAGAGCACTACATGGCTCGATCCCGGCTCCTTCCTTACCTTAGACAATTCCTCGGCGACGAAGGCCAATCGTTCTTTACAGAACTGGCCCATACGCTTCAAGATCCGTGGATGGTTTCAGATGCAAAGCGTTTAGCCCAGACAACGCCTCAGCAAACCGCTGGGTAGCGAAGCGGTGTACAGTGTGGTGAGCAATCAGGCGCGGGTAAGTCGCCCCGGGTAACCAACGCGCGCCAGCTCAAACGGACGCCTTCCACGGCGCACGCCACTCTGCCCACCGATGAAGAACACTGTAACGACGTGAGACAACTTGTTAGACTCCTTGCCAGGTGAACCCATGCCCAATGGTTCGGGGAACAACTCACTCATCGAAGAGGAGAGGGGTCAATATGATAGGGAAGTGCATCTCCATCGTAATTGCGATAGGCGCCTGGGGAATCGTTGCGGCGCCGGCTCCTGCCGCCACCTGCTTAGGTCCTGGCTGTACCACGTGTGCGGAACTTCGGTTCGACTTCGAGTCGGGAGACTTACAGGGGTGGGCGGTCGTGTCCGGCAAGTTCGACAAGATCATCGCCGACCGTGAGTGGCGCCGCAACACTCCCAACGTCCGATACAACCAGCAAGGCAAGTACTATCTCAACACTCTCGAGAAGTCCGGCGACGGGTACGACGACGCGATGACGGGGGTGATCGAGTCGCCGGTGTTCATCGTGGGCGGGCCAACCATCTCCTTTCTTATCGGTGGCGGTTCGCGCGCAAGCACCCGCGTCGCCTTATGCACGACCGATGGACGCGAAGTGATTAGCGCCTCCGGCAAAGACTCCGAACAAATGGACCGCGTGACGTGGAACGTCCGCGCGCTCATCGGAAAGAAAGTGTTTATCGAAGTCGTGGACGAGAACACGGCGGGGTGGGGCCACGTCACGTGCGACGATTTCGTGGCGCAGGGCGTGATTGACCTGGAGGCCACCAAGAAAGTTCGGAGCGCGTTCCCGGAACAACAAGCGCGGCGAGTCAAGGACGCTCAGCGTCAGGCCAAACAACAGGCCGGAGCAGGGGAAAAGCGCAAGGAGCGTCTCATGTCGGACCGTAATCTACGAAAAGGCGGCAAGCCTGCGGTATACAAGGACGAACGTCTCGAAGCCATCAGCATTCCCATTGGCGGAATCGGGGCCGGCTGCATCCAGATGGACGGCGCCGCCAAACGCACAATCTGGCAAATCTTCAACAACCATCGGCTGGTCTCGGTGCCGGACAGCTTTTTTGCGATACGCGTGAAAGGATCGGATTCGGCGCCGAAGGTGCGGGCATTGCAGACCGAGCCCGTTGGACCATTTCCGGCGATGAAACAACTCACATTTCAGGGGGAGTATCCTTTCGGGCAGTACACCTTCCGCGATCCGAGCCTGCCCGTCGGAGTCCGCCTCGAAGCGTTCAGCCCGCTTGTTCCGGTCGATTTGAAGAACTCCGCAATCCCCTGCGCAGTCTTTCGCGTGACGGTCACGAACCGCAGCGGTCGGAGCGCGGACGTCAGTCTGCTGGCCGCGCAGCAAAACGCGGCCGGCTACACCGCGGCGGAGCAAATTACGGGCCGCGCATCCAAGGACTACGGCGGGAATGTGAATCGTATCCTTCGCGAGAACGCAACGGCGATACTTCACATGTCGTCCAATGGTCCGAAAGACGCGGCCGGATACGGCGACATGGCGCTTACCGTGTCCAGCGGCTCCGACGTAGCCGGCTGCGCGCTGGACGGCGCCGCGAATTGGGATACCCAGGAGTCGTTACTAGCGAATTTCGCGAAAGACGGCGCGGTATCGGGCCCCAATGAGTCTGGCCCATCTCCGCAAGGCCAGACGATTGACGGCGCGCTGTCAGCGCGTTTCTCGCTGGCGCCGGGCGCCGAGCGCACCGTTACGTTCCTGCTCACCTGGTGCTTCCCCAACGCCACTCACGGTGAGAACGGTTGGGGTGGCAAAGGGAACATGTATACCAACTGGTGGCCCAATGCCCTCGAATCCGCGCGAGACGTACAGCGCCGCCTGCCTGAATTGACCGAGCTGACGCGGCGCTATCACGACACCCTGTACGCTTCGAACCTGCCGCGCTGGCTTGTTGACCGTGTCTCGTCGCAAGTAGCCATTCTCCGGAGCCGAACCTGTTTCTGGACCAAGGAAGGCTATTTCGGCGCGTGGGAAGGATGCGGCGCTGCCACCGGGTGCTGCTTTGGGAACTGCGACCACGTCTGGCACTACGCGCAGGCGCCGGCGCGCCTGTTTCCGGAGTTGGGCCGCCTCATGCGCGATCAGGACTTCGCGCACCAATCGCCCGGAGGCGGGTTGGCCCATCGCCAGGCTCCAAAAATCGAGCCGGCCACCGATGGACAGTTTGGCGCGATCCTTGGCGCGTATCGTGAGTACCTCATGAGTTCCGACCGAGTCTGGCTCGACAAGAAGTGGCCCGCGATCAAAGCCGCCCTCGAATTTGCCGTCGCAACCTGGGACAAGGACGAGGACGGCGTCCTGAGCGGGAAACAATGGAACACGCTGGACGACGCCTTGGGCGGAAGCACCTCGTGGATGGGCACGCTCTACCTGGCGTCGCTGGCCGCATGCGAGAAACTGGCGAACGTGCAGGGAGATGCGGCGGCCACGCAACGTTACGCCCGCATCCGCCAATCGGGCCAAACTCTACAGGACCAAACGCTGTTCAATGGCGAATACTATATTCAGATTCCCGACTCTGAACCGCGAAAGGATTACGGGCCGGGCTGTCACATCGATCAATTACTCGGCCAATGGTGGGCGCATCAAGTTGGTCTGGGCTGGCTCTATCCGCGCGACCACACCCGTACGGCGCTCGCGTCGCTGCTCAAGTACAATTTGCGCCCTGCGTTCTACGGCATCCAGCAGGTCCCGCGCCAGTTCGTCGCCGACGCGGACGGCGGCATGCAAATGATCACTTGGCCGCACGGTGGAAGGCCCGCGCCCGACCACTGCATTTACTACGGTGACGAGGTCATGAGCGGATTCGAGTATTCCGCCGCCGCGGAAATGATCCACGCGGGATTGCTCAAAGAAGGCTTCGCGGTGGTTCGCGCGATCAGCGACCGCTATGACGGCCGCCTGCGCACGAGGCTTACCGCGGGAGATACGGCGTCCTGGGGATACAGCGGAAATCCGTTCGGCGACGATGAGTGCGGCAAATTCTATGGCCGTGCGATGAGCGCGTGGTCGCTGCTAATCGCCTGCCAAGGCTTCGTCTATGACGGCCCGAACGGCATGATTGGATTTCATCCGGTATGGCGCCCGGAAGACCATGCCTCGTTCTTCACTGTTGCCGAAGGCTGGGGCCTGTTTACCCAAACACGGACCGCCCGTCAACAAACCGGCCGTCTCGAAATTCGCCGGGGGCAATTGCGCCTGAATAGTGTGGTCTTGGACCTGCCCGAGAAGAAGACTCCCGGCCAAGTTACGGTGACCCTTGGGGGAAGGACACTTGAAAGCAGCATTTCCACGGAGGGGACAACCCTAACGGTATCGTTCCCCAGCCAAGTCGCACTCAATGAAGGGGACAGTCTGGACCTTTCGGTGACACTGCGGCGATGAAGCTGTTCGCAACGTTTGGGGTTGCGGCGGGGCCGCAGCCGAGAGCAAAATAGGGTCACGGCCGTCTGCCTAGGCGTCGCGGCCGGGAGGTCGGCTGTCCCCAGCCGCCGGTCAGGGCGCCTTGATTGGTAATTGTGTTCTTGGGAGTGGAGTTTTCACAAAACGTGAGCGAGGTGAATCAAATGGACATTTCCCGGCGGTCTTTTCTCGGTGCATCGGCGGCAGTTGTTGCGGGCACAATGGTCCGTGGCGCCGCTTTCGGCGCGAATGCAAAAATCGGAGTGTGCTGCATCGGCATAAATGGACGAGGTGGTTCGCACATTAAGGCGTTTTCCGAGTCCGAAGCGTCGGAGGTCGTCGCGTTGTGCGATGTGGACAAGAAAGTGCTTGAGAAAGCCGGGGCTGCGCTCGCGGAGAAGACCGGCAAGAAGCCGAAGCTGTACGTTGACATGCGTGAGGCTTTCGCGGATAAGTCCATCGATGCGGTGAGTATCGCGACCCCCAATCACTGGCATTCGCTTGCGACCGTGTGGGCCTGTCAGGCGGGAAAAGATGTCTACGTCGAGAAGCCCATGGCGCATAGTTTCTGGGAAGGCCAGCAGTGCGTCAACGCGGCGAAGAAGTTCAAGCGCATCGTCCAGCACGGCACCCAACAACGCTCCGACCCGAAGCGAATTCGTGACATGCAGTTGCTCCACGAAGGCAAGCTGATTGGGCCGGTCGTGCATGCGCGCGGCTATGTGTATAAGAATGGCAACCGGGTGGACATCGGCAAGGGAAAGCCCGGCAAGGCGCCCGAGAGCCTTGACTACAATCTTTGGCTTGGCCCTGCGAAGGAACGCCCCTGGATGGCGCGCGAAGGCGGCGACCCCGGCCTCCCCAAGGACGGCGGTCTGTTTGTCCACTACAACTGGCATTGGTTCTGGGATTTCGGCAACGGCGAAAGCGGAAATCAAGGTGTCCACGAGATGGACGTGGCGGCGTGGGCGGCGAACAAAGGTCTTCCGGTGCGCGTATCCAGCACGGGTGGCCGCTATAAATGGAAAGACGATGGCGAGACCCCCAACACGCAGGCCATGCACTTCACCTACGCCGACGGGACCATGTTGACCTTCGAGGTGCGCAATCTTGGATCGTTTCCGGAGGGGGGCGACGATGACTGCGCCAACAGCGCCTTCGGAACGGACGGCTATTGGGTGAAAGGCAAAGGGTTTTTCGATTACAAACGCAAGCCGATTCCCGTTCCGGATAGCGCCGCGCTGCCTCCGTCAAAGGGTCCGTTCGAGAATTTCCTTGCAGCGGTGAAGAGCCGGAAGTGGGAAGACATCTACGGCAATCCCGAAGAAGCGTTCACTTCGTGCGCTCATATCCACCTCGGCAACATCGCCTATCGTCTTCAGAAGTCACTCGTGTTTGATCCCGCGGCCAGCAAATTCAAAGGTGACAGAAAAGCTACGAAGATGCTGAAGGACAACTATCGCAAGCCTTTTGTAGTGCCTGAGATTGCTTAGAGCCTCTACCCGCCGGGGTGGTCGGCGAAAATGTAGCGCCGGCTTCCAGCCGGCAAAGTTCGATCCGTACATTGCCGGCTGGAAACCGGCGTTACGTCCGGCGAACAACATGTTTTGTCAGAAGTTGTTGGGAGTTTGAGGCATTCTTCGAATCAGACGCGCGAATCTAAGGACGTAGACGGTTGCCAAAAGACGAGTCACTGGCACATTCTGAAAACAGCCCCGGCGTAGTCTTGACGCGCCGGGGCTTCCTGTACACGCCCTTTGTCGCGCTTGCCGTGCAATTGGCGGGCGCGCGGGAGTCCTGGGGCGCGCTAAGGAAGCCGCTCCGATTCGGTATCGTCACCGACTGTCACTATGCAGACCGCGAGGCCAAGGGGTCTCGATGTTACCGTGAATCATTGCCGAAGCTCTGCGAATGCGTCGATCTGATGAATCAGCAGCGCGTCGAGTTTCTGATCGAACTCGGGGACTTCAAGGATCAGGATGATCCGCCCGCCGTCGAGCGGACCCTGGCCTATCTGCGCCGCGTCGAAACGGAATTCCGGCGCTTTCGCGGACGACGCTATCATGTCCTGGGCAACCACGACATGGACAGCCTGTCAAAGGCGCAATTCCTGGCCGAGATCAAGAACACCCGAATCCCCGCGAACCGCAGCCACTATTCGTTCAACGCCCAGGGCCTGCGCGGGATCGTGTTGGACGCCAATTACAGCGGTGACGGCTCGGACTATGACCGGGGCAAATTCGACTGGACGGACGCAAACGTCCCGAGCGCTCAACTGGCCTGGCTCGCGAAAGAGCTGGACGCCGCGCCCAGCCCCGTGGTGGTCTTCGTTCACCAACGGTTAGATGGCGTCGGCGACGTGTTTGTAAAGAATGCGGCCGAGGTACGCGCGGTGCTGGAGCGGAGCGGCAAAGTACAGGCCGTGTTTCACGGCCACCATCACGATGGCGCGTACAGCAAAATCAACGAGATTCACTACTATACGTTGAAAGCGGTCGTCGTGGGTTCCGGCGCCGAGAGTAATTCCTACGCCGTCGTCGAGATTACCCCCGCCGGCGCGATGACGATCACGGGGTTTCGCCGGGCGGTCAGCGCGGAATTCGCGCCGCGTCCTTCGGGGCTCGGTTAACGCGCCACAAAACTACCCCGTGATCTTTCCCGCGTGGACTTGGCATATCGCGATCGCCAGAGCATCGGCCGCGTCATCGGGTTTGGGAAGCTCATCGAGGTTCAACAGAATCTTTACCATCTCCTGGACCTGACGCTTCGCGGCCTTGCCATAGCCCACGACGGCGTTCTTAACTTCGAGGGGACTGAACTCGCCGATGGGTTTGCCTGCCAGCGCCGCCGTGACGGCGATCACGCCGCGCGCCTGCGCGACCGAGATGCCCGTCGTGACGTTCTGGGAGAAGTAGATCTTCTCGATGGCGACCGCGTCGGGATGGTGAAGGTCGAGCAGACGCTGGCACTCTTCGAAAATGGTCTTGAGACGTATTGCGAAAGGCGCGCCGGCTGGGGTCGCGATGACGCCGTGCGCCACGTGATGGAGCCGAGACCCCTTGTTCTCGACCACGCCGTAGCCCGTGGTCGCGGTGCCCGGGTCAAACCCAAGGACACGCATCGAGAGGCCTCCCGCTATCCGCAGCGCGTCGTATACGCGCCGTCATTCCTCCATGGCCGCGGCCATGGCCTCATCAGAAATGTCAAAATTGGCGTAGACGTTTTGCACGTCGTCGTGGTCTTCGAGTTGTTCCAACAGACGCAACACCGACGCGGCGGTCTTCCCCTCGCACTTTACCGTGTTCTTCGGCACCATTGTTTGCGTCGCGTTGTCTACTTTCAGGCCCATCTTCTGCAAGGCTTCCGACACCGCGTGCAGTTGGGTCGGGTCCGTCGAAATCTCGAACGCATCGCCGTCCGTGTCCACGTCCTCCGCGCCTGCCTCGATCGCCTTCTCGAATATCTCATCGTCGCTGCACGTCTTTTGAACGGTGATCACGCCTTTCTTCTCGAAATTCCACGAGACCGCCCCGCTCGCGGCCATGCTGCCTCCGCTGCGATCCAGCACGTGGCGAATTTCCGCGACGGTTCGATTCTTGTTATCCGTGAGCACGTCAACAATCACCGCGACCCCGCCCGCCGCGTAACCCTCATAGCGCACGTCTTCGTATGTCACGCCGGGAAGCTCGCCGGTGCCTTTCTTAATGGCGCGGTCGACATTGTCGCTGGGCATGTTCTGGGCGCGCGCGGCCAGCAACACGGTGCGCAAGCGCGGATTGCCCGCGGGATCACCCCCGCCCAGCTTCGCGGCGACGGTGATTTCCTTGGCAAATTTCGAGAAAATCTTGCCGCGCTTGGCGTCCAACGCGCCTTTTTTGCGCTTGATGGTGCTCCATTTTGAGTGACCGGACATGGATAAACCGCTCCCGTATAGGCCGTTACAGCCGTGCTCATGGTTGTGTGAATTACGCGTTACTATATCAGAATCCCGCCATTGTGCGCAATGGCGATGCGCGTGTCCGCGCGTGTCTGACAGGTCTGACAAGTCCGACCGGTCAGACAAGTTGGACAGATCCGATAGGTTAGGCAGTTGTATTCGATTTGATTGCGCGGCGCTTCCCTTATACTCTGGCGGCGCCGGGGAATCCCGGAAAACTCTAGTGTTGCACACGTACATTTTGGGATCACTCTCGAACGAGAGATGGGGTATTCATGAAATCAGGACAGGACATTCGCGGGCAGGCAGAGACCCCACGGCAGCGCTTTATCGCCGCGCTCGAACGGAAACCGCTTACCGGCCGCGTGCCGCATTTCGAACTGGTGTTCTTTCTGACGATGGAGGCGTTCGGTAAGATCCACCCCAGCCAGCGCGGGTACCATCAGTGGCAGCAAATGACCGAAACCGAGCGTCAGTTGCACCGCAATGAAATGGCGGACATCTACATCATGACCGCGCGGCGGTACGAGCACAGCGCCATTTTCCTGCACCCCAATCCCGGCGGCTGGGACGAGACGTTCCGGCTGATCGATCTCGTGCGCGAGAAATCCGGGGACGAGTTCTTCCTGATGCTGCACGGCGACGCGACCTACGGCATTCCGAACGGCGACAAGATGGTCGAGTTCTCGACGTGGCTTTACGAACATTGCGACGAGGCCAAGGACGAGGCCCAGCGCAACGTGGACAATCAACTTGATGACGCGCGGAAAGTGGCCGAGCACGGCGGTCTGGATGGATTTGCGCTGTGTAGCGACTACTGCCTTAATACCGGCCCCTTCCTCAGCCCAGAAATGTTTTCCGAACTCGTGACGCCCTACTTGAAGCAGGTAGTCGCGGGGCAAATGGAACTGGGCTTCTACGTCATCAAACACACCGACGGCAACATCATGCCGATTCTGGACCAGTTGGTCAGCGCGAAACCGCATGCGCTGCACTCGCTCGATCCGCAAGGTGGGGTGGACATCGCCGAGGTCAAACGCCTCTACGGCGATCAGCTTTGCCTCATCGGCAATGTCAACTGCGGCCTCCTGCAATCCGGCACGGAAGACCAGGTCATCGAATCCGCCCGCTACTGCCTGCGCCACGGCATGCCCGGCGGCGGTTACATCTTTTCCACAAGCAACTGCGCCTACACCGGCCTCCCCCTCGGGCGCTACGAGCTGATGTGGAAAGTCTGGCACGAGGAAGGGATATACTCAGCATAAACGTGGCGCAAACGGATCGGAAGGGCCAACGTTCCCACCGTAGGCGCGACACGAACGGGACGGGAGGGCGGACGTAATCATCCGCCGGGCTTCGCGGACCGGCACGCGAAAGGCGCACACATGAACCCTGAACACACTGCCAGTTCGT
This sequence comes from Candidatus Hydrogenedentota bacterium, assembly GCA_016215105.1. GTDB lineage: Bacteria > Hydrogenedentota > Hydrogenedentia > Hydrogenedentales > SLHB01 > JACRLJ01. Next base: position 70,691 of record JACRLJ010000118.1, read on the forward strand.
TGTTGGAGCGCATCGATAGGAATCGGATCGAGCATTGCATCCGCTACCTCGCGCAGGACCCGTTGCCGTGCCGGCGGCTGAATTACACCGTGCCGGGCCGCGACAAATGCACGCTGTACGAAGCGGACGATTTCATCCGCGGCGAACTGCGGAACTGCGGCTACCCGATTGAAGAGACAGCCGTCGAAGTGCAGGCATTCGGAAGGGATGTGACCAAACCCCTCGCCCACCAATATACCGGGCCAAATCCGAGCGATCCCTGGTACACTGCCTACAACCTTTGCGCAAAGAAGACCGGAATCGTTGCGCCGGAGGAAGTCGTGGTCGTGGTGGCGCACAAGGATTCTCAAAGCTGGATGGATTGCGGCCCCGGCGCGTATGACAACGCTTCTGGTACCGCCGCGGCGCTCGAGATCGCGCGCGTTCTGAGCGAATATCCCTCCCATCGCAGCCTCGGGTTTCTCTTCTGCAATGAGGAACATACTCCCTGGACCAGCGTCGTGGCCGCCCAAGAATTAGCCGCATCGTCGCTGAAGACCGTCGCGGCGCTCAACTTGGATAGTCTCGGCGGAAAATCGGAAGAGGATATTCGCGCCGGCATAAAGACGTGCTCGACACGATTCACTACGCCCGAAGGCGAAGTGATTGCGGATCTCATGGGGCGCCTAAACTACGAGCGCGGCATTGGTTTGACACACCGCAAGTACCGCTGCGAACGCCCCAATGACGACGACGGCTCCTTCGTCAACGCGGGCATTCCCGCCGCCGTCATGGTCGTCGGGTCATTCCCCTACGCCGATCCCAACTATCACACGGAGAACGACACCTTCGCCAACGTGGACATACAAAACGTCTATCTGTCCGCCCAGCTCGCGCTGACCACAGTCCTCCACCTGGATCGCCATGGCGTGAACACCGGATACCTCAGCTAGTGTATTGAGTCACAGATGAATCCGACGCGTCCCACATGTCAAGCGCCGCAATAGCCCCGGCAGGGGCGTTAGAAGGTAGCCCACGGCGTGAGCCGTGGGCACGCGTCGCCCCGCCGTTAGCCCCGGCAGGGGCGTAAGAACTCCTGCCTCACTCCCAAAGATATTTCGGATCGTATTCGATTCCGTGACGCTTCAATAGCGCCACTTATTCCTCTTCGAACGAAACCGTCTTGTGATGTTCTTCCTGTGTCTGGATGTATTGGAATAGCTTCTGCCGGTTCGATTCGCTCACGCTGAATAGGCCGTAACCGGATTGCCATGCGAATTCCGTGCGATGGGGCCATCTCTCATGCACCCAACGCGACGAATTGGTCTTGAGCACGCGGAGCACATCCGCGGGCGTTCTCGTGGCGGGCATTCCCACGAGTAGATGCACGTGGTCGATCATGCCGTTGACGATGATGGGTTTCCCGCCCAATTCGCGAATGATTCCGCCCATGTACGCAAACAGGTCGGACCGGATTTCCTCGGCGATGTACGGTTTGCGGCGCTTGGTTCCGAAGATCATGTGGGTGAGGAGATTCACGAAGCTGTGCGCCATTTTTTCCGCCCATTCCAGGGCCGCCCAGTGTCGAGGTTGCCCCCGTTTTGCCCATGGCTCGCGCCGTGGACTACTTTCTTACGCCCCATCCGGGGCTAACCGGTGTTGGGATGGTTCTCCTTTTCCCACGGCTTACGCCGTGGGCTACCTTCTTGCGCCCCATCCGGGGCTACAAAGACAAGTGTGCATTGTTCAGGCGATATCCGGTTTCCCACGGCTTGAGCCGCGGGTACACATCGTCCGCCCCCCTCCGCCAGCCCCGGTAGGGGCGTCAGCGGGTAGCCCACGGCGTGAGCCGTGGGCACGCGTCGCCCCGCCGTTAGCCCCGGTAGGGGCGTAAGAACTCCTGCCTCACTCCCATAGATATTTTGGACCGTATTCGATTCCGTGACGCTTCAGTAGCGCCACGTATTCATCCTCGAACGAAACCGTCTTGTGATGTTCTTCCTATGTCTGGATGTATTGGAATAGCTTCTGCCGGTTCGATTCGCTGACGCTGAATAG
>JACRLJ010000119.1 GCA_016215105.1 Candidatus Hydrogenedentota bacterium
CTGCGCTAACCGGCCGCTTTCGCCGTTTCCGTCAACTGAGCACCCCTCGTTTGACGATTCGACACCCCTTCCCCAGCCTGCCAGGCCCCGCTCCCACCAACCCAGACCTCAGCCCGTCTGCGGAGCGCAGTCAACCATTTCCCCTCGTCTCGCGCCCGCGCGCTCCCCGTCAGAGCCACCGAATTCCGTCACATTCCCGCAATTTCCCCGGTCTTCCCGCCGCCACACCCGAAACACCTGACCCTTATATATGGGGGCGTATCGCGAGGCGCCCGTTTCCGCCAAGACGATTTCCTTTCTCGGGCCGCCATCTTGCAAATTAGCCACGAGGCGTTTTATATTGCGCATCTGTTCGGTGTGACCAGAAGCAGCGCATCAAGAGTAGTCATTTTCGCCCGGGAGTAACGAATGCCGCGCATAATTTCGTGGAACGTCAATGGAATTCGAGCAATATCCCAGAAGGGTTTCTTCGACTGGCTGGGACAGGAACAGCCGGACTTTTTGTGCGTCCAGGAGACCAAGGCCCAGCCCGACCAGCTTACCGAAGCCATCCTCGCCCCAAAAGGCTACCGGTCGGTATGGCATTCCGCCCAACGCAAGGGCTACAGCGGTGTCGCAACCTACTTCAAGAAGGAGCCCCTCTCCGTAACCGACATGGGCATCAGCGACTACGACTGCGAGGGCCGCGTACAGGCGCTCGAGTACAAGAACTTCACCCTCATCAACGCCTACTTCCCCAACAGCCAGGAGGAACGCGCCCGCATCCACTACAAAGTCGGCTTCTGTAATGAAATGATCAACTTTTGCGATAGACTCGTCAAGGACGGTAAGAACATCATCCTCTGCGGCGACTACAACATCGCGCATCAGCCGATTGACCTTGCGCGGCCCAAGGAAAACGAAAACAGCGCCGGCTATTACATCGAAGAGCGCGAAAGTATGGCGAAATTTCTCCAAGCCGGGTACGTGGACACCTTCCGGCACTTCACGAAGGACCCCGGCCACTACACGTGGTGGTCCTACCGCGGCGGCGCCCGCGAACGCAACGTCGGCTGGAGAATTGACTACCACTGCGTCAACAAGGACTTCATCAAGAAGGTGAAAGACTCCCACATCCTCCCCCACGTCATGGGCTCCGACCATTGCCCCGTGTCGGTAACCGTACAGTGAGGTCATCCATGAAATCGCGAGTCACGACGAAACAAGGCGACCAGGGCCAGACCCGCGCCCTGAGCGGCGACCGCTACTCAAAATCCCACCTCATCATGGAATGCGTCGGCAGCGTGGACGAATTGCGCGCTCAAACGGCCCTGGTACGCCTGCTCGTGCTCCAGGAAAAGCCCCAAGCCCACGAGCACATCGCCGAGTTCCTGTTCTGGTTGCTGCACACCTATTTCCTGGTGGGAACCGAATGCAGCGATCCGATGGTGAAGCATCCCGAATACCGCAAGGCGGCGCTAGCGCAAACGCACGTCGATCGCCTCGAAGCTGAACAGATGGACATGGAAGCCAAGCTCAAGCTCAGCCGCAAATTCATCGTATCCGCGTCAAACGTCGTTTCCGCGCACGTGGACATCGCCGCCACCCTCGCCCGCCGCCTCGAACGCAACGTTGTCCGCCTCAAGGAAGCCTACCCGGAGTTTGACGTAACATTACTGCTTATCTACCTCAACCGTCTCAGTGATACACTCTACATCCTCGCCCGCTACCTTGACGGCAAGTCGATTACCCCTGTTGACTACTCCGTCCTGGAACGATAGCCGCCCTCGGATGACCCGATCCGTCTGATCCGTCCGACCCGTCCGGCACTTGCGCAAAACCACGTCTCGCCCTATAGTTACCACAGGGTTTGGCCTTCGACTTACACGGCACAGTGCGTTGAGCGCGGCCTTTGACGGCCATTCCCGGGAGGTCTCTCACGCTGCCCGCAGAACGAAAGCGCGCGCCCGTGATGGCGCTCTTCGTCGGACTTAGCGTCCTCGGCGTATCCTCCTGCCTACCCGCTGAAGCCGCTTCACCGCAGCCCGCACCTGCGGCTGCAACGGTGACATTCGGCGAGGACGGGAACGATCTGTTCATAAAATGGCAGGGTGACGAGTCCATCGGGTTCCGTATCGCCAAGAACAAAGGCGTGTTCTCGTCGCCGATCCGCGTCACGGTCGGTGACAAAGCCCTCGATTTCGGGGGCTTCTACGCCCAGTTCAACAAACTCCAGGATGGACTGACCTCCGAACTGACCCGTTGTGCTATCGAGGACAACCGCGTCCGCGTCGTCCACACACTGCGCCATTCGTCCCTGCCTTCTCCCGTTACGATAACCTTCACGCTATGGATGGAGTCCCAGGATAGGGCGTTGCGCATCGAAGTGGAGACTGCCGGTGACGGAGCCCACCTCGACCGGCTGGGTCTGGGCGATCATCACGGGGCTGGCCTGGCAGCCAAACGCATGTTCTTCGGACGCATGTATGTCCTCGACGAGCCCAAGGCCTTCGAGGTCGAGCACAACTACAACACCTGCAAGTTCTGGTGTTGGACCATGGCCAACGGCCTTACCGAACTACAGGCTACCGACGGCCCCGCCAAGGGTTTCCGCTACGAGCCCGAAGCCGGCCGCTACGACCTCTTCACGTACTGCGAATCGCCCATTCGCTACAAGCTCTTATTCACGGGAAAGAGCCCGCAGGACGCCATCGCGGAGTATCGAAACACCGTCACGATTCCCGCTCCACCAACCCTCTCCCAGTTGCCGGGACGCGTCGGAGTCATGACGGCCTACCCCATCATGGAGCGCTACGAGGATTTCCTAGAGGAGTTCACCGGACGCGGCGCACGCGACTTCGTGTGGCTTTCGTATTGTCCGACGCCGGGTGACCGTCAACGGGTCGAGAAATACGGAGCTATATACGCCACCTACGACACCTATCTCGACATCTTCAAAGAGGGAATTCGCGGGGCCGAAGGCTGGACGCCGGAAATGGTTCAGTATCGGGACAACGGCAAGATGGTTCGGGGCTACTGGTCGTCGACATGGTTGTTGCCTGACCTCTACGTCAAGATGGCGACCACCCGCGTAATGGGCGTGTTCGGCCGCGAATACCGCAATGACAGCGGCGAAAACGACTTCATCAAGACCCCCGCCACGCGCTTCTCCAACCTGGCCATCACCAAGGAAGAGGTCGGCCCAAATGGGCTGTACCTCGACGTACACGCGTCCAAGGCAACGCACCATTTCTATGACTACCAACACAACCATCACCCCGCCCACGAACACCTTCAGGGTGAGAGGAAGCTGTTCGACTTTGCCCGCGAATACCTAGGCAACGTCCCCATCTGGTCCGAAGGCGGTGGCGAGGACTATGCCGGCATTATGGATGGCGGTTGGTTCATGGACTGGCGTCCCCCGGACGAGCTGGGCATCCGCAGCGCGAAATGGCAGTACTACCCGTTCATCGACCAGATCCATCGCGAACGCATGCTCAACATGAGCATCTACTATCCACTGGACCACTATGATCCAGACATGGTCAATGCGGCCATTCTGTTCGGGCGGCCGCAGGCCATCTCAGTCTACTCCGGGACACCCCAAGACGATGTCAGCGGCCGTATGCAGGTCTATTATATGACCAAGGCATTTCACAAGATGCTCGGTCTCAGCCGTATGGAGCGCACTGATTTCGCGGATGACGACATTGACCGCTGCATTGTCTCGTATTCCAACGGCGCCCGAGTCTGGTCAAACCGAAGCAAAATGACTTGGGACATTGAAGGCTACACGCTTCCACCCTTGGGCTATCTGGTGAAGGGTCCAAATGACTTCCTCGAGTATCGCGCCACAAAAAATGGCGAGACCGTGGACGTGGTACAGTCCAACGACTACGAGTACTTCTCGAGTCCGAAAAGCATGAACTTCGGTCCAGTCACGACGAGTGGCGCCATAGCCATCACGACCCAACCCGACCGCATTACGATCTATGAAATCAAGAAACCGGGCGGACTGGAACTTCACCTCGGAGCCATCCGTGGAACCCATATCGGCCAAGAGGCCATCCAGGAATTCGCCGTGCTGACGCGCGGCCGCAAGATCGAGATACCGTTCCCCGACTTTCGTCAGCCCTTCGATTCCTCACAGAACGGCGAATTGGGTAACCTGATCCGCGTCGGTACCGTGGAAATGCGCGAAGTCGTACGCTATGAAGTGCTTATCAAGTCAAAATCTTGACTTCCACGCCCCGGATTGTTACAGTCCCCCACTCTAGATCCCCTGGATTTGCGTGGCCTCTGACCAACTCGGTGTCCATTCAGAAGCATCTGTTTTGTACCGAGTTACGTTGGGTTGGATCGGGTGTTGGTGAGTGGCGCGCGACGTTATCGTAGTTTGCGGAGCGGTCTTTACCCCAACATGACACTAGAAGAGTCCATTTCCCTTCTTGTTCAACGCCGCGATTTGACCGAAAGTCAGGCTGCGGACGCCATGCGTTCGTTCATGACGGGCGTGGCTACTCCGGCGCAGATGGCCGGATTCCTTGTCGCCTTGCGCATGAAGGGCGAAACCATCGACGAGATTACCGGGTTCGCCAAGACCATGAGGGAGCTCGCCACCCGCGTCCCGACGTCGCGCCGTCCGCTTGTGGACACCTGTGGAACCGGCGGAGCCCAGTCCGGAACCTTCAACATCTCGACCACGGCGGCGTTTGTGGTGGCGGGCGCCGGCGTAGCCGTAGCCAAGCACGGGAACCGCAGCGCGACCCGCCCCTGCGGCAGCGCCGACGTACTTGAAGCGCTCGGGGTGAATATCAACGCCAGCGCGGAAAAGGTCGGCGCGTGTATTGACCGCATCGGCATCGGCTTTCTCTTTGCGCGCAACCTGCACGGCGCCATGAAGCACGTAGCTGGTGTCCGCCAGGAACTGAAGATACGCACCGTGTTCAACATTCTCGGGCCACTCACCAACCCCGCCGGCGCCTGCGGCCAAGTCATGGGCGTGCCCGAAGCGCGGCTCGTAGAGCCGCTCGCGCGGGTTCTCAGTAATCTCGGTGTCCGCTGCGCGTATGTGGTCAACGGTTCGGATGGAATGGATGAATTGACCCTCTCCGGCGCGTCTTCGGTGGCCGAAGTCCAGAATGGAAAAGTTGCTGTATATGAGATGCGCCCCGAATTGTTAGGGTTGGCGCGGGCCCCGAAGGACGCCTTGCTCGGAAGCGATCCGGCAAGTAACGCGGCGCTGCTCCGGGAAGTACTTCAAGGAAAGCCCGGCCCGCATCGCGATGTCGTACTATATAACGCCGCCCCGGCCATAATGGCGGGCGAAGCCGCAAAGGACTGGGTCGAGGGCCTGAACTTGGCCCGCGCGTCCATTGACTCCGGCGCCGCCTTGGAGAAACTTGAGGCATTGATTAGGGATTCCCATGATTCTTGACGAAATCTGCGCATACAAGAGGGAAGAATTACAGCGCCGTATCGCGGCGGTTCCGTTGAAGGAGTTGCTCGAACAAGTAGAACAGGCCCGGCCTGCGCGGGACTTTCGCGCCGCGCTCCGCCTCGAGGGCATTAGTCTTATCGCCGAGGTTAAGCGCGCGTCGCCGGCCAAGGGAGTTCTCATGGCGGACCTGGACCCGGTCGAAGTCGCCGGCGCGTATGAACAAGGCGGGGCACGCGCCATTTCCGTGCTGACTGATGAGCGCTTCTTCAGAGGTTCGCTCGATGATCTGACCACGGTGCATAAGCACGTCGCGGTACCGTGTTTGCGCAAGGACTTCACGATTGACGAATACCAGATCTACGAGGCCCGCGCCGCCGAGGCGGACGCCATCCTGCTTATTGTTGGAATCTTGTCCGACGAACAGATCAAGGACTACCTCGCTCTAGCTGTTTCTCTCGGCATGGCCGCGCTCGTGGAGACACACGACGAAGCTGAGATCGAGCGCGCGCTTGCGGCCGGGGCGCGCATCATTGGAATCAATAACCGCAATCTCAAGACCTTTGAAGTAGATATCAACACCTCGATACGACTGAAGAAACTGGTGCCTGGCGGGAAAGTGCTCGTCAGCGAAAGTGGCATCCACACGCGCGAGCATGTCCGAATTCTGGAGAATGGCGGCGTTGACGCAATTCTCGTCGGCGAAGCGCTGGTTACCAGTAACGACATCAACGCAAAGATACGGGAACTGCTCGGGCGTGACGAGAGTTAAGATTTGCGGCATAACCAATATCGAAGACGCTTTGGCCGCGTGCGAAGCGGGCGCTGACGCGTTGGGGTTCAACTTCGCGCCCGAGGCGCGCCGCCGCAATCGGTACATAGATCCCGAAGAGGCGCAACGCATTATTGAACAGTTGCCGTCCTTCATTACCTCGGTGGCAGTATGCGTCAATGCCCCGGCGGAGGACATGCTGGAATACTTGGAGTTTGTGGATCGCGTTCAGTTGCACGGCGAAGAATCCGCGGAGGAGTGCCTCCCTTTCGCGGCGCGCGCCATCAAGGTCTTCCGAGCCGCCCCGGGATTCGCTCCAGAAAGCATGCTCGAATACCCGGCCACAACGTTTCTACTTGACGCCTACGTGCCTGACGCGCGGGGCGGCAGTGGGACAACTTGCGACTGGGAGTTGGCGCGCCGCGCGGTAGCCCTGGGCCGTCCACTTATACTGGCGGGAGGGCTTACGCCCGAAAATGTCGCCGAGGCGGTGCGCTCTGTAAAGCCGTACGCTGTGGATACCGCGGGAGGCGTCGAGAGCGCTCCCGGAAAGAAGGATCATGACCGAATTCGCGAGTTTATCCGCAATGCCAAGTTATCCGTTTCCTGACACGCAGGGCCACTTTGGCCAGTTCGGCGGAAAGTTCGTGCCGGAAACTCTGATGCCAGCCCTGACTGAACTGGAAGAAGTCTTCCATTCGGCGCAGGCCGACCCCGAATTCCAGCGCACACTCTCCGATTACCAAGCCCACTACGTCGGCCGACCGACCCCGTTATACTTTGCAGCGCGCCTGACGGAACACCTGGGCGGCGCCAAAGTCTATCTCAAGCGCGAAGACCTCGCCCACACCGGCGCCCACAAGATCAACAACGCCCTTGGCCAAGTCTTGCTCGCCAAACGCATCGGAAAGAAACGCATCATCGCGGAAACCGGCGCCGGCCAGCACGGCGTGGCCACGGCTACCGCGTCGGCCCTGCTCGGTCTCGAGTGCGAAGTCTATATGGGCGCCGAAGATATCGAGCGGCAAAAGCTCAATGTCTTCCGCATGCGCCTGCTGGGCGCGAAAGTTACGTCCGTTACGTCGGGAACCAAGACACTCAAAGACGCCATTAACGAGGCACTGCGCGATTGGGTAACCACGGTCCGTAACACCCACTACGTCCTCGGCACCGTCCACGGTCCCCATCCCTTCCCGCTCATCTGCCGCGAGTTCCAGCGCGTTATCGGACGCGAAGCGCGCGAACAGATTCTTACCGAGGAAGGGAGACTCCCGGATCTGCTCATCGCCTGCGTCGGCGGGGGCAGCAACTCCATCGGCCTATTCTTCGACTTCATCGAGGATAAGACGGTGAAAATGATTGGCGTCGAGGCGGGCGGTGAGGGCCCTGAAACCGGTAGACACGCCGCGCGCTTCGCTGGCGGCGTTGTGGGAACCCTCCAGGGGGCCAAAAGTTACGTCCTTCAAGACAAGAATGGTCAAATCCTGGGTACGCACAGTGTCTCCGCGGGACTGGATTACGCCAGCGTTGGCCCTGAACACGCCCATCTTCGCAGCACAGGCCGCGTCGCTTACACCTACGCCAACGACAACGACGCTCTCCAAGCGTTTCAACTGCTCAGCCGGCTCGAAGGGATCATACCAGCGCTCGAGAGCGCCCACGCCGTGGCCCACGCCTGCCGGGTCGTGCCCACCTTGCCCAAAGATCAAATCGTCATCATCAACCTATCCGGACGGGGCGACAAAGATGTGCAGCAGGCCGCCAAATACATACTTCCCGGGGAGACGTTCTAGTGAACCGTATCGAACAACGCTTCAAGTCCCTTGCCCAGCAGCGCAAAGCCGCTTTCATCCCCTATATCACCGCCGGAGACCCCACGCTTGAACTAACCGCTCGTTTGGTCCCGGAACTGGAGCGCGCGGGAGCCGATATCGTAGAACTCGGCGTTCCGTTTTCCGACCCGCTTGCGGACGGGGTCGTAAACCAGGAGGCCGCGCTGCGCGCATTGCGGCACGATGTATCATTGCACGACATTTTGGCAATGGTAGGCAACCTGCGCAAGACCTGCCAGACACCGATAGTGCTTTTCACCTATTTCAACCCGATCCTCGCGTACGGCCTTGAGGGGTTCGCCCAAGACGCCGCCAGCGCCGGAGTGGACGGCGTCCTGTGCCTCGATCTACCTCCCGAGGAGGCGTCGGAATACTGCAAACTGATGGACGCCCGGAATATCGCGACAATCTGGCTTATTGCGCCCACGACTCCCGAGCACCGGATTGAATTGATTGCCGGTATAGCGCGCGGTTTTATCTACTACGTCTCGCGCACGGGCGTCACCGGCGAACGCGAATCCATGGACACTTCGATCAAAGATCAGGTCGCGGCAATCAAACGCCATACTTCCACGCCGGTTGCAGTGGGCTTCGGTATTTCCAAGCCGGCGCACGCCGCAGAAGTCGCATCTTGCGCGGACGGCGTCGTGGTCGGAAGCGCGATTGTCCGCCTCATGGGTCAGTTGGGCGATTCGCCGGAAATGATTCCGAAGGTTTGCGAATTCGTAAAATCCCTGGCTTCCGCCGCCAAGAGTTGATGCCCGGCCAGCGCTTTGGTTGCGCCGCGCGGCCAATGTCCGTATATTTCCCGGTAGTGTGCCATAATTCCTAAGTCGCATGCAGACCGGTAAACTCGTGGAGAACGAATGGATATCCAAATCTTGAACACCGTTTGCTCGATTTTCGCGTTCGTATTGGGCGCGATGGTCGGCAGTTTCCTCAACGTGTGTGTTTACCGCTTGCCACGCCAGCTTTCCGTAGTCAAGCCGCGCTCGAAATGCCCCAAGTGCGACAGTGGCATCGCTTGGTACGACAACATTCCCGTGGTGAGTTGGCTCGTCCTTGGCGCCAAGTGCCGCAATTGCGGCCAACCCATTAGTTGGCAATATCCACTGGTTGAAGCGATCACGGGAAGCCTGTTCTTCTTCGTGTTCTGGCGCTACGGTTTTGTGCTCGCGACCCCAATCTACATGGTGCTTTCAACGGGCTTGGTGCTTGTCACTTTTGTGGATCTCACCGACTGGACTATCCCTAACGAAGTCACGTTTCCCGGTATCCCGCTGGGAGTCGCCTGTTCTGTCTTAGCCATGTATTATCCAGAAAGCCGGCTGGTCGTTGCAGGACCGTTTCAAGAGCAGGCCTGGAACTCGCTTCTGGGCGTGCTGGTGGGTGGAGGTTCACTCTATCTGCTCGACAAGATCAGCCTGCTCCTCCTCGGCAAACGCGGCATGGGTTTCGGAGATGTGAAGCTGCTGGCCATGCTTGGCGCCTTTTTCGGCCTATACCACGTGTTCGTAATAATTCTTCTGGCGTCACTGATGGGCAGCGTGATCGGCGTTCTCGCAATCATGGTGCAGAAAGCGAAGCCGGCCCATGGTTCGGAACCCAAATCCGCCACTGAAGAAGCAGCGGACACAACGCCGGCTTTGACAGGGCACTACCTTCCCTTTGGTCCGTATCTCGCTATCGCCGGAATCATCGTCATGTTTTTCGGGGCCGATATTATCCATTTGTACACGTCGTTTACCTCACCGCCCGAGTCGCCATTCTAGCTCGAGTAGCCGTGTGTTAGCAGACTAAGGAGTTGTTCGTTGTTGCGTTACCTTTCAGCCGGTGAATCCCACGGACGCGGAATCTTCTGTTTTCTCGACGGTTTTCCCGCTGGTCTCAAGGTCAAGCCACAGGACATCAATTTCTGGCTGGCCGAGCGCCAAAAAGGATACGGACGAGGTGGCCGCCAGCGCATCGAAAAGGATGAGGTAGACGTACTCACCGGAATACGCGCCGGCGCCACCGTGGGTAGTCCCATCTTACTCGCCGTGTGGAACCGGGATTTTGCCAACTGGGTCGACGCCATGGACCCGTGGAAGAAATCCACGGGCAAACGGGCCGTCAAAGTGGTTCAGCCGCGTCCCGGCCATGCCGACCTTGTCGGGGCGATGAAATACGACCAGGACGACTGCCGCAATGTACTCGAACGCGCCAGCGCCCGCGAGACCGCCGCTCGAGTCGCTGCGGGCGCACTTTGCCGCAAGCTCTTGGCGGAATTTGGTGTGGACCTTGCCGGCCATGTGATCCAGATCGGAGACGTAATGGCCGACGTGGATGCGGTGCCGTCAGAGCGCATCCGCCCAATTTCGATGAAATCGGAAGTCCGGTGCTGCGACAAGGCGGCCAGCGCTGCGATGATCGAAGCTATCCGGAAGAGCAAACAAGACAAAGATTCGCTGGGCGGTGTCGTTGAAGTTCGGGCGTGGGGTTTGCCCCAAGGACTCGGAACCCATATCCAATGGGATCTGAAACTCGACGCCAAGATCGCTCAGGCAATGATGAGTATACAGGCCGTCAAGGGAGTCGAAATCGGATTGGCCTTCCGAGGCGTTGGACGTCCCGGGAGCAAATTCCATGACGAGATTGTCTACTCGCCTGACGCTCGCAAAGGCTCTCACTACCGGCGCATCACCAACAATTTGGGCGGGTTCGAGGGCAGCATGACCACTGGTGAAGAGGTCGTCGTACGCCTCGCGAAAAAGCCTATCTCTACCTTGATGAAGCCGCTCCGGAGCGTCAATATCGCCACCAAGAAACCGGCCCTTGCGGTGCTCGAACGCAGCGACACCTGCGCTGTGCCCGCACTGGCGGTCATCGCGGAAGCGTCGCTCGCCATTTGCCTCGCGGAAGCGTTTATCACCAAGTTCGGCGGAGACACAGTCGCCGAAATGAAGCGGAACTACGCCGCGTACCTCGATGCTATTGAGAAGCGATGATCCACCCCATTGAGGGAACCGATATCTACCGGTTATCCCTGCCAACACCCTTTGAAGTCGGGAACGTCAACGTGTTCCTGATCAGGAGCGATCCCCTCATCCTTATCGATACCGGTCCCAGGACCGACGCTGCGTATGACAGTCTTGCCGCCGGTCTCAAGACGATTGGCGTTTCTATACGCGACATTGCCACATCGGCCTCCTGGGCCGCCTTATGGAAGAATCCGGCGCCGAATCCTGGGCGCATCCTCACGCCGCCGAGCGAACCGCTTCTTACGATGAAGCGTCCGCTGAAACCGGGGCCTTCTATCTTTCCATCATGCGTGAGTTTGGTGTGCCGGACGACGCTATTGCAGCCGCGTCCTCAGACCACGCCAGTTTCACGCCCTACGGCGCCCAAGCCACGGTAAGCCATGTCCTCGATGACGGCGCCAAGGTAGCCCGTTACACGGCCTATCACGCGCCGGGGCATTCCTCCTCTGACACGGTGCTGTTCGACACCGAGCGGCGCGAAGGCTTCGTCGGGGATCACGTGCTTGCCACGACCAACCCCAATCCGCTTATCCGCAGGCCGCCTCCCGGACAACCTCGTCCAAAGAGTCTGCTCGAGTTTATGGCATCCTTGCGGCGCACGCGGTCTCTCGATATTGATTGGTGCTGTCCCGGTCACGGTGAACCGTTCCGCAACCATCGCGAAGTGATCGACCGTCTCCTTATGAAACTCGACGAGCGAAGCGAACGCGTCTTGAATTGCCTGCAAGATACGCCACTAACACCCTATCAACTCAGCCGATGTCTCTACCCTAATCTGGAAACCAAGTACGTCTACTTAGGCATTTCAGTGGCGATTGGGCATCTTGAAGTACTGGAGTCCGATGGGCGCGTCATCGCCGAGCCGGACAACGGTGTTGCTCGCTATAGGAAAACCGAAGGCGCATAGCCACAGGGCACTCAAATGACGAACTCCGTACTCCCGGCGCTTCAATTCGAAGAAGCCTACTTTGAACGGATTTGGGGAGGCCAAAAGCTACATACGCGCTATGGCAAACCTATTCCCTCCGATCGTGCAATCGGAGAAGCCTGGCTGATATCCGACCACCCGCTCCATGGGAGCCGGGTAGCTTCAGGGCCGCTCCAAGGCCAAACCTTGCGCCAGCTCTTGGCGCGGAACGCTGCAGCCGTATTGGGCTCGCGCGCCACACTGACGAAACACGGGCGATTTCCCTTGTTGCTGAAACTGCTCGACGCCGCGGACTATTTGTCCGTCCAAGTTCATCCCGATGATGCGTGCGCCGCCGCGCTCAACGAGCCTGATGTGGGCAAGACAGAAATGTGGCATGTCTTGGAGGCTGACTCCGGCAGCGAACTCATTTGTGGTCTCGTGGCCGGGGCCACTCCCGACACGTTTAGGAACAATGCCGCTGCTGACCTCGAGCCGCTGCTGTGCCGTTTTCAAGTTCAGGCTGGAGATTCGGTGTTCGTTCCGGCTGGTACGGTCCATGCAATCGGCAAGGGCATCGTGTTAGCGGAAATTCAACAGAATAGCGACTTGACCTACCGCTTGTACGACTGGGGCCGGCTCCAATTGGACGGGAAACCCCGTGACCTCCACATCGAGAAATCCATCGCCGCGACGCATTTTGGCTCGCACCATAGCGGAGTCTCCTTCCCACTCTCTCACTATCAGGGTAGCGCGCGACGTACCGTTCTCGCCGCCTGCAGCTATTTTGCGGCGGAGCGCATCGAATCGACTGGGACTTGCCAATTGTCGACGAAGCGGGAGTCATTTCACATCGCTCTGGCGACCGAAGACCAACTCCACGTCTCGTCTGCCGAAGGTTCCAACGTCGTGGCGCGTGGACAGGCCATACTCATTCCTGGAAGTCTGGAAGATTACGAAGTCACCTGCGCGGGCCCTTTCCTGCTATATTACGTGCCTGATATCGTCCGAGATGTGGTGACCCCGCTCCAGGACGCCGGTCACCCTGAGAGAGCAATCGAGGCACTCCTGGCGCAGGAATAGCCGTGTCACTACGCGGATCGAGCTCCCCACCGCCCTCCACCTGCTATCCCCACTATCGCTACCCGCTCCAAAATGGCGCAGTTCGTGCCGATTTCTATCCTGATTACTACTTTACTGGCGACAGTAGAATCTGCGGCGGCATCGGGGCGCTGCAAAAAGGGATGATCAGCGATGCAATTCGATGATGCTCAGCTGGTTTCCCGGTGCTTGGAAGGCGATACCAGTGCCTATGGCACGCTCGTAAAGCGCTATCAGGGCGCGGTGTACGGAACCGCCTACTTCTATGCCGGACGTTACGGCGCGGCGGAAGACATCGCCCAAGATGCCTTTATGGCGGCGTACCAAAACCTTCGCTGGCTTCAGGACCCGAGCCGGTTTGGGCCGTGGCTCAAGTCAATCGCCTGCCGGACGGCGGCCAATTGGCTTCGCCGACACGGTAAACGCCTCAATAGTGAAACGCCGCTGCCGTTTCGGCGCACGATTTCGATTGAGGACGCCCGTGAAAGCCCGCGGGGAACGCTGGAACGTGGTGAGCGGTACGAGCGTGTTCAGATGGCGATTGACTCGCTGCCAGAGCGTTACCGGCTTCCCGTTGTCCTGCGCTACTTGCAGGAGTTGTCATACGACGAAATTGCTGATTTTACCGGTGAGAGCCGTGATGAAGTTCGCGGTGTACTCCACCGCGCGGGCCGCCAGTTACGTGAATTGCTGGCCGACATGGATGAATCGGAGGGAAGCGCCAAGTGGCATCCTGCACGCAAATAGAAGGCCTTCTCCAGGCATATATTGATGGCGAGTTAGGTCAATCTGACCGCATCATTCTTGATCGCCACGTCAATGAATGCCCGGTCTGCGCTGCGCTCTTTACAAGGCACCAACGCGCATCCGCCATCATGTTTGAAGTGTTCGCCGAGGATCGTCTATTTCGGGATTTGTCTCCCGCAGTTCTTGAGAATCTTCCGGAAATGCAAATGCCAAAGCAGGACATGGAAGGCATTAACTGGCGGGTAAAGCACCCTGCCAATTGGTCGTCTCCAATAACCCGTTTCGTGCCTGTTGGAGTACTTGCGGTATTGGTCGTCCTGTTCTTCATCATCCGGGAACACTGGCCCGCGCCGTTGCCCAGCGAGAGCGTTATCGGCATGATCACCCATGTCGGCGGCTCTCCAACGAAGCTTTCCGGCGCCGCGGCAAGGTCGGAAGAGTGCGCCCTCGAAGGATTCGTCAACCGGGGTGATCGTTATATTACTGGCAAGGAGTCAACGCTCATCCTCTCTATGCTTGGCCCGACGCAGCTCAAGCTCAGTGAGAACAGCCACCTTAAGGTGGAAACAGATCGGCGATTGTCGTTGGAAGAGGGTGAACTCTGGCTGGATATTGGAGGCGAGGCCAACCCGTTCAAAGTGCTAACGCCAAACGGTGAAGTCACTGTCTTTGGGACCTCGTTCGATGTGCGCGTAACCAAGAACGAAACCACCGTCACGGTAAAGCGCGGTAATGTCACCGCGGAAAATGCGCTGAATGTCCGTAGCCTCGTTGCGGGCGACCAAGTGGTGCTGCCCGCGACCGGAGAGGTGCCCCCTGTTCACGCCGTTGATGTCGTGGCGGTCACGAAATGGGCGGACTTACTCAGCCCTGAGGAGCGCGCAACAACGGCATTCGACTACTTTCTTAAGCGGTTTGGATCACAGACCGAGCTTACAGGGAGAGCTGTTTTTCTATTCAACACCCAACGCGACGACGGCGCGCCGATGGCCGTGAAATCCATTGAACTGTCCTGGAATCCCGACTCAAACTCGGCGCATCACTGCGGATACACCGTGTATGTGTTCGACGACGCAAGCCGCGTGCTCTTCCGGGAACGGATCGACGCAAGCGTCTTCAACGATCACTCGCTGCGCTCCATCGAGATCCCAGTTCCGGGAAAGCCAATAAAGGGCGTGAAGCAGTTGTCCGTACGGTTGGTGCCTGATTACCGCTCGGGCGAGATTCAGACGTCGTTTGACAAAGTCACCGCGTCCGTTAGCTGAACAGTTGAATCATTTCCCTCCGGAATAGACCGCAATGTGCATTTCCGCGGATGTTCCGGGTGCAGTTCGGTCAAATGCCTGCGCGTATGCGGGCAGGTTCGAACCGGCTTCTCTGGATCCTCGGAGAGGGAGTGGACGGAAGTACCTATCAAGAATCTACCTCAAGTCACTCCTTCCCCAAGAGTAACTACAGCCAGATGCTTCCCGAGGCTCACTCTCCGAGGACCACTATTGGATAACGCTTGAACTGAACACTATCGGGAGTTTCTGCAGTTCGAGGCGTAGTGTCCGCCATCGGCGCTCAAAAAGAAGGACACCAAGCGTCGGGGTCGCTTGGTGTCCGCCATCAAATGCTTGGTAATTCTCCGGCCTCTCTCGTGAGAGATTGGCCGGTTACCAAGCGTCTTGTCACGATTGTACCATCCGTTGCCCATCCTCGCAAGCGCACTATATTCAATTCTAGCACCTTTTTCGGATTAGATGAATCTGGACCCGCAATCGGCGGTCAGCGCGTTTCAACAACGCGAAATCATGGCGAGAGCTGAAATCGGCGGCAACACAATACAGTCTATTTGTTCCGGACGGCTGCCGGACTTGCTCGCATCCAGCAACGGTTGGTCCATGGCCATTACTTGAGCGCGGCCACTCCGCCTGCGCTACCGGGCGTCTTACGCACCGGCGGCGAACAAGCAGACTCGGAATCTGTCTCGAACTGTAAACCGCGCGTAGAGGTGCGATGGTTCGGCGCGTGCTGCTTGGCCTTCCATGCCATCCGGGCAAAGATGCCCATGCCACATTGCGCGCCTCTCGAGGTTATGTGTTCGTGCGATCACACCATTCGACAGGCGTGTATCACAAACACACGAACCCATCCGGCGAATTGAGGCCAAACGGAACTGCTTGACTTGCGCTATCCACCGTAAGATAATCCCCTACCCGAGCGCGACCACTGTCCACGTTTGGTCCTCGTAGCTCTGATCGGCCATAGCGTGACTGGAGTTACAATGGTCAACGGCTTCTTACCGGGCCTTCCGGTGACAGCAGGAAGAGCGCGGTAGCGCCACGAGAACTGTAGAGAAGTAGTATCCACACGGCACAAAACGCACATTCATATCTATATAGATAGAACAATGTGTTTCATCCGGACGGCGCGGGGGTACAACCGCTGGCATAGGGCGGTTCGCACTGGAAATAATTGAACAAGGCTTGGTCTGAAACGAAGCAGAAAACACTCGAGGTAACTTGAATGGGTCGCCACCTGAGAACGATGGTTCTTGCCGCCACCGCCGCCATATCGCTGATAGTATTCTGCAGCCGATCGGCGCGAGCCGAGGAAGTTCCTGACGCGCTTCGCAGCGCGGTTGAGAACGCGGTAGCCAAGGTCAAACCCGCTTTGGTCCGCATACACGTTGTATTCGTCGAATATAACGATGGACGCGAGGTAAAATTTCAAGCGTCAGGCAGCGGCGCGGTGATCGGCAAAGAAGGTTACGTCATTACGAATCACCACGTGGCCGGACATGCCACCCGAATCCAGTGTACTTTCTCAAACAAGGAGGAGATGGAGGCGGATCTGGTTGGCACCGATGCGTTGACGGATATTTCGGTGTTGAAATTGAGGCCTGACTCCCCTCGTGACTTTCCGGTTGCGGAGTTCGGTGACTCATCCAGAGTTCTTGTCGGCGACAACGTATTGGCGATGGGGAGCCCCATGGCCCTGTCCCAAAGTGTTACTCTCGGCATTGTCAGCAATACGGAAATGATCATGCCGAAGATGATGCAGTGGCGGTTCACGCTGGATGGGGAAGATGTGGGCTCAATCGTGCGCTGGATTGGCCATGACGCTGCAATCTATCCGGGCAATTCCGGCGGTCCATTGGTTAATCTCAACGGACAAATTATCGGTATCAACGAGATCGACCTCGCACTGAGCGGCGCGATTCCGGGAAATCTCGCTAATACGGTTGCCCAGGAGATCATCAAGAACGGCCGTGTAAAGCGCAGTTGGCTTGGGCTCGAAATACAGCCCTTGCTGAAACATTCGAAAATCGATCACGGAGTCTTGGTCAGCGGTACGATGAAGGGTTCGCCCGCAGACAAAGCGGGCATCCAGTCTGGAGACATCATAGTTCGTCTGGCAGGCAAAGATGTGAACATACACTTCGACGAAGAGAAACCCGGATTCAACCGCATGGTAGCCGATCTCCCCATTGGCCAGGAGATCGAAGTGGCGATCCTGCGTGACGGCAAGGAGATTCCCCTGAAGGTCGCCACGGCGGAGCGTGAGGAAGCCAGCCCCAAACAGTCGGAGCTCAAGAAATGGGGAATCACCGGCCGCAATATTTCGTTCTTCATCGCCAAGGAAATGAAACTCGACAGCCAGGAGGGCGTTCTGATCACTTCGGTTAGCCCGGGAGGACCGGCCGGTGACGCGAAGCCCAAACTAACGCAAGATGATGTCGTTCATGATGTCGGCGGGACTCCCATTAAGAATGTGAAAGAATTGTCCGAATTGACCGCGAAACTTACCGAGGGAAAGAAGGACCCTGTGCCGACGCTCATTGGATTTACTCGGGACACCGAGAAAC
The DNA here is from genome assembly GCA_016215105.1 of Candidatus Hydrogenedentota bacterium. GTDB lineage: Bacteria > Hydrogenedentota > Hydrogenedentia > Hydrogenedentales > SLHB01 > JACRLJ01. The sequence goes on from JACRLJ010000119.1 coordinate 17,649, forward strand.
TCGTGACAGTCGTCAAAATTGGGATCAAAGATTTCGACGATCCCGGCCTCGAGGTCCGCAAGGCGTGGCTTCCCATCAAGTATCAGGTGATTACAAAAGATATCGCCGAGCAACTGGGATTTCCGGATAGGAAAGGATTCCGAATAACCGCCGTGTTTCCAGAAAGCGCCGCGGAGAGAGCCCAACTGAAAGTGGGTGACCTTATTGTCGCGGTTGACGGCGCCCCATTGACCGCCTCCGCTCCCGAACAATTGGAAGAGCTTCCCGCGCTAATCCGCCAGTACAAAGTTGGCACAACGGCTGAACTCTCCATTATCCGCGGAAAGGAGCCGATGAAGGCGTCTATCGAGCTTCCGCAGGGTCCGCCTGAGAGCCGTGAGATGAAGAAGCATCAGGATACCGATTTCGAATTTACCGTACGTGACATCTCGCTGACGGACCAGGTCAGCCAGCAATGGCAGAAGGATCAGCACGGGGTCTTGGTCATCGAGATCAAACCCGGAGGATGGGCGGAACTCGGACGCATGAACGTCAGCGACTTGATCACCGACATCGAGGGTACACCGATCAGCAGCGTGGATGGCTTGCAGTCCAAGATGAAGGAAATCGCCGCGGCTAAACCGCGTTCAGTCGTGCTGCGGGTTCTCCGTGGCGTACACACTCTCTTCCTGGAACTGGAGCCCAACTGGAGTACAAGCCCTTAGGGGTGGAAAGGCGTTTCGTATGCTTACATTGACCAAACGGAGTGCGTTGGGAGCGGTCGCGGCGGCTGCGTTGGTGTTTTCTGCTGCCGCTGACGAGGCGGCCGTTGCGGGCCGCACCGTCTTGGATGCGCACAAGAACGCCGTCGTCACGGTTTCCTTGGTTATCAAACAACAGTTTTCGATGGGAGGATCCGGATCGCAGGAACAGGAAGAAAAAGCCGAAGTCACCGGAACGGTCATCGATCCTTCCGGACTTACGGTCCTTTCACTGAGCCAAACCGATCCGTCAGCCCTCATCCAGAGCATGATGGGCGATATGACGGACGGCGGGGACATGAAGATTGATAGCACTCTTGCGGATGTCAAGATCATAACCGAGGACGGGAAGGAATTGGCCGCCAAAGTTGTGCTGCGCGACAAAGATCTCGATCTGGCTTTTATCCGTCCCACGGAAAAACCCGCCGCTCCGCTTGCCTCAATCAACCTCAAAGAGTCCGGGACCCCTCAAATACTCGATCAAATCCTGGTGCTGAATCGCCTGGGCAAGGTAGCCAATCGCGCGTACGCGATGTCTGTTGACCGTGTTGAAGCCATCATCGCGAAGCCGCGCACGTTTTACGTTCCTGGCCGTGGTGAATCTACGGGCGCCTTGGGCTGCCCCGCGTTTACGATTGACGGCAAGATTGTCGGTGTCGCCTTGCTGCGCACCATCCCCGGCGGACTGAGTGGCGGCGGCATGATGAGCATGATGGGCGGCGGACATGACAGCGTGTTGCCGGTTATTCTGCCCGCGGCCGACATCCTAGAGGCCGGCCAGCAAGCCCCCGCGGCGGCGGACGTCAAGGACGAGCCCAAGCCAAAGCCTGAACCGGCGCCAGCAGCCGCTCCATCATCGAATTCGGTCACTATTCCCGCGACTCCTGCCCCGCCGACGCCCAAGACGCCGTAGAATCCAGCGCAACACGGTCTCCCGCCAGCAATTTGGCCAGGGCGAGTACGGTTCGATTCCTGCGATGGCAGTGGCGGATGCGCCGCCACTGCCATCGCTTTTTCGCGCCATGCCTGAAGTGTCAGCTTACCGTCGAAGTGTACAGCCGGAGTATCCCGCGCGAAATAATGTGGCACGCGCCGCGTGTTTATCCGGAAACCTCCACTTTGCTATGATCGCGAAATGGAAGTGCGTCGCAACTGCTCCGAGCGGCGCTTGCTCCGCCGCGTGGCGCGGATGAACTGCGGAGTTTGGCTCCACTGTGGAGAATGCCTCGCACCGAGTGTAGGTATCCCACTGCCGGAAGTCATGACACGCGAACGGTGGCCTACTCGATCCCAGGAATCCGGCCAGAAAGTCGACTCTCTGGCCGCGCCCCTAGAAGTTTGGACGGTTCAATTGCAGGACATACCGAGGAGCAATGGCTTATGAGCGGGGCTAGTCCGCTTGCGGGAAAGACCGCGCTCGTCACCGGCGCCGCCAAGCGAATCGGCCACGCCGTGGCCCTCGAGTTGGCGCGAAATGGCGTCAATGTCGTCGTGCATTACCGCCACTCATCTGAGTACGCATTGGAGACGGCCGACGCGATTCGCGCGACGGGAGTGCGCACTTGGACCCTTTCGGCGGACTTGGCCGATCCAGACGCCGCAGCCGGTCTGATGTCCCGGGCTGTCAAGACCGCAGGACCAATCGACATTCTTGTGAATAGCGCTTCCGCGTTTCCGGAAGATACGTTGAGGGATTTCTCGCTGGACCGACTGCGCCAGTCGATTGCGGTGAATGCCTTTGCGCCTCTCGTGCTGTCGAGGCGTTTCGCGTCGCAAGATCGGGAGGGCGCTATCATCAATTTCCTCGATGCGCGCATGAACGATTACGACCGAGGCCACGTTTCGTATCAACTCGCCAAACAAATGCTTGCTTCCCTTACGGGAATGATGGCCAATGAGTTCGCCCCGGCGATTCGCGTCAACGCCGTCGCGCCAGGACTCGTGCTGCCGCCCGAAGGCAAAGACGACGCCTACCTCCATTCGTTGGCGCACACCAATCCGCTGAACGCGGTGGGTACCGTCGCCGAGGTCACCGATGCCGTGTTATTCCTATTGCGTAGCCCTTTCGTCACCGGCCAAGTCATCTATGTGGACGGGGGACGACACCTGAGGAGCAGTGTGCATGTCTGATCATTCGCTCGACACGATCTATATTCGTGATTTGCTGTTGCGCTGCGTCCTCGGCGTGAATCCGGAAGAGCGCGGACAGCGCCAGGACGTCGTGGTCAATATAACGTTGCGCGCCAATCTAGGCGAGGCATGCGCGAGTGATCGAATTGAAGATACGATTGACTACAAGACCCTGAAAAAGCGCGTTATGGCCATGGTGGAAGGTTCCGCGTATTTCCTTGTTGAACGGCTTGCGCAACGCATTGCAGAAGTCTGCCTCGACGATCCCCGCGTTATGTCCGTGGACGTCGTCGTTGACAAACCGGGCGCGCTCCGTTTTGCGCGCAGCGTCGCGGTCGGCGTTTCTCGAGGACGCGGCGGTCATGCGTGAGCGCAGCGTACTACAACGTGTCTTCATTTCGATTGGCTCGAACATCGAGCCGGAGTCGAATATTGTCAAGGGTCTCGGATTGCTTTCCAGCTATGTCACCATAAACGCGGTCTCGACTGTTTTCCGAACAGACCCAATTGGTCCGGGCGGCGGACCGCCCTTCCTTAATGGCGTGTTCGCCATCACGACTCAGACGGGCCCGCGCGCGCTGAAATACCGCGTATTGCGTTCCATTGAAGACCGTCTTGGACGGATTCGCACGGACGACCGCTATGCGCCGAGAGTGATTGACTTGGATATTCTGCTCTACGAAAATGAGATGATCGATGAGCCCGGCTTGAAGATCCCGGACCCGGATCTCGCCGACAGGCCATTTCTCATCGAGGCTTTGCTCGAGATCGAGCCCGGCCTCGTGCTGCCCGGGACTCAGGCGCCGCTCGCGATGCTTCTTCCAGAGAGTGAAGCCCGCTCCTATACGCCTGAACACGAATTTACAACGCAACTACGCCAGAGGTTAGCCCAATGAATCAGGAACGCGTCGCGCATCTTGTGCGAGAACTATTGCTTGAAATCGGAGAAGATCCCGACCGCGAGGGTCTGCTCAAGACACCACAGCGCGTCGCGCAGGCATACGAGTACCTTACCTCCGGGTATGCGCTATCCACTGAGGAAGTGGTGAATGGCGCAATATTCGAATCGCACTCCAACAACATGATCATCTCCCGCGATATTGAAGTGTACAGTTTGTGCGAACACCACATGTTGCCGTTCCTGGGCCGCTGTCACATCGGGTACATCCCGCGGAAGAAAGTGCTGGGACTGAGCAAGCTGTCCCGCATCGTGGATTGCTTCGCTCGCCGCCTCCAGATTCAGGAGCGATTGACGGCGCAGATTGCGGAAGACCTGATGTCGGCAACCGAGGCCGAAGGGGTCGGCGTCGTAATGGAATGCAAGCATTTGTGCATGATGATGCGCGGCGTCGAGAAGCAGAACTCGGTCATGGTGACTTCGTCGGTTCTCGGAAGCTTTCTTGACGAGGAAGCGACACGACTGGAATTCCTCAATCTGATCGGCCCGCGTCATTCCTGACGGAAACACACCGCAACTCCTCGCTTCAACACCGGCCGGACCTCATACTTGACTTCAATGACCAATCAAGTCATAATTACATCGAATTCGCCGAATAGCGACTATCATTGAAATGTTTATCATGATAGCTATCAATGTTGGGATTGGTGACATCAGATCACTGATATACAAGGAGTTACGACGCAATGCCGAATACAGACACTGACGGAGCCGAAGTCAAGCTGACCGCGGTGGAAGGCTTCAAGTCCGCGAGCCGGGGGCTCTACGGTCCCATCCCAGATGAGTTGGGCAGCACCGCCCCCTTTTCGGAATGTTCGTCCCAGTTGCTCAAGTACCACGGGACTTATCAGCAAGACAATCGGGATACCCGTACCGAGCGCAAGAAGGCGGGCCTGGACAAAGAGTATCGGATGATGCTTCGTACAAAGTTTCCCGCCGGGCATCTGACGGCGGAGCAGTATCTTGCGTGCGACGCACTTGCCACTCGGTACGGTCAGAACGATATGCGCGTGACTTCGCGCCAGGATTTTCAGTTCCACGGCGTGCTCAAAGGAAATCTGCGCGCGCTCATTCACGACTTGAATCTCTACTCGAAGGTTACCACCTTCGGCTGCTGCGGAGATGTGGTGCGCAATACGACCGGGAGTCCGGTGGCGGATATCGACCCGAAGTACCGCAATTGCGGTGTCAATCTTCTCGACGTTGCGCGCCGGATCAGCGCCCATTTCCTGCCAAAGACGCGCAGCTACTACGACCTCTGGCTCGACGATGAAAAGGCCACCGTCAACAGCGACGGCACTGTTACATTTGCAGCGGACGTACACTCGGCAACCGCGGTCGAAGAACCGGTCTACGGCACGTCCTATCTTCCGCGGAAGTTCAAGATTGGCGTCACGACCGATTTTGACAATTCCATAGACGTGTTCACCAACGACGCCGGGGTTATCGCGGCGACCGAATCCGGCCGCGTTGTCGGCTATGAGATCCTGGCCGGTGGCGGGCTCGGGTACACGCACAATAAGGCGGCAACGTTCCCGCGTCTGGCGACACCGATTGCCTTTCTGACCGACGAAAAAGAGATCGTTGGTGTCCTCGAAGCCATCGTGAAGATCTTTCGCGATTTCGGCGGACGTTCCGACCGTAAACACGCGCGCCTGAAGTACCTCATAGAGGATTGGGGTGTGGACAAATTCCGCGCCAAAGTCGCCGAATACTATGGCAAGCCGTTGCCGGAACCCCGCAATATTCAACCAGGATCGCAGCCAGACTACCTGGGTTGGTCGAAGCAGATTCAGCCCGGCTCGAACTATGTCGGGATTTGGGTCGAAAACGGCCGCATACGCGATTTTGGAGGTAGTCACCAATTCAAGAGCGGTTTGCGCGCTATCGTCGAGCGATTCAAGCCCGATATCCGGTTGACGGCGCAACACCGCGTCATTCTGGCAAACATCCGTGATGAAGATGTGGCGGCCGTGCAGGCGCTGCTCGACGAGTACTCGATCCCGACGGACAAGGGTATTTCCACCATTCGGCGCGCGGAAATGGCCTGCCCGGCGCTGCCGCTGTGCTCCTTGGCGATGTCGGAAGCGGAACGCGCGCTTCCCGATGTGATGAAGGCCATCGAGGACGCGGGTCACGGCGACGCGGACGTAACGATTCGCATGAGCGGCTGCCCCAACAATTGCTCGCGGCCGCGAACCGCCGAAATCGGGATCGTTGGCTGGGGTACGGACCGATACCAGTTGTACGTAGCCGGCCATCATCTCGGAACGCGCCTGAACGCGACCCTGGTTGACAAGATCGCGACAAAGGACCTCGCTCCGGCGATCGCGGCTCTGCTTGACGCGTGGAAAGCCGGACGTGCGGATGGAGAACGGTTCGGCGACTGGTCGGCGCGCGTGGGGATTGACGAACTGCGTCCCTTGGTTAGCGGCGTCGTGGCGCAGAAGGCGTAAAGGCGATTGCGAAGCCCTTCGCCGGGCGGAACCTGTTGAGGTAAACAAATGACGATTCTCGAAAATCAGAGCGAACTCCTGGATCGCCTCGAAGCCATGAGCCCCGAGGAAATGTTGACGTGGGCCCACACAAACCACGGCGACCGCGCCGGCATCATCACGAGCTTTCAAGACACAGGAACGGTCATGGTCGATATGTCGCGGCGTTGCGCTCCCGGACTTCGGGTTATCACGATCGACACGCTCCGATTGCATCCGGAAACCTACGAGCTCATGGACGCCATCGAGAAGCGCTATGGCATCACGGTGGAACGTTTCCAACCCGATCCCGAGCGCCTTCAAAAGATGGTAGCTCAACACGGCGAGTTCCTTTTCTTCGACAGTAAACCCAAGCAGGAGTTTTGCTGCAAGATACGCAAGGTCGAGCCGAATGAACGCGCTCTGGCCTCGCTCGATGTCTGGATAACCGGATTGCGCCGGGACCAGTCCGCGGCGCGCAAGGTTACGCCCCGCGCGTCCTGGATCGACCGGAATGGGCGCGCGCTGCTCAAACTTGCTCCGCTTGCCGATTGGTCCGAAGAGCAGGTTCGGCAATATGTCAAGAAACACGATCTTCCCTATAACACCTTGTATGACAAGGGTTACTCGAGCATTGGCTGCGTAATCTGCTCGACGCCGACCCTTCCCCTCGAGGACAAGCGGGCGGGCCGGTGGCGCTGGTTCAACCACACTGGCGAGGGCGACAAGGAGTGCGGCATACACATCGGCGGCAGCGGGATATAGCCGGCGCCTGCCGGCCCAAACGATAGACCGCCGACGCTGTTTGACGATTGGACCTGGCCACGCCCGCGAATTCCAGAAATGTTCGCCACGTCCCGGGTGTTCCCATAGCGTTGACCTTGATTGGCGGCCAAGAGCGTGGCGAGCCCGTTCGGGCGGTCTTGCAGGACTCTCGGCGACTTCCCTCCAACCAAACACGACGGAGATCACGAAGTGAGCAGCAATCGGCTGGAAGTTATGCGGCATCTTCAGGATTTTGTGCGCGACGCGTTGCCGAGTCTGCTCAAGACAGAGGACACGTATTGGCAGCCGAGCGATTTTCTTCCCGATATGTCGCAACCGGATGCGTTTGACCAGATACGCGAGCTTCAGCAGGCTGCGCGCGAGTTGCCGGACGACCTCCTTGCAGTTCTCGTGGGTGACATGATCACCGAGGAGGCCCTGCCCACTTACAGCGTTTGGCTCCACAGTTACGAAGGCATCGACAAGGGCGGCGAACCGCGCGGCCCGTGGGGCGAATGGGCGCGAAAGTGGACCGCCGAGGAGAACCGCCATGGCGACGTGCTCAACCGGTATCTGTACTTGACGGGCCGGGTGAACATGCGCGAGGTCGAAGCCACAATCCAGAACCTGATCAGCGACGGCATGGACATCAAAACCGGCTCGGACCCCTATAAGGCGTTCGCCTATACCAGCTTCCAGGAAATTGCCACACAGGTCTCTCACAAAAACGTGGCGGTGCGCGCAGCTTCGTTGGGTGACCGTCGGCTAGCCCGATTGTGCAGCCATGTGGCCAGCGACGAGAATCGTCACGCAAAGGCCTATAAACTGTTCTTCGAGAAGATTCTAGAGGTCGATCCCAGTGACGCGCTGCTGTCTTTTCAGGAAATGATGAAAAGCAAAGTGACCATGCCCGCGATGTACATGCGCGAAAAAGGAAAACAGATCGGCGAGTCTTTCCGCAAATTCGCGGACGTGGCCGAGCGCACGGGTGTCTATACGCGCCTTCACTACGTGGACATCCTTCAAGGTCTGGTCCGCTCCTGGAATATTGAAGCGCTCACCCAGCTGACTCCCGCCGCCGAACATGCCCAGCAGTTCCTGTGCAGCCTGCCCGAGCGCTACCGCAAGGTGGCGGAGCGGTTCGAGAACGTATCTAAAGAACTCCACTCATTCTCCTGGCTCAACGGCGGCGAATCCACGCCGGTCGCACAGCCTTCGTAGGGCAGCAAGCCAACGCCGTCTCCCAAAAGGTTCCTATAATGTAAGTGTGGTTTGTTTCGGCTTCTGGGTGGCGAAAGCGGAGGGGACATGGGAGCGATGCGAGGTATAGGATTGATGGGAGGAAAGAAGAGAGCGACCCTCGCCAAGGCGTGGACACGAGAACAGACGGGTTCTCCAAACAAGGGGTGCGAGGGGATAAGTCATTGTGACGTATTGGGTTTTGGAGGTAAGGCCGGAGCAGGACGGGGTTGGAGGCTGGCAGCAAAGACCGGCGGATGAGGACATCCGCCCTCCCCTGGGAATCGAAGGCCAAAAGAAACGAGTTGACGCGGCGGGTCGGCGCGTCTCCCTTCCACCTTTTCTTTGCGGAAAGAAAAGGTGGCCAAAAGAAACGAATTGGGGAGCGTAGACCGGCAGATGAGGACATCCGCCTTCCCGAGGAATCGAAGGCCAAGAGAAACGGATTGACGCGGCGGCCAGCGCGTCTTGGGAACGATTGGCCAAAGGCGCCCCGTTTGTGGTTAAGTGTTTGGTTTAACTTCGGCGCGCTGCGGCGCCGGGGACTTTGAACTAGGCGCCACGACGGATGAGCATGGAAACAGAATTGGGTCAGGACGCGAGGGAGCGGATATCTCCCGCTGCCGCTCGCGCTATGGTAAGAGAGATAGCGGAGTCGGGCGGTCGAGAGGTGTTCTTCGCCGGGACGCTTAACGGCGACGGGGTTGTCGAGTCGGTGCGGGTGTGCGCGCGGGGGCATGAAAGCGCGGTCCCGGCGTTTTTTGAGGCGGTGGGCACGCGGGAGGTAGTGATTCACAATCATCCGTCTGGCTTGATTGCTCCGTCCGAGGCCGATTTGGAATTGGCCGCGATATTCGGACGCCACGGGAACGGGGTGTTCATCGTAGACAACGAGGTTGCGCGGGTCTACGTGGTTGTCGAGCCGTTCTTTCAGCGCCAACTCTCGCAACTGAGTCCGGACGAGTTGACACGATCGCTGAAGCCGAACGGAAAACTGGCGCGGGCACTCCCCCACTTCGAGGTTCGGCCGCAACAGTCGGAGATGATGGCGTCGGTAGCGCGGGCGTTTAACACCGACGGGATTAGCGTGATCGAGGCGCCTACCGGCGTCGGGAAGACGCTGGCGTATTTGCTTCCGGCGGTACAGTGGGCGATTCGCAATCGCGAGCGGGTGGTGATATCTACGAAGACGATTAATCTTCAAGAGCAGATTGTGCTCAAGGACATCCCGGTGCTGGCGCGGTGTATCGAGGACCGATTTACGTGCGTGTTGGTCAAGGGACGGAGCAACTACCTGTGCCAGCGCAAGCTGCGGCAAGCGTTGACGGAACTCACGCTGTTCGAGGACCAGGAAAACGGCCCCATGCTCAAGGCCATTGCGGAATGGGCCAAGACGACCGAGGACGGCAGTCTTTCGGATTTACCGTTCGTTCCGGCGCGGGACGTTTGGGAGCGGCTTTGTTCGGAGGCGGATACGTGCCACGTGTCACAGTGCCCCACTCCGTCGAAGTGTTTCATCGGCCGGGCGCGCCGCGAAATGGCGAAGGCCGATCTGCTGGTGGTCAATCACTCGATGCTGTTCGCGGATATGGCGGTCAAGAAGGAGTTGGGGGCGTTTACCGCGATGGGCGTGCTGCCGTCGTATCAGCGGCTCGTGTTTGATGAGGCGCATCATATTGAAGACTCCGCTACGGAATACTTCGGAGCTGAGACCACGCGGAATGGCGCTTTGGCGGCGTTGGGCTTTCTGCTGCGGGTCGAGGGCGTTCATGAGCGGGGTCTATTGCCCTTCGTCCGAGCGAAGCTATCCAAGCTGGGGAGGCGCGTTTCGGCCGAAACGTATGAAACGATACTCAACGTTCTGGACAACCAACTGTGTCCGAGCATTGCCGCGGCGCGCGAGGCGGTCATTTCCGCGTTCAGCACGCTGCGAAGTCTCACTGCGGAACGCTGCGGGCAAATTGGCCGCGACATCAAGTGGCGGCTAACGCCTGAGGTGTTGCGCGATCCGCAGTTGCGCGAGGCGCATTCGGTATACGTGTTGCCCGCCATGGACGAGATCTTAACGTGCGTCAAGGAATGCAACCGGCTGTTGGCGCCGCTGAAATCCATCGAAGCGGCGCCCGATGAGACCGAGGCGCCGTTTCTTACCGAGATGACCCAGCTTAACGCCTACCGGGACCGCTTGATTCGGGTGGCGTCAGTCTTGGCGGAGGTCACGAGCGAGGATTGTCCGGCGAACACGGTTCGCTGGATAGAGATCGACGCGCGCAACGAGACGATTGTCCGATTGGCGCGGTGTCCGCTTGAAGTAGCCGAGTCTCTCTCGGAATGGGTTTACCGCAACCTCAAATCGGTAGTGATGACGTCGGCGACGCTTTCGGTGCAGCGCAGGTTTGACTACCTATTCTCGCGCATCGGGTTGGACCGTGTCGGCGAGCGGAATGTTGAGGCGTTGGCGCTTGATTCGCCGTTCGACTTTGAGTCGCAGGCGCTGCTGTGTCTGCCCAACGACATTGCGGCGCCCGACCATCCGTCGTTCATGGAAGAGGCCGTGGATCACATCCGGGAGGCGTTGTCGATCACGCGGGGGCATGCATTTGTTCTGTTCACGTCGTTCTATGCGCTCGATTTCACGTTCAAGCGGCTCGAGGGGGATTTGCGGCGGGCGGGCATCGCGGCGCTCAAACAGGGCTCGGCCACGCGGACGCAATTGCTGGATCGATTTCGTAAGGACACGTCGAGCGTGCTGTTCGCGACGGACAGCTTCTGGGAAGGGGTGGACGTTGCCGGCGACGCGTTGCAGTGTGTTATACTTCACAAACTGCCGTTCCGGGTACCCACAGAGCCCATCCTGGAGGCCCGGGCTGAAGCCATTGATTCCTCGGGCGGGAACTCGTTTATGGCGTATACGGTGCCTCAGGCCGTGATTAAGTTCCGGCAAGGGTTTGGCCGCTTGATACGGCGCGCGACGGACCGAGGCGCTATCCTGGTGTTGGATCGCCGGATCATCACAAAGTACTACGGGAAGGTATTTCTGGATTCGCTTCCCGGCGTGCGCGTCGTCAAGGGACCGCGAGCCGGGGTCTACATGGCGCTGCGGAACTTCTTCAACACACCACCAACTGACGGGAAATAGCTATGACGGACATCAACATTCAGATCGATATCTCGCGGGCCAAAGCGTCGTCGGTCGGCCAGGCACACGGGGTGACTCCCCAGGAATTGAAGGATATTGCCCCGCGTGTCGCCGAGGCGCACACCGCGCTCGTCCAGGAGCGGGCTGAGAAGAAATACGGGTTCTACGATCTGTACAAGGACACCGCGGTTCTCAAGGACGTCAAGGACACCGCTGCTGCCTTTCGTGACAAAAACTACGAGAATCTGGTCGTCCTTGGGATCGGCGGATCGGCATTGGGCACGACCGCGCTGGTGACCGCGCTGAAACCGCCTTACTACAACCTGCTAACGCGAAAGACGCGACGCGGGGCTCCGCGCCTATTTGTGATGGACAACATCGACCCCATCACGTTCCGGCAGATGATGAAGATTTGTCCTCCGCAGAAGACGCTTTTCAACGTCATCTCCAAATCAGGCGATACCGCTGAAACGATGTCGCAACTTATGATTGCGGTGGATGCAATTGAAAAGCACTTGGGCCCTGACGCAGTGAAAGAGCATGTCGTCGCGACAACGAATCCCCGAGGCGAAAAGGCAAGCCTGCTGCATCCGATTGCCGACCACTATGGTCTGAAATGCTTTGCAGTGCCGCTCAATGTTGGCGGGCGATTCTCGGTGTTCTCTCCGGTCGGAATGTTTCCTGCGGCGGTACTCGGTTTGGATGTGGATGCCCTTTTCGCCGGGTGCGCGTCCATGGATGCGCGGTGCTCGACGGCGACTCTCGAAGAGAATCCGGCGTATCTTCGTGCCGCGATGCACTACTTAGCCGATACCCGCAAAGGGAAGGTCATGTCGGTCATGATGCCGTACACCGATGCACTGCGCGACGTGGCGGATTGGTACCGGCAGATTTGGGCGGAGAGCCTTGGAAAGCGCGTCAGCCTGGACGGGCAAGAGGTCTTTGCCGGCCAGACTCCGATCAAATCCCTGGGCGCGACGGATCAGCATTCGCAGATACAGCTCTACCGTGAGGGCCCGAACGACAAGATCATCACGATACTTGAAGTGAAGCGTTTCGCCAAGACCTTGCGTATACCTGAAGCTCTGGGGTTTGTCGAATCGCTTGGCTATTTGCGTGGCCAAACCATGAACAAGCTCATGGCCGCGGAGTTGAAGGGCACGATGGATGCGCTGAAACTGAGTGAACGCCCCGTGATTCGCGTCACGTTGTCCTCCGTTGACGAACACTCCTTGGCGCAGTTGTTGTACATGCTCGAGGTGGAAACGGCCATGGCTGGGCGGCTGTATAATGTGGACACATTCAACCAGCCCGGGGTAGAAGAAGGGAAGAAAATTGCCCGCGCCCTTATGGGAGGCCAGGGTTGACGCTGCCCGAACCACGGTTTCCAGATTACGGAGACGGTGGCGACGAAATTGGCGCACGGCGTTCCCGGCGCGCCTTTCGCCGTTCCGTCGCGGCGGTAATACTGCTTTCCGCGATGCTATTCGTTTCGGAGAACTATCTCCGCTATGAACAGACGGAGCGTCTATTTCGTCTCGGCGTAAGTTTTCCGGTGAGCGAATTCCCGTCGGCGCGGACGGTCCTGCGCGCCGCAGTCAAGCAAGACGCGGCATTGCACGGTACTCCGAACGCCAAGTACTACGAGGCCCTTGCGGAACGCGAGGAAGACGATCGCATCTTACCGGCCTACGCGAAGGCTCATGAACTCGATCCCAGCAATGCGTTTCTGGCGATTCGGTATGGCTGCGCCTTGGCGAAACAGGGCCAGACGAGCCAGGCATTGGACATCTTCCGAAAAGCGGCAGAACGCGACCCGCACAATGCGCTGTCCGCCTATTTGCAGGCCGCTGTTACCCCGTTGTCGTCGAACGGAAAGGACAGCCCTGAGGAATCCTTGGCGTTGGTGGCGCGGGCGAACAGCAGCGGTAATCCAGTGGTGTTTCCACGGCCTCTGTGGGTTTCGAGTTTCCCGGTGGACGGCGCGTGCTACCAGGACCTTCGGCGTAACGCTATTCGGGAGTGCTGCGCTCCACTCCTTGAGTACGCCAAGAATGTGGGCGCATTGGCCGAATCTCAGATTAGGCGGGGCCAACCTCAGAACTGGGACGCATGGCTCAACACGCTCCAGGAAATGGGTGACCGATTGGCCACGGGCGACCCCGGGACCCTTCAAGTGAAGACGGGCCTTGAAATCGAAGCGCGCGCCATCCGGCTGCGAGAACAACTTCGCCAATCGGAGAAGAGCACCGAGGACAAATCGCTGCCGACGCTTCTCACTCAGGTGCAAGCGGCGCTCGATACAGTAGATACGTTTGAGGCGCAACGCGCAGGCACAATCCAACAGGACCGAGCCCGGTTCGAGGCGCCAAAGTGGCTTTGGATTGAATCATTTTGTCTTCTCTTCATGATCTATTTCCTTTCCGTCACCTTGGCGCGACTTTCTCGCGCAAGCGCAATGCATTGGACGGTGGCTCATAGACGCGCGGGATGGGCCGTCCCGGCCTTTGGCTGCGTGGTATGTATTCTGCTCCTCGCGGTGGAGCCGTGGCTGGGAAAACTGGCGCCGGACAAGTTGGACTGGATTAGCGATACATGGTGGGGCGGGATGGCCGTTATGGTCGCATTTGGCCTGTATTACCCTGTGTACCGGTTGAAATCGTCAAAAGCTGTCTGCGAGTCCCTAAATGTCCAGCTGGGCTACGAAACGCATCTGACACAGGCTGTCGACGCGTAACGGAAGGCATCCGTAATCCTATGCCGAAGGTATTACGGCATTCTTACGGGTCTTATGCTGTCGTCCTGTGCAATCTGGGTCATCATTTTTCGGATTGCTTCGGGAATTTACCCGCACTATGTCGAGCTTCTTGCGACCGGCCTGGGTACCGAGGAACTTCGGGCCGTAACGCAGGCCCTTGCTCAGTTGCCCCAGCAGGTGGGCCTGGACTAGGGATCCGGCCAGAGAGCCGGCAATTTGAGGCTGCGAGACAATCCGCGTCGTCTCTCGGGATAGCAGATGCCTGAGCGCCCAAGAGGCGTTGGCTGTCCGAGGGAGAAAATGGCCTACTGACCCGTAAGTAGGCAAGTAATGTCGGATGGGGGCAACTGTATTTTGGGAGAATAGTTTGACAAAAAGGCCCTTGGTAGTTATAATTTAGTTAAAATGTGACAAGGTGCGAATTATAGACGCACCTGGGGCGCGGCATGTCGCATTTGGGTTAAGTAGCGCGGGGTCAATATCTTAGGAGGTTCGAATCTTGAGCGATCGGGAGAAGAAAGCATACACCACGTTCGAGGCGGCTGCGATCTGCCACGTCACCCACCACAGCATCAAGAATTGGATAAAGCAAGGGCTCATTAAGGCGTCCCGTACCCCTGGGGGACACTTGGAGAAGTTGTTGACGGATGAGGGATTCGACCTCATTAAGGTGAGCAATGCCACCGAAGTGGGGCTTAAGGCGGCCCAATTATCTCCGGATCTGATTTTGCTGGACTTCCTGATGCCGGAGATCAATGGGTTTGAGGTGTGCAAGGCGTTGCGCGAAAACGAATTAACGCGAAGCACGCCGATAATGGCAGTGACGTGTCTTTCCAAAGAACGCGATATCGAGCGCATTTTTTCTTGCGGCGCTGATGAATATCTCGCGAAGCCATTCAAAGTGGACCAGCTACTCGACAAAGTACGGGAACTGATTGGGCGCGGTCGAGTAGTCGAATAGTTCCCGCGGCGAGCTGCGATGCGGACCAATGAGCCCCGAAAGGGGATTGAGCGCAAGATACTCACGTCTATTCTGATCGTGGGTATTCTGCCGATGGCGGTCGCGCTTTTCATTGGATTCATTTCGGCGCGCGAAGGCCAAAGTTCCGCGATCGAGCAGAATCTTGCCAATGCTGCGTTTAACAAAGCGCAGGGCGTACTTCTCGCGTCAAAATCGCGCTTGCGTACGGTTACGATACTCGCCTCTGATGCACGCGTGTTGGATGCGCTTGGACCGAGTCCGCAGAATGCGCCGCGCGCAACCCCCCAGGCTCCGGAACTTGATTCCTTACAGGCTCTGCTGCGTCGTGAGGCGCATGGCGCGATTGACGATGGTCCGTCGGTATGCAGCGTGTACGACCCGCAAGGAATATTGCTCGCAACATCGGATCAATCAGCGGCCTCCACGGACCGGACGGTCCCCAATTGGGTTGGCCACGTTCATGGCGCTACTTTTGTGGGCGTCAAGTATGATGCGAGTAGCCAGCGGTATATGGTCCAAGCGGTGGCGCCGGTTTTTGCGCAGAACGGGGGCCAACCGCTTGGATACGTTTCTGAGCTTCTCGGCATCAATACCCTGCTCACGTACGCTCTGGGGTCGGGGTCGCCTACGGCCGCGCGGCGGGCCGGGGTTGACCGCTACCAAATCGCCTACCTTGAGGGTGACAAGATGCTCGTGTCAAGTCTTGAGCAGAAATCACCGAGCGACAGTCCAAGCCTCATCACACAAGACGCTGACCCGGAACTGCGAAAGGCTATCGAGTCCGATCCGTCGGGTGGCCCCCACTCCCTTTATATCAAACGTTATCAAGGGATGGAGCGCCCTGCAAGCGTATTTGCCGCGTATCAGGAGCTGTTTCCAACGCAGGGCATTTACATTGTAGTTCACCGATCGGCCGCATCCGTATTCACGAACATCTACCGCGGCGCATTGGTGGCGCTGTTCGGATCGGCGATCGGCATCGCCGTGCTTTGTCTGTTCGCATACCGCAATGTACACAACAATATCGTGCGCCCGGTGTCGCTATTGAATGACGGCGCGCAGATCATTGGGCAAGGCGACCTCGAGCTCAAGTTGAAGATTGGCACCGGTGACGAAATCGAGGAGCTGGCTGATTCGTTCAACAAGATGGCGCTGGCGCTGAAGCGCAACATTCGGCAGCTCGAGGAATCGGAAGAGAAGTACCGCAGCCTCATTACGTCGATGCGTGATGGCATTTTTCAGACCGATCCTGACGGGGTTATCGGGTTTCTGAATCCGGCGGGCGTGGAAGTCTTCGGCTATACCCGAGTTCAGGACGCGATTGGCCAGAACTTGCGCGAGGTGTTTCTCGAGGAACTTGATTATGCACGGATGTCCGGCGAGCTAGACAATAAGGGGTACATCGAGCGGACGCGCGTGTGGATGAAGCGGCGCGATGGCCGGGCAATCTGCGTGGAGCTTTCGGGCAACCGCGTGGTGGACGACTATGGCGCCGCAGTTGGAACCGAGGGAATCTTCCGGGACGTCACAAAGAGCGTCCGCCTGGAGCAAGAGGCGCGCGAGCGCTCGGAACGCATCAGCGTCATTAATCAAATAGCGAACGTAATCAATTCGAGCCTCGAGTCCGGCCGCGTGTATGAGAACCTGGTTGTCGAGTTGAAGAAACTCGTGGGATTTGACTACGCCGCGCTGGCGCTGCTCAACGAGCGCGGTGACGCGTTTGTCACCCGCCGGTTGTGGCCGGCGCAGGAATTGAGCCTTGGCCGTTCGTATTCGCTGGACGACGAGAAGTCATGCGAGGCGTGGGTGGCCCGTCAACGTGAATGCCTAGTGGTGGACGACCTCGCTTCTCCGGAGTCGCCGTTTGCGGAACAATATCCACCGCTCACACGGAGTTGCTTGTGTGTACCCTTGTACGCGTCAGGTCGGATCATAGGCACGGTGAATCTAGGTGCGAACGCCGCGTTCTCATTTTCCAAGCACGATATTGAAGTGCTGGAGCAGATGGCGCCTCACGTGGCGGTAGCCATACGGAACGCGCAATTGCTCGAGAACTTGCAGCAGTCTCTCGAGGAAGTGACACGCGCGCGCGAAAAGCTGCACGAGGCGAACGAGGAACTCAAGACGTTGGACGAGATGAAGACGAACCTGCTGTCCAACGTATCTCACGAATTGCGTACCCCGCTAGTCGCCGTCATGGGGTATACTGACATGATATACAATGGGAAGGGCGGCCCTGTCACGGATACGCAGAAGGAGTATCTGGGGATAAGTCTGCGAAATATCGAACGGCTGGTCACGTTGATCGAGAATTTGCTCGATTTTTCGCGGCTGCATCGCGGCGCTGAAACGCTCGTGTACGACACGCTCGACTTGGTGGACTGCGCCCGTGGAAGCATCCAGATTATGCAGCCGCTTTCGGACAGCCGCGAGATCGAACTTGAGCTTATTACGTCGGACGAAACCATTCTGGTTGAAGGTGATAAGGGGAAACTGGGGCAGGTATTTAATAACCTCCTTTCCAACGCGGTCAAGTTCAACCACAACGGCGGACAGGTCATTATCGAATTGCGGCGGGGCGAGGAGACGGTGGACGTAACTGTGTCCGACACGGGCATCGGAATTCCGGCGGAGGCGATAGACAAGGTGTTTACCCGTTTCTATCAGGTTGACGGTTCGTCGACTCGGAAGTATGGCGGCACGGGCATTGGGCTTTCGATCGCTCAAGATATCGTGAGCCTGCACGGCAGCCGCATTACGCTCACCAGCGAAGTTGGGAAAGGCACCACCTTCCGATTCGCGTTGCCGCTTACGGGCGCGCGTCCTGAATCCAGCGGGGCGCAGTCTGGCGAGCCAATTCCGAAGGAGACCCATCTGCTGATTGAAGTGGTGACGCCAGACCGGGCGCTTGGCGCGCAGGTACGCGCGCTGCTTGGCCCCGAAGGCATGGACGTGATCCACGCGGTCAATCCGTCGAACGCGGTCGCGCTCGCGCTTAAGCACAGTCCCGACTGTATCCTTGTGGACTCCGCGTCAGGTACGCGAGGACACGCGATACTCGATGAGCTTCTCGCGCACCCGGTATCGGGCTCACTTCCGATCATTGTCCTCACCAATGACGATGAGTTGTATGGGTGTTACCGCTCTGTTGTGGCGGCGCGCATCAAGCGGGGGTTCCGCAAGAGCAGCCTGTTGAGTTCAATCCACTATGCCCTCAGCCAAGGCATGGCGATCGGCGAACCCTTTGGGGACAAGGTGCTCTGCGTAGATGATGACCCCGAGATCCGGGTATTCATCGGGCGCTGCCTCGCAGGGGAAGGCTACACCGTAGATGGGTGTGGTTCGGGCGAAGAGGCCTTGTCGTTAGCCGCCAGCCACGAATACGGGCTAATTCTTCTGGATAT
This sequence comes from Candidatus Hydrogenedentota bacterium, assembly GCA_016215105.1. GTDB lineage: Bacteria > Hydrogenedentota > Hydrogenedentia > Hydrogenedentales > SLHB01 > JACRLJ01. Next base: position 36,238 of record JACRLJ010000119.1, read on the forward strand.
TGCAATGCCGGGCATGGACGGGTGGGAGACGTGCCGGCGGATCAAGTCGGATCCGTCGTTAGCGGGTATCAAGGTTTACATGGTTACAGCGAAACCGGTGGACCGCAAGTCTCCGCGCGCGCAGGAAGTTGGCGCGGACGGCTATCTGGTCAAGCCATTCAAGGCCGAGGATTTGCTGGAAATGGTCCAAGGGCTTGAGACCTTCCGCGGCGCGCGGGAGACGTAGTGGTGTCTGCCGCTTCGGGTAACGTCGTGCCCGGTCAACCGTTTCGCACACTTCTTCGATACAGCCTTCCCTACTGGAAAGACTTCGCGATTGGCGGCTCCCTTGCGATTCTGTTTGTCTTCATTGGCTTGGGGCTACCCTACGTGCTTCGCCTGGCAGTCAACCAATTTGACGCCGGAACGATGTCCGCGAGCTATCTCTGGGCTTATTTCGCCGGACTGCTCGTAATCGCCTTGGCCACCGGCGCGGCCCGGTACTGGCAGCGCATGCTCATGATCGGCGCTTCCCGCAAGTTTGAGTACGACCTCCGTAACGATTATTTCCAGCATATTCAGCGCTTGTCTCAGGATTTCTTCCATCGCACCAAGACCGGGGATATCGTCGCGCGCGCGACAAACGACCTCGACTATGTGCGCTCCTTTGTGGGGCCGGGCGTGATGGGCACAGTGGACTTAATCCGGCTTCCGTTCACGTTAGCGTGGATGATCTATCTAAGCCCCAAACTTACCGTAATCTCACTGATGCCCCTCCCCATCGTGTCTCTAGTTGTCTACTTCTTCGTCGTGTATATCAACCACCAGTCCAAGACGGTGCAGGAGCAGTTTTCGACTTTGTCGAACCGCGCACAGGAAAATCTCGCGGGCGCGCGCGTCGTCAAAGCGTACAGCGCGGCCGGGCGGGAACTGCGGGACTTTCAGGGCGATTGCGCCGCTTACATGCGCGAGAATATGAAACTCGCGGCGATGACCTCGCTCGCATGGCCGTTGATCGGCTTCATGATAGGGGCCATCATGATGCTGGTGATGTGGCAAGGCGGCGTCATGGTCATTCGCGGCGCGATCAACCGGGGAGACTTGATCGGGTTCATCGTCTGTTTTGCGCTGCTGGCCGATCCGCTCGTTAGTTTTGGATGGGTCCTCACGCTTTATCAGCGGGGCGCGGTAGGCATGAACCGTATCGCGGAGTTTCTACTTGAAGAACCGTCTATCCAGGACACGCTCGACACGCGGCGCGATATTGAGACCCTGACCGGCGCGGTACGCTTCGATCGTGTCAGCTTCGGTTATGGCAGCGCCACCGTGCTCCATGACATCAGCTTTGACGTGGCCGCGGGGAAAACCGTGGCCATTGTAGGGCCTACCGGGTCCGGAAAATCGAGTATTGTCTCGCTCCTTACACGGGAATACGATCCCACTTCGGGCACGGTGTCGATCGATGGGATCGGCCTGCGTGAAATTCCGGTGCGTGTATTACGCGGAACATTCGGATACGTTCCACAGGACACGTTCTTGTTTTCAGACAGCATTCACGCCAACCTAGCGTTTGGTCGCCCTGATGCTACGCGGATACGACACCTTGCTCGGCGAACGCGGGGTCAACTTGTCGGGCGGACAAAAGCAGCGCTTGGCGATCGCTCGCGCGGTTCTCCGGGACCCGAAGATTCTCATTCTTGACGATGCCCTTTCGAGCGTGGATACCCATACGGAAGAGCGGATACTGCGGCGGCTCAAAGACGTAACAGCGACCCGCACGACAGTCCTCATTTCTCACCGTGTCTCGACGATTCGGCATGCCGATCTCATCTTGGTATTGCGCGATGGACAAATCGTCGAACGCGGTTCCCATGACGCTCTTGTGGCTCAGGCGGGCCTCTATGCGGACATGTACACGCGGCAACTCCTTGAAGATGAGTTGGAGGATGAAGCGTGACCGAAGGCTATCACGTTGAAGACGAGTTGCAGGAGCGGGCCTACGACGCTCGATTAATGCGCCGTCTATTGCAGTATTTGCGCCCCTTCAAGACCTACATGGTCTTCGCGACGCTGCTGCTCGTGGGCGCGACGGTTCTTTCGAGCGCGGTACCCGCTTTGAGCAAGATCGCATTGGACACGTATATCGCCGACCCATCAAGCGCGCCGGCTACGTCCGGGATGCCCCTAGATATCGCTTCGGCCCGCGTACGCAATGAGCACGGCCTGGCGGCGCTCACCGCGCTGATCGTAGGGCTGATGGTCGCCGAGGGGCTAGTCCGGTATCTTCAGATGCTGCTCGTCGCATACGTCGGGCAAAAGACGATGCTCGAAATGCGGGTCGGCGTGTTTTCGCACCTGCAACGGATGTCGTTGCGTTTTCTCGATAAGAATCCCGTGGGCCGCCTGATGACCCGAGTAACCAGCGACGTCGAGAACATCCAAGAGACGATCGTGAACGGAGTGGTCCAGGTCTTGAGCGATCTGTTCACGATTGTGGGTGTCCTCGGGTTTATGTTGTGGATGAATTGGCCGCTCGCGCTTCTGACGTTGACGACGGTACCACTGGTTTACCTGACGAGCCTGATTTTCCGAAAGTATGCGCGAAAGTCCTATCTCGACATACGGAAAAAGATCGCGCGCGTAAACGCCTTCCTCCAAGAAAACGTTACCGGGATGCGGGTGGTGCAGCTCTTTGGACGGGAACAACAGAATTACGAGGAGTACGAGCGCCGTAACGCCGATCACCGTGACGAGTGGATTCGACAAGTGCGGAACTACGCCTACTATTTCCCGACGGTGGATTTCCTGGGCTCTTTGGCGATAGCGCTGATTATTCTTTTCGGGGGCTACCAGATACTCCGCGCCACACAACAGGGGACGGGGCTGGCGTCCGTCGGGATGTTGTTCGCCTTCGTGCAGTACTCTGATCGCATTTTTGGGCCGATTCGCGGCTTGGCCGATAAGTACAACCTTTTGCAGGCGGCCATGGCGTCGTCGGAGCGCGTGTTTCAGCTTTTGGATACGCCCGAGGACGTGGCGGACAAGCCAGACGCCGTACCGTGCAGTCACCTCGAGGGCCGCGTTGAATTCAAGAATGTGTGGTTCGCCTATGAATCGGAGCAATGGGTCCTCAAGGACATCAATCTCCGCATTGAACCTGGTGAACGCATTGCCATTGTCGGCCACACCGGCGCGGGGAAGAGCACGTTCATTAGCCTCTTGAGCCGGTTTTACGACGTACAGCGCGGGGCCATCCTGGCCGACGGGGTCGATGTATGCGATTACGAACAGGAGTCGCTCCGCAAGAACATTGGCGTGGTGTTGCAGGATGTGTTTCTTTTTTCCGGGTCCATCGAGCGGAATATACGTCTCGGTGATGAGACGATGACGGACGAACACGTCCGGGCGTGCGCGCGATACGTCAATGCGGCAGGCTTCATCGAAAAGCGGCCGGAAGGGTACGATTACGACGTTGGCGAACGTGGCGGAAACCTTTCGACCGGACAGCGGCAGTTGCTTGCGTTTGCTCGGACGTTGGCTCATAACCCGCGAATCCTCGTACTGGACGAGGCGACATCGAGCGTGGACACCGAAACGGAAGCGCTGATCCAGGACGCCATCGCCAAACTGATGGAAGGCCGCACGTGCATCGTCATCGCGCACCGGCTATCGACGGTTCAGCACGCGGACCGCATCGTGGTCGTGCACCACGGGGAGATCCGGGAGATCGGCACGCACCAGGAACTGCTGGTAAAGAGGGGGCTGTATTACACGCTTTACCAACTGCAATACCAAGATCAGGCCTAAGTCTGAACTTAGAGCCCCTACCAAGACGTCATGCGAGCACTCCGGCGGCTGAGGACAGCCGCCCTCCCGTTTGCCACGACCAGGAAGCCCTTAGCGGTTGGCTTCGATAAATTGTTGAAGCGCGGCGAACTTGGGCGCCTGATCTAGTGGCTGTCCAAGGTACTCTTCCGCTCCCCATCGTCCCCACTTGCCGAAGTTGCTGGTATTGACGAAGTGCATAAATAGCCCACCACCCGCTTGTTTCCACGCGGTGAGGTAGTCGGCGTACAGCGCGCCGATGCGCGGGTCGCGATTGAATGCGTCGAACAAGGCGTTGATGGTGTTATTGTTCTCAACACCCTGGTAACCGACAAGGTGCTGGCCCCCTTCGTAGGCGACCAGGCGGACACCGAACTTCTTGGCCACGGCCGCCTGCTGCTTCATCCACGAGATGCTCATGGCAAGCCCACCGGGGTCATTACGCATATAATCGAAAAGCTGGTCTATGGACATGGCCTGAACGGCGCCTTGATCGTCGGGGCCGACGGCTCGCCCAAAATACGGCGCAATGGCGAGCGCATCGGTGTGTTCGAAGGCTTTGTTGAACTTGAGTACCTGCTCGGAAGTCCAGGAACTTGCGGCCTGAGCGGCCATTACGCGCACGAGTGTAGTGTGACCGCTGTAGACTTGTTCGAAGACGTTGAATACCTGAACGCTGCGTTGGGAGTAGAACTGCAGCGCCGCGCCGAAGGCGTTCGTGGTGAGTCCCAGTTGGAGGCCCTGCGCCTCGGCGTACTTGTATTGCGGGAACGCGGTGTTCCAGACCTCGTTTGAGTATTCAATGTGCGGCGTCAGCCCCGGCGCCAAACAGCGGCGTATAAGTTCCGCCATCTGAGACACGTAATCATCATCCGCCAAGTGAGGAACATTAAACCATGGATCGGCATGGAGAAGGTTCGCCAAAGAGCACATAATCTCGAGCGGAATTCCTCTACCCCTCCAGCGCGCGTCGGCTAGGTCTGGACGCCCTTCAAACTCTTGCTGCGAAGATCCATTGGTTCCCATCCAGTCCATGAAGCGCAACGCACGATAGTTCTTGATGCTGGCCAGGAAAGCGGGGTGAAAGACTTGCTTGGCGCAGGTCTGCTCAAAGGTCTTGAACGAACCGTGCGGACAGTCTTTCGCGTCAATCCACCACGAATAGGGTTCCTCCGGCGCGCCGCCGCCCGGCATGATCACGCGAATGTTGCGGATATAGTCCGCCGGATCGGTGGCGGTAATCTCCAAGCGTAGTTGAACTCTCGGACTCACCGTGATCACATCGCGCCCCTCGGGACTCCAGTCCGACGGCCCGGTAAGGTTGGTTCCCAGGATTGAGCCGTCGTTCGGATGCAACGCGGAATTGGAAGCGGAATCACTTCCACTGACTTCGCCTCTTGCAGCCCCAGTGGCAGCACTCTCGACGCTCGTGGACGCCGCAGAATCAGAAGCGCGTGCGGATGTGACAACCATGCGGGAGGCGTCCGTATCACTGCTTGTTGATTTTCCAGCCTTGTCTGCGACGAGCATCACGGCGCCTGCGCCGAAGACGCAGACTATTCCCAAACCCCATCGCAAGCGACTTGTACTCATCATGGCGCCACTATTCCCATCCCGCCCAAGGGCGATTGCTACCGGTCGTGCTGATTGCATTCGAACAGAGTCGCTACCGCCAGAAGCTGCGGTCAAAGCCGATCAATCTCATCCGCAGAACGCTATCGTGATTGCCGGAAGTCTAAGCTCATGCGAGTACCTTTTCAAAACAGCCTGGCAAGTCTTGCGAGTTCGTATCGTGCGAAGAGCAAGCCAATGTGTCGTGGTTTGATACCGAACACCTGATATGCGATGATCATTTGGCAACTTTCCAAAGTCCAATTTCCAACTCTGAAAGGAGCGTGCCATGTCCATTACAGCCGGCGTGATTCTTGCCTTCTTTGGGGTTTCCACTCCAGCGATGTTGACGTCTACGGATGAACTCGGCCAATTGAAGAATTCGTTGATTGTGGATGCGCGACCGCTCGCCGATTATCAGGCCGGCCACATTCCCGGCGCGGCTCACCTTGACGTTACGCAATTGTCCGAGACGCGCAATGGGGTAAAGGGGCTGCTCAAACCGGTCGAGCAGGTTCGCGAAGCGCTTGGAAAAGCGGGTTTGGCCATGGACAAGCATATCGTCATCTACTCGTCCATGAAGACCGCGGACGATCTCAAGGACGCTACCCGTCTGTTTTGGATTTTGGACTATCTCGGGTACCCCAACATCGCGGTTCTGGACGGGGGCTTCGCAAAGTGGACCGCTGATAAGCGCCCCACCGAAGCCGGTGACTCGCCGGTAAAAGCCGTTGCGCCTCCGGAAGTTCACGTGCAAGCGAATCGGCTTGCGTCCAAGGAGGACGTACAGAAGTTTCTTGGCGCCAACGCGGGGCTACTTGTTGACCAACGGTCGAAGGAGGAATTCGGCGGCGAAAAGAAGGCGGAACCGGTGGCGAAACCTGGGCATATTCCGGGGGCAAAGAACGTTCCCGCTACGTCCTTTGTACAGGATAGCGACAAGACTTTGCTGCCAGGAAAATCTTTGGAAGACTTGCTGAAAGGCAGCGGCATGGCGTCGGACAAGCACACCATCACGTACTGCAACACCGGCCGCCAGGCCAGCGTCGGTTACTTTGTGATGCGCCTGAGCGGTCACGATAATGTTTCGCTGTACGACGGCTCGATGGCGGAGTGGACGGCGGATTCAAGTTGCCCCGTTGCGACTGGCACTGCGAGGAAAAAGACTACGGCGACCCCGAAGGAGGCCAAATGAAGTATCGCCGGGTTGGAAAGACGAAGCTCCAGATTCCTGCTATCAGTTGTGGGGGGATGCGGTATCAGCAGTCGTGGAATAGCGATGACCCGCATACAGAAGAGAGCCAGAAGAATGTCGAGGCGTGCATACGCCGCGCGATTGAACTGGGAATCAATCACATCGAGACGGCGCGCGGCTACGGCACGAGCGAGGAACAACTGGGCAAGATTCTACCTTTGCTTCCCCGTGATCAGATCATAGTGCAGACAAAGGTCGGTCCGGATAAGGACGTGGAGAAGTTCCGGGCGAATTTCGAGAAGTCGATGCGCCTGCTCGGGGTTGGCTATCTTGACATCTTCTCGATTCACGGGATAAACGATGACGAAGCGCTCGAGAACACCAAGGTCTGCCTGGACCAGGCCCTGCAATGGCAAAAGGAAGGCCGTATCCGCCACATTGGTTTCTCGACACATGGACCGACCAGAGTCATTCTCGACGCGATCCGCTTGGGCGTGTTCACCCACGTGAATCTGCACTGGTACTACATCTTCCAGGAGAATTGGCCGGCGATTGAGGAATGCAAGAAGCGCGACATGGGCGTGTTCATTATCAGCCCCAATGACAAAGGCGGACTACTGTACAATCCTTCGGAGAAGCTCAAGAAGCTAACGGAACCGTTGCACCCGATCGTTTTCAATGACCTGTTTTGTCTGCTGCGCCCCGAAGTACACACCCTGAGTTGCGGCGTGGCAAAACCGCAGGATTTCGACCTTCATGCCGAGGCGGTATCGTTGCTGGACCGCGCCCACGAGATTGTTCCGCGGATTGTGGCCCGGCTCGAAGCGGAACTGGATCGCGTGCTGGGCAAGGAGTGGATGGCGACGTGGCGCGATGGTCTGCCGGAATGGGACGAAACACCTGGCGAGATCAATATCCCGGTTATTTTGCGTATGCGCAATCTGGCGAAGGCGTTCGATATGGTGGACTATGGCCGGATGCGTTATAACATGCTGGGTAGCGGCGGGAACTGGTTTCCAGGCAAGAAAGCAGTGGAACTGGAGAAGCTGGACCTGAAAGAAAGCCTAAAGAAATCCAAGCACGCCAAGGCTATTCCGGCGCTGCTGGCGGAAGCCCATGGGATGTTCGAGGGAGAACAAAAGAAACGCCTGCAAGAGGGCGAGTGAGCGCGGAGCGGCATGGCTTCTGACAAGGCGGCTTGGCTGCGAGAGAACGGATGGAAATTACGAATTACGTTCTTGGAGCGTCTAGTAAAAGCCTCAGCGA
>JACRLJ010000120.1 GCA_016215105.1 Candidatus Hydrogenedentota bacterium
GCCGCTCTTCTCGTCTTTCAAGGCGCGCCGGATACGCCCAAGTCAAGAATTGTCCTGCCCGATGTACCCGTTTCACTCGCCACGCTGGACGGCCATCGTTTCGTTGTTGCGACCAAGTCCAAGCTGCTCTTGGTGGACGTCGACTCCGGGAAGATTACCGCCCACCAGGATGCCGCCGCGCAGGATGTTGCTGCCGCCGGTGGCCGGATAGCCGTCTTGATGGAGAATTCCGTTGCGTTATTTGGACCATCGCTGGAGTCCGTGAGCCGGATGGAGCTTTCTACGCCGGGGCGCGGCGTAACTTTCGCCGGGAACCGAATTATAGTCGTCTCTCCTGCGGCGAAGTCGTGGCAGATTGGCGAAGCGACGGCCGGGGCTTCCGTGGCGGAAACTACACCGCCAGCGCAGAAGGTGGCTTCCGCTCCGGAGCCGACACCGGCCATTTCAGAAGTGAAGCCAGCAGCGGCGGAAACCGCTTCACCAACGCCGACGGTGGCGCCCGCACAAGAGCCGGCCCAAGCCGCTCCCGCTCCCGAAGTGACGCCATCGCCTCAGGAGACGGCTGCGCCTGCGGAGTCAAAATCCGTGGAGTCTACTCCTGAAGCCGTGGTGAAGACGCAGCCGGATGCGCCGAGCCCTGCCGAAGCGGAGCCAAAGGAAGACACAAAGGCGCCGGTCGTGTTGGCCGAGCCGAATCCGCAGACCTCGACTCAATCCGATACGCAAGGCAAGGCGGAGCCTGCTTCGGAACAAGCCGCGGCGGCCCCTGAGCCCGGCGTGGCGCGCCCCGTAGAACCTCCCGCGAAGGTCGAACCTGCGCAGCCGGCCGCGGAGGAGCCCGCGGCGCCTTCACCCAAGGCTGCTTCACCGGAAGGCCGCGCGTTGCGTAGTCCGGCTCCTGGCGCGGGCGAACCGCGCGCTCCAGAGCCGAAATCCTTCAAGCCGTCTCCAATTTTGACCGGGCCGGTATCCGAAAGAGAAATGCAACAGCAGCTTGCGGGTAAGCCGGATATGGGAAGCGGTGAAGGCGGTTTTGCGCCGCCGGACTGGGCGAAGGGTCTGGTCTATGACGCCGACCGCATAACGGGCGACGCCAACCAGCGGCATTTCATCGGAAATGTGCAGCTCCAACTGGACAACATGCACATTTCGTCGGACGAGTTCTTGTTCAACAAGCTCACGAATGAATTGGAGGCGACCGGAAATGTGGTCGTCACACAGGAGCTGTCTTCGCTAACGGCGATTCACCTCAAGTACACGTTACCCGAGAAGACCGAGACTTCGCCCGCCAATTCCCCGCTCGAACTGACGGATGAGGAGAAGAGCCGGCTGAAACTTCATAGCGGGCTGCTGGAAGCAGAGACCGCGCATCTCGTCGAGCCAACGCGGGAGATATTTGCCGACACGGTGCATTACGATCTCGCGGCCCGAACCGGTGACCTGACGAACGCCAAAGGTCGAATGGGACAATTCTACTTCGCCGGCCAGAAATTACGCGTACTTGGACCCGCCAGCGCCGACGGTGAGGACATCTGGGTCACGACCTGCGACCGGGATCCGCCCCACTACCAGATTCGAATGAAGCGGGCTGCGCTCAAAGACGGTGAAGTGGCGGAAGGCACGGACGCCCAGTTGAAACTTGGCGGCAAGAATACTCCGGTCTACTGGCCGAAGTGGTCAAGCCAAGTGGGCGGCGCGGACACGGCAGGGTTCGATTTCCGGAGTGGCCACCTCGCGCGGCTCGGGTATTTCGTCGATGTGGGACAGCAGTTCGCGGTTACGGACAATGTCAACCTAGGCTACCGCTTTATGCCCACATCGGATGCGGGTATTGGACTTGGCATGGACGCCAAGTACGACTACATGGAAACCCCCGCTTCTTCGCTCTTCCGTAGCAAAGGGGAAATCCATGCGCTGTTTACGACGAAGGACCGGGGATATTGGGAGATATATCATCGGCAGGAAATCTGGGATGACACCGTGCTGTTGCTTCAATCGGAGCAATGGTCGGACCCAAGCTTCTATAAGGACTTCTACTACGACAAGTACAAGCAGCGGACGGAGCCGCGGACATTTGCCAATTTGACGTATACGCAGCCGACGTATCTCGCCACCGCGACCATTCGTCGAACGACGAACAACTTTGTCGCTGAAACAGAGCGCGCGCCGGAGATTACGTATCACTTACTCGAACGGCCGTTACTGGAACATCTGTATTTTTCGTTTGACACCGTCGACGGATATAACGAACGCGAGCCGGCGGGAACGCACGCGGTACGCTTCGCCAATGTTGGCCGGTTGACCTACGACTTGAACATCAGTGAAGGATGGAATCTGACGCCGTTCTACGAAGCCGAGGCGACGTGGTACTCGAATGACATGAATGACGAGCAAGATTCCGAGTTGCGTTTCTCGAATGAGCTTGGCGCGACCCTCCAGACGCGATTGCACAAAGAATACCCAGGCGCTTTCGGTTTCTCGGGCTTCAAGCACGTAATCGTCCCCTCACTCACGTATTCGTATCGTCCGGAATCGAACATGGACGTTGAAAGAACGCCGCGTTTTGACGCGCTGGACAATGTATACGGTCGGAGCCGCCTCGAAAGCAAGATTGACAACATCCTATTCGGGCGCGACGAGATATCCGGCGAGACGTGGCAGGTTGGGCGGCTCACGCTCTACCAAGGCAATGATTTCTGGAACGAATTCCGGAAGTCGGACGACTATACCATCGAGATGGACATTCGCCCTCGCCAATATCTCGGAACCCAGTTGGCATGGGAGCACCATAGTATTCAACGGAACTTCGACATTGACGATCCGTTCCTTCTTCAACAGATCTTCTTGGAGGTATACGAGAACGTAACCGGGCATTCGTACGACCCCGAAGTCGAGTACCGGTACAACGCGCGCTATGGCGATTACAATCGCTTCTTGAGTTACGTCTATTACGACGACCGTCCCCTCGGCGGCAAGTTCAACGGACGCATTGGATTTGCCTACACCGAGACCCAGGGGAAGGTTTTCAACCGCGAAATTCTTTACGGCATGGGCTACCGGCTTAGCGATAAGTGGTCCGCTTCCTTCGAGCAACGCTATGACCTGGAACGGGACAAGCTTACCCAACAGGTCTATGAATTGCGCCGCGACTTGCACTGTTGGGAAGCTTCCGTGCAAATGCGCGAGCGCGAGTCCGGCTGGGACGTGAACATCGGATTGAACATCAAGGCATTTCCCGGAAGCCGGGTGAAATTCTAGGAATTCGGCCAGAAAGTCAGCTTCTCGACGCGGCGCGGCCAGAAAGCGTCTGTACGTTATTTACTATCTAGGTTATTCACTATCAATGTGGGCTCATGCAGAGTTTTGCTATGCGGAGGCTCTCTGGCCTCGCCTCTAGGAACCGTCCGTGACCAGTTCCGTTCAAGAAACCGTGGCGTTACTCCTCCCGGAGATCACCGCGCTGCGCCATCGCCTTCACACGCATCCGGAAGTCCGTTTCGAAGAGCGCTGGACCTCGGATCGCGTCGCGGAGTTCCTTGCCGAGGCCGGGATTCCTCATAAGCGGGGTTACGCCAAAGGAACGGGTATCGTGGCTACCGTTGAAGGGCGTCCCGGCAAGACGGCGGCCTTGCGCGCGGATATGGACGCCCTCGAGATTGACGAACAAACCGGACTTAGCTACGCCTCGACGATTCCCAATCGCATGCACGCCTGCGGCCACGATGGGCACACCGCAATCCTTTGCGGCGCCGCGAAGCTGCTTTGGCGGCATCGTCGCGATCTGAAGGGTTCAGTTCGCCTGATATTCCAGCCCGCGGAGGAAATCGCCGGCGGTGGACAACTCATGGTGGACGAGGGCGCCCTGGACGGCGCCGACGCGGTTTTTGCGTTGCACGGATGGCCGGGGCTTCCGTTAGGCAAGTTCGGCGTGAAGAGCGGCCCGATGATGGCCAGCGCCAACGATTTCAAGATTGTTGTGAACGGAAAAGGATGTCACGCCGCGGACCCGGCGTCTGGCGCCGACCCCATTCTTGCCGGCGCGCACATCACGACCGCGCTGCACTCCATCGTGAGCCGTGAAGTGAATCCTTGGGAGGCCGCGGCGCTCACGGTCGCCAAATTCCACGGAGGAAGCGCGACCAATATCATTCCGGATTCGATTGTGCTCGAGGGCACCTATCGAAGCCTGAATCACGAAGTAAATAAGATACTTCGAGCGGGGATAGAACGGGTCGCCGCGCAGACGGCTCGGGCGCTTCGTTGCGAGGCCCTGGTCGAGTTTGGCGCGGCCTCGTATCCGCCGCTAGTCAACGACGCCGCCATGACAGACCATGTTCGCGGCGTGATTGCGGACGAGTTTAGCCCGGAGGCGATTCACGACGTAGCTTCGCCGAGCATGGCCGCGGAGGACTTATGACGATGCCCTGCCCATTGCGATGCGCTTGTTGGCGGCGGTAGCGCTGCGTTTTCTCGACAATTGCGGAAGTTAATAGCCATCATTGGTTAAGTCCTCGCATTCCGAGAACCGCCGGAACGGCAGAGCCTGATGAGTTCTCACCGGCAACGCTGGTGGATTAGCTTGAATCTAGATCCGGGCGCGTCTTGTCACCCCTATCCGCGGGCCGCTTCACCGCGCAACGCCGCGCGCAACATCATGAACTCGCCAAGGTTGTCCATGGTCAGTAAGCCTACGAGCTGGCCGTCCTGCACCACGGGCAACGTTCTGCAATCGGATTCTTGAAGGCGATGAAAGACACTGTCCAACATCTCCATTGGGGCGGCGGTTTCGAATACGCGCTGCATGGCGTCCCCGACACGCGTTTCCTGGCCGCTGTTGGCAATAAACTTGAGCAAGTCTCCCCGTGTCAATACGCCGACCAGTCTGCCCTCCTCGAGTACCGGGAAGTCCTGTTGAAAGCCGGCCAGGACGTGCGTGATGGCGTCGCTCAACGGATCCAGCGTTGAAAGGGCGTGGTATTTGGTAATCATCGCGTCCTTGACTCGCACCCCGCGAAGCGCCGACTTCGTCTGGGCCATCTCCGATTCCGCGGCGGCGCCCATCCAAACGAACAGCGCGATAAAAAGGAGCACGGGCTGCGAGTACGACAGGCCGACGACTCCGAACAAGAAGGCCATACCCTGCCCCACCGTCGCGGCAATTTGCGTGGCGCGGGCGTGGTCCAATCGCATGGCAAGCAAGGCGCGCAGAACGCGCCCTCCGTCCATGGGAAAGGCTGGAAGCAGGTTGAACGCGACAAGGACGAAATTCACTTTGAAGAAGTCAACGATGAGACTGCCACTGACCATTCTGCTGGAGCCGCCGGCGGACGCCGAGGCGCCACCATACGGGTTTTCCGCCAGGATGGCATGCAACGCGCGTTGGATTGGATTGGCGCCTCTCCAGAGAAGTTCATCGCGCGTTAAGAATCCGTCATGGTTGAGGTCGTATTGGTCAAAGCTTTCTGGTGTTAGCCCCTGGGCTCGCGCACTCAATTCCTCGAACGATAGCGCGTTGTCTCCATTTGCATCCGCAAGCTGAAACGCTTGGTCGTAGTGGGATTTCGCGGGCAGGAATGCCAGCAGCGCAAACGCAAACGTGGCCAGGACGACGTTCACCGCCGGCCCGGCCAAGGCCACCACGAATTCCTGCTTCGGGTCGTCGGGCATGCGCTCGAGCCGCGCGACACCGCCGATCGGCAACAAGGTGATGTCCTGGGTTCCTATTCCGTACCGGCGCGCCGCCATGGCGTGGCCTAGTTCGTGTAGCACCACGATTCCGAACAGGCCGAGGATCGACGCGAGGGCCATCGCCACCATGGAGACGCTCTGCCCCAGGAACAGGTGCTGCGCCGCGACCGCTATCAGTAGAATCACGAAGGTGAGGTGAAGATAAATACCGATACCCGCAATTTGGCCGATACGCCAAGACCATCTCATCGAAAAGCATCCTCCAGCTCTTAGCTTTGTAGTATGCCGACATTGTGCCGTTCTCGATCCCTCCAGCACAACTCGATGCTGGTCTGAACGATTTGCCCGCATTAGCGGATTCGAATTGATCACGTCTGGCCGCTCCCGCGCGCCGGCGACATCCGTTCACACCGCGCATCGTGAGGGAGCTATTTCTGCGGCTGGCAAGTGCGCAAACTGTGATTTCTCGACAATCTACAGGTGCAAGTATGGCAAAATATGACAAAATGAGAATTTGCGGTTATAATCTTTGACGGCCACAGGCGATCGTGGTCTTACGTCGGAACTTTCCGCGGCAGGAGGTGTTCCAGGAATCGGTTGTCAATGCAGCGTTGTGTGTGGGTATTACGTTTACGTAGCAGATGGGGAGTCACACCATGGGAAAAGAATCCGCTTTGCGATACGCACTCGCCGTGTCCGTGTTGGTAGGCGTTGGAAGCTTGGCCTTTGCAAGTGGCGGTGGAGACTGGAATCCTCTCACGCCACAATTGTTGATCCAAGCCGACACAAACCACGACACCCAGGTCACCTTCGATGAACTGAAGGTTTTGTTTCCGGCCCTGACCCAGAATATGTTCGATGAAATTGACGATAACGACGACGGAGTGCTCACCGTCGCGGACTTGCCAGATGGACCTCCTCCCGGTGAGGGGGGCGATCCCATCGAGATTTTGACCCGCCTTCTCCGCGACGCCGATGCGAATCACGATCATCAGCTCACGTTGGATGAGATCCACGCGTTGTATCCGGGTTTTCCCGGATCGGCGTTTCTTTCGTTGGACAGGAATCACGATGGCGTGCTGACCGAGGCGGACTTGCCCGCTACGCCGAGCGATGATCCAATTGAACGGTTCCTCCATCTCCTTCACGACGCCGACACGAACAATGACGGCCAAGTGACGCTCGAGGAAGCCCAGGCGCTTCACCCGCTGCTCACGCCGGAAGTCTTCGATACGATAGACAGGAATGGCGATGGCGTGCTGAGTTCGGATGATCTTCCGCCTGAGAACGGGGACGATGACCTGGAACGCCTGTTGCACCTGCTACAGACCGCCGACGCCAATAGCGATCACCAGGTGACACTCGAAGAGATACATGCCGTTGCGCCAGACTTCCCGGTGGTTCTCTTCAATAGCCTTGACCGCAATCACGATGGCGTGCTTACCGCCGCAGACATGCCGCCTCCTGGGCCGTACAATCCCATCGAGCGCATTCTGCAGTTCCTGCACGACATCGACGCCGACCACGACGGTGAAGTGACTCTGGCCGAGATTCAGGTGGTCATGCCAGGTTTCACTCAGACCGATTTTGATAAGTTGGATTTCAATCACGACGGTGTCTTGTCCCTGGCAGACCTCCCCGCGCCGTCACCCGAAGACGATATCGAGAGATTGATGGATCTCTTGCACCGGGCCGATGCGAACGGTGATGGTCAGGTCACTTTGGATGAGATTCACGTGCTTCTGCCGGCTTTCCCGGAGAATGCATTCGATGAACTTGACCGCAATGACGACGGGGTATTGAGTTCCGCTGATTTCTCGGATACGCTGCCTCGCGCGGCCTGCGAAACGGTCTTGCGCCTCATTCGCGCGGCAGACGCAAACTACGATGGCCAAGTCACGCTGGATGAACTGAAGGTGGTGGTTCCGGATGTCTCGCTGGAGCAATTCAACCGCCTCGACACGAACGACGACGGCGTGCTCACCAGGGATGACCTTCCGCCGTTCTCCTGCGATGACCGCGAAATCCTGGAGCGGATACTGCGCAACGCGGACGCCAACGGGGACAAGCAGGTCACTTTTGACGAATTGAAGGCGATCATTCCTGCGCTGACTCAGGAGCAATTTGACCGCCTCGACACGAATCACGATGGCGTGCTCACCAAGGACGACATTCCGGCTCCCCCGGTAGACCCGCTCAAGCGTCTCATCCGTCTGCTCCATCGGGCCGACGCCGATGAGAATGGCGAGGTGACTTTTGACGAGCTTCTTGCCGTCGCTCCGGGACTGACGCAGGAGCAATTCGATACGCTGGATACCAACGACGACGGCGTCATCACGAAGGACGATTTCCCGAAGCCTCCTCCCCACCCGGTTGAGCATCTTCTCGAGTTGCTCAGAGAGGCTGACGCCAATCACGACGGACAGGTGACGTTCGAGGAGTTGCAGGCCGAATTGCCCGATATCACCCAGGAGCGGTTCGACCAGCTGGATACGAATGATGACGGCGTGCTTTCCAAGGACGACGCTCCTGACGGTTGCGTACCTCCGGATGACGACAGCCGGGTGAGTCTGCTGCGCGCTCTGATTGGCGCGGACACGAATCATGACGGTCAACTGGACTATGCGGAAATTGGAGTGGCGTTCCCTGATGCGCCATCGGACCTCTTGGCGCAAATAGACACCAATCACGATTGGGTCATCACGCGTGACGAAATCCGCGCCGCGCTGGGACAAGGCCATGACGGTCACGACTTGTTCTCGCTTCGCGACATCAATGCGGATGGCGCAACGAACGCGCTCGATATCCAACACACGATCAACCAGGCGCTGGAGATTCTTTCGGATCTCTTGCCCGCGGACCTCGACAGCAATGGCGATGTGGACGCGGTGGACATTCAGGATGTGATCCTGGGCGCGCTGGGCCTCAAGAAATAGACGAGCCGATCACTGATTTGCTGAAACGGCCGTACACCCGCACCGGTGCGCGGCCGTTCTCTTTAGGTCTCGCCGACTGGCTTCGGCGGGTTTAACTTAACGCCCTGTCCAGTTTGTGGGGCGCATCTCGCCGTCCGATGGGCGGAAGCCGCTGACCATAAAGCCCTTCTGGCTTGCTTTGGCGGCGTCGCCAAGGTGTTGGTCGGCCTGGCCGCGGTTCTCGGTGGTTGTCCCACTGACGACGATGTAATCATCCGCCCGCCGGTAGCGGTGAATGAACACGGGACGTGGCTTAGTCGAATGATTCTGTTGCGACCCGTGAATGGTCTTCACATGGAAGAAGATGGCGTCACCCGGCTTTCCCACGATAGGCACGGCGCGTTCCCAAGGCCACTCCTTGCCGTCGAGGCCCAGATGGGAAAACGTGTCTATATGTTTCAGCATGCCCAAACGATGCGACCCGGGGACGACATACAACGCCCCATTCTCCAGGTTCGTCTCGACCACGTAGTTCAGCGACGCAACCGGTCCGTCATACCGGTGCTCGAAATACGCCGCGTCCTGATGCAGATGCTTCGGATGGCCGCCCACCGGCTCCTTGTACAAACACTGACCTTCCATGAATAGCTCGACGTCTGGCCCGAGGATGCTGGTAATGACGGCCACCGTCCGTTCGTCAAACGCAGACCGAAACAGGGCACCGCTGTTGCGGTAGTTCAGCGCTAGCACCATGATTTGTTTGTCGCGCGAATACCCCGGCGGCGCAGGAAGGAAAAGCGTTCCGTTTGGGGTACACCATCCTTCCGGTATCTTCACGGCCTGGTCCAACTGAGCGAGCGACTCGGTCGCGAGCTGCTCGATATCTCGATGGATGGCGTCCACGTATGGCTTCATGAGGCCACGAACCACACAACAGCCGTGTTCCTGGAAGACGCCGGTAATGCGCCGCGGGTCAAAGTCTTCTGCGAAGAACTCGAGATCGCTAAAGATTCCGTATCCCGATGTGCGGGCCGTGACTAAAGGCTAGATAAGGATATTGACAACATCGGAGAGCCGGTGTTAGAACAATGGAAGTCACCGTATTAGCCGCCGTGACCACCTTGGGGATGCAAAGCAATCGAGTTCACGTTCGGGTTGGATACTGACTTCGATGAATAGTAAACGGGGAACTACCAAATAAGAGCACGTCGCTGCCGTCCATTTCTATTCTGTGTAATCGTACCATAGCGCTGTCTACTTCGGAATCAGGAGCTGTCGCATGTACATCGCACTCGGCTTCATCGCGTTCTTACTTGTCGTACAAGGTGCAATCGCCCGACTTGAAAAACGAATGGTCTGGCCCTATGGGACTCCCGAAGCTCAGCCTCAATTCCCTGACGTGTCCGGTTATCGCGTCCGATGGGTTAACGACGCGCTCCAAGCCGGATTCGCGTTCCTTGGCTGGTCACCCGACGTCAAAGGGCCACGGTATCAGCTCTGTTACGGATTGCTAACGTCATCCGAGCGAGATTGCTTTGTCATAATTGGAGCGGGCAAAATCTTGAACATGGAGATCCGTGGCACGTGGATCTACAGCCGAACGACAAACGGAAGCGTATTCTACACTACGGACAACCAGTCGTGCGTCGAGGTTGACGTGTCGCGACGCTGGCGGTGCCAGTTGGCGCCGGTGAGCACGTTTTCGCAACTCTTGGAGCGCCACAGAAATGTACTTCGGGCGCGCGGGGGCATACCCCAACCGTTCACGGCTGGGCGCGAAGTCGAACTGTTTAGGAGCGTGCGTGAAGAGCATTATCAGGAGATGGCGCGCCAAGGGCTGATTGCTTTTGGAGGTAGTTCGGCTACACACTGGCGCTACACGTTGTGGGGCGCATTGAAGTTCGTTGTCCTGAACTTTTCGGTCGGTATGCTGAGAGCAGTGACTATAGGACGGATACCCAGAATCGCCTAACCAGAGCGCGTCGGCGATCCGCCACCTCGGCCCGCGCTTCCACCACGTTCAGAACGAACGCGCTACTCTGCCTCGCCCGAACGAAGTCAAGGGGTCGTCATCCTGGTTACGCGAATCGGTCCGGCGATTCCGCCGCCGCGCGATTCCCGCTCAAATTCAATCGCCCGTTTGTGGTAGGGACTCGGCCATCCGGGACCGCTTTTCTGTGCCCACGCTTGCGTGACGCGTTCCGACGTGAGTTCGTTCGCGAGGGTGTTGGCGACACAAAGCGTAATTGTGTGAGGCCCGGCCACGCACGGCGGCAGCGTCACCTGCCACGGCGCCCACAACACGTACCCCGCCTTCTTCCCATCAACGTAAACAGTCGCGGCGTACTCGATAGGGCCAGTCTCGAGTTGCAGCGCCGCCCCGGCCCACTCTTCCGGCACGTTCAATACGAATTGGTAGTCAACTTCGCCCGAGTAGTCCTCGGTCAGCCACGACTTCCACACGGACGACTGACTAAACGGAACATTCTCAAAGGTACGCTTCGTATTCTCGAAATCGTGCTCTCCCACAACAGTTTGTCTTCCCGCCACCGCCCGTATCTCAGCTGGATCAATCGTAACGGCATCGCGCGCAATCAGCGGCGAACGCGCCTCCGCCGCCGGTTGAGCCGAGAAGATGAAGGCCCTGGTCTCGCCCGGATCTAGTTGAACCGCCACGCGACCATCCACAACCTCCAACCGCGTCGCCCCCCCGGTCATCAGGTTCAGTTCAGAAACGCTTGCAGCCATCGCTTGTATCGAACCGCTATACGCGCCACTGCCTACATTGAAGAGGAGTACGATCCGTTCGTTATCCGTCTCCCGCGCAGCCACGCGCAGATCGCGGTTGGACGGCGTGATCGTAACGAGCTGCGTCGCACGTTGGGCGATTTCGACCGCCGAACCGATAGCCGTCGGCGCAGGACGCATTTCCGCGGCAACCCCATCCGCCCCAGGCCCGTGACCTACGCAAAGTACTCGGCCTCCCGCCGCAACGTACTCTTCCACACGGCGCCGCGCATCGGGATGCATCCACTTCACATCCTCGCACACCAGCGTGTCATACCGCATCGCGCCGGCCGCCAAACTCGCCCCATCGACCTTCGCAGCCGAAAGCGTATCGTCATCGATCAAGTCGTACGGACATTGCCGCGCCATCAACTCGTGCCCCACCGCCTCGTACGAGTCCGCCGCGTCCGTCGCCGACAGCCCCCACGCCCACAGGTCACGCGCCGGATAATACAGCGCCGTGCGAACCATCGGCCGCCCCACACTCAGCGCATACCCAAGTCGCGCGACGTAGCCGTGAAATCCCGTCAGATGGTCCCAGAGCGGATTCATCGCGCCGAAATGCGGGCGCTCGCCGGTCATGTGGTGGTCCTGCGTGCTCAGCGGATAGCAGCCGACGACCAGCAGGTTGATTCCGCGAATGTATTGGTAATCCACCAGCCACTTCATCTGCGCGGGCGTCAGCCCGTTTCCATAAACACAAAACGATTCCGAAAACGCGAACCGCGTGCCATTCTGATGGGCCGCGCTCGCCGCCGCGATAGGGAAATTCGACTGATTCTCACGACCAGGGAAAAGCTGACGCCAAATCAGGTCCACACCCGGCACATCGAACTGGCGCAGTTGACGCAGCAGATGCCCAAATCCGTGTTTCACCGCGCCGAACGTCTCGTCTTCGCCGCCCAGATGCCCCGCTGACGCCATTCCGTGTTCCCGGTCCCAGTCCTTTAGCCGCTCAAAGTAGGAATCGGCGAACCGCTGCGTCACCTCGTCGTACAGCGCCACGCGTGCGCGCGCGGTATCCACGGGAATTGTCGTACTTGCTTCACTGAAAAGTCGGGGAAGATCCGATAGAAACGCCCGGCCACAGCGATCTTGGTACCTCTGCTCCAGCCCCGGAAACCACGGCACGCTCTTCGGCGCCTGCGGCATACCCGCCACCGGCTCATCCGTAAACGAAAATCGCACCGTCTTTCCTATGTGTTCCCCCAGCGCATGCGCGTAACCATCGTGCGTGAGCTCCACGAATCGCGCCGTCGCAGCCGGGTTGAGCAAGTCGACCGCCCTACCCGCCGTCGCCCTATACACGCTCGCCGTTTCACCAGGCGCAGACGGCGTCCATGTGCCGCCCGGAGGAATCACCTTCGGTTCGGCGCCATCCACGACCGCCGCCAACGCATCGGCAGGCACGACGTACGGTTTGTCCGTCGCGATTGGTTCGCGCGTGATCGTCCGCCGCGTAAGTTCCGGATGCCCCTCAACAACCTTCCCCAGCGCCTGCCCCGACGGCCATCCTCCCTCATCATACATCCACCACGTCATTCCCAGACGCGCCGCCTCGTCCACCACCTCCCGCACCCGCGCGAAGTACTCTGGCGTCAGGTAGTCGGGATCCAGACTGTTGTTCGTCGAATCCGGACGAAACCCATGCGGCATCGGAAGCATGCACACGCTGCGCGCATCGTGCGACGCCATATCCTGCAATTGCGCGCGCAACACCGCCGCATCCAGCGGAGCGTTCCAAAGCCAAAAATAGGCCGGCCAAAGCGCCGCGTCCGGCTCCCGAAACTCCTTCGCGCTAAACTCCGGTATCAACCGAACCGAAGCTGCCACCGGCGGAGTTTGACCTGCCGCAGCGAGCAGGACAGCAATCGTTACTGTAAACATTGATAGACCTCGTTGTTGACGCGCCAAGGCAACCCGCGTACCCGCAACAGACTAAACCTTGCTTCAGCGTAATGTAAATGGCCTAACGGACGAGTGTTGAGTTTAGCCGCAATTCCAGGTAGCGTACGTAGTCAACGGAAAAGGAGAGTCTCATGCTGCTGCACGTCACCATTTTCGGGATCGTTGTGATGACCCTCGCCGCGTCCACCTCGGCAGTCGCCGCAGAAAGTAAGCCGGTGATTACCAAGCTGGGCGCCATTGACTGCGATATGGTCGAGACCACCCCGGTTGTCTTCAACGGAAAACTCTATCGTTTCGAGTACGTTCGCGACAACTACAAACCGAACACGACCGGGAAACCGTATTTTCGGTTTGTCGACGTGGCTACCGGCGATACCACCCCGCCGTTTGCGGAAGGATTCTGCCTGGGATCGGCGTACGTGGAAGAGGGAACCGTGTACGTGTACGGAATCAAAGGCTGGGGAACTTCATCAATTGCCGTATTCTGGTCCACCGACATGAAAACGTGGAAGACACAAACCGCGTTGGCCGTGGAGGGATGGGGAATCTACAACACGTCCGTCTGCAAAGGGTCCGATGGCTACGTCTTGGCCATTGAACTTGGCGAACCGCCGGCGGAAGTGGGCGTGCGTTTCACGATGAGGTTCGCCAGTTCGAAGGACCTACTGAACTGGACGCCGACAAAGCCCGAATGCGTGTATTCCAAAGACCGGTACACGGCGTGTCCGGCGCTCCGCTACCTCGACGGCTACTATTACATGGTCTACCTCGAGGCGTATCCCGGCCCCGAGTACGCGCCCCACATCGTACGCTCGAAGGACTTGATCACCTGGACCTCTAGTCCCTTCAATCCGATCATGAAACACGACGACCAGGACAAACGGATTGCCAATCCGAAACTTACCCCCGAGCAGCGCAAGCGTATCCAGTCCGCCAAGAACATCAACAATTCCGACGTGGATTTCTGCGAGTTCCAGGGCAAGACGTACATCTACTATTCCTGGGGCGACCAACAGGGAAACGAGTTTTTCGCCGAAGCCCGGTTCGATGGCAGTCAGGCGGCGTTTCTGAAAGGGTTCTTCCCCGAATCCCCGGAGCCGAAGTAAGCCAGACGGGGCGCACAAGTACGCCTGCGCTCGATGAGCGCCGGCATCCGGGCGTGTGGAGCGCGCAAGCAGTAGGGAAGAACCGCAATAGACGGGAATCGTGTGCTTGGACGCAAATGCCGGGAAAAGCAGGGACGGAGGAGCCGTTGAAAAACCCGGCTCTTTTCCAGCGTCCGTTATCGGCGCGTGTTTTTTTCACAAGTACGCTTCATGCGCCACTAGGACGAGTCTGAAGCGTTGTGAGAGTCCATTTCGCGTCCACCACGCTCGTAGGACA
>JACRLJ010000064.1 GCA_016215105.1 Candidatus Hydrogenedentota bacterium
ACCATAGCCCAGCAGAACTGACCACCATCGACGCGGGAACGCGCGTTGCCCGCTTCCTCGTGCAGGAATTCATCGGCCAGTTCTACAAGCCCTTCGAGAGGACCGACTGGTGGCCGGGCACGCTGATTTCCACCGGCTTGGTCGTGGGCGCCTGGGGCTACTTTATCTGGAGCGGTAGCATAGCCACCATCTGGCCTATGTTCGGCACCGCGAACCAACTGCTGGCTGCCGTCGCCCTCACCGTCGCTACGTCGGCGCTCATCAATTGCGGCAAGGTCAGATATGTCTGGACCACCCTTGTCCCGCTTATCTTCGTGACGATCACCACACTCTACGCCGGCTGGCGGAACATCTTCGACAATTTTCTGCCCCTTTCGAAGCAGCCCGGTAAGGCCTTTCTTGGCAACATCAACATGATTCTGACCGGCGTCATCATGGCCTGCGCTATTATCGTCTTGATCGAGTGCGGCCGCCGCGCCTACCGCGTGCTCGCGCAAGGCCGCTACACCCGCGCCGGAAAAACCGCGACCGCGCTTAACGCGCCATTCGCGCCGCCCGAATATGGCGAAGCGTAGCCGCCGGGACTTCATCAAACACATTGGCGCCGCCGCCGGCGCCCTGACCGCGATCCCTGGATGCGCCCACTCTACCGCGCATACGGCGGTTTCCACCCGCCGCCCCAACGTCGTCCTGGTCCTCACCGACGACCAAGGGTACGGCGATATGGCCTGTCACGGAAACCCATATCTCAAGACGCCCAACATAGATCGCCTGTACGGGGAAAGCGCGCGCTTCACACAATTCCACGTCAGCCCGGTGTGTACCCCGACTCGCGCATGCCTCATGACCGGACGCTACAACTACCGCACCGGCGCCATCGACACCTATCGCGGTCGCGCCATGATGCATCCTGACGAGGTGACCATCGCGGAAATGCTCAAAGGCGGCGGATACGCGACCGGCATTTTCGGCAAATGGCACTTGGGCGACAACTATCCCTTGCGCGCCATGGACCAGGGCTTCGACGAATCGCTCGTGCATCGCGGCGGCGGCCTGCTCCAACCCTCCAGCCCCCCGGGCGACAGTTATTTCGCCCCCATCGTCTGGCGAAACGGTAAGCAGGAGCAGCTTCAGGCATACTGCACCGACGCGTTCACTAACGCCGCCATGGACTTCATCGAGCGGCACAAGACGACGCCGTTCTTCGTCTACCTCGCCACCAACGCGCCGCACGCGCCCTTGTTCGTGGACGACCGCTATGTCGCGCCCTATCTCACTATGGGCCTCGACGAGCGCACCGCCAAAGCCTATGGCATGGTCACGAATTTCGACGAGAATCTCGGGCGCCTGCTCACCAAACTCGACCAACTGGGCATCGCCGACGACACCATCGTCATTTATATGACGGATAACGGTCCTGACAGCATGCGATACAACGCGGGCATGCGCGGCAAGAAAGGCGACGCCTATGAAGGGGGCATACGCGTGCCGTTCTTCGTCCGGTGGCCGGGGAAGATTCAGGCCGGACGCGACATCGATAGGATTGCCGCGCACATTGACCTCACCCCAGCGCTGCTCGACCTCTGCGGAGTCCCCGGGCCGCAAGCAGTTCATCTTGATGGCAAGAGCATTGCCCCGTTATTGCGCGGCGCCGCGCACAACTGGCCCGACCGAGCCCTGTTCTCCCAATGGCATCGCGGTGACGCCCCGGAACCGCACCGCAACGCCGCCGTGCGCACGCAGCAATACAAACTCGTCAACGGCAAGGAACTCTATGATCTGTCCACCGACCCGGCGGAAAACCTCGACATTGCCGCCAACCAACCCGAGATCGTGAATCGCCTCCGCGCGGCGTATGACGATTGGTTCAAGGACGTCAGCTCTACACGCGGGTACGAGCCTCCGAAGATCCTGCTTGGCGCGCCGCAGGAGAATCCGTCCGTCCTCACGCGTCAAGACTGGCGCGGCGCGGAAGGCTGGTCGGACAGCAAACTGGATCAGGGCGTAGGCTACTGGGAGGTGCAGTTTGCCACGGCGGGCCTCTACGACTTTCTCGTCGACATTCCGCCACAAGACGAACCCGCCACGGTCTGGGTGGACTTCAACGGCGCCAGATTCAGCCAACCCGTCGAGGCCAAAGCCGAGAGTTGCCGAATTACCGGTCAGCGCATGGATACCGACACGGGCCGCGTCCAAGCCTGGGTTGAACACGGAAACTTCCGCCAAGGCGCC
Source organism: Candidatus Hydrogenedentota bacterium (assembly GCA_016215105.1). GTDB lineage: Bacteria > Hydrogenedentota > Hydrogenedentia > Hydrogenedentales > SLHB01 > JACRLJ01. Next base: position 2,233 of record JACRLJ010000064.1, read on the forward strand.
CGCTTCCTCACCGTCGAGCGCAAGAGCTGAAGGCGCAATACAATGGGGCGATAGCGCGCCCAAGTACGCCCGCGCTCGATGAGCGCGGACTCCGCAACACTACGCCTCTACCCGCTGCGCCATTCTCAAAAACATCGGCGCAGCCAGACAGGCCAAGAATGATCCTGACGACGACAACAAGACCGTGTAGGTCCACGGTACGGGTATCTTGAACATCCAATCGCAGATTGTCGTAACCGCGAATCCCGCCACCAATCCCCACGCGACCCCGCCGCCGCTCATCCGCCGCGGAAAGAACGTGAACACGGTGAACACCCCGATCAATCCTCCGTTGACGTAATTCATCGAGCCCATGCACAACGCCAGGAAATCGGAATGGCGCTTTTCCAGCAACATGAACAACAACGCAAACACCACCATAATCACCAGCGACATCGCTGACCAGTTGCGGCCCGGCCTCGTGGAATTCGTCAGCGATTTCCATATCGCCCCGGTGGAGTGAATCGTGGAATCCAGCGACGACATCGCGGCGGCGGCAAGGAGCACCAGGAAAACGCCCTTCAACAACGGCGTGTTGCTATGCAGCACGAAGTCTGCCAACGGAGACTTTGCATTCAGCTCCGCGTCCGTCGCAAACTGAAGCAAGTAGCCCACCGTCAGATAGAGGCCGATCAACATCGCGGCGCCGAAACCGGAAAGAATCAGCGACCGCTGCGCGTTGCGGAAACTCTTGGTCGACAGGATACGCAGCAATAGATCCTGATCCGCCCCGTGCGAGCCGATTGAAAGCACCACACCCCCGAGAAATAGCGCCGGCGAAAACGTGTACCGTGCGGGACTCCAATCCACGAGGGCCGGCGCGCGCAGCGCGCCCGCGGGCACGTGGCCCAGGAGATAGAAACACAAGTAAATGCCGGTGCCCACCAGCAGCGCGCTCTGGATTTGGTCCATGGCCACCACCGCCTTCAGTCCCCCCGTAAGGCTGTACGCCGCGACGCAACACGCCACGATTCCAATCCACATCGCCGTCGGCCCGCCCAGCAGTTGGTGCAGCGCATAGCCCCCGATGAAGTACCGCACTCCCCCCGAAATGTATTTCGCCAGCAAGTATGCGCTTTCGAGTACACGGTGGTTCGCGCTCATCGTCTGATAGATGGTCAACCGCGACGACTCGTAGAGCGCGCGGAGATAGAAGAGCGCCACGATGGTGCGTCCCGCGATGTAGCCTAGCAGCAGCCACACCAAGACGTATCCGCCCGCCAGCCCCGCCGCGGGAAACACCACGGTGGTCGCCACGGAAGTCTCGGAGGAAACCACCGACAACAGCGCTTGAACCGTACTGATGCTCTTGGACGCGAAGAAGTATTCGGTGTCACCCGGCCGGCTCCGAACGGTAAGGGTTATGCCCACCACCGCGCCCAGATACAAAATGACCGGGGTAAGAAAAATGACCTGCTCCACCATGTGCTCTTTCCGCGCCTACGCGCCACGACTCCGACAAGGGCCGCATTATGCGCCAGACGGCATACGCAGGGTCAAGCGCCCACGCCAGGCCGATTCGTCCGAGTACGCTCGCGCTCGCTGAGAGCGGGCAGCCTCCGCGCCACAGCCCAACCATCGGCCCACTACCCCCGCGTCAACACCGTCGAGCCATACCCCGCCAAAGGAAACGCCCCTGTCACCGCCGCGCCCGTATCCATATCGGTAAACCGGCCGGAACCGAGGTCGATCGTATGGGCATCGCGCGTGAAGTTCAGCAGGAAGACGAATTCGCGCCGGCCGTCGGTGCGCACCTGGGCCGTTACGCCCGTGGGCAGTGGCCCGTGAATGATCCTGCGCACGCCAAGCCGTTCGACGAGGCGGCCATAAAAGTCCGTATGAAACCGGTCGTCGTTGCGGGACGCGATGTAATACGCCTGGCCGCGTCCGAACGTGTTCACGGTCACCGCGGGCGAGCCCGCGTAGAATTCACCTTGGTATGTCGCGAGAACGTCCGCGCCCTCGGTATGGATGATATCGCAGAAGATGCGCGCGTCGTACGCGCCGGACAAACCGGCGGACAGACCCTCGACCGCCGCAACGGTGTTGGTCTCGTCGTCGTACAGTACGTCGATTTCTTCCGACCAGATACCGAGCATCGCCCGCAAGGGCCCAGGAAAGCCCCCGAGGAAGCAGAGGTCCGATTCGTCCGCGATACCACTCAGATACGTGAACACCGCGGTCCCGCCGTCCGCCACAAAACGTTCGAGCCGTTCCGCCACACCGGGTCGAACCATGTACAACATCGGCGCGACAATAAGCCTGTACGGACTGAAGTCACAGTCCATGTTGATGACGTCCACAGGAACTCCCGCGAGCCAGAATGCCCCGTAGTGGTTCACGCAGGTCTCGAAGTATTCCTTTTTCTGATTGCGCGGGCCGAGCGTCGCGTCAATTGCCCACCGGTTCTCCCAGTCATATACCATTGCAACCTCCGGCTTGACCGTGGTTCCAATGACGCCGTCCAGTTTCGACAAAATACGCCCAACATCCGCCACCTCGCGGAACACGCGCGTGTGTTCGTGGCCGCAATGATCGACCACCGCCCCGTGAAACTTCTCGCAGCCGCCCCGGCTCTTTCGCCACTGAAAATACTGCACGGTGTCCGACCCGTGCGCCACCGACTGCAGGGCCTCGACGCGATGCAGTCCCGGCCGCTTCAACTTGTTCACCGGCTTCCAGTTTTGCACGCTCGGCGAACACTCCATCTGCATGAACGGTTTGCCGCCCTTGATGCAGCGGTTGAGGTCGTGAGTGAACGAAGTCATCTGCGCAAACCTCCAATCGCCGTCGCGATCATGGTAGGGCGGGTAGCTGTCCCACGAGACAACGTCCACCGCGTCCGCGAATTTCCAGTAGTTCAAGCCGGTGTACGTCCCCATGAAATTAGTCGTGATTGGTATATCGGGTGTGAGTTCGCGCAAGGGCGCGCTCTCCGCCTTGAAGAAGCCGAGCATCTGGTCGCTAATGAACCGCTTCCAGTCAATCGTCAGACCGTGAATGCTCGGGTCGCCGGGCCGAATCTGGTCCCACTTCGTGAACGTATGACTCCAGAACCGCGTCCACCATTTCCGGTTCAGTTCGCCTAAATCGTTGTTGTAACGCGCGCGCAACCATGTGCGAAACGCCTCGAGACACAGGTCGCAATAGCATTCGCCGCCGTTGTATTCGTTCGACACGTGCCACACGAGCAGCGCGGGATGGCTCCTGTAACGCCGCGCCAACTCGGTGTTGATGCGGACGCACTGGGCGCGGTACGCGGGCGAAGTCCGGCAATGGTTGTGGCGGTCACCATGCGGCTCGCGAACGCCATCGGCGCGCACCCTGCACGACTCCGGATACTTCACGCTGATCCACGCCGGCTTGGAACCGGACGGCGTAGCCAACACCGCATAGGCGCCTTTCTTCGCTAACTTGTCCAGAACGGCGTCCATCCACTCGAAGGTGAATCGCCCTTCCTCCGGTTCCAACGACGCCCAACTGAAGATGCCCACACTCATCGTATTGCATCCAGCCAGCTTCATCAGCCGAATGTCTTCATCCCACACCTCCGGCGTGTCGATCCACTGATCGGGATTGTAATCGCCGCCGTGCATGAAATGGGGAAACTTGGGATTGATTGGCGGAAAACGGTCTGGCATAGCTAACAACTCCTTATGCTAACTCGAGAAAGTGACTGCTGGGAGAGCGTCCGTCAAGAGGGCGACTGCCGGGACGACGCGGTAGACCTCCGTTGGCCGCCCTTAATACACGCACTCCTTCGCGGCGTCCGCGAACGCCTGCACGCACGCGGGATCGCCGTGAAAGAAATGGTCCGAAGGCGCGATGATGTAACCGGCGTGATCGCGCGTGGCCTCAAAGCACTCCAACACCAATCGCCGCGCGCGCTCGGGCGTGCCGCTCTCGAATCCGGCGTTCTGATCGAATCCGCCGATAAAGAACAGCTTGCCGCCCACGCGCCGCGACGCTTCACGCAGATTGCAGTCGCCGCCCATCTCCGGCGGTGTCATCGTCTCGAGACCGTCCGCGCCATTCGCCGCAACGAGATCAAGCATACGCATGACCCCGCCGCATAGGTGATACACAATCTTGACACCCGCCTCGCGCAGGACCGCGTGCTGGCGTTGATCGTACGGCAGACAAAACTCCGCAAACAGATCCGGACTGATCACTGTATTGGAGCCCGCGCCGCCACCCGTCTCGACCATGTCCGCGGGAGTGCCCTTCCACATTTCCAGGACGCGCAGGGTCTTCTGCAGCATCTGCTCGAGCGCGTGATGCACGAAATCCGGTTTCTCGTACATCAACAAGATCGCCTCTTTCGTGTCCATCAGAATGCACAGACTCTGCCACGGACTCCCCTGTCCGAAACTGTAGGGATGACTGCGAATGATACCTCTATCCCCCAGCCGGTCGCGCGTCTCGCGCAATTTCGTGAAATCAATGCCGGACGGGACAGGAACGAACTCATTCCACAACTCGAAATCCCGCTCATTCTTGATCAGCGGCTCCGTTTCCCACGGCGTGATCTCGTTCCACTGCCCCGCGTGGCGCAGCATCCCCTTGGGCGTTGTAATGGTTTCTTCCCAATGACGGTCCCCCTCTGCGTCAACGCCCAAGTCCCGGCGTTCGACCACCCACTTGGCCCTGTCCCGCTCGTTGTAGATGTAATCCGGCGAAACGTAGATCGCATAGTCCATCCCGAACCGCTCGTACGCCTGCCACCAATCCATCCCGCCCAGGTAATGCTTCAGGTAGTAGTCCATCCACCCATGGACCTGACACGGCAACCGATCCGGCCGCCCATTGCCCAGCGCAATCATCATTCGTTCACGTGATGTCATCGAAGCATCCTAACCCCGAAACGCCGCCATCCCGGCGCCCATAGCGCCCCTACGCAAGCCGCTCCCCCAGCCAGGCAAACGCCCGCTCCTGCATCTCGACATTAAACTCATGCGGCCCGTCAAAAAACACCCCCTGATAATGATCCGATTGCCCCGCCTTCGCGTAAATCCGCTCGACTTTCTGGACTGCGTCCTGCTGCGCCTTCAACGAATAGAGCCCGTCCTTCAACCCGTTAATCGTCATCAGGTATCCCGGTAGATGCAGACCCGCCAAGTCCGGCCACGCCAAGTCGTTGTAGAGTCCCGGCACCAGCTTCGTGAAGCCTATGCTGTTTCGGACGTTGTTCCGCGCCATCTGCGAATACTCGCCCATCCAGCACACCGCCACCGCAGCCTTGATTTGCTCGTGCGCGGCCCCCAGGAAAATCGACCGCACCGATCCCAGGCTCAGCCCTATACACCCCACGCGCTGCGGGTCGACCTCTGGGCGGCTCAGCAGATAGTCCGCCACCCGCATGTCGCTGCGCACGTTAATGCCCGCCCACGTCGTTCCACACGTCATCGCGGTGCGCTCAATCAGTTCCTCGTGCGCCCACGACCGCGCGTTGAACTCCAGGATATCCTGTTTGGTCACGTCCAGCGTGCGCTTTTTGATGCGCTCCGGGTCGGCCTCGAAGTACATCCCGCGCTCGCCCCAATGCAGCGCGTCCGCCGCAATCACCACGAAACCACGCCGCGCCAGCTCATCGGCGATACTGCGGCCTCCATAGCACTTCTTGTACTCCGTCAGCGCGGGATGTTCCGGCGCCACTTCGACGATCTTTTCCTTTCCCCAGAAGTAGAACCCGCCGTGATCATGTAACGCCACCATCGCCGGCGCCGGCTTCTTCAATCCTTTCGGTGCCAACACATACGCCGGGATACGCGCCCCGGGAACGATGCTGATCAGTACCCGCTCCCGCGTGTAGGTCCCGCAATCCGCCCGCTCCACCACTTCCGGATTCGGATCGCACTTGGCCGGCTCATAGTGCAAGTGCCCGAGCAGCGTCGCGCGGGCCTTCGTCACCCAAGCCGCCACGTCGTGGTACTCGTCATTGAGAAAACTCATCGCCGGCTGACACCGCGTGTTAATCTCCTCAAACAAGGGCCAGTGCGTCCCAATCTGAGGGTTCGGAGCATCCTGTGCGCCGGGCAAAGGGGACATAATCGCGTGTTCCTCCGCATACGTCGTTCGGGTCATGGCGGCGGCCGCGCCCGTGGTCACCACCTTCATAAAGTCTCTGCGTTTCATGCGCCGCCTGTTACGCGCTCATTCACTTCGCGTTCCCTTCCATGATCCACGTCTCATTGAATCGTGCGTGCTTGATGGTTTCGCCTTCCTTGGGCGAGTACGTGTACGAGCAATGAATCAGCCCGTCCTTCGCCTGAATCACGCACGGATACGACGCCGCGCATTCTTCGCCATGTTTCTCGATGTTGCGCTTCCACTTCCACGTCGCCCCTTCGTCGTCCGAAAGCCACACCGACATCTGATTGCGCCCGCCGCGCGGCCCGCCGCTGGTATCGTTGCAGACCATCACCCAATGCCCGTTCTTCAGCGCGATACAGTCCACGCTCGAATCCGGATTCGGGATATCGGTCAACTCCACGTGCGACCACGTCATTCCGCCGTCTTTCGACACCGCCTTCGGAACGCGCCGCGCCGCCCCGCGATCGCGCATGTACGCCACGATGTCCCCGTCCTTCTTCTTCACCAGACAGGCCTGCACGTTCAGATTCAGAATTGGCTGACTGTACGACCACGTCTTGCCCCAGTCCTCCGTTGCCGCCACCATTGAACACGCAAACTCATCCGAATACAGCGGCAGCAACATTCGCTTGTCCGACGTCATGAGCGGATGAATGCGCGTCATCCATCCCTGCCGTTGCGCCAGCTTCTTCGGCGCAGCATTCTTCGCGTCCTCGAGCCATGTCAGGTACTTCTTGTGCGTTTCCGCGTTGCCTTCGTAATCCTTCGGATACTTCGCCACGTCGTCCAGGAACAGCTTCTCGAGATCTTTCGGACGTGTGTGAATGACATCCTGCCAATCCCACTGCGGCGCGCCGGCCCCGTTGTACTTCGCCGCCGTCCGGTACTTCACGATATACGTGTTGTACGTGTTGTCCTGGCTGCAAATCCAAAATAGCCACAACGTCTTGCGCGGGTCCACGAACAACACCGGATTCTGATCCGGCAAGTCCTGCGAGTCCGCCATCAAGAACGGCTTCGTCCAATTGTGCTGCCGCTTTTTCAATCGCGCCCCGTTGATCACCAGCGTGTCGTCCCCTTTCTCGCCATTGCCGTAGAACCACGCTGCAATCAATTCCCCTTTCGGCGTCTCCACCAGACTCGACCCGTGGGAATGCTTCGGCTCCGGCGGGAAAATCATTTCCGCTTCAAACAACGGCGCCTGCGCCGCGCTTAGCGCGGCTATCGAACATACGATCAAACTGATCATGTGACAAACCCTCTCTCATGCGTTTGCGCGCGTTCACGCGCCTCTCAAAACTCCCGGCGCTCCATTGTAAACAATCCCTCCGCCGGGGACCATAGCGCGGCGCTTGGTGTGGTACCATTGTGCTGCCCAAGTTATGCGGGCTTCCGAACTGGAGCAGATATGTCACGAACAATCGCTTCTTTCATTCTCTCGTGCGCCCTTGTCCAAACCGTCGTGGCGTCCGAGCCAGCCGGCGTATCCAAACGCTTTCCGGCGTTTCCCGAGGCCGAGGGCGCCGGCGCCTATACGCCGGGAGGACGCGGCGGCAGAGTCCTCCTGGTCACCACCCTCGACGACTACAACCCCAAAACCGAAAAGCCCATCCCCGGCTCGCTCCGGGCCGCGGTAGACACCAAAGGTCCGCGCACTATCGTCATCAACGTCGCCGGTTACATTGACCTCAAAGCCGCGCTCGTGATCAGCGAGCCCCACGTGACCATTGCCGGCCAGAAGGCGCCCGGCGACGGTGTCTGCTTGCGCTACGAGCATCTCGACATCAAGACCCACGACGTTATTATCCGCTATTTGCGCGTTCGTCCCGGCGACACGGTCAAGAAGGAACTCGATGGGATCAGTTGCAGCGGACAGAACGTCATTCTCGATCATTGTTCTGTCAGCTTCGGCATTGATGAGACGCTATCCACCAACGGCGACGCCGGCAACGTCACGGTACAATGGTGTTACATTACCGAGAGTCTCAATTCGTCGGTGCATCACAAAGGATCCCACGGGTACGGCTCGCTGATTAGCGGTGTTGAACCCATCACGTATCACCACGACCTCTATGCCTTCCACCGCAGCCGCAACCCGCGCCCCGGCATCGGGCTGCTCGATTTCCGGAACAACGTCATCTACGGCTGGGGGGACGTCGCGGGATACTGCGGCAACGACCCGCTTCGGCTGAACTACGTCGCCAACTACCTGCGGCCCGGCACCTACTCCAAAGACAAGGTATACGCCTTCCGGCCCGGAGGACTACTTCCCAGAATCCATATTGCGGACAGCGTCTTCTACGGCCTTCCGGACAAGACCAAGAACAATGCTCTGCTCATCAAGGCGCCGGATAGCGTGCCCGCGGATGACGTGTCGGGCAAAGGCAAGCCACTTACCGGCGAGGCCGCGGAAGAGGCCATCCGTAGCATACGCGTGATGGCTGCATTTCCCACTGAGACCGTGAAGACGGATACGGCTGAGATCGCCTTGGATCGCGTCCTGAAGGAAGGCGGCGCGACACTTCCCGCGCGCGACGCATACGACACCCGTGTCGCGGACCTCGTGCGCAACGCCGGAGGCCGTATCATAAATAGCCAGGATGAGGTCGGTGGCTGGCCGGAACTCAAGCAAGGAACAGCTCCCGCCGACACGGATGGCGATGGCATGCCCGACGCGTGGGAAAAGCGGAACGGCCTAGACCCCAACGACGCATCGGACGTCACCCGCGACTGCAACGGCGACGGATTCACCAACATCGAGAAATACCTCAACGACCTTGATCCCAAGAAGCCATTCGCTTGGATTTACCCGCCAGAGGTGTCACGAGAAGGCGGGGCCGTGTTACCGGGCCCCGTGAAGGTCCTCATTGCCAGCGCAACACCGAACGCTGAAATCAACTACACGCTTGACGGCAGCGAGCCCACCGCAGCGTCAAAAACCTACGACGCGCCATTCGAACTCACGCAGACCGCCATGGTCCGCGCCAAGGCCTTCCTCAACGGCGCCGCAAGTCATGTCCGTAACGAGTTGATGGAAGTCTTCACGCTTCACGATGCGACGCCACCCGCCAACACCGCCCAGGGACTTGACTACGCCTATTACGAGAACGGCAAGTGGAGAGGCTTCCCCGATTGGTCCCCGCTAAAGCCCCTCAAGACCGGAGTCGCGGAAACTGTCGGCATTGGCCCGTCTGACCGCGAATTCGGTTACGGCCTCAAGTTCACGGGGTACGTTCGTGTAGCCGCGGATGGTATCTACACTTTCTACAGCCGCAGCAACGAACTGAGCCGACTGGCCGTTGATGACGTGGAACTTGTGGTCACGCAAAGCCGCAAACGCGAGCTGTCCGGCCGGATCGCCTTGAAGGCCGGACTTCACAAAATCGACGCGTCCTGCTATTTCGGAACCGAAGGATCGCAGCGCACATTTGAGATATCGTTTGAAGGCCCCCAGCTCCCGAAACAAGTTATTCCTGCGAAGGCCTATTTCCACGTTATCCCGAAGTAGGGGCGCCGGCCCGCCTACTCTCGCGTCGAGCTTGGGCTTTGGGGATCCGGCCAGAAAGCCGGCTTTCTGGCGGCGCCTCCAGGGGCGCGCGTAGCGGCTCCGATTGTACACATTCCGTTCCTGCGGCGATATTGGAGTGGATGCTCAGCAACGAGTACCCTTCACAGGGCGGAGGACATCACATGCCACAGGAAGATTTGGCGCTGCTGGAACGGTGGACCGAACAGCGGGACGGCGAGGCGTTCAGCGGACTGGTGTCGCGTTACAGCGGGGTGGTGTTTGGCGCCTGCAAACGCATTTTTGGCAATCGTCCGGATGCGGAAGACGCGGCGCAGGAATGTTTCGAGGCGTTGGCGGCAGCGGGGACGAAGCCGGGTCCGTATCTGGGAGCTTGGCTGCACCGGGTGGCGACGTATCACGCGTTGAGCCGACTGCGGGCTGACGAGCGGCGGAAACGCCGCGAGCAGGCTTTTGCGGAAGGGGCGGAGCGTCCGGCGGAGGTGGAGTGGAAAGACATCTATGAGTACGTGGATGAAGCGATCAACGAGTTGCCGGAACGGTTTCGCGTTCCGCTGGTAAGGCATTTCCTGGAGGGGCAGACTCAGGAAGCGGTAGGCGCGGCCCTGGGGGTTTCGCGGCGGGTAGTCAGTTACCGTATCACGCAAGGCGTTGAACGGCTCCGCACGTCATTGAAGCGAAAGGGGATCTATCACCTTGGAGGGCTCTCGCTGGCGGCGCTGCTAGAGGCGAATGCGGCGGAAGCCGCGCCCGCGACGCTTCTCGCGAAACTCGGCAAGGTCGCGTTGGTGGGGCCGGGAACCTCGGCGCCGATTGCGGCGGCGTCGGCGGTGCAGAAGGCCGCTGCGTCGGGGACGAGTTTCGCGGTGATTAAGATTGCCGCAGCGGCGGTCGCCGCGCTGATGCTCTACGGCGCGGGGTATGCGGGGTGGAAGTACGTGCCGCGTTCGCAGCCGGCTCCTGCGGTCACCGTCTCGAACGTCAAGGCGGAGGACACTGCGGCGCCAGCCGCAGCGCCCGGTCAGTCCATACCGTCGGCAGCGCCGGCAGCGTCTCCCGCGCCTTCGCAGGCGGTACCGGGGGCGGCGGCTGCGAATGGGGCGAGCGGGCTAGTCGGGCCGTCGCGGGAAGCCCTCGAAAAGGGGCACGTCGTCAAACGAATATCACGCGAGGACGTCGAGAAGGCGCTGGAAACGGAAGTAGCGTTGTCGATGAGAGACGTTCATATTGGGGAGGTACTCAGCTTCCTTCAATCCAACTTCAGCGTAAACGTAATCCTGGACGACGAAGTGGTTGTTCCACGACGCGAGGATAGAATGGATTCCGCGCCGCAAAACGACACGATCACGTTACAGAAGGCGCCAGTGTATGTGACCGATGGGGCAATAACGTCGATCGGCATGAACGACACATCCCTGGCGGAAATCCTGCGTACGGTATGTGATCCGCTGGGTCTCGACTATGTCGTGCGTGGCAAGTACATCTGGGTGAGTTCGCCAGCGCTCATCGCGGCGGAAAAACTGACGGACTCTCGCCCTTCGGAGGTTTCGGACGCGATGGAAGCCGTGCTCGAGAGTCATGCCTCAGTCCATATGAGCGATGTCCACCTATCGTTTCTCCTTGACTTCCTCCAGAGCCAATACGACGCCAACCTTGTATTGGACTACCGCGTAGTATCCACTTGGGCGACGGATGGCGTTGCTTCATATCAGGAAGCAGTTGTGGATCCAAAATCACCGTATGTAACCGATGGAAGAATGCCCTATATCAGCCTGCAGAAAGTACCGTTGCGCGACGTGATTGACATCGCGTCTCGTCAACTCAATCTGGCCTATTCCGTGGAAGATGGTTTTGTCTGGATCAGCACGCTGGACCGGATCCGGCGACGACCGTTCCAGCCGCCCGATCTCACCCAGGCCTCCCCGGCGCTGGTCGAGGCGCTGATTACGCCGATGACAATCGAATCGAAGAGTGAATCGCTAGTGGAAGCGCTGCGTGTTATCAAACAACTCCAGCCGGTCGAGTTTGTGTTGGACACGGAAAGTGTCGGAACGCTCGGCGCGAAGGCTTGCAGCGTGGACCTCAAGGATGTGCCGCTGAGTACGGTGTTAAGCGTGGTCCTGCGCCGCTACGACCTGGATTACGTGGCGGCGGAACAGAATATCATTGTAACCTCTAGCGCAAAGGCGCACGGGAAAGATGTGAAACGGGGATCGTTGACGCCTGTGCCCGCAGTGGCCAGCAAGTGAATCCAAGTTCGGCTGCCCTTCGAGGAGGCCAGCACGCCGTGTCGGTCGCGCATCAGCGTTGGGCCGGGAACCAGGACTTGGTTGCTGTGCAGACTTTGCATACGGAGAGCATGACAGGGACTTCGACGAGGACGCCGACTACAGTGGCCAGCGCGGCGCCGGAGCCGGGGCCGTAGAGGGCGATGGCGGTGGCGACGGCGAGTTCGAAGAAGTTGGAAGCGCCGATGAGCGCGCCGGGGGCGGCGACGGCGTAGGGAATTTTGAAGACGCGCATCATACCGTAGGCGAGCGAGGCGTTGAAGTAGACCTGGATGAGGATGGGGATCGCGATCAGGACGACGTGCAGGGCGCGTCCGGTGATGTTGTCCGCCTGGAACGCGAAGATGAAGACCAGGGTGGCCAGGAGGGCCATTACGGTGACCGGGTGAAAGAAGCCGAGGAATCGCTCGGTGAACCAGGCCTCGCCTTTCTTGCGGATGAGCACGCTACGGCTGACGGAGCCGAGGACTAAGGGTATCACGACGAAAATAATGACGGAATACAGGAGCACCTTGAACGGGACTTCGAGTCCCGCGGCGCCCGAGACGAGAAAGCGCACGATGGGGGCGAAGGTGACCAGCATGACGAGGTCGTTCACGGCGACCTGCACGAGCGTGTAGGCGGGGTCGCCGTCGGAGAGATAGGACCATACGAAGACCATGGCGGTACAGGGGGCCGCGGCAAGGATGATCACACCGGCCAGATACTGGTTGGCCATTTCGACGCCGAGCAGGGGCAGGAAAAGTCCTTTGAAGAAGACCCAGCCGAGCAGGGCCATAGAGAAGGGTTTCACGAGCCAGTTGACGACGAGGGTGACGGCGAGTCCTCCGGGGCGTTTGCCGACGCCGCGAATGGCCATGAAATCAATCTTGAGCATCATGGGATAGATCATCAACCAAATCAGAACGGCGATGGGGATGTTGATGTGGCTTCCGGAGCCGAATTCCCAGCCCCGGAGCGTATCGGTAAAGGCGGGTAGCAGTTTGCCGAGGGCGACTCCCGCGACCATGCAGAGCGCGACCCACAACGATAGGTAGCGCTCGAAGACGTTCATCCGTTTTTCCGGTTTGGCGCTCATGAGTTCGTTCTCCTGTGAACCTTCTTTCTTTTCGCGTGAAAAGAAAGAAGCAAAGAAAAGCGGCTAGTGGGACCCTGACCAGATTCAAACAACTGCCGGGTTCAGGATCACGAATTACCGCTTTCGTGCGCTGACGTACAGGCTGGTGACAAAATCACTGGGCTTGGTTCCTTTGGGCAGAAGTTGGGCGATGCGTTGGTAGAGCGGGTCCTGCCAGTCGGTCATAGCGTCGATGTAGGCGTGCTTGGATTCGAGCACGATGGCGGTCAGGCCGGCCTCCTTGGCCATGCGCTCCGTGTCGGAGACGAGGACGGCTCCGGCGATACAGCCAATGAGCGATTCGACCATGTCGACGATTTCTTTGGGCAGGGGACGTACGAGGGCGAGGTCGGATACGGCGACGCGTCCGCCGGGTTTGAGCGCGCGATGGATTTCGCGCCAGACCTGGGGCTTGTCGGGAGAAAGATTGATGACGCAGTTCGAGATGATGACGTCCACACTGTTGTCGGCGACGGGCAGATGTTCGATTTCGCCGAGCCGGAATTCGACGTTGTCCAGGCCGGTGCGCTCGCGGTAGGTTCCGAGGCCGCGGCGGGCTTTGGCGAGCATTTCGGCGGTCATGTCCACGCCGATGGCGCGCCCGGTCGGGCCGACGTTCTTGCCCGCGAGGAAGACATCGAAACCGCCGCCGCTACCGAGGTCGAGGACGACTTCGCCCGGTTTGAGTTCGGCCAGCGCGGTTGGGTTCCCGCAGGACAGGCCCATGTTGGCGCCGTCGGGCAGCGTGGCGAGATCGGCTTCGTCGTAGCCGAGACGTTCGGCCAGCGCTTCGCCCGAGCCGGACCCGCAGCACGACGACGCGCCGCCGCCGCAGCAAGAGGCGCCGGTTTCCTCCGCGATACGGCCATAGCCTTCGCGTACCGTTTGACGAATGAGTTCAGGATCTTTGGGATCGGTAGTCAATGCCATGGACAACTATCCTTTCTGCCGCGCGAACGACGCGCGGTATTGGTTCAGGGGCCTTGCGGCAAACGTACAGGCAATTGCTCGACAAATGCGCGAATCTCATCGCGCACGCGCCGGTAATGGTTCAATGCTTCTTCCTCCGTGGCGGCGCTGCGCGCCAAGGCCGGCGGATCATCAAACGGGATGTGGACCGCCCGCGCTTTGCCGGGGAAGATGGGGCAGCGCTCCTGGACGTTACCGCACACCGTAACGACGTAATCGAAATCAATGTGTTTGAGTTCATTCACGTGCTTCGAGCTCTGGCTGGAGATATCCACGCCGGCTTCGGCCATAACCTTCACGGCGTTCGGATTCAGGCCGTGGGTTTCGACGCCCGCCGAATACGGCTCGATGACGCCTGATTTCAAATGGCGCGCCCAGCCCTCGGCCATCTGGCTGCGGCAGGAGTTGCCCGTGCATAGGAAGAGTATCTTCATCGGCAGCACTGTTTGCGGCATAGTGCCTCTGGGTCCATTTCCAGAACCTGGGCCATCCGCTCCCGGTCCTGCCGGACCTTCGTGTCGTCGGCCAGGCAGCGCCGCGCCCAGTCGAGAGCCTGCGCCACGATGGGCGAGTCGCAGTTCTGGGGATGACGGTAGAAGATCCACCGGCCTTCCTTGCGGCTTTCGACGAGGCGGGCGTGGCGGAGGATGGACATGTGTTTGGAGACGGTGGACGGGGCGAGTCCGACCATTTCGATAAGCTGGCAGACGCAGACTTCGCGTCCTTCGAGGGCCATGAGAAGCCGGACGCGGGTTTCATCGGCCAGGGCCTTGGCGGCTTCCATAAACGCGATCACGAGATGCATCCATATTTCGTCATATGACGAAATATACTTTATCCGCCCTCTACGTGTCAACCCCGGCCGAAACCACGAGCGGCATAATTATGATTTACTTCTAACGGTTAGATAGCATATTATATTAGTATAAGCGTTAAGCTGAATGGAGGTGATTCCCATGAGGAAAGCGACTGTATCACGTTGCGGCTTCCTGGCGCTGCTGCTGGGCTTGTGCGGGCTGTGCGGTTGTCACTCGCCGGGAAAGAACGCGGAACAGGCGGCGCTCGTGGCGTGCTTTCTGCCCATCGACGCCGTGGGGATAGCGCTGGCGCCGGTCGGGCTTGCGGCGAAGGCGTATGAGCGTGCCGACGGCGCGCAGGGGGCGGTGTTCGCTCCGAATGGCGAACACATTGCGTTTGCGTACCGGCGCGGCGCGCATCGGCGCTTGTACCTTGTCGGCGCGGACGGGTCGGAGTGCCGCAGCGTAACGTCCGGGTCCCGGTTCGACTTTGCGCCGGTGTTTTCACCGGACGGGTCGATGCTGGCCTTTTGCTCGAAGGCTGGCGCCACCGGTAAGCCGGCCCTGTTCGTGGCAGACGCAGACGGCGGCGGGTTACGGCAACTCACGGCGGCCGGCATGTCCGTCTGGGGACCGCAATTCTCGCCAGACGGCAAGCGCATCGTCTTCATTCGCACGGGCAAGCAAGCGACGGACACGCGTTGCGGCGCCTTGTGTGTGACCAATGTAGACGGCACGGGATTTCAACAACTCACGAACGATCCTATGCCGGATCTTCTGCCGAGTTGGCGTGATGACCACAACCTGATCTTCTGGCGCGCCCATTGGTACGGTCATAGTTCCCCGATCGCCTCGTCGGACTGGCATCGATTCAATCTGTGGTCAATCTGTGACGACGGTTCGGAGGCCAAGCAACTGACGAACGAGTGCTACTACCGTCTGGAGCAGGCGTCATTATCCAAAGATGGCGTCACGCTTAGTTTCTTCGGATCGAATTCCTGCAACGACATGCACGTGTTGTCGTTAGATAGCCCCTCGTTGACTCGGAAGGTGATTCCGCGGGGAGATCGTTACTATTCGTCCGGAGACGGGCGGCGCCGCTACGAGTACGTGGACGATCCGGCGTTCTCAAACGACGGGAAGTTTGCCGCGTTTGCGTTATGGGGCTACATCAGCAAGGAGCGCGGGCTGGTGGGGGAACTTCACGTGGTTAACATGTCGAGCGGGGACGCGGTGACCGTTCTGGAGCTGTCTGGCTCGCGAATCATCGCGCCGGTCTTTTCAAATGATGGCCGGAGAATTGTGTTTTGTGTTGACCCCAAGCCGAACGCTTCGCGGAAGGTGTCTCAGCTGTGGATTGTGAACCGCGATGGGACTGAGGCGCGGCAGATTCAATTCACGCTTCCAGATAGTCCGAAGACGCCGCACAAACAGTCCGGCGAAGGGATCCCTCAAGCGGGGAAATAGCGGGAAGGCGCGCCGCGCTACGGCTTTCGGGCGACGACGAAGATGGAGAGTCCTGCGGGCAAGGTCGACCAGCGCAGCATTTGGCGTTCCACGGCGAGGGCGAGGCCGCACACGCGGTTCTCGAAAGCGCCGGGTTCGTCGGCGAGGTCCGAGGCGCCGGGCGAGAAGAATTTGCGCCAGAGACGGACGCAGATGGCGGGGGGCAGGAGCGCGGTGTTCCAGTAGGTGGCGTGGAGAACGTCGAAGGATGCGGCTTCGACAAATTGCACGGTTTGGGCGCGGGTATACCGGCGCGTGTTGTGTACGGCGGCGTCGTGCGAGGAACACAGCCATTGATACGCCGCAACGTTAAGAAGGAAGACGCCGCCGGGTCTTAGCGCGCGGTATATCTCGCGGAGCGGCGGGACCTCGCCGGGCACGTTAATGTGTCCCAACATGTTGCACGAGATCGCCACATCAAAGCTGCCGGCGCCGAAAGGGAGGTCGATGGCGGACGCGGCGGCGAGTTGGGACAGACCGCGTTTCCGGCACCACCGGAGGGCTTCGATAGTGAAATCTATCCCCGCGGCGGCGGCGTGCGGAGCGAAATGCCGCAAGTTGGCTCCGGTCCCGCATCCGACATCGAGCAGGCGGAGATCCGGCCTTGCTGGGACGTACTCGCGCCATGCGGCGCTGAGTATTTCACGCAGACCGACATACCACCAGTGAAGGTCTTCGACGCGGTACATGGTTTCAAATTCTTTGACTTCCACGCGGTCTATTGTCCTTGAGTTTGCATCGTTGTTAACTTCGTCCGGTTGGATCAAGTGGCATTCGGAATAGGGATAGATTTCTTTCGCCCTTCCAGGGCTGACGGTAACGCTTGGTCTCGATCCCACGGTTCACACCGTGGGCTACCCTCTTGCGCCCCTAACCGGGGCTGAATGCGCATCCGGGACCAGCGTATGAATTGGCCCAATTGTGAATCACTACACTCGTTCGACGCGATGTCTACCATGCTGGGAATCCTGCCAGAAAGTCGGTCTCTTGACGCGGCGCGGCCAGAAAGCATCTGTAAGTTGTTCAATGCTAGCGCTGGCTCGTGCTGAGTCTTACTATGCGGAGGCGTTCTGGCCGCGCCTCTGGCGGAGAATCGGTGCGACAAAACGCGCGGACCTCCTATGCGCCGCTAACCGGGGCTGAATGCGCATCCGGAACCAGTGTATATGTTGGCCTAATGGTGAGTCACTATACTAGAATGATAGTATCGTTGTCAGTTTTTCTTGCTTCGCAGGCGGGGCAAGCGCGCGATGAAACGCGCGGACCTCGCATTGGCGCCACCCGATCCAGGCGAAGTACGGTTCCCGGAGGATGACTTCGTATCCGGGCCGCGGTTCGAAGACTCCGATGACGTATTCGTTGTCCATGACCCAATATCCCCCGGCGCCGGCGCTGGAGTCGAAGAAATTGCGCGTATGGTGGAGCCGCATGAACTCATCGCTGGTGTACATTCCATTGTACTCGAAGCCGCCGTCGATTTTGTCGGGAGGGACTTGAAGTTTTTCCTGGAGTTCGCGGATCACGGCCCAGCGGGCCTGGTTCCATCCGAGGTAATCGTGGAGGCTTGCCACGCTGAAGACGTACATCAGCGCGCCTCCGAGGACGGCGGCGCCGATGGCGCGGGTGGAGTAACACCGCAACGCCGCTTGCCCGAGCAACAAAGCCAAGGGCACGACGGCGGCGACGAAGTAGCGGTCGAATGCTTTGGGCAGCCATGGGTTCCACGGGCACGCGAGCATGGCTGCACCCCAGAGCAAGAGGAAGAGTTTCTGGCGGCTGTGAGCCGCCGCGCGGTCATCGAGCCGCGAGGCGCGCACGGCGTCCAGCGCGGTGTCGACGGCGCAGAGGACCAGAAGGCCGGCGGTTAGCACCGCGGCGATCATGATGGGCCACCAAGCGGTTACGATGCGCACGGGCATCCAGGAATACCCCAAGTAGGAATCGCTCAGGGTCATGGGGCCCACCCCGAGGTCGAAGAGCATGTTGCCGATCCCGAGTTCCGGAAGGCGGCGCGGACCGTCCGACCAGAGGAGTGCGGTAATCGCCAGGCACGTGAACACCAGGGCGGCCAGCCTTCCGGTGTTCCATCGCCCGTGTCTGCATAGCATTGCTCCGAGAGCGGCGGGCGCCAAGGGCGCGAAGAAGAAGCCGAGATAGCAGACGGCGGTGGCGGCGTAGCGGAACGTGTAGAGCACTCGCAGCGCCCAGGAGGCGGGAACCGGACCAGCGGGGATTACCAGTCCGGGTTCTTTCGTGATTTGGAGGTATAGAAGGATGACGGCCCCTGCGGTCCAGACTCCGAAGAAGGTTGCGAGCATGGGTCCGGTGACGCGGTAGCGGCGTTGGACGATCGATAGGGCTGCAACCGCGCCGCAGGCCGCGGGAATCATCACGCCGAACTGGCGCGTGAGACACGAGAGGACTCCGAATACGCTGCCCCAGAAGACAAGCGCGACGGTGGGTTTGCCGAGCGCGCGGAGGTAGAAGAGTCCTGAAAGCGCGGCAAAGGCCAAGAACGGCACATCACTCATGAAGGTGTAGGAGAGGCTGAGCACCAAAGGCGAGACGAAGACCAAGGCCCCGCACAGTATGGCGGGCCCGCGGGTCAAGCCTAAGGCCAACGCGGAACGGGCGGCGGCCCACATTCCGGCATAGCTCAACACGAGAGTGGAGACCCGCAGCGTGGTGAAACCAAAGCCGAACAGTTTGCAGAACAAGGCCCCCCAGAGGACTTGCGCGATGGTCGAGGCCGCGGCGAAAGGGTGGCCCGAGGTATTTCCCATTTCCAGCAGCAATTGAACGGATTTCGTGTAGACCCAATCGTCGTTCAGAGGAAAGTCGCCCCTGGGAGAGACGACCGACACCGTGAGCAGTACAATGGCGAGCAGCGGCAGGGCGATGGATTCGTGAACCGCGTATCTCCAGCCGCGGGCGCCGAGTCCGGTGCGACCTGTCGGAGAAGCACGCCGATCCGGATCCAGCGATGAAGGATCGGCAGGCCCTGGGTGAGGCCCCGCCGACGCGCGCGTGGGGTCGTTCACTTAAGCATCCATGGTGTTCTGGATCGGGTTCATGTCGCGGCAATCATACTATGAATCGAGGCGCTAGATAGTCAAGGCAGGCCCATCGCGGTTTGCTTCCGTGCCCCTGCGCTGCTATGATTACGACTGGATAGGCGTACCTGCCCCGCTCCGTGAGGAGTCTGCTCCCGTTGGGTATGAAAGGCTGGGGCTCTGGCCAGTAAGCCGGTCACTTGGCGCGTCTTTTCGAGTCCTGGCCGCGGTCCTTTCGCGGGGGCACGGCGTACGGCGAATCCATGGTGATCCGGCGGCGGTTTCGGAGTGATGCTTCCCGAATTCCCCAAGGCGGTTTAGCCGCAACGACGCAGTCTAGAGTGTGACTTCTTTGCCAGCGCCATCTGCGTAAATGACATGGAAGGCGCTGACAAAGAAGCTGCCCGACGCGCGGGAGTTGTGTGTGCCACAAGAGACCAGTGAGGCGATAGTACTGCGGGGGGTGGATTTCAGCGAGACCAGCCGCATTGTCACGTTTCTGAGTCCGGCGCGGGGCCGACTGGCCTGCATGGCGCGGGGCGTGAAGCGGCCCAAGAATCAACTTGCGGCCATGTTGGATACGTTCAACCGGTTGGAGGTGACGTATTACTGGAAGGACGGCCGGTCAATACAGCCGTTGAGCGAGGCGGTGTTGCTGGACGGCTTCGACGCGATTAAGCGCGATCTCGAGAAGTCGGCGTTTGCCGCGTTTCCGATGGAAGTCGCGGGCAAGACGGCGCACGAGAACGAGCCGTCGCAAAGTCTATATGACACGCTTGTTCACGGATTGCGGTCGTTGAGTGATTGGACCGGAGATGTGCGGACGCACGCGTGCTGGCAGGTTCTGCAGCTCTTGTCTGAGGCCGGGTTCGAGCCACGTCTGGACGTTTGCGCCGATTGCGGCGCGCCGGCCGGTTTGACTCCTGGTTTTGCGTACCGGGGCGGAGTGACGTGTTCGCAGTGTTCCTCGGACCGGCGCCTTACGACCGGCGGCCTTGAGGCGCTTCGGGCGATGCAGGGCAGCCGCGAGTGTTGCCCGGACGCGCCGGGCGATGAGGCGTACGAGGTGGTGTGGCGTTACGCCGCTCATCAACTGATGACGGAGTTTCAGAGCGCGCGTGTAATACACCAGCTATTCGATTCCCGCGCCAATGGCAGGACATGAATCCCGTCCGCAGGACCGTAGCGCGATGACGCGTCTGCATACGTCGTCAGCGAGACGCCGGCGCCAAACGTAAGTGTAACGGACAAAACCTAGAGCAGGACGAAAAGAAGAACGTATGGCGGTACCGAACGAACGCATTCGCAATTTCTGCATTATTGCGCACGTAGACCATGGCAAATCGACTTTGGCGGATCGCATCCTTCAATTGACGGGCGCGGTGGACGCGCGCAATCTCAAGGAACAGACGCTCGACACGATGGACCTGGAACGCGAGCGCGGCATCACGATCAAGGCGGTCGCGGTGCGGCTGACCTACAAGGCGGACGACGGCCAAGAGTACGCGCTGCACCTGATTGACACGCCCGGTCACGTGGACTTTTCATACGAGGTTTCTCGGAGTCTGGCGGCATGCGAAGGCGCGCTGTTGCTGGTGGACGCGGCGCAAGGCGTCGAGGCGCAAACCCTGGCCAATGCGTACAAGGCGATTGACCAGAATCTCGAAATCATCCCGGTCATAAACAAGATCGATCTTCCGAGCGCGGACATTGACAACGTCCGTCGCCAAATCGAAGAGATCCTGGGCTTGGACGGCGCCACGGCGGTGTTGGCGAGCGCGAAGGAAGGGATCGGCACGCGCGACGTGCTCGAAGCCGTCATCAAGCGGATTCCGCATCCGAAAGGGGATCGGCAGATCTCGCCGCGCGCGTTGATCTTTGACGCCAAGTACGATTCCTATCGCGGCGTGGTGGTGTACGTGCGCGTCATGGATGGCCGGATATCGCGGGGCATGAAAGTGCAGATGATGTCCAACGGCCTGAAATACGAAGTGGCCGAGCTGGGATTCTTTTGCCCGGCGATCACGCCCGCGGACGCGCTCGAGGCCGGCGAAGTGGGCTATCTTATCTGCAATATCCGGAGCTTGAAGGACACGAAGATTGGCGATACGGTGACGGACGCCTTGAAGCCGGCGGAACGTCCGCTACCCGGATATGAGGAAGTGCAGCCGGTGGTGTTCTGCGGGATGTATCCCGCCGCCGCGAATGATTATCAGGAGTTGCGCGACGCGTTGGAGCGTCTGCAACTGAACGACGCCTCCTTTACGTATCAGGCGGACAGTTCGGACGCGCTGGGGCTGGGATTTCGCTTGGGGTTCCTGGGGCTGTTGCACATGGAAATCGTGCAGGAGCGGCTCGAGCGCGAATTCGATCTGACGTTGGTGACGACTGTGCCCAACGTGGCGTACCATCTGGTGCGGATGTCGGGAGAGAGTTTCTCGATTGAAAACGCGTCGAAGATGCCGCCGCCGGGTGAGATCGACCGCATTGAAGAACCGTACATTGAGGCGGACATCATGTGTCCGACCGAGTACTTGAGCGCGGTAATCGACTTGTGCAAGAAGAAGCGCGGGATTCACGTCCGCGTGGACTACATTGATTCGCGGCGCTGCATGGCGGTGTATCAACTGCCGCTGGCCGAGATCGTGTTGGATTTCTATGACAAGTTGAAGACGTATACCCGCGGGTACGGCTCGATGGAATACCGCTTGATCGGGTTCCGCGAAGGCGATCTGGTGCGTTTGGATATCATGTTGAACGGCGAAATCGTGGATGCGTTGTCGTCGATCGTGCATCGCGAGCGGGCGGTGTGGGTAGGCCGGACCTTGGCGGTGAAACTGCGCGGGCTGATTCCTCGGCAGCAGTACGAGGTGGCGATTCAGGCGGCGATCGGCGCAAAGATCATCGTGCGCGAGACGGTCAAGCCTTTGCGCAAGAACGTGACGGCGAAGTGCTACGGCGGCGACATTACGCGCAAACGGAAGCTGCTGGAGAAACAGAAAGAAGGCAAGAAGCGAATGAAACAGGTTTGCTGCGGGTCAACGAAGAGTCGGAATAGGCCGTGTCGCAGGAAGAAACGAAACCCTCAGACGCTTCACGAGCGCTCGCGGCGATGCTGTTGTCGCCGCTGACGTTCGTTTTCGGCCCACTTACGCGGGACAACGCAATTGGTTGGGTGAAGATCGTCCTGGTGGTCCTCGGCATCCAATGGATTTGGTTTCAGCCGTTTGCTGTTCCGTCCGGTTCGATGGAACCGACGATTCATGGCGACGAACATTTTTTTGTTGGCGACCGGGTCGCGGTAAACAAGCATCGCTACGGCATACGCGTTCCGTTTACGAACAAGTTGATCTATCGCGGGGCCGATCCCCAGCGCTGGGACATTGTCGTCTTCAATAATCCGGACAAGAACGCCAAGCACGGCATCTTGGTCAAGCGGCTGGTGGGACTTCCCGGCGAGCGCATCCACATCCGCGGCGGCAAGGTGTATGTGAACGGGAAGGCGCTCGAACTGCCTGCTGATATGCCACCGGTTCAGTACACCAGCGGCGACATGACCGATCCCGAGGAGGTCAAACGGAAGCTGGATCGGATGAATCTTTCCCCGGCCGACCGGCGCGCATACGAGGCCGAGATCATGCGCGTATCGGTTGCGAATTCGGGTCTGGCTCAATTCAAGTACGGTGTGCTGCTCGAGGACGAGTATTCGGTCGTGCCTCCGGACCACTACCTGATGCTGGGAGACAATAGCGCAAACAGCGGCGATGGGCGTGTCTTCGGGTGGGTTCCACGCGAGAACTTAATAGGCCCGGTGTTTTGCATTTGGTGGCCGTTTAGTCATGGCCGCGATTTTACGGGATTCACGAAAACGTGGTGGGGCAAACCGCTGCTCTACGGAATCCCGGCGCTGTTCATCCTGTATGAGATTCTGTCTGCAAGCTTCGTGCGGTCCTGGCGCGTTTCTCATGCGGGTCCGGGCGAGTTGTTTCAGAAAGGCGACCATGTGGTCGTGAACCAGGCGGCGTTTGGCGTGCGTTTGCCGCTGTTGGGGGCGCGCGTAACGCAGGGACGACCTCCGCGGCGCAACGAACTGGTATTCTACGTTGCTCCCGGCCCCGATGGTTCGGAGCAATTGTGCATGGGCCACGTGTTCGGGTTTCCTGGGGACTCTGTTACGGCGGACGCCGGCGGCGATGGAAGAGGGAGCGGGGCGAGTGTGGTACCCGCGGGACACTACTTCATCCGTCAGTCGTCTGCTGGCCGCGAAACAGCAAAGCCTGCCTGCGTCGCGCACGGGGACCTGGCCGGCAGCGTGATGGCGGTGTGGTGGCCGGTGAGCCGCGCGCGGTCGTTCGCGGCGCCAGACGACGGTGATGGCGGCCGGGCATCGTGATTGATCGTGGCATGGCGAGCAACGTGAGCGAGTAATGGCCAAGAAGAATTCAAAGACCGGCGGCAGAGCGGATAAACCGAACCGGAAGCCGGGCACGGGCGTATCGCCTGAACGCTCCGCGTTCCTGGGCGCCGTGTCGTGGTTCGTCGGGGATCTTTCCCGGCAAAACGCGATTGATTGGACGAAGAATATCGGAATCGCGCTGGCCGTCGCGTTCATGATTCGCTGGCCGCTGGCGGAGCCGTACAAGATCCCGTCGCAGTCCATGTATCCGACACTAAACGGCGTTGACCGATTTCTGAGGGGAGACCGGGTATTCGTCAACAAATACGTGTACGGCGTGCGCGTTCCTTTCATGAACAAGCGGCTTTGGCGCGGAGCGGACCCTCAGCGGTGGGACATCGTGGTATTCCAGTCGCCGGATCCGGAGGCGCAGCACCCGACCTTGATCAAGCGCATCGTTGGCCTGCCGGGCGAACGCATTCATATCGCCCACGGCAAGGTGTACGTCAACGGCGAGGCCCTCGAGCTTCCGCCGAACATGCCGCCCGCATACTATACGTCGCCGGGTCCGGGGCAGCGTGACATGGTGTACGGCGTCCTTGAAGACGAGACGCATGCCGTGGTTCCCAAGGAGCACTACCTGATGCTCGGGGACAACAGCGGCAATAGCCGCGACGGCAGGTATTTTGGCTGGGTTCCGAATGAGAATATTGTCGGCAAGGCATTTTGCATTTGGTGGCCGATTCCCCGTTGCCGCGACTTCACGGGATTTACGCGCACGTGGTGGTGGAGGACGATAGCATCGGTCTTGGGTATTCTTCTAATTGTTAGGCTGTTCTACGGGCGTTCATGGTGCCTGCGGCATCCAGTTCTGGGCGATACGATCGGCGCCGGTGAACACCTATACATCCACCGCGCGGCCCTGGGTATTCCCACTCCCTTTACACGCAGGCGAATGACGCCCGGACGCAAGCTCGTTCGCGGCGAAATCGTCGTCTATCACGGCCCCCCGAATCCAGTGACCGGCGAACACACCTTTGCCGGACGCGTCGCGGGCCTGCCGGGCGAACGTGTCTACCTCGACAACGGGAAATTGACCACCAACGGCGCGCCGCTCCCGGCTTCTGATCCCTTGGCCGAGCGCACCTTCAGCACGGACGGTGCGGCGGGGACCTACGGGCGTTCAAAAGGCAAAGAGTACTCCGAGGTCCCCGACGGCCACTATTTCGTCCTATGCGATGACGCCAGCGGCTATCCCGACAGCCGCACGCTGGGATGGATTCCGCGCCGCGACGTCATCGGCGTGGCCACGGCGGTCTGGTGGCCGTTGAGTCGGCTCCGTAGAATCACGGCGTGTTAGTGTAGTGGGTCGGACTGAAGGCGTCTTGTGCTTGGACGCGAACGCCGCGAAAAGCAGGGACAGACACGCTTTTCAAACTGCCGAAAAGCGAGTCAGTCCCCGTTTTTCGCTTGACCCGGTGTTCATTTGAGGCGCTTCAATTCTGATTCACTACACCAGAACTCCGGCCCGAGGCGGCATCTGAAGCGGCGCGGCCAGAAAGCGGCTTTTCGTTGTCTAACTCGAATACTTGTTCTCGCGGAGGTACGCTAAATGGAGGCTTTCTAGCCGCGCCTTTAGCAGTCTACATCCATATCCCGTACTGCCGCACGATTTGTCCGTACTGCGACTTTGTGCGGCGGCCATTGCCGAACGGCGCCGTTCCAGTTCCTTTCGTTGACGCGGTGTGTTCGGAGATCGAGAATTGCGAGGGGCCAGATGCGGCGGAGACGGTATTCTTTGGCGGGGGGACGCCGTCACTCGTGGCGCCGGAATCGCTCGAGGAGATTTTCGCGGCCCTGCATAGCCGCTTCACCTTCACGAATCCGGAAATCACCATTGAAGCCAATCCGGACGATGTGGACGCGGCGTTGGCCTCCGCATGGCGTAGCATTGGCGTGAATCGCATTAGTCTGGGCGTACAAAGTTTCAACGACGCCGCGCTACACTATCTCGGCAGGCGGCACGATGCGGCGCGCGCGCATCGGGCGTGCGAGATTGTGCGCGAGCGCTTCGAGAACTGGAGCCTCGATCTCATATTCGGCGCGCCGCCCGTTAGCGCGTGGGAAGAAACGCTGCGCACGTGTGTGGAGCTGGCGCCGCCGCATGTTTCCGCGTATGGGCTGACCTACGAGGAAGGCACACCGTTTGGCAAGCGCAAGAGTGAGGCGGTAGACGAAGAGACTTCGCTGACCATGTACCGGCAAGCGCGCGCGGCGCTGACGGACTATGCGCGATACGAGATATCGAATTTTGCGCGGCCGGGGTGCGAATGCCGGCACAACCTGGTCTACTGGCGCAACGAGGAGTATGCGGGGTTTGGGCCGGGGGCGTATTCGTACGTGAATCGCGTCCGCGCGCGCAACGCCACCAAGACCGACGAGTATCTGAGTGCGCCGGGAAAGAAGGACGAGACGCTGCATCTCAGTGATCGGGAAATCCGCGTCGAAACGGTAATTCAGTACCTGCGTTTACGCGCGGGGTTGCGGAATCGGGCGTACCTGGAGCGGTTCGGAAATACGGTGCGTGAGGACTTTGGGGTGGTCATTGATGGGCTGATTCGACGGGGGTTGATCGCCGAAGATGGGGATGGTATCCGGCCTACGGAGTTGGGGTTTGAGCTCAACAACGAAATTGGGTTAGCGCTGGTGTAGTTGGGCGGACCAGCGCTCGCGCCTGCTACTGATGTCCGTTCGCATGACTGGGACGTAACGCAAACCGCCAACCGATTGCCGGCTTGGGGTCATTCGATGAGTATCGCGTCACGATGACCTCCGACCTTCCCTTCTTCGCAGCGTTGACCGTGGCCGTGATGAATTGATCGCTAGGTTCGACCAGATAGAGTTCCAGACCCTCGTACACGCCGCTTTCCTCGCCCACGTCGATTGTCGCTAAGTCCCCGTTTCCGAGGCTGGCAATTCGCGCGTCAATTGGGGAAGTGAGCAGGTATTTTCGGAATTCCGGTGGCACGTTCGGCAGTCCATCTACCTTCGCGTACTCATCGTGATACCGCAAGAGGTGTTTGCCGAAGGTCCGCCGGCGTGGCTCCTCACTGCTGTTCACGTCGTTGCAGAACTTGATCATGTCTTTTGGTAGAATGAGGTACTTTCTTGCGCCCCAGGAAACGGGTATGAATTCGTTCGCGATCAATTGGAAACCCGTCGGCCCCGGTAGATCTCCGCCCTCAAGAGTCAGACGAATGCGGCCGTTGCGGTACGCCACCGGTCCGTAAATCTCATACTGCAGACCCAAACACCCGTACACTTGAAAAGCAAAACCGGTCTCCGGCGCCAGGGCGAAAGAGCCGCCGTTGCCGTTACGGTACTCGCCCGCCCACTGGTGGCTCTGGAGCGCGGCGAATTCGGATCGTATGCTGGCCAGCCGCTGGCCGGCGTCGCTTGACTTCTTGCAGCCATTTGCCGGGTCATCTCCGGCTTGCCCGGACGGGCAAATAGCGCAGGCGCTTGAACTTACGCTATCACCAGATAGAAAGAGGCATATCGCGACGCACGCGCAGAATATGACGGGTACGAGGAAATTCAGTTTCATATCCGAGCCTATTTCGATGGATACTCCGTAGGAGAAGTATATCATGTATGGCCGAACATCCTTGAAAATTGCCTTGTCTGGATAGCAGATTTCAAGGATCGTGAACGGTTGTGCGCTAACTTAGGGGGTGAACGCGGCTTGAGCCGGTTTGGGCGGATTGCTCTGGAAGTAGCCGGCCCAAACCCGGCGCAACCGAATTTGGGGTCACTTTCCGTAGTTCCTATGAGCAAGAAGGCGGGTTTAGCGAGCGTGGTATAATGAGGTCGCTAAACAGGACGCAGTGCGAATGCCCCGGCGGCTGAGGACAGCCGCCCTGCCGTTCGCCCCGACCTGGGTTTTGTTGGGGGCTCTTGGTAGAAGTTTGAGGGCGCCGGTGTGGTGTATACTTGAGGGTGGCTAGGCGGAGGCAGGCTTGGGGAAAGGATCAACACGATGGCACGCGGTGTATTGGTCTGCACAATGATGTTGTTGGCGATGGGGGCGTTTGCGCAGCCGTCGAGTGAACCCGCTGTTCCGGCGAAGGACTTCGTCGTCATTTGTCCCGTGGAAGGCCTGATTGACGATGGCGTCACGGTGTTTGTGAAACGGGCGATACGCGAGGCCTATGGGGCGAAAGCGATCATCTTTGTGGTGGACACCTTTGGGGGCAAGGTGGATTCGGCCATCGAGATCTCGAACGCCATCCTCAACGCCCCGTGCAAGACGATCGCGTACATCAAAGGCAAGGGCGCGATCTCGGCGGGCGCGTTAATCAGCTTCTCGTGCAACACCATGGTCATGGAGCCCGGATCGGCCATTGGCGCCGCAACTCCCGTGATAGCGGGGCCCCAAGGCATGGAGCCGACGAGCGAGAAAGAGGTCTCGTTTATGCGCGCGAAGATGCGGGCCTTGGCAGAACGCAACGGCCACAATCCCGATATTGCGCAGGCCATGGTGGACAAGGACATCGGCTTGCGCGGTGTGATGCAAGGCGGGAAGTGGGTCGTCTATGCGGAGAACAAGGATCGCGCCGTGTCCACGCCGCCGGCGGGCGCCGTTAAGGACATCGTCGAGACGATACTCAAGGCCGTTAAGGAAGCCGGGGGGGTGGATTTGCCGGATGTGAAGCCGAAGCCGGCGCCAGAGGCCGCGCCCGCGGATCAGACGCCCGCCAAGGCGCCGGACGGAAGTGAGGTGGTTCTACCTGTCGGTAAGCTGCTTACGATGACACCCAATGAAGCGGTGAAGTACGGTGTTATTTCGACGACCGTGGTCAACCTCGAGCAGGTTATGGGCGTGTTTGATGTGCCGAACGCCGAAAAGCATGTGCTTGCAATGAGCTGGAACGAACTTATTTTCCGTTTTCTGACGAATCCCTTGGTCTCGGGCATCTTGCTGATGCTCGGGGTGGGAGGGATCTACTTCGAGATGAAGGCGCCTGGCCACACGCTGCCGGGCGTAGTCGGCGTGGTGTGCCTGGCCATCTTCTTCGGTTCCTACGCGCTGATCGGCTTGGCTGACTGGTTCGACGTCATTTTGGTCGTCGTGGGCGTAGTACTCATCCTCGTGGAGATCTTCGTGGTTCCCGGCGTGACCTTTCTTGGCGGGGCCGGGTTGGTGTGCATCATACTGGGGTTGTACCTTGCGTTGACCGGCGCCTTCATCCCGGAATTTGCGTGGGACTACGCGCGGCTCCAGAATGCGATGGTGACCGCTATGGTGGCCGGAGTTGCATTGTCGGCGTTAGTCTATCTGTCGTGGAAGTATTTGCCTCGCACGCCGCTCTTCCAGGGTATTTTGATGACGTATACGCAGGGGCCCGCGAAGGGGTATGTCGTGCAGACCGAGGAACAGCGGGCCATCGCGGAGGGGCTGGTGGGCGTCGCGACGAGCAAGCTGCGTCCGGCGGGCCGGGGCCGCTTTGGCGATACCACCTATGATGTGGTGAGCAATTCCGAGTATATTGAACCCGGCGAACCCATCGTCATCGTTCAGGCCGACGGGAACCGCTACGTAGTGGATCGATACAAGGGAGCGAAATGATGGATCTGCGGATCTCGTTGATCAAGATGTTGAAGCGGCTGCTCGAGGACATGCAAGTCGTTCAGCAGCAGGGCGCGGGGTATTATAGTTGCTCGTCCGTCGCCAAGCGGTATAACAAGCTCTTGGAGCAGGCGCGCACGCTGTTTCCGGAAGCCCACGGGTTGATTAGCACCTTCGACGCAGCGCCCGAAGCCGATCCGAAAGATCCCGGTGACAAAATGAAGCTGATGCAAGACATGCGAATCGAGATCGCGCAGCTTATCTCGTTGTTGGAGTCGAGCGCGGAGGCGGGCACATCGTGATCCAGACTATCGTGATACTTTTCATTGCGGGAATGGCGCTTATTTTCGCCGAGTTCTTCGTGCCGGGATTGATCTGCGGCGTGATCGGCGCGCTGATGGTGATCTCGAGCGCCGCATTGGGCTGCTACCACTATCCCGACCACGTCTACTTGATCCTGTTTGTCGAGTTCCTTGGCGCGGCGTTTACGGTGGGGCTGGGCATATACTTGTTCCCGAGATCGATTGCCGGCAGGGTCATGATACTTACCGATAGTCAGCAGAAAAACGCGGGTTGGGTGGCCGCCGAGTCTGATACTTCGCTCGTTGGCGCGCAGGGCGAGGTCTATACGGCGCTGAGGCCCGCGGGCAGCATCGTTGTCCACGACAAGCGGCTCGACGCGGTATCCGACGGCACCTTCATCGATAAGGGCGCCGCGGTACGCGTGATCGAGGTCCAGGGCAGCCGTGTAGTGGTTGAGAAAGTGACCGCAGAAGAACGTTAGGTTCCGTTGCGATAGCGGGGTTGCCTGCGCAGCGGGCGAGCCCGCTGCGCTGTTTCGTTTCAGTACAGTCCAGAAAGGATGGCGCGACATGAATCCCTTGTTGATTGTCGTTGTAGTGGTAGTGGGTGTTATCGGGTTGGTATTTTTCACGGTACTGATCACGTTCTTCCAGTTGTACATTCGGGCATTGGCGTCGGGGGCTTCCGTGGGGCTGATGAGCCTCGTCGGTATGAAACTGCGCAGAGTGAACGCGGGTGTCATCGTGGACAGCCGGATTATGGCGGTAAAGTCGGGACTGAATATTTCGACGAACGAGCTCGAGACGCACTATCTCGCGGGCGGTAACGTGGTGCATGTCGTACAGGCGCTAATTGCGGCGAACAAGGCGAATATCCCGTTGAGTTTTCAGCAGGCGACAGCGATTGACCTGGCAGGCCGCGACATTCTGGCCGCGGTACGGACCTCGGTAAATCCGAAAGTGATCGATTGCCCGGATCCGACGAAAGGCTCAGCAACCGTGGCCGCTGTGGCCATGGACGGGATTCAGCTCAAGGCCAAAGCGCGGGTGACGGTACGCACGAATATTCGTACCCTGGTAGGCGGCGCGACGGAAGAGACGATTATTGCGCGCGTGGGTGAAGGCATCGTGACGACCATCGGTTCGGCGGAGTCTCACAAGCGCGTGCTGGAAAACCCGGATTCGATATCGAAAGTGGTATTGGCGCGCGGCTTGGACGCGGGCACGGCGTTCGAGATTCTCTCGATCGATATTGCGGATGTGGATGTTGGCGAGAACATCGGCGCGCAGTTGCAGATCAAGCAGGCCGAGGCCGACAAGCAGATCGCGCAAGCGCGCGCGGAGGAACGCCGCGCGATGGCGATGGCGCGTGAACAGGAAATGCGCGCGCAAGTTGTGGAAATGCGCGCGCGCGTCGTGGAGGCTGAGGCTGAAGTGCCCCGGGCGATGGCCGAGGCGTTCCGCAGCGGAAATCTCGGGATTATGGACTATTACCGGATGAAGAATGTGATGGCTGACACCGATATGCGCACGTCCATATCGAAGATGGACGGTGGCGAGGAACAGCAGCCCGTAAAGAAATAGATCCGCGTTCGAGACAGGACGAGAAGGTTTTACGATGGACAATATCGCACAGATTATCTTCTTGGTGATTATTCTGGGCATCGGCGCGGTCATCAAGCGCATTAGTGAAAAGAGCCAGGAAGAGGAAAGAAAGAAGAGTCCGCCGCGTACGACGCGCGCCGAGGATCTGCCCGAAGCGACGCGGCGCATGATTTACGGGACGCCTGAAGTTCCCATGGCGCGTCCGGCGCGTCCCGCCGTATTCGAAGAGGACCGCGAGGGCATCAACGACGAGGGTGAAGAGGCGCCGCGTGGCCGCGCGCAGAAGACGCCGGATGTGCTCGTGTTGCTTCAACAGATGGCGCAACAAGCGCAGGGCGCGGCGCCAGTGTCTCGGACACCAGCTCCTGTTGCGCGCCCCGTGCCTGCGCGTCCCGCGGGCCAGCCTCCGATGCGCCGGGTCCCTGTGGAGCAGGCTCCTTTGCGCCCCGCCGCTCCCCAGCGGCAAACACCTCCGCCCAGGCAGCAGCCCAAGCAACGTCCAATGCCTGCGCAGGCGGTCCCGCCCAAGGCCGTCGTTCCGCCGCCGGCCGCGAAGGCTGCCGCGCCACGCCGCGAACGCAAGGCCGCGCCACTGCGGGCCATTCTGCGCGACTTGGACGATGTTCGGCGCGGGATCGTGCTCGCGGAGGTTCTGGGGACGCCGAAAGGATTGCTGTAAGGGCTACGACTGGGCCGCAAGAGTTGGTTCTGATAGCCCTCGGTGGCCGCGCTCCTAAGGCGGGGCTTGCGCGGGGGCCGATCTACGCGTCCCGACCGGCGAATGAGGACAGCCGCCCTCCCGGTTTCGGCGCCTTTGCCTAGGAGTTCGGCCAGAAAGCATCTGCAAGTTGTTTAACACCATCGCTCGATTTTGTCGGGTCTTGGTAAAAGGAGGCTTTCTGGCCGCGCCTCTAGTGTTCTTTTCACGAACAGTTCCGTCCCTGGGCGCTTGGCTCAGAATTTAAGCGTTGGAAGTCGTGTCTCTGGCAGAACATAGGTTCCTCTTGGGGGCTTTTCTCATTCCACCTGCTATGTCGGTGCTTGATGAATATGGTAGACTTCCTGTCTATGACAACACTTGAAGCCAATGTGAAACCGGTGATTGTGCAGTCGGACCGGTCTATTTTGCTGGAGACCGACGGTCCGAATTTCGAGGCGGCGCGCGACAGCCTGGCCTCGTTTGCGGAATTGGTCAAGTCGCCGGAACACATTCACACCTATCGCATTACTCCCCTGTCCCTTTGGAACGCGGCGGCCGCCGGTATGACCGCTCAGCAAATCGTGGACTTGCTCTTTCAGTACAGCAAGTACGAAGTTCCGCAGAACATTATTGTAGACGTGCATGACAACGTTGCGCGCTACGGCAAGCTCAAGTTGTTCAAGCGCGAAGACGGCACGCTCGTTCTCTACGCCGATGATCCGGTGTTCATCATGGAACTGCTCGGGCAGAGGGCGTTGCAGCCGTTCGTCACCGGGTCGCCCGACGGGAAGCACATCTTCGTCAAACCCAACGAACGCGGCAACGTCAAGTGCGCACTGATCAAGATTGGATATCCCGTCGAAGACTTGGCGGGATACGTGGACGGAGCGCCGCTCCAGCTTTCGTTGCGCGAGTCCGCGTTGACCGGCCGGGCCTTTGGACTACGCAAGTACCAGCGAGAAGCGGTGGACGCGTTCTACCTCAACGGGTCGAATCAGGGCGGCAGCGGTGTGGTTGTGCTGCCCTGCGGCGCGGGAAAGACCGTGGTGGGGATCGGCGCGGTGCATAAGCTGCAGACGCAGACGCTGGTGCTGACGACGAACACCGTGGCGTTGCGCCAGTGGAAGAACGAGTTGCTCGACAAGACCACCCTAACCGACGAGCAGATTGGCGAATATAGCGGCGACTCGAAAGAGATTCGTCCAGTGACTATCGCTACGTATCAGGTCCTGACGTATCGGAAAGCGAAGGACAGCCCGTTTGTTCACTTCAGTCTGTTCGACGAAGCGAATTGGGGGTTGATTATCTACGACGAGGTGCATTTGCTGCCGGCTCCGGTTTTCCGGGCGACGGCGTCCTTGCAGGCGCGGAGGCGCATGGGGCTGACGGCGACGCTGGTGCGCGAGGACGCGCGCGAAGACGACGTGTTCAGCCTGATTGGGCCGAAAAAGTACGACGTGCCGTGGAAGGTGCTGGAGAAGCAGGGTTGGATTGCGCAGGCGGTGTGCGGCGAGATTCGGGCGCCGCTGCCTCCGGAGGAACGGTACCGCTACGCGATATCGGACAAGCGCGGGAAGTTTCGGGTCGCATCGACCAATCCGGTCAAAGACGCGATCTGCGAACGCCTGATCGCGAAGCACAAAGACGACAACATCCTGATCATCGGCCAGTACTTGGATCAGCTGAAAATATTGGCAAAGCGGTTCAAGGCGCCGATCATCACGGGCCGGACGGCGAATCGGGAGCGCGAGGAGTTGTACGGCGCGTTCCGCGAGGGCAAGGTGAAGCTGCTGATCGTGTCGAAGGTTGCGAATTTTGCCATTGATCTGCCCGACGCTAACGTGGCCATTCAGGTGTCCGGGACATTTGGGTCACGCCAGGAGGAGGCGCAGCGTCTGGGCCGCATCCTGCGTCCGAAAAGCGAAGGCACGGTTGCGCGGTTCTATTCGCTCGTGTCTCGGGACACGTGCGACCAGGACTACAGCGTGAAGCGGCAGTTGTTTCTCACCGAGCAAGGCTACCGCTACGAGATTCTCAACGCCGAGGATGTGTGAGCGTGGCGCGTGTGCGCCTCATCTGCGGTGGACAACGCTCGGAGCGGGCGCATACGCTCGACGCGTTGATGTGGGAACACTGGGACCACGGCGTCTTTCTCCTTCCTACCCGCCGGGCTGCGGCGCGCCGATCCGAGGCGCTCATCCTCGAGGGAGACCGGGCGGGCGCGTGGGGGCGAAAAGTAACGACGTTCGAAGAATTCCTTAGGGGGCTCCTGCAATCCGAACACAGCGCCGCCGAGGGGATTGACGAGTGTGAGCGGCGCCTGCTGCTCGAACGCGTCGTAAACCGGCTGCGTTCACAAGGCGCGTTCGGCGCCATGGGGGAGGCCGCCGTCAGCGACGGATTCCTCTCGCATATGCTCCGGGTTATTTCCGATCTGAAACAAGCCGCGATAGAACCGTCGGAATTCAGGGCGGGCGCAGGGAGGCGGAAGAATGCGGCGCCGCTGGATGCGGTAGTGGCAGCGGTCTACGAGGCCTATCAGGCCGCACTACTGGCGGTCAACGCGTACGACACCCAGGGTTTGTATTGGGAATCGCGTCTGCTGTGTGAACGCGGGCGGCCGCGCGCCTTGGCAAATGTCCGCGTCCTGCTGCTGGACGGCTTCGACGACTTTACGCCGTCCGAATTCCGGTTGCTGGTGTCGCTCGCGCCCTATCTCGATGAGTTAGTGGTGGGCCTGAACTGCGATCCCGAACGGCCAAGCCGGCGGGACCTGGACGCCATCCCTCTGGATACGATGAACAGGCTTCGCGAGGAGTTTGAGGCCGAACTGATAACGCTGGGGGAGCCCGAGCCGGCCTCGTATACGGAATTTGCCGCCAGCCACTTGTTTTGGCGCGATAGGCCGCCTTCACCCACGAGTCTCGCGGCGAATCTGGAGATTCAGCCGTGTTTAGGCGCCTTGCATGAAGTTGAGACTATAGGGCGGCGCATCAAGGCGTTGCTGCTGGACGGAACGCCGGCGGCGGAAATCGCGATAGTGTACCGTGACGCAGCGCCGGTGATGGGCACGCTGCGATCGGTGTTCTCGGAGTTCGGAATACCTTTGGTGGTCCATGAACAACCCAGGTTGTGCGAATCGGCGGTGGGCACGTACGGGCTGAGTTTACTGGAGGCGATTGAAGGCTGGAAGCGCGAGGACGTGGTTGGCGTCTTGACTTCGTCGTGGTTTAATTGTCCGGAGGAGGTTTCGCGCGAGTCCCTGGACGCGGTTCCCTTGATCTCTCGCGCCGCTGGAATTGTCGAGGGGTACAGCGAATGGGAGTCCCGCCTTACGCGTCTGGCGGCGGCGCTCGAACGAGAGAGTGATCCGTCGCTGAAGGACCTTCGACGACGCGCGCCCGGCGCGGCAGGAATCACCCTCGGCGTCCTGGCGTGTCTCAAGGCGCTCAAGGAGATCTCGGATGGCCTTGGGGACTCGGCTACGCCCGATGCGTTTGCGAAGCGGCTCGACGAGGTCTTCGATAAGACGCGCATTGCGGAGACGCTCGAACGCGCGGTACCCGAGATCAATCGTGACGCGGAACGCAACGCCTTGTCAGCGCTGCGTGGCGTTCTCGGGATGGTCAACGAGTGGTATTCGCAGGATGATCGGCCCGAGGCGATTCCGCGCGCGGAATTCGTGACGCGGCTGCGTCAACTGCTGAGGACGGTCTCATATGCGTATCCCAATCCGCCCGAGGGCGTGTCGTGCATTTCGGCGGCAGCGCTGCGCGGATTGCGTTTCGAGTATGTGTTCTTTGGCGGGGTCAACGAAGGGGATGTTCCCAAGCCGGCCGCGGTGAATGCGATCTATTCGGACGATGACATCGAGGATTTGCGCGAGGCCGGAATCAAGATCGAGGGGCGGCGCCGGCAGAGTCAGCGTGAGATTCGCCTGTTTCAGCACGTTTTCGAGGCGGTTCGGCGGCGGTTGTGCCTGACGTGGCGCACGGCCGGCCGCGGCGGGTCGGCGGCGCTTGCCAGCCCGTCTCTGGCCGATGCGCTGGCACTGTTCCNNNNTGTGACATTGCGCGCGAAGCGCCACGCGCGGCCGACATTACGGCGCCGCCGGCGTTTGTGGCCTCGTGGCGCGATCTGCGCAATGCCGCGTTTGCGGGCGCGGACGGCTTGCGCGCGCAATTCGGCGAGGAGTTCGCGGCGGTTCGGTTTGCGGCCTCACTCGAATCCCGGCGCCACACGAGCAGCCCATTCGACGAGTTCGACGGGGCGCTTAGCGATCCCGAGCGCGTTTCCGCGATTGCGCGGCGCTTTGGTCCGGATCATTCGTTCAGTGTCAATCAGATTGAAACGTACCTCGCGTGTCCGTTCCGCTTCTTCATGGAACGCATCTTGGAGGTGGAGGACGCCGAGCCCCCGGTATCGGAGTTCGACGACCTGGTGCGCGGGCTCATTCTGCACGCCGTGCTCGAACGGTTTCATCGGCACTTTGCGACGAAGCCGGTCACGGAACTATCCGAGCCGGAGGCGGAGGGAACGATTCGCGCGATTGTCTACGAGATGTTCGATGCGTGCGCGTGGCGCAGTGTGACGGCGCCACCGGGTGTGGTGGAGATTGAGAAGCGGCGCATGCACGAGCAAATGCTGCGCTATCTTCGGATATGCCGGGAGCGCGATGGAGAAGCGGCGTGGGCGCCGTCGCACTTTGAGGTGGCGTTCGGACGCACCGAGACTCCGTCAATGGACCCGCTCACGCAGGTGGAGCCGTTTTCGCTGGATACAGGGGCTGGCGCCGTTTTATTCTCGGGCCGAGTTGACCGCGTAGACTTGCGCGCCGGCGCTGCGAGAATCATTGACTACAAGACGTCCTATGCGCCGCGCCCGAAAGACATCCAAGACGGGCTGTCAATACAGTTGACCTTGTACGCGTTGGCGCTGGAGAACTTCCTGGCGCCGGGGACGGACTGCGCCGAGGCATACTACGTGCCCGTTGGCAAGAAGCGGTGGGTCGAAGGGCTAGGCAAGGCCGCGAACGCGTGGGAAGGGCGGGCGGGCCTCGCGCGGCGCCAAGTTGGTGAGAGCGTCGCCGGTATTCGCGCAGGGCGCTTCGCTCCCATGCCGCAAGGTGACGAGTGCGCGCGGTGTTCAGCGCGCCGGCCTTGCCGGTATGAATCCGGCCGAATCGAGCGCAAGGCGCAGGAGGCGTATGGACCGAACTCCTGAACAGACTCGCGCGATTGAAGTGACCGGAAAGAACCTGTGTGTAGACGCAGGCGCCGGATCGGGCAAGACCAGTGTCCTTGTTGGCCGCGTCTTGCACATACTCGAGAAGAAGCTGGCGCCGCTCGATCAGATCGTGGCGATTACGTTTACGGACAAGGCTGCGGCCGAGATGAAGGAGCGGTTGCGCCGGGAGTTCCACCGCCGCGCGCCGCTTGAAGACGCCGAGGCGATGAGCTTTTGGCGCGACTTGGAGCGCCGGGCGGACTCGGCGCGGTTCACGACCATTCACTCGTTCTGCGCGGGGCTTCTTCGCGAGAATGCATTGGCGTTTGGCGCCGACCCAGACTTTGCGGTTTTGGCCGACGCGGAATCGTTTCTGCTGCGCGAGGAAGTAATTGACAAGACGCTTCACTCGTTGCTCAATGCGGGCGATGAGGATACGGTCCGCGCAGCGGCGGGTTATGGTATGCGTAAGTTGAGCGAGTTGCTCCGGCGGCTGCTGAAGCAGCGCGGGTTAATGGAGCGCATCGGGTGTGATCACCCGCTACACGACCCTGCCGCGCTTGCGGCGCATTGGCAAGGCCTGATTCAGTTGGAGATGAAACGCCGGCGCCGCACGTTGCCGCAATCCCGCGCGCTGCGCAATTTTCGGAAGCGTCTCGTATCCTACGAGGGACAGTGCGCTAACGCTCGCGAGGGACGCGAGGCCTTGCGGCGCGACATGCTGGCGTCGCTGGACCGGATATTGGCTGGCGGCGACCTTTCGATAATTGAAAAAGAACTGGCATACCTCGCGTCGGCGAAGGCGCGCGGCGCGAAGAAGGATTGGCCCTCAGAAGAGGTCTACGATGCGGTGAAGGACGCGCAAGACGAGCTCACGAAGTTTGCGGGGAAGAATCTCGCGCCAAGCGTTGATGACGCGGTGGAACGCGCCGCAGCGGAGCTTACGTGCAGCCTGCATCGCGTTTACCTTGCCGTAGCAGCGGCGTTTCAGGAAGCGAAGGCCGGCCGGCCGGCGCAGGACTTCGACGATTTGATTCTGGCGGCGTGGGAAATGCTGCGCAATGACGCGCACGTGAGGGCGCGAACGGCCCGGGGCATCAAGTATCTGCTGGTGGACGAATTTCAGGACACCGATGAGCGGCAACTCGAGATAGCGCGCGCGCTGTGCGATGAACCGAACGGCCCGGAGTTGTTCATCGTAGGCGACGCAAAGCAGTCGATATACCGGTTCCGCGGCGCCGAGGTGGGGGTGTTCGCGCGTGCGCGCAAGGACGCGGATGAGATCATTCCCTTGGCGCGGAATTTTCGGTCGGTACCGAACATCGTGGAATTCGTGAACGACTTTTTTGATCAGTCGGGTCTGTTGGACGCGGTCGAGCCCGAGTACCGGCCCTTGCAAGCGCATCGTGACGCGCTGGAGGAATGCCGGGTCGAGTTTTTGATCCCCGAGATAGACGAGGCGTCTTCGGCGGACGCTCGCCGGATCGAGGAGGCCCGGTTCATTGCGGGCCGCCTGGCGCAGATGTGCGCCGGCGCCGACGGCGTGGAGGTGGGAGACTCGAGGGGAGGGGACGCGCGTCCGGCGCATTTTGGCGACGTGGCGGTTCTGTTTCGGTCATTGAGTTCGGTGTATCTGTATGAGCAGGTGTTTCGCGAGCGGGGAATTCCCTATACGGTGGTCGCCGGCGCGGGGTTTTACGAGCGGCAAGAGGTCCTGGATATTCGGAACGCGCTGTCGTTGGTGGCGGACCCCTGGAACGAGATGGCGCTGCTTGGGTTTCTGAGAAGCCCGATGGTTGGCTTACCGGACGACGCCCTTGTTCATGTGTGTGAACGCGCTAGCTTATCGGCGGCTTTTCGCGAGGACAGTGTTCCGGATG
Source organism: Candidatus Hydrogenedentota bacterium (assembly GCA_016215105.1). Classification (GTDB taxonomy): domain Bacteria; phylum Hydrogenedentota; class Hydrogenedentia; order Hydrogenedentales; family SLHB01; genus JACRLJ01. The sequence continues at coordinate 41,359 of JACRLJ010000064.1, forward strand.
GCTTCAGCCACGAGGAGGCCTGGAAGCGGGCGCGAACGCTTTTCGCGAATCTTCGGAGCAACCGGGAACGCCCTCTGCCGGATTTTGTGCGCTATCTGCTGGACCAGACCGGGTACGAGGCGGTGGCGCTGAGCCAGTTTCTCGGCACGCAGAAGGCGCTGAACATTCGGAAAGTACTGGACTTGGCAGAAGATTTCGCCAGGACACGCGCCGGCAATCTCGCGGCATTCGTACATTATCTCGACGAGATCGCGGCGGAGAGTGAGATACGCGAGGGAGAGGCCTCGTACCAATCCGAAGAAACCGGCGCGGTGACATTGATGACGATACACAAGTCCAAGGGATTGGAGTTTCCCATTGTGGTCATTCCCGACTTGGGACGCGGTACGCCTCCGCGATCGTCCCTGGCGCACGCGGAACTGGGCATGGCCGCTGGAGTGACGGGTCCGGATGGGGAGATCGTATATCCTGCGCTATACGGCCTGATTCACAGCGGCGACCTCGAAGAAGATATCGCGGAAGGCGGGCGCGTTCTTTACGTCGCGATGACGCGCGCGCGGGACTGGCTGTTGATGAGCGGCGCGCGTGATCCGCAGCGTACGTCCGGCAGTTGGCTGGAAGCGTTTGAAGAAGTATACGACGTGAGCGCCCGCGCGGACGGCGCGGAGCTTTCGGGTGACGGCTGGCGCTTGGTGGTGCGGCGGACAATCGACGCGGCCATGTTGGGGGCGCCTGATCAACGGCAGTTGGAGGTCCCGACGCGGGAGACGCTGCAGCGCCAAGTAGCGCCGGCGCCGCAGGGTCCGATGCGGCGCGTGACGTTCGCCGTGTCCACGGCGCTAGACGCGCTGGCGGGCGAAACGGATCCCGATGACGAAAGCCATGAAGACGACGAACAGCCGCGGGGCGGTGGCGAAGCGTTGTTGCGCGGAACACTGGTACACCGGATGTTCGAACGGTGGGATTTCTCCACGGGCACGCTGCCTGATATCGACGCGTTACTTCGGCGCGAGCACACAGCGCCATCACTTCGGGCGGGTCTAGAACGGGCGTTGAACGAGGCGGCGAAGCGATTCATGCGGACGGAATTGTGGATGCGTATTGCGGCGGAGACCGAGGCTGAGCGGGAACTGCCGTTTCTTCTCCGCTTGGACGGCTCGCTGATCAACGGCACGATTGATTTGGCGCTGGCCGACGGTACTATCGTGGACTATAAGACGGGGCGGCGCCGGCCGGAGTTGCATTTCCGCTACGAGCGCCAATTACAGATCTACGCGCTGGCGCGTAAACAGCTCACCGGTCTTCCGGTTCCCGCAGCGCTCCTCTACTACGTCGACGAGGGGCGGGTTGACGAGGTGGATGTGTCCGTGGATGCGTTGGCCGATGCCGTTGAGGACGCCAAGGCCGCCATTCGGCGGCTCTGCGCGGGAACGGGGTAGCGGCTCGTGCGGCGAATTATCTCTCGATCTCGAGTACTTGGCCTTGCGGCGCTGGCATTGGTTGGGTGCGGTCTTGCTCGCGCCGAGACATTGACGGACGGCGTGTTTCGAGTGGATTACTCGGGCCAGGACGCGGAGCTCGCACGCCGGACACTTTCCGAACTAAAGAGGACGAGTTTGGAACTTGAGAGGCGCCTGCCAGCCGGGGAAGAACCAATTCGGGTGATCATTTGCACGAAACAAATCGAGTTCATGCGGTATGCGGGAACCTATTCGCAGACGGGCGTCGTTGGCGTTGCGCAACCCGAGGCGGGGATTATCGCCGTCAAGAATCCGAGCTTGGCGCCCGTAGGGGAAGACTATTTCGGCACGATACGCCACGAACTCATCCACGTACTGCTCGCCCGGAACGTGGACTCGGACAATATGCCGCGCTGGCTCAACGAAGGCGTCACGATGACGCTGTCGGGCGAATACCGGTGGGAAAGCCGCCTTCAGATTGCGGACATGTACTTGCGCGGGCGCATCATCAACCCTCTCGACCTCAATTTTGCGCTGTCCGCTCCGGGAAGCGAGATGCAGTTCGGCGAGGCGTACGCGGAGAGTCTGTCGATGACTCGGTTCCTGATGGAGCGGCTTGGGGACGACACGTTTTGGGCGATGCTTCTTTCGATGCGCACGCAAGACTTTCCGGACGCGCTGAAGCACTACTCGGGCTGGGCCCCTCACGAGCTCTTCGACGCATGGCGCCATTCCCTGTGGAAGCTTGCTCTCGTCTCGACGGTTGTGTCAGGATTTTCCTTGTTCCAAATCATGGCGATTTTGGCGCTGGTGGCGTATTGGCGCGCACGGCGGCGCGGGAAGCGGATTATGGAGCAATGGGAGCAAGAAGCGGCGGCTGAGGGGGAGATGAGCGATGACGAGGACTATGATCCTTGGGATGATGACGTAGATGACGAGGATGACGTTCGGCGATGGTGAGTGACCGCAAGACGCGCGTAGCAGTCGTGGGCGCGAGTGGCATCGGGAAGCACCACGCGAAGTGGTGGAATCTCGAAGGGGTGGAGGTGTGCGCGTTCGTGGGCACGTCGGACGCTTCGGTGGCGAAGACGCGCGGAGCATTATGCGCGATGTTTCCGTTTCAAGGTCGAGGGTACACGTCGCTCCGCGATCTGATCAGCGCGGAATCACCGGATATTGTGGACGTATGTTCACCTGCCGATCGGCATTTTGAGCATGCGGGGACGGCGCTCAAGGCTGGAATCGACGTGTTGTGCGAGAAGCCGTTTGTCTTTGATCGGGCGCTTTCACACGAGGCCCTGCTGACCCAGGCGCGGAGGCTTGTGACGCTGGCGCGCGACGCGGGGCTGCGCCTGGGGGTGTGTACGCAGTACGCGGTATGCGCGAGGATTCTGATGGAAATGTGGGGAGCCGCACGTCCGGGCGAGGCCCTCACGCGGCTTGCAGGCCAGATTGAATCGCCCGCGCGCGGCCGCGAGCCCGATCCGGTCCGGGTCTGGGTCGACTTGGCTCCGCATTGCTTGAGTGTGGCGCAAGCTGTGTTCCCCGGGGCCGAGATCGCTTGGAGCACTGTCACCACGTCCTTTGAAGGCTACGACGCGCGGGCGGAGTTCATGCTGCGTCCGCATGGCGCTCCGCCTGTTCAATGTGAGATTGCCGTGCGAAATGTCGTGGGAGGCGGCAATCTACGGCGCTTTACGTTCAACGACGTGGCGTATCAGATAGAGGGCGAGAATGATGCGCAGGGAGTATATAATGCGCGAATCGAAATGGCGCAGGGTAATCGCGTCGAGCCGGACATGATGCGTCTTCTGATACGCGAGTATTTGGCGGGCCGTCCACCCGCGGACGGCGCGGCGGGGGTTGTAAACCTTGAAATGCTTCTGGGGATACTTTCGGCTTCGGGGAAGGCGTAGTACATGCGAGAGAAACGATCCGGCGCGCCGCGACGGCGCGATCCTCAGGCGGCGACGGTCCGTATTGAACCATCTGAATTGACGATCGCCCCGAGTCTGGCGCTTCCCTTGGGATCGCACCTGAGGGGGACCGGTGTGCGGTTCTCGTTGGTGAGCCGGCACGCCACGCGCGTTTGGATCGCGCTGTTCAATCGTGTGGAGGACACCGAACCCGTTCACGAGATCGAATTGGATCCCGCAATCTATCGCCAGGGAGACGCGTGGAGCGTATTTGTCCGGGGGGTAGGCGCGGGGGCGCTCTACGCATTCCGATGCGATGGCTCGGACGCCGCGGCACAGGGTTTCCGTTACGATCCGTCACGGTACCTGCTCGACCCGTACGCGAGGGCGATAGTGGGGGAGCCGCACCGCGGTACGGCAAAATCCTTGGTGGTCGAGAATGACCATTACTGGCACGAGGATGTTCGGCCGCGCACACCGGTTAACGAGTCCATCATTTACGAAACGCACGTGCGCGGATTCACCATTCATCCGTCGTCGCAGGTCGAGCACGCGGGGACGTTTCGCGGGCTGATTCACAAGATACCCTATCTCAAGGAGCTTGGCGTTACGGCGGTCGAGTTACTGCCGGTGCAGGAGTTTGGCGAGGACGAGCTAGATCGATCCAACCCCGCAACCGGCGAAGTACTGAGGAATTACTGGGGCTATAGCCCCATCGGTTTTTTCGCGCCGACGGGCCGGTACGCTTCGGAACAGGGCGAGCAAATCACCGAATTCCGGGAGATGGTGGCCGAGTTGCATCGCGCCGGAATCGAGGTGATTCTGGACGTCGTATTCAACCACACCGCGGAAGGCAACCATCAAGGCCCGACGCTGTGTTTTCGGGGGATTGACAATCCGATCTATTACCTGCTTGATGACCAAGGCGCGTATCTGAATTTTTCGGGTTGCGGCAATACGCTCAACTGCAATCATCCGATGGTGCGCGAGTTCATCCAGGAATGCCTGCGGTATTGGGTGACCTCGATGCATGTAGATGGTTTCCGGTTTGATTTGGCTTCGGTGCTTGGGCGCGACCGGAAAGGCAACATCATACAGAACGCGCCGATCATCGAAGGCTTGGCTGAAGATCCCGTCTTGCGCGACACCAAGTTGATCGCGGAAGCGTGGGATGCGGGCGGCGCGTATCAGGTTGGCTCGTTCGGGGACGCCCGGTGGGCGGAGTGGAATGGACGTTACCGGGATGATGTGCGTAGGTTTTGGCGAGGCGACACGGGAGTGCGCGGGGCATTCGCGACGCGGATCACCGGCAGTTCGGACCTGTATCAGTGGGCGGGGCGGAGTCCTTGCCACAGCATCAACTTCGTTACGGCGCACGACGGATTTACGCTGCGCGATTTGGTCACCTATACGCGAAAACGCAACGAGGCGAACGGAGAGGGAAATCACGATGGTTCGGACGATGACCTGAGTTGGAACTGCGGGGTTGAAGGGGAAACGACCGATCCCGAGGTGAACGCGCTGCGGCAGCGCATGCAAAAGAATTTCCTGGCGACGCT
>JACRLJ010000091.1 GCA_016215105.1 Candidatus Hydrogenedentota bacterium
ACTTGAAGTCGATAAGCTAGGAATCCGGCCAGAAAGTCGGCTTTCTGGCCGCGCCTCTAAGTCAAGACCCGGGTCTCTCTATCAATTCGCAACCACGTTACGTTCGGGGTCAGACTCCCGGTGTAATGAGTCATCCTGAAGGCATCGTATACCTGGACGCGAAAGCTGCGAAAAGCGGGGACAGACACGCTTTTCAAACCGCCGAAAAGCGAGTTAGTCCCCGGTTTTCGCTCGATTGCGGTGTTCTATTGAACCACTACACGGCGCGAGTTCTGCTGGTGGTTGCGGATTCGCGAGTCAATGCTGGACTCATTCTGCCAATGCGTTGAGCGGAATCTGCCAAACCCGGATTCGTTCGCGTTTCCATGTATAGGAAATCGCGATACCTTTGGCGGTTCGGATGATCGCCGGGTAAGAGAAGCCTTTGTGTTTCTCCGTTTCGAGGCTGGCCACGTCGCGCCAGGATTCCCCGTTGTCGGTGGATACGGCGAGGTCGAGAGGGGTTCGTTCTCCCCAGTTCGCGCCCACGGGATTGTAGACGAGCAACACGCGGCCATCATCGAGCCGTAGCGCATCAATCCCACTGTTGTTGTTGGGCAACTCGGTCGTATAGACCGGTGTCCAGGTCTTGCCGTAGTCCGCGGAATCGGTCCGGGCGATGCGGCCCCAGGTCGTGCGCAGCAACGCGTGAACGTTTCCCGGTGACGACTCCCAGAGCGTCGGTTGAATGGCCCCCTTGCCGTCGTCGGCCTTGCGCTCGATTTCGAAGATAGCGCTGCGAGTCCATGTCAGGCCGCCATCTTCCGACCGATCCGCGAACGGATCCCAGTGTTTGTATTCGGTCGAGGCCGGGGCCAGCCAGGCTCCGTCCGACAGGATGATAGGCTTGCTCCGGACGGGCCCCCTCCCGCCTTGGTCTCCCGGAACAAGCTCGCACGGCAGTGTCCACGTGCGTCCGTCGTCGTGCGAGCGCATCCAATAGGTCTGCCAGAACTCGATTTTCGGGCCAACCTTGAAGAAGAGATACAGACCTCTCTTGGGGTCGCGAAACAGGACCGGATTCCAGTGCGCGGTGTCATTTACTTTGGCCACCTGCGTCGGCGCCGTCCAGGCCGCGTCATGGAATCGAGACAGCCATATACCGACATCCGGCGTGCCCTCTTTCGTGCCGCCGAACCATGAGCAGAGCAGGTCGCCGTTCGCCGCCTCGGCCAACGTCGAGGCGTGACATTCGGGGAAAGGACGGTCGTCGCCAAACACGAAATCGGCGCGGCCACCGTTTGCAGACACTTTGGAGAGAAACTCAGTCGGATCGGGCATGGATTTCCTTTCTCGAGGGGCCAGAACTGGCTGGCCAAATGCCGCAATGCCGGTTGCCACAACGACAGCGCATAATGCATAGGACGTATAGGACCTATAGGTCCTATAGCTGCTCGTACACCCAGAATATGGTCCTTGCCACCTGTTCATGGGCATGATATAGTCTGAACAGGGCATGATAGTCAAGCTCCAAGAACAGCGGAACCCTAGCTCCAATCGGGGGTTACGCTAATTACAGGACAAATAGTGCAAAAACAGGCCAAGATGATCGAATTGGAACAGCCCCCTATTACGGAGACCGCAGTCCTGGTCCGAATGGCGCATCCATCGGATAGCGACGAGGAAATCGACGAATCGCTCGAGGAGATGCGCCAGCTTCTGTGGACAGCAGGCGCGGAAGTGGCCTGTACCTTCTTGCAGCGCCGCGACAAGCCGTGTCCGGGTACCTTGGTGGGGTCGGGCAAGGTGGACGAGATCAAGGCGGCCTGCGAGGAACTCGACGCCGACTTGGCCGTTTTCGACAGCGATTTGACGCCGACCCAGGGATCGAAGCTCGAGAAGCTACTCGGGTTGAAGGTGGTGGACCGTACGCAGCTCATTCTGGATATTTTCGCCCAGCGCGCACACACCAACGAGGGCAAGCATCAAGTCGAGCTGGCGCAACTTCAGTACGCCATGCCGCGCCTGACGGGCCGCGGCGTCGAGATGACCCAGCTTGGCGGCGGCATCGGCACGCGAGGTCCCGGCGAACAAAAGCTCGAGATGGACCGGCGCGTTATCCGCAAGCGTATTGACCGTCTCCGCGGGGAACTCGACAGTATCCGTAACACCCGCCGGGTACAGCGAAAGAAGCGCACCGAAAGTTCTACCGCGACCATTGCGTTGGTCGGCTATACGAATGCGGGAAAATCGTCCCTGCTGAATGCCCTTTGCGGCTCGCATGCTTTCGTTGAAAACAAACTCTTTGCAACGCTCGATCCTACCAGCCGGCGTTGCATGCTGCCGAGCCAGCGCGAAATCGTATTGACCGACACCGTGGGATTCATCCGAAAACTGCCGCACAGCCTGGTGGCCGCGTTTCGCGCGACTCTCGAGGAAGTGGTCGAGGCCGACCTTATTCTCGTGGTGTCGGACGCTTCACATCCCGCGGTCGATGACCATACCCGGGCGGTGTACGATGTGCTGCATGAGATCGAGGCCGCTGAAAAGCCCACTATCAAGGTCTATAATAAGGTTGATATTGCCGACCCCGATCGCGTGAGCGCGCTGCTTCGCAACAACGGCCGAAGCGTCGCGGTATCGGCGAAGACCGGTGAAGGTCTGGAGGCGCTGTTAGCTGAAATTGACCACCAGCTCGCCCCCACCCGCAGCCGAGTCACGCTGCGTATCCCGCAGAGTATGGCGGGCGTGGTCTCGCGAGTTCGAGAGTGCGGCCGGGTGCTTAGCCAGAGCTATGAGGGAAATGAAATCATTCTCGACGCCGAAATCGATAGATCTTTCGAGAACCAAGTTCTAAAATACATCGCGTGAAACCGGTCTCGTAGCGCCGGTGTCTGGCCGGTACATCGTGCCGATGGATCCGTCGTCAGAAATATATGGGAAGACTTGCAGTGTTCCTGTATGTAAAGGCTTATGGTGACTGGAGCTGGCGGCCTCTGACAGCGATTCGATGCCCTTTCGATTGGGCAGTGAGGAACCCATGCGCGTAGCGTTCTTAAACCCCATGTTCGGAAAAGACTTCACCAAGTCGGCGCGGTGGTTTGCCCGGTCGCGCGGACGGGTGCAGCGGCATCCGGACTACTTCTGCACGGCGGCGGGAACCGTCGAGGCCGCCGGACACGAGATATTCTTTCTCGATGCGCAGGCCAAGAACATGCCCACCGAACAAGCCCTGCCGGACATCAAGAAGTTTCAGCCGGATATGATCGTCTACCAGACGACCACCCCTTCGATTGACGCGGATATCGAGGCCGCGAAGGTGTGTAAGGACGCGACCGGGGCGATCAACGTCCTCATCGGGCCGCACGTCACCGCTGAGCCGGAAGACACCATGCGGCGCGCGAACGGCGCCGTGGACGCGCTCGCGATCGCGGAGTACGACTTTACCCTGCGCGATCTGGCGAACGGCGTGAAGCTCAAGGACTGCCTCGGTATCGCGTGGATGGATGGCGGCCAGTACGTCCTCAATCCGGGGCGTCCGTACATCGAGAATCTTGACGAGCTGGCCTTTCCGGCTTGGCGGCATATCGATATCAATGACTACCACGATTTTGGGAAACTCTTTCCGTTTCTGACGCTGATTAGCGGGCGCGGCTGCCGGGCGAAGTGTTCGTTTTGCCAGTTGCCTCAGGTCATGAACGGGCACACGTACCGTATGCGCAGTGTCGAGAACGTCGTGGATGAGATGGAATACGATCTCAGGCTCTTCCCCAATCTCAAAGAGATCATGTTTGAGGACGACACGCTGACGATGCGGAGTTCGCAGGATCGCCTGGTGGCGTTGTGCGAAGAGATGATACGCCGCAAGGTCTCCATCTCGTGGAGCGCAAATGCCCGGGTGGACGTCAACGACCTCGAAGTGCTCAAGATCATGAAGCGATCCGGATGCCGGTGGCTGTGCGTGGGCTTCGAGTTTGGCGACCAGCAAGTCCTGAACAACGTGAAGAAGGGCGCGACCGTCAAGCAGATGCACACCTTCGCGCAGAACGCGCACAAGGCGGGCATTCGCGTTCATGGCTGCTTCATGTTCGGCGGACCGGGAGAAACGCGGGAAACCGCTATGAAGACGATTCAGCTCTCCCAGGAACTTCCGATTGATACCGCGCAGTTCAGCGCCGTGGTGGCGTATCCCGGCACTTCGTATTACAAATGGGCCAAGGAAAACGGTTATCTCGTCGAACGCGACTGGCGCGAGTGGGTAGACAACGATTTCGAGCAGTGCTCCACGCAGAACTTCCCGAATCTACCCCAGGAAGAGATCAACGCGATGATCGACAAGGGACTGAAGGAGCTCTACACCCGCCCAAGCCAAATGTGGAGCATGCTGAGACATTTCGTGGGCTTTACTGGGAACAACTAGGAATCCGGCCAGATAGATTACCACGCCCCGCGCTGAAACCGGTTCGCCGACGCGTACATATAGTTTTCCGTCTTGGTGGCGTCCCGGTGATGCGGCTCCGCCGAGCTTCCCGGAGAAAGACCGCTATTTCTTCTTCGGTTTGACGGCGAGCGCGTGCGCCTTGAGAAAGTTTTCCCAGGAGCCGTACGTCAGTATTCGTTCCTGGTAGAACTCGCTGTTCTGCCGCATGATCACGTTTTCGATCGCGGCATTACCCACCTTCTCATCAGCATTGCGGGGGATGGTGTCAGTTCGTTTGACCTTCCCCTCACCCGTGACCCCCGCGTCACGCCGTTCCGGGTGCATATTGTACTTCACTTCACTGCTCCCTTTGATTAACGCTGTGAAGGAAGAGAGCAAGTTGGGCGCCAGCCTCTTGGGGCGTTGTAAACCGCGTAAAATCAGGGAACTGACAAGTATTTCTGGTTTCCAACGCGTGAGAATCGCGTCAAGTGTTTATCACCGGAGCTAAACTCCGCACGGCAATTCTTATTCGTATGTGAACATTTGCGGCGTAACTCGGTGAGTTACAGGGCGCGATCAAGCCGTTTCCCAGTTTGGCGTTCGTTCGGGCCGCGATCTCAATACGTTACAGTTCCTTCACCCGGCATTGGATGGAATTTCAACGTTCAAAGGACGCGCGTGGCTGTTGGCGTGGTGATTCAGATGTAGTACATTGGCGCGGCGTCGGCGTCTTTTTCGCGCTGGCGGTCGGCCAGTTCCGCCAAGGTGACGCCGTCAAAGGCTGTGTACAGCGCCTTGTTGACCTCCGCGAATACCTCCTGCAGCGCACACACCTGGGCGTTACAGCAGTTCGGCACGTCGGCGCAGTTTACGATTTTGATGGCCCCTTCGAGGGCTTCTACGATTTGCGCCAGGGAGATACTCTCGGCCGGCCGGGCGAGCATGTACCCTCCACGGGAGCCGCGGAGCGCGGTCAAGAGGCCGGCCTTTCGGAGAGCCAGCATGAGTTGCTCGAGATACGTTTCCGGGAGGTTCGCGCTTTCCGCAATTCCTCGGGACATGACCACTCCCTCCTTCTGAGAGAGGGCCAAGTGCAGCATTGCGCGTAGTCCGTAGATGGATTTCGTGGATAGTTTCACCGGTTCCGCCTCATCCGCCAGAGAATCATGGAATTGAATCGTAAACCCCTTAGAGACGGCCCGATACGCGCACAAACCGCCGTCAGCGTCTTCGTACTATCGGGAAACGCCCGGCGGCGGCGATTTCTTCCACTGCGCGGATTCTAGCAGGACCGCGGACGTTGGTGGCGCCGGATTTCGCGGCCTTATAGGATGGGGTTCTATGCTCTGTGCGGGAGTCGGCGGTTATCCCCCACTTTGGTCATCCATTCGTGGAGGCGCCAGCGCATACGGGAAAGCTCCGGACGATTCTCCTTCTTGGCGGCGACGTTATCCAGTTCAAAGGGGTCTTTGAGTTCGTCGAATAGGACTTCCTCATTCGTGTCGGTGAGGATGTATTTCCAGCGGCGCGTACGCACCATGCGGTGGCCCATCCCCGTCTTGCCGCCCACGCCGACGCACTCGCTGGTCACGTAGGGACGAAGCGGCCGTTTGGTTCCGTACTTCAGCATCCGCGCGAGGGACACCCCCGGCAGGTAGCCCGGTTTCGGAACGCCGGCGAGGTCGAGGATGGTCGGATAGAGGTCCAGCGAGGAGACGAGTTCCGCGCTACGGCAATGCGTCTTCGCGAGGCCGCTCCAGTGAATGAACATTGGAACGCCCACGGATTCCTCGTGCATGGTGATTTTGTTTCCCAGGCCGTGGTTTCCGAGGAAGTACCCGTTGTCCGATAGGTAAATGATGACTGTGTTTTCGTAATGGCCGGTGGCCTTCAGTTGGGCGACCAATTCGCCAACTTGGCCGTCCAGCCGCGAGATAGCCGCGTAATAGGCCCGCGTAAGATCGAGGATGGTCTCTTTGTTTCGCGGAGGGCCAGCGGGAAGGTCGTGGTAGTTCTTCGTGAAAGTCGAGTCGCGGTAGTACATCTCGCCGGGAACCCCTTGGTTGTACAGGCTTCCGGGCGGAGGCGACTCGCGGAAGTTTGGGGCTACGCGCAGGTCGGCGTCCTTGTAGAGGTCCAGCCACTGCTGCTCCGGCAGCAAGGGGACATGGGGCTGATGCGGCGCCACCCACAATAGGAACGGGGCGGCGTCCGCTTGTTGTTGTGCGAGGAAGCGCGCGGCGAAGGCGAATGTCGGGTTGTCGGTCCTGTCGTTCATTTCTTCGCCCTGCTGAAAACCGTACGCCTTCGGATCGCCCAGATGCGATTTGCCGCAGAACGCCGTGGTGTATCCGGCGTCGGCCAAGCGGTGCGCGATGGTCTGAAAGCGTTTCGCGTGGACCACGTTCCGGAGAAAGCCGCTCCCGTCCAGCGCAACCGACTCGTGTTGCTGCGGACACAAGCCGGTGAGCATGCTGGCCCGGCTGGCCGCGCAGATGGGCGTGGCCACGTAGGCGTTATCGAAGATCATCCCGTCCCGCGCCAAGCGGTCAAGGTTGGGCGTCTGTACAACAGGCGTGGTATACCCGATCGCGCGCCGGGTCTGGTCGTCGGTGAGAATGAAGACGAAATTCGGCGGGCGTTTCTTAGAGCACGGCGCTTTCGCGTGCGACGTGCTCTCCAGAGCAAGCGCCGCGCCGCTCAGGCCAACGCCTTTCAGGAACGATCTGCGCGCTATGATGTTTTCACCGGTAACCCGCTTTGCTCTCGACATCGCTACGTGTCTCCTCTGAATTGACAATTGATAATTGACAACGGTCATTGGGCCATCTTCTGCTTGGTGGAGTTGATAATGCTGGTCAAGAGTCTCAACAGCTCCTTGTTGTCGGCGCCGATCGATTCTGCCTCGCAGGCGGTAAGATACCCGGTCTCGCCGAGTAAGATTGTCCAGTATTCGGTCTCGTTGGCTTCTTTGAGCGCTATGGCCATCTTGTGAACGAAATCGGGCTTGCTTTCGGCCTGCTCCGCCTCGCGGACTAGCGCGGCATTCGCCGTCCCGGAGCGTAGTAGTTGCTTGGAAAGGACGAACTCCTTCTTTTCGCTACGCAAATACTTGTGCAAATTCACAATCCGCACCGCGAAATCGAATGACTTCTCTTTGACGACGTTTCCCACTGTCCACTACCCCATGATCATTGTCAATTGTCCGTTGTCCATTGCCAATTGTCCGCACGCTTCCGCGTCTGATTCACTGCACGGCTTCAAAACGGTTTCTTCGGAAGATCTATCCCGTAGGCGCGCTCGCTCCCTTCGCGGATGACGAGGAAGGACACCAGCGTTCCCGGGAACCCGAAGATGAATGAGAGAATGCGCCACCCGACACTCGGATTCGACTGGGCGCGCATGCCCGCGTAACTTACGTTTGCCAGAATCCAAATTCCGGACGCGCCGCCCGTCTGGACGATGTCGTTCGAGCGCGATGCGGCGTCCGCAAACGCTGCCGCGGGTAGCGCCGTGAACATGGTGACAAGCCAAGTAAATCGTCGCATGAGATGCCCCTCCTATTGGACTAAGCCATGGTAAGTCGTTATTCGTCCGACTTCAAGCAGTCTGACCTAGCGGCTGCGGCGCTCCGCGTTTGCAGATGCACCATCGACAGTACTCCTATCGCGCGCTTGTCGGCTGCACGAACTTCTGTCCATGTCGATCGAAGTGGCTCTTGAGATGGGCCTCCGTGATTGGAACGATTGCGCTCAACCCTAGAGCCATTACTGCCAATGAGGTGAGAAGCGACATCTTCGGCTTCATGACGCCAATGCTAACGCCATCAAAGAGGATGGTAATGAACGCAGCCGCGAGCATGACGCGCGCGCTGAATCGTTGGGCCTCGTCCCAGGCTTCTGTGCTCTGGTATGACGCCGCCGAACTGTATCCGTTCAAGCCGTAACGCGGATCTGCCTTGAATTGGGGCGGGAGAAAGTACAACCAGAGAGCAATGGCAAGCAGGGCTGGTCCTAAGAAGACGTGGTAGGCCAGGTAGATTCGCGGATCCATATCGCGGTAGGTCACGAAGGTTTCGCCAAGACGCGACCCAAACGACTCGCCCTTTACCGCGCATATCAGAAGAAACAGGACCGTCAATACGCCGGCGTACGCGAGGTAGATGGAGACGCTCGTTGCGGGCAAGACTGTGAATAGTCCGCCGATCAGCAGCAGAACATATCCTACTTGTACGGCGAATCCGCGCCAACACGTGGCGAGTCCCCACCCGATGCCGATCTTCCTGGTAAAGAACCAAGCTCCTTCCTCGTAGGAGTCGCACATATCGTCCCTCTCCCTATTGGCTCTGGCTCGCGTTCAGATTCTTACCGCGAGTCCGTCTGTTGCGCGATTCGTTTCCCCTGGGAATCAAAGTGGTTTCTGAGATGGGCCTCGGTAATCGGGACTACGGCGATTACCGCCAGGACGGTGATCACGGCGGAAGTGAGCAGCGCGATTTGCGGTTTCATGATGCGAGCGCTGATTGCCTGACAGGCGATGGTTGCGAGGGCGGCGGCAATCATGATTTTCGCGCTGAACCGCTGGGCCTCGTCCCAGGCGTCCTGGCTCTGGAACGATGCCGTCGTTCGGTATCCGTAGGTGTGATTCATACTCGACGGAGGTTGGGCATAGAAAAGTATCCCGAGACCGAGAATGAGCGGTCCGAAGAACGCGTGGATGACGAGATACGCGCGAGGATCAATCTTCCGAGCGGGGTTGGACGCGTTGCCCCAGCGCCACGCCAATGGCTCGCCCTTAATCCAGCAAATCACAATGAGTGCGAAGGTCCAGATGCCGACAAAGGCGCCGAAGGCCATCAAGCTTTTGTCGGGTAAGCCGCTAAGAACTCCCCCGGCGATGATCGCGATGTATCCCGCGAATACAGCCCATCCCTGCCAACACGCGGGAAGCCCCCACCCGTAACCGTATTCATTGGCGTAGAACCAATACTTCTCATCGGAGGAATTGGTCATGTCGTCTTTCTCCTCTCAGTTTCCTCGCACGCGCCCCCCGCGTGGAACCGCACAGGATGGTAGATTTCCGTGCTGCCATCCCATGCGACAATTGTTTCTGCCCGTTCTCGAGGATCCGGTTCATATGTCCATTCCGGCTTGTGTGTTTGACGGTGGACGAATTGATGCACATACTCAGCCTTCGACCATACGCAGAATACGATGATGTGAGCCGGTGACCGCTCCAGAGAGGGACTCCACGGACAGAAGTATTGATCATCAATTCTTTCGCCTGGGACCGAGTCAATCTCGGGAAGCTTCGCGATCAGGTCCGCGTAGAAAGACCCGATGGCGAGGTGAGGCATGACACCAGTCGTGTCACCAGCAGAGAGGTGGACGTACAATTCCGCGGCTTCGTCGTCGCTCAATCGCTTGTGCGGGTACCATACACCAAGATCAAAACTCATACGTCACTCGTCCAGCCAGCTACTTTCCAGATTACGTCCAGATGGATCTACCCATAGGTTCCAGCGCCAGATGCCACCCAAAGCACAGATCTGCATGATGCCCCACGGACTTAGGCGCTTGGGCTGCCCCTCTTACCACGAGGTGACAGAATCACTCTATTCCGTAGCTGGACCCCTGTCAAGGAAGACCTCGCATCTCGCGAAAGTCGCTTGAATAGAGCGCGTCCAGGTTTCCACGGCGAGCAGATCCTGGCGGCAACGCAATCCGGTCGGCGGGGACGTCGGCGCGCGCGATTCAGCAGTTGCGTTGCTCTTGGCGCTTCGCCGAAATCGTTCCTAAAAACATGGGTGAAGTGTTTCGGGTTGGTTGGAGTGGCGGGGACTGTGGGGAAAGGACTTATCGGGAACGGGGGCTGAAAAAGCGTTGTCGGAGGGCGGATTGTTCGGGCGGGGTTGATAGAACGCGGTGAGGGAGCCGCCTGAAAGGCGCTACAACTAGCATTGTGGGACGAGGGTCTTTGGGGTCGGATTCGGCGGGATGGCCTGGTTTTCGAAACAAGGGGTAAGGCGGGATAAATCATTGTGGTGTATTGAGTTCTGTAGGTGTTGCGGGAGTGCTTGGAGTTGGAGGGGACTTGGTGGATGGCGGCGAAAGTATGAGAGGTATGTGAGGTATGTGAAGTATGTGAAGTATATTAGGTATGGCTCGGCTGGGAAGTATGGGATGGATGAAACAGCGGCGCCCCGGTATCGACTTTGGATGTCGGTACTGGGGCGCTAATAGCCTCGTGGGGTGCTGTCCTCTTGCCGGTTTGTTATCGGCATTTCAACTGGGACGATGCCAGTCACATCTATGTTCGGGTGATATCATCCGGCGTCGTTTACCATGTGGCGTCCACGGGGAATCCCGCGGCGTAGTTCAGGCAGCGGCCGTAGAAGGCGATGGGGTCAATGGCGCCGTTTCCGATCGTTATCTTCTGCCATTGCATGTTGACCACCCTGCCCTTTCCCAACTCGTACACGTAGAGGGGCCATGCCTCTTCGGTCTTGTCCTCGGGGGGCGCCAGGAGCGGCGTTCCGCGCAAGTCGCCGTGGAATCCGTTCAGCATCGTCACCTCGAAGGTGTCGCCCGGCTGCATGTCGCCCAGGATTGGGTGACTGTTCACCACGCGGCACGTGATGTGTTCGATGGGACACCGGTAATTGATATTGTCCATCCCGAGGAAATCCGAAAGCGGCGCGCTGGGTCCCGGACTCATTAGTCCGAACACGGCCACGTTGAAGTATCCCACGCCGCCTTTTACCACCGAGGTATATGAACTCAGGGCTCTATCCTGGATATCCGTATTCCATCCGCTGGCAATTGCATCCAGTTGGGACAGCGCCGCAACGTCCGTGTTATCGATGATTCGATCCTCGAGCCCCAGCCGCGCCAGAACGCCGCGAAGTGTCTCATCATTTCCGGTACCCGGGTCGATTACGGCGTACAAGTCAAAGCCAAGACTAATCAACAGTTGTGCGATGCCAACCGGGTGCCGGTAACTATACGGGTACGGCATTCGGGACGGGCCGGTCTGTGAGCAGAAGTCGCTCAATACAAACCCCACTCTCGGCGTCGCTAGGCCATGTACGTTCTGCCCCGTTCCATGACCGGCCGCCGCCTGCGCTTCAGGGGAGACCGCCGTATGCCAGGTCCGCAGTTCGGTCAAGCCACTGGCTGAGTTGAACGGCGCCAGCCCGGCGTCCGTCACGGCAGTGAAATTCAGGGACAGCCGGCGCAGGTTTGGAAGCGCCGCCAGTTTGGCGACTCCCGCGTCCGTTACCGCGGTGCGATCCAGGGTGATTTCTTCCAGTGACGGCATGCCTGCAAGGTATGTAAGCGCCTGATCGGTGATAGCCGTCTCCGACAGATCGATCCGTCGAAGTCCGGGGAGCACGCTGAGCGACCACACCCCCGCGTCGGTCACCTCGGTATCCACCAGGCTCACGGTGTCCAGCGAGCTCAAAGACGCCAAGTGGGCTGCCCCGGCATCGCCGACAAACGAATGATCCAGGTAGAGTTCGCGGAGCCCTGTAAGGCGGGCCACGTACACCATATCAGCATCGAGCGCCGGCGCCCGATCGCGATCCTCGGTCTGAAGGACGTTCGCGTATACTTTATCCAGTGGTTCATTGCCGCATCGAAGTGTATAGAATACCCCGAGGAGAAGCCCCGTAAACCGATCGGGTGGCATCCCTTCCAGGAACGCCAGATCCTGCGCCTGGTTTGGGTCGAGCTTCAGAGCGACCTCGACATCGGACGGCAGCGACACTTTGCCCGAAGCTGGAACCGTTTCCCTCCAGTCATAGAACGACAGCGTTCCGGGCTCGCGCACGCACACGACACCGATTGACGTGGACGGAAACATCAATTCGTCCCAGGTGGTTTGCGTTGTCTGCGTTTCGACTTCCGGCGCCTCGACTTGCGCCAAGACGGTCCGGCCGGTTTCGACCGTCATCGCGCCGAATGCGGCGGTCAGCCCGAACAGCAGCAAGATTCCGGTGACCCACCGTCCCGAACGGTTATCACGGTCCGGAAGAAGCAACAACCGCCGGATGCGAATGAGCAATGGGCTTCCCGCGGCCGACAGCCCTGCGAGGGCGAGTCCGCTGCGTTGGGTTTCGAGGAAGGCCAGCGCCCGCGCGTATTCGACGCGATCCGAACGCAACGCCAGCGCGCAATCGTCGCAGCAATGTTCTCGTTCCTCGCGAATCCTCCGCGATAGCCACCACACCGCCGGGTGGTAGAAGAGCATCGTTTCGATGAGGGTTTGAAACACGTTGACGATGTGATCGTAACGGGCCAAATGCGCCAATTCGTGCGCGATCATCATTTCGAGTTGCTGCGGAGTCAGTCCCATCAACGCGCTCGGCGGCAAAAGGATAATCGGTTGAATCCACCCAATCACCGACGGGGCCTCGACGGCCACTGACATCATGACGCGTACAGGCGCGGAAAGCCGAAAGGCTTCCCGTAACCTTTCCGTGACCTCCAGAATTTCCGCCGCGACCGACTGGCTTCGCGCCTGCGCAGTTCGCAGGACCCAGAATAGACCGCAAGATAACCGGAGCGACACCAGGGCCACACCCAAAGCCCACAGGGCCACCGCCCACGGCAGGGCCGGCTCCATTGCTGCCGTCACCCGTTGCCGTAGATCGCCCATCGGCGTGTGACGCATCGGTGTGGGCGTCCGCCGCACGATCATCATGGCGGCCGCAGACTCTTGAGGCAGACTCGAATACTCCGCTGCTTTCGCTGAGGGCGCGACCGGCGCTGGCGCCGCGGTCATTGGCAATTGCTTCTGCGGTGAGATCGTTTCCCATACACTCCAAAACGCCGACGCGGGAGTACCCCAGGCAAATGCAGCCAGCGGCGCTATTGCCATCAGCGCCAACGCGACGAGCATTACCACGTACCGCGTCGAGGCGGTTGCGCGTTTCATGACGCCTAACACACACGCCAGCGCGATTGCGATCAGCGTCAACATCCAGACGCTGTGCGCGAGCGCCCACCCCCAATGCACCGCCAACGAAAACCACGGTGAAACTTCAATCGCCTTCATGATCGTTCCCCTCCATATTTGTCAATCAGATCGCGAATGGCCTGCAATTCCGTCTTTGATGCCTTGCGCGCGGTCAGCGCCTGTAAGACCAGTTTGTGCGCCGAGCCGCGAAACGCCCGATCGAGCAGGTCGCCCATCAGATGGCGTTGGGTTTCCTCCTCGCTTTGCGTGGGAATGAATATTTGTGGACGGCGCCCTTCATCGCGGGTCAGGAGTCCCTTGGCGGCCATGATTTGCATTAGCTTGAGAATGGTGGTGGGCCCGACCTGCTTGTCCCTGGTCTGGTTCAGCGCTTCATGAACGTCGCGCACGGTGCCTGCGCCGCGTTCCCAGAGTACGTGAAGGATCTCCAGTTCGGCGTCGGTTGGACGAATGAGTTGGCGTCTACCCATATTCGATCCCCTTCCCGGTTTACTGATTTCCATTTTAGACGAAGGTCTTCGTATTGTCAACGAAAACTTTCGTCAATTGGGATTAGGAAGGAAGATGCTATGGAGCAATGACTTACAAATGGTGGAAATCTGTCGCGCGCGTTTGCGATTCGCTACCAGGTTTCCCGATAGGGGTCGCCAACGTCGGCGCGTTGCCGGGTGGTATCTCTCACCCACTCGGTACCGAGGTCGTATTCGAGGGTATCCACGGTTAAGCCGCTGGCGTGCTGCGCGATGGCCTCGAAAATGCGGTGCGCGATGACCAGGTTTCCCACGCGATTCGCATGCACGCCGTCGGGGCTGATCAGCCAATCGGCGCCCCCCTCGGCGGCCCACACGTCGGCGAGAACGCAATCGTATTCGGCGGCGAGGTCGCGAATGCTGGCGTTGTACGCTATTGTCAGTTCAATGCCACCTTTATCGTAGGGTGGATAACTCTTCCAGCCAGTCATGTGGTACACCGTGGTGAGCACGGTCATGGGCGAGCACGCCGCTTTGACTTCTCGAATGATCGTGGCCATGTCATCGGCGAACTCGTCGACAGGCATACCGGCGCGCATATCGTTCAGGCCGTAGCAGAGAATGAAGAGGTCGGGATTCAGCGCGATGACGTCTTGGCGATAGCGTTCGAGGGCGCTCGGTTTGCGTGAGTTCGCGTAGCCCGGACTTCGCGGGGAGATGGCGTTCGCCCCGATTCCCTTGTTGAAGTACTCCATGGGAACCGCCTGGCAATCGTCAATGAGGCTGACGAGGACATCGGCGTATCGCTCGGATTCACTTCGCAGCCACGGCCCTCCTTCGACCGTGCTTTCTCCCAAGATGACCATGCGCTTGAAAGGGTCCCGGCTGAAATCGCGTGCTTTGTGCATGTCTGCGTGTCCTTATCGGTAATTGAACCAAGCGCAGGCGCCTCGCTATCGGCGGCGTGAGAGCACGAACCGGAGATTGCGCCGCAAGATCAAATTCATCGAACCAAAGTGACGACGCGCTTCTTTCCACACGAACAGTCTGCGTTACCGGAAACTGGATTTTCAAGCGAATACACGCTTACGAAACGATCCCGTCACGCGCAGTTGCAGGGCGTTCAGGCCCGCGGATACGCACGATGTACGGGCGGGTCAACACGTGATTGTACACTACGCAAAGACTTGCTATACTCGGTTCGCACTCAACATTTAGTGGCTGCGACTAAACTTGATACTGTATGTGCGAGGTGGATCTTGACCACGCTGGACGTCGTTACCTTGGGAGTGGTGTGCGCCGACGTGATGGTGCGCCCCGTTGAAGCGCTGCCGCCGCGCGGCAAACTCACGCTGGTTCCCAGCCTTGAAATTCACTTGGGCGGGCTTGCCGCCGTTACCGCCACGGTTCTGTGTCAACTCGGGGCGAAAGCGGCGTTCATCGGCAAAGTGGGCACGGACGGGTTTGGCGATTACATTGTCAATACCCTGAGGCGTCAGCACGTGAATGTGGATGCGCTGGCGATCACACCCGCACACGCCACGTCCGCGACGGTGGTCCTGATCAGCGGCGACGGCGAACGTACTTTCCTGCATCATCTCGGCGCGAACGCGCATCTTTCGGAGAGTGATGTAAACTTCGACATGCTCGGACGCGCGCGATTGCTTCATTGGGGGGGGCCTGCGATTCTTCCGGGGTTGGACGGGGCGCCGATCGGACGCATTTTGGCGAAGGCGCGGTCCATGGGGCTGATGACGTCGATGGACACGTGTTACGATGGCAAGGACGTTTGGTTTCCGCATATTGAACACGCTCTCCCCCACCTCGATATTGTCATGTCCAGTATCGAAGAAGCGCGCAAGTACACGGGCGCGCAGGAGCCGGAGGAAATCGCGGACTTTTACTGCTCGTTCGGGGTCAAGACCGTTCTAGTCAAGCTTGGGGCCGAGGGGCTTTACGTCAAGAACCAACACGAGGCGCATCACGTTCCTGCTCACAACGTCACCGCAGTGGATACTACGGGCGCGGGTGACGCGGCGTGCGGCGGGTTTCTCTACGGCTATCTGCAAGGTTGGGATCTGTTGCGTTGCGCTCGATTGGCCAACGCCGTCGGCGGTTTGACCGTACAGAAGATGGGCGGCGCGGAAGCCATTACATCGCTGGCGGACACGCTGGCCTTCATGGAAGGAGCCTAGTTTCATGGGTACGATAATGGTTGCCGGGGCAATCGTCGTTGCGGCCTTTTTCGGACAGGGAAAGCAGGGCGTGGTCTCTTCGTCAGACCTCGACAGCCCCGGCGCCAGCGCTCCTCGTCAGAAGGCCGAGGCGACACCCGAGCCGTCCGCGCCTGTCCCTACGAAAGAAAGGCGGTCCCAGCAGAAGGCAGAAGTCCAGACTCCGGCGGCCGCGCCATCGCCGGCTGTGCCACCAAGCCAGCATGAGCCGCCCGCCGCCGTTCCAGGCAACACAGTGCAACCGCCGGCGCCCAATGTACAGCCGCCGGCAGCGGCTCCACCCCCGGTGACCAGCGCCGGGGCAACCGCAAAAAGAGGCAAGGGAATAGCCGCGTTTTGGATGACGGCGCCCGCTGAATGATTAACGACTCTCGCAGAACGGAAGATGGGTTTATTGTGAAACGACTCTTAACGATACGCCCAGTCCTGGTTTCTCTACTGGTGTGCCTGTTGGCCGCGACGGCATCGGAGCCATCTCCGTTTCAGATGGTTACCGTCGCGGGTCAGCCGCGCGCCGTGGCGCTTGATCCGGACGCGAAGACGCTTTATCTGGCGCTCTACGATCGCGACGAAGTCATTCGCGTCGATATCGCGTCGCGCGAAACGTTGGGGACGGCGCGGGTTGGAAAAGGACCGGCTTCTCTCGCCCTATCAACAGACGGCACGACGTTGGCGTGCGTCAACCGTTTGGCGAGTTCGCTAACGGTGCTAAAGGTTCCCGAACTTACAATTGTGGGAACTGTGCCTTGCGGAAATGGCGCGACGAGTGTTGCGGCGGTGGCGGACCACGGGTTTGCAGTCGCAAACGCCTTCGCAGACTCGATCACCCTGGTAGATCCGTCCGATATTCACCAAC
>JACRLJ010000100.1 GCA_016215105.1 Candidatus Hydrogenedentota bacterium
TGTCCTACGAGCGTGGTGGACGCGAAATGGACTCTCACAACGCTTCAGACTCGTCCTAGTGGCGCATGAAGCGTACTTGTGAAAAAAACACGCGCCGATAACGGACGCTGGAAAAGAGCCGGGTTTTTCAACGGCTCCACGGGCCCCAATTATTCGATCTTCGTCAAGCGGTTGCGGTTGTCATGCGCGTACGCGGCCGTCATGCCGTGTCCTCGATCCCAAGTTGTACTTGGGATCGCACTTGTCCTCGGAAGCTGCGCTTCACACGGACCCGGCAATCCCGTTGACACCCCGTACGTGGCTCCAAAATACAAAGCACAGCTTTTCACACACGCGCATTCCCAAGTACAACTTGGGAACGAGAGATCCACGGGGCAAAGCGGTCACTCGAACGCGGCGCTCGGAGCCTGCCCTGAGCCTGCCGAAGGGTCGCTCTCCAGCGTGGCCCTATCCTCAGCAAAGGCGTGGAGAACTCTACCATGACTGGTTAAGAATACGCCAAAACGGGGAGGCGCCAGACCTGATAATAGGTGGCTGTCCCCATTATTTGCTGATATTCCCTGGTACTCCCTCTGTTCCCGAACGGCTATTTCTCTTCATCCCATTTCACGACGTCCTGAATGCAGTACTTGGGATTGTAGTAGGAACTCAAGCTCTTTTCCTCGCCATAGGGCCCCACCGAGAACATATATGTATTCTGATTTTCAAAGGTAACAATAAACCGGTGGTGGTCGGCGAACTGCCAGCCATATTCCATTTGCCGAATCTTAGGTATCGGCCGGGAAAAGAACTCCTGAATATCGTGACTCTGAACAGCCGTCGAGATAGGGCTAATCTTGAGTTGGGCGTCCCCCGTCAGAACTGCAACGAGGTACTCGTTCGCAGCCGCCTTCAGCCATGCATATCGTGCGCCCCCCTCGATACCTAGAAGCGTCATCAGCAAGAGCACACATGAAACTCCGAGCAATAACGCGCGTCTCTTGCGAAAGCGAGGTATCCAGGCCATGGATAGCATGACAGATGCGCCAAGGCCAAGACTTCCAAGAACCGCGAGGAAGCGATAGCTTTGCGCCATTTCTTGTATGACTTGCTCTGCGCGTGTTAGCACTTGTTCCTCACGATTGCGTGTTGTCTACTTGTTCTTCGCCGAGTTGAACCCCGTCGTCAAAGTACAAAAAGCAGAATCCAGCCCAGAAGCCTACAACCGATGCGCCAAGACTCAGGACGGCGCCAGGGTTGCCTGTTAACGCGGCAGGAAGCGCAAGGAGCAGGGTTCCGCCGCAGAGATACACAGCCGCTTTCCAAAGAGGGAAACGCCGAAGGGGCCAGAATGCGAGCAGTCCGCAAATGCCCCCAACTGCGCCACCCATAGCTATTCCGAAACCAGAAGTGAACTCCAGGGACATGTAGGTTTGTGATTGCCCCCAGAGGATGCCGCTGTTGAACGCCACATGCGCGATAACGCATCCGATTGCGGCGCCAGTCAATGGAGAGAAAAGGAGAGTCCTCGCCAACAGGGCCAGAACCGGCCGCGCCATTGTGCGCCGTTCAGCGCTGCAAGACACCCTCACGTTCGTCCTCACCAGTTTCATGGAACGCACCGGCTTCCTATACTCTATCGGCTACAGAGAATGGCGGTAGAATAGCAGAAAGTGAGTACAAATTGCCTCTTTTCGACGCTTCCTCGGCAGGGCCGGCGGTGGCGATTCTTGGACAATTGCAGACGTCTAGGCCGTACCGACATGCTCACCGCCCTCATTCTCGTTGTCGTGTCTCCTACCCCGTCGGCCAACCAGGCTCCACAGGGCAAGTAGTGCTCCGATGCAGCCGAGACCGCACATCTGACCCAACACGAGCCATCCGTAGGCTTCTAAGCCAACGCGATCTCGCAAGCAGTCGTACTGTAACCGCAGCTCAAGTGCGAATACTGGATACTTCGTTGCGATCCTGCGGACGGTAGCGTCCACATCGATACCGCCACCGGGAACCTTCACTGTAAGTCCTGTAGGTTCCTGCGAATCGGCTGATAAGAATTCTTGAAACTTTCCCTCGGCATGGCTTCCGATATAAGATAGCGAATGCAAGACTACCCCAGGGATCGCGACAAACGTAAACCCTATCATCCACGCTCGATGCAGCGTCTTCGGAATACGCGGTCTCATCCAAGCCATAACCCAGTATGGCATGCAAACAAAGACTACCAGCGGTAGGACGAAGATCAAGAACCCGATATGGCTGGCGCTGAACTCGGAGGAAAACACCGATATAATGGACGTTCCGCCACCTACGAGCAACAGCCCTACTGTATAGACGTTGAAGCAACTTCTATTCTGATCGTCTGGCATTAAGACTTACCTCAAAATGAACGTATTAAGTCGAAATCGGCGACCACAATTGCACGCTGCATTCGCAAACTAACTTGGCAAAGTAATTTCGATCAAAGTCCTAAGCGCCATTCTAGTCTGTTTTTCTTTTGTGCTATTCGAGGGCCGCTACGCCGCCTTTCAGTGAATACACCTGCTGCAGCCCATTGCGCCGCAGGGCCAGGGCCAGGTTGCGGCTGCGGACGCCGTGCGCACAGCACAGGAGATACTTGACCTTCCCGTCGTCGGCCAAGGTGTCCGCCGCGAATTGACTCATGGGGATCTCGCGGCACGGCAGCTCCGTCAACGGCCGCGCCTGGGTCTCGAACGCTTCGCGGATATCGATTACGCTGAACTCGCGCAGCGCGTCCGGGGTGAGTGCGGCGATTTCCACTTCCAGTTCAGTCACGGGATCGTTGGGCACGGGGGTTCTCCGAACGGGTTGTGGCGCGTTCCCGCAAACCGGACACGCCGGATTTTTGGGAAACGCCATGCGATGCACTCGGTAGTTTAGAAGGTTGATCAAGAGCATGGCCCCTCGTAATACGCCAGGGAGACCAAGAATGAGTTTCACGGTCTCCGTCGCTTGCATTGTGCCTAATAGTCCCGGAACCATCCCGAGCACACCCACTTCCGCGCAGGAGCCTACACTCCCTTCCTCTGGCGTCTCGGGCCACAGACACCGCAGACATCCGGTTCCTTCCGCCGGATCGCAGACGTGAATCTGCCCCTCGAACTTGTACACCCCCGCTTGTACCAGCGGCGTATTCGTCTGCACCGCCGTATCGTTCAACAAGTATTTCGACTCGAAATTGTCGGTACAATCCAAGACCACATCGTACTGATCGAAATACGCCCGCGCGTTGTCCGCGTGTACGCGCTCCGTATAGGCGGTCACAGTGATAAACGGGTTCAGTTCGCGTATACGCTGCGCCGCCAGCTCGGCCTTGGGTTCGCCAATATCGCGGTAGTGATACAGCACCTGACGATGCAAGTTGCTCGCGTCCAACCGATCCGCGTCGCAGATTCCGATCGTCCCGACACCGGCCGCAGCCAGGAATTGAAGCGCTGGACACCCCAGTCCGCCCGCCCCGACCACCAGAACACGGCTCTTCTTCAGTTTCTGTTGCCCATCAATTCCGACTTCCGGCAACACTGTTTGCCGCGAGTAATACGTAGCTTCATCGCGCGGCGTCATCGCGGCCTCGCTGATGTGAATTGCATGATCACGTGATCTACCTCTTTGGTTTTGGAGGTCATCTGATTGCCCGATGCCTCGACTAAGCCGCCTCGACTGAATTCTCCCGCGTTTTGCCGCCGGGAGTCAAGCGCCAGCCGCTCATGCCCCGCTCTTGCGCGTCGTGCCGGACTAATCTCATAATGAACTCGAAGAACGATGGAGACCGCGCGCGCCATGCCCAAACGCATGTATACGATCTCGGCGACTCTAGTATGCGTCGTGGCGGCCGTGATATTCGTGTGGACCCTCCGTACTCAGCCCACTTCGGATCTGCCCAGCGCAGTGACTTCCAACCCGTCCGCAGTCACCCCGCCATCTCCCGTTCCATCGGCCCTCTCCCCCACTATTGCGGCAGCCCTGCCGGCCGCCGGCGAAGCCGCCATCGGCGTTGCGCGCGGGCAAGTGCTCGATGGTAAGGGACAGCCGGTCGCGGGAGCCGCCGTTTCCGCAAATCGCGTCTGCCTCAACGCCAGCGCCGAGAGGGACGTTGCACTGTCTACATCCTCCGACAAGAACGGGGTCTTCTCTCTCCCCGCCCTGCCGGTGCTCGTACAACCCGGCCGAACTGGCGAACGATGCTATTGGCGTATTGAAGCGCGCCACGACGGTCAAATCGGCTGCGTCGAATTCGATCCATCGATCTCTGTGCGGGAGGCGTTCATCTATATCGCGATGCAGTCCGAGGCCTCGTTGAAGGGAGTCGTAACAGACGAAAGGGCCTCCCCAATACCCGGCGCGATAGTCCGTATTGACGGGCGCGCCGCCAATCCCGTCCAGCGAGAGACCTTGACCTCCAGTTCAGGAAGTTTCTCTCACGAACACCTTCCCCCAGGCCGCTATCTCCTGAACGTAATTGCGGCCGGATTCGCCCCGCTCGAACTCGAAGTCACGACCTTGTCCCGAGATCCAATATCCCTTCGCCTTAGCACTGGCAGCGCCATCACCGGACGTGTGGTGAACCGCCAAGGCCAAGGGGTTCCAAATGTCGTTCTGAAAGCGGCGCGCAACGCCCTCAACAAACTTCATGAAACTTCTTCGATTTCGGGAAGCAGCGGAGTATTCCGCTTTGCCGATCTCACCCCCGGAAGCTACCGTATTGTTCTGGACGCCGAGTCCAAGGAGTTCGTGCTGGCCGCGCCACCGGGAATGCTTGACGTGCCGCCAAATCAAACCGTTGAGAAGGTAACGGTCGTCGTAGACGCCGCGGCGGCCATCGCCGGAACACTCGTGGACCGTTCCACCGGGAAAGGCGTAGCCCATGTCCGCATCCGCGCCGAAAGCCACGAGGCGTTTCCGCACGGCGATTTGGCGTGGACCGACGCTACGGGCGACTTTGTCATTGGGGGCTTAGGGGCCGGTTCTTACGCGGTCGATCCGCTTCATGCGTGCGCAAGCGGGTATCTTCTCGCGGTAACGACGCGCTATGGAGAGACCACCAAGGGCATTCGGCTCGAATTGAATCTCGTCCGCGCCATACGCGGGATTGTTCACGACAAGAAGGGAACGCCTGTCGCCCATGCGTCCGTGGCGGCGCAGGACGCGACGACCGCCAAGAGCATCTTCGTGCTTACCGATGACGCTGGCGCCTTCATGCTCTATCCCACTCGCGAGATGGCGAGCGTATACCTTCAAGCTACCAACGGACACGCGCTCAGCCAGCGGCAAGGTCCCATCGACATTCCGGAGGTTGGACTAGGCGGACAGGATCTGACGCTCGTCGAAACCGCTGAAGTAGAGGGCGTTGTCCAAGCGGCTGGTCATGGCCTGTCGCAACGCGACATCCTAGTCGAGCCAGTGGGTCAGGCGCTCCCCTCGCTGTTCGAACTCGCCGGTACCATGAAGTCACACCTCGAGGGCGTCTATGCGTCACGAAGCGCGCCGGGCGGACATTTTCGACTCACGCTCCCCGCGCCAGGCGCATACGATGTGTACGCTCAGGACAAGGAAAAGCGATCTGAGAAACACCGCGTTGAGTTGAACCCAGGCACGCTTGAATCCGGCGTGATACTTGTCTTGAACGATCCGCCAGGCGCGCTCACCGGAACCGTACTGCTTGGCGGACGGCCCGTCGCCGATGCGCTAGTCTCGGCGGGCGCGACCGATCAAACCGTAACCGACGCGGCGGGGGCTTTCCACTTCGACAGCCTCGAACCGGGCGAAGCGACGCTGACCGTGGTTTGGCGTCCGAACGCCGCGCAGGCCACTCCCAATTACACGCATACGGAACGCGTAACGATTGTCTCCGGCGAGACCGGCAAGGTGATTATCGATTTAGGGTCCGGAGTCGGCGCTATTGAAGGGCGAGTTACCGACGCGGGCACGCCAGTGGCCGGGGCCCGCGTCAGCATCGTGGACGATGACTTTGAAGCAGGCGCCATTTCGACCGCCGCCGACGGTTCGTTTCATTTGGAAGGCATCCCGGCGGGTACCCACAACATCGTAGCGGCGGGCGCCGATGGGGATTCCCGGTCCGAAGAAGTCGAGGTCGTCCGATCTCAAACGGCCCGCGTAGGCCTTGATCTTGCCAGCGGTGTCCTGGAGGGCGCGGTCAGCGGCCTGCAACCAAATGAGCAAGGAGGACTAATATTGCTTCCCGGCCAGGTTTCCGCGACCGAGGCCACGCCCGATCAGATAACGCGCTGGCTCGCCGCCGCGGCCGGATCGGCTGAAGTTGATGCGGAAAACAACTCGTTCCGTATTGAGAGCGTCAAACCAGGAACCTACACCCTGCTCTGGGCCGTGCTACCGGGCGCGGGGCGCAATCAGGAAATCCCGACCGGCCCTATTCCGGTCAACACGCGGCCGGTAGAAATCACCGCCAACGAGCCAACCCGCGCCGACCTTCAGCGCTAAACCCAGGCGCGGCGCGCTCTCAGGTGTTCAGCCGAAGCCGATACATGTCACCGTCCGCTTCGACCAGGCACGGATAGTCA
The DNA here is from genome assembly GCA_016215105.1 of Candidatus Hydrogenedentota bacterium. Taxonomy (GTDB): domain Bacteria; phylum Hydrogenedentota; class Hydrogenedentia; order Hydrogenedentales; family SLHB01; genus JACRLJ01. Next base: position 6,537 of record JACRLJ010000100.1, read on the forward strand.
AATATCCGGCTGAGCACAACGGTGGTCAACATATCCTCCTTGACTCCCTGCCCGATAACGCGTCCGTCCTTTAGCGCCATGATTCCGGTAATCCACGGAGCGATCTCTTCGATATGGTGCGTTACGAAGATGATCGAAGGGGCGTCCTTGCGCGTGGCGAGCTTACCCAGATCATCGAGGAACAGACGCCGCGTCGCCGGGTCCAAACCTGCGCAGGGTTCGTCCAGTATGAGCAGCGCGGGCCGATGGATAAGCGCGCGCGCTATCAACACGCGCTGTTGTTCTCCTTGCGACAACGTGTGGTAAGGCTGATACGCGATGCGTTCGCCGCCGGTTAGACACAACGTCTCCCAGGCGTAGCGCCGTTCCTCCTCGGTGAACTCGCGAAACAACCCCAGCGACGCTTCGAGCCCCGACAGGACCACATCCACCGCGCGATCACGGCCCGGCAGGCGATGTTCAAGCGATGAGCTCACCCAGCCGATGTGTCTGCGCAGTTCCGGGATGTTCGAGTCTCCGAACACGCGTCCCAGGACCGTCACGCTTCCTTGCGTAACCCACTCGTACCCGGTGAGGATCTTCAGAAGCGTGGTCTTGCCCGAGCCATTGGCGCCCAACAACGCCCAATGCTCGCCTTTGGCAATTCGCCACGACACGTCAGAGAGAATCTCGCGTCCTTCGCGGCGAAACATGACATTGTCAATCTCAATAACATTCATTGAAAGCAAATCCTAGAAAGGGAGACGGCTCTTGCGCAAGACGCGCGGATACGATCAAGAAGGGAGTCATCCGATTAGTTTGGCCAACCTTCGCTGCCAATGAGCGGCACAAAGACGCAACCGACGCCGGGCTCTTCCGCGTACCCTTCCGGCGTACGCGTAATTAGCGACAGCCGCTGCCCATCCCGCGGACCAACCGGGCACAGCAACCGTCCTCCGATGCACAGCTGGCGCCTCAGCGCTTCAGGCGCCTCCGGTCCCCCTGCGGTCACGATGATGGCGTCGAAGGGGGCCTTCTCCGGGCAGCCCAGCGTGCCGTCGCCGTTCAGCACGGTAACGTTATTGATCTCGAGCGAGCGCAATTTGGCGTCCGCGCCCGCCGCCAGTTCCGAGATGCGTTCGATTGAAATTACTTTCGCCACCAGCAGCGATAGAATTGCGGCCTGATATCCGGAACCGGTTCCGACTTCGAGCACGCGATCCCCCGGTGTCAGCTTTAGCGCTTCGGTCATCACGCCCACCATGTACGGTTGCGAAATGGTTTGACCGTAACCGATGGGCAATGGACGATCCTCGTACGCGTGCGCGCGCTCAATTTCGGGCACGAACTCATGCCTCGGTATCCGCCGCATCGCGTCCAATACGCGCGGGTCACGCACCCCGCGCCCTTCGATCTGACGGGCCACCATGTCCGCGCGATCACGTTCATAGTCCGAATCGATCATGATGGGATTCCGCCCAGAAGCGCTCACAGCGGCGCTAGAGCTGATTGTGTACGCCTATGATGATACTGACGGAGATCTCACGAATGACCCATACTCCGAGCAGCAGGGCCCACGGCGCAAAATCGAAAGGGCCCATCGACGGTAACCGCCGCCGCACCAAATCAAATACGGGATCCGTCAATTGACCAATCCAGCGCAGCTTGCGGTTCCGTAGGTCAATCTGCAACCACGGCGCCGACCAACGCACGAGAATCAGCAGCATGTACAGGGTGAACCCGCTGTACACGGCGTGCATCAGAATGGGTATCAAAAAGGAAACTCCTTTACTAAGCGGTGTATCGGGCCGTTCGGGGTGAGCTCGCTTGAGAATAATGCCACATGCTCGACCGGGAAATCACCCCCGCAGAAGCCTCTTTCGTTCTCCAGGTAGGCCATAAGGTCACCGGGCTGTTTCGGATCCTTAACGCGTCCCAAGGTCAGGTGCGGGTGGAACGTTTTCGTTTCCTTCGGCAACCGAATGGCTAGCGCGGCGTCCTCCGCCACACGCCACACATCGAGCAGTTCCACGGGGGCCGTCTTCTCGTTCGACTCCCGCTCGGAACTTACGCCCGCCCAAACCACAGCGGGCCGCCGCGCATTCGGAAACACGCCCACGCTCGAGACCTCCAGCCCGAACGGACACATTCCCGCGTAGCGCGCCTCGAGAATCGCGCCCAGGCGCTCCGCTTCGTTATCTCCCACTTCGCCGAGAAAGCGAAGTGTCAGGTGCATATTCTCCTGACGTACCCACGCGGCCTTCGTCCCGCACGGCTGGAGCCGCCGAACCAAATCCCCCAACGCTTGTTTCACAGAGTCACTCAATTCAATTGCCACAAACAGTCGCACTCGTCAATCCTCCCCCGAGTAACGCGGTCCCGCGCGCGTTACTTGGTCATCCCCTATACTCTAACCCCAAAGCCTGGCGCCGCGCACATTTCTGGAATCCCGATGTCGGCTACTACCAGGCGCCCGATGTACTCGCGCGCGGCGCGATTCTCGAAACCCCTTTTCGGGAATTGGAAGGTCACCGTCACGTCCGCGCGCACACAACACCCGCAGGGCTCACCGGTGTCCGCGTCAAGACCTGATGGCAAGTCCACGGCTACGGTGTGAACCTTTGGCCAAGCGAGTATCGCCGCACGCATCGGATCTCGCACGGCGCCTTTCGTGCCCGTGCCCAACAGCGCATCCACCAGAACCGAACAGTCCTTTAGCGAATCGACGGCAATCGCTACGGCTTTCGGCTCCTGGACGTCTAGAATCCGGCCTCCAAGGTTCTCATACACGCGCATGTACACGGCGGCGTCGCCGGTCACTGCCTGAGGATCTCCTACCAAGACCACGCGAGTCTCAAGCCCCGCGAGCAAGGCCAGCCGCGCCACTACAAACCCATCTCCCCCGTTATTGCCCTTCCCGCACACAATCCCCACGGGCCCGCGCCTGATCTCCCGGAACACCGCGATCCCCGCGTTGTTCATCAACACCGCACCAGGAATTCCGATCTCCTCGATACAGCGCCGGTCCGCCTCGCGCATTTGCGCGGCGGTGAGCGTCTTACCAATTTGACTTTCCATTCTTCCTCTTCCATTGGATAACACGAGCCACGTACGACGCAATCAGTCCTTCGCATGGGCGCGTAATCGCGCCGCAGTAACTTTGTTCAGGCCCGTACGATCTATTCCCGCAAAGTCGAATCGGGCTTACGGCGCGCTCTCGAAAGCTGGGTCTGCATGGCGCTGAATATCGCCTTGGCGCCAAGGAACATGCCGGTAGTGAGCCACCCCAAAACTCCGCCAAGAGCACTGAAAACTGGGATTCCGTACATTATGAAAAGCCCGCCTTCGTGCTGTTCGCTGAAGCCAAGGAAATAGTCAAGCGAGACGGCAAGAAGCATACCCAGTAAAGCTCCGACGGCGAAGGTCCTCAACAGCGTAACCGACATTGGCGCGTGCCGGGAATCGTCAAGCCGCATTCCCGGGCTTCCTTCTTCAGAAAGAAACTTCCAAACTCCTGAGAAGAATCCATGAGTGGCTCCGACGATCGCGACGAACGGCACCGCTAGTAAGAGTACTGCGAACGCGTAGTATTCAAATACAACCAGAAGAAAACTCATCAGCAGCAAAGGAAGCGAGACCGCTACCAACGTACTCGAAATAGATCCAGCCACGATTCGCGCGAGGATCGCACCACAGCCGTGCAATCGCTGTGCAAGACTCTTCCCCAGAGCAACCATACAGCCCCGCCTCCAGACTACATCGCTGATCATAGCCGAATAGCGCGGAAACCGCCAACACAGTACGAACGGCCCACGTCTTTCAAGACTGATCCTCCTTCACTTGCGTCTATTAGCGGTTCATCCCGGAGAGATTCGGTCCCAGCGCCGGTCTCGCTGAGACCACAACAACGTCGGCGACGCCAAGTTCCGCCCGAGTGACAAGCAGTGAGGAATGGGACTAAAACCGTGGCGGACGCTTCTCCAAAAAGGCGGTCACCCCTTCGACATGCTCACGACCCAACATAGCTAAGGCCTGCGACGTGGCTTCGCTTTCGAGCGTATCGTGCAGGGTCGCCGTGGCGCCCAGACGGAGTCCGCGTTTGATCATGGCGACTGCATTGGGCGGGGCTTGCGCATAGCGCGTAGTGAGGGCTTCGGTTTCGGCGAGCAGTTCGCCGTGAGGAACCACCTGATTCACCAGCCCGATTCGGAGCGCTTCGTGCGCATCAACCGTATCGCCAAGGGTCAGCAACTCGAACGCCTTCGCGGCGCCAACGAGCCGTGGCAGCAGGTAGGTTGATCCCGCGTCCGAGGTTAGACCGCGATGCACGAAGGCCTCGGAAAACTTCGCTTGGTCCGATGCGATACGCACGTCACACACCAGCGCGAGATTGCACCCCGCGCCCATCGCGGGACCGTTCACCGCGGCAATCACCGGTTTCTCGCACTCGTAGATGGTCTCGATCATGCGATGGAATTCGCGCACCATGTCGCGTATCGCGCCAGGGTCCGGCTTTTGCCCAGCCAGGGCTTTGGCCATCTCCTTGACATCGCCGCCGGCGCAGAACGAACTGCCACGTCCGGTGATGACGACTGAGCGCACGTCATGGTCCGCCGACGCGTCGGCGATGGCCGCTATGACGAGCTTGGTGGTGCCGCCCAGACGGATGGCGTTGCGCGCTTCCGGTCGATTCAACTCGATCCATAGCGCTCGGCCTTTCCTGGTTACAATGACTTCCGCGTCCATACTTGGATCTCCTTGTCGGGGGAACTGGGGGTTGCGATACGTCTTGGCTACAACGCGACGAGCAGATAGGCCACTAACCCAAGCTCGATCGCCAAGTGAACACCGAACGGCAGCAGAATGTTCTTACGACTCATGGTCCATCGGCACGCGAGCACGGAAAACACTACCATTCCAAGCGCCTCGAGCGGCGGCTTTTGGAGATGATACAGACCCTCTGCAAGTGGAACCAACAGCCAGCCAAAACGAGGCCAAGCCGCTGCAACTGATCGAAGAAGCGCGTAGCGGTGAAGGAATTCCCAACCCAAAAGCCAGGAGAGAGTCCACAGGAGCTGGATTTGAGCATATTGCCACTTCTGAGTGGCGGAAAGATATCCCATACCGTGATAGGTAGAGCGCAAACTCGGAATGTGCGGAATTAACGTCAACGAAAGTAGTCCAACCGCCAGGAAAACCGGAAACAGTATGCGGTCTACTCTTTTCCAACGTCCCAGACCAAAGTACCGCCAATCCAGCGAAGGCAGACTCCACAGGAACGGAATCAGAAACCAAAACAGAAACTTGAAGAGATCGAATCCGTTTGGGAATTGCCAGCGGAAGACAACGAAAAAGTGCGGAATCGGAACGCCGCGAATCGGTCTCCCCGACGCGGCAAACGCCGCCAAGGTGTCCACGAGAAGAATGACGGCGGCGTACGTCAGGACAAGAACGGCCTTGGTCTTCAGGCGCGCATGCGGCGGAGCAACAACACCAAGCCCCTCGCCGGCGCGCTCTTCTGGATTCGGGTTATCAGCCAATCAAAACACGCCTCGCGCCGCGCCGCAAGACACGACGGCTTCACGATGACCACGGCTCACTTAGGCCTACGCATTCCGCGTTGTCCGCCTATCGCACGGGATCGTTTAGGTGTACCGCCCGTAGCGCTTGTTGGTCTCATACATGGTCCACAGATTGTCCAGCGAAATTCCCGGCGCGAGATTGTTTCCTTCACGCAAAACAAACCGTCCCCCATTCCGGATTCCGCTGTCGAGAACACGGCGCACTTCCGCCGCTGTCGTCTCGGGCGTCGCATCGATGAGAAACGGCACGGACGGTCCTCCAAAGATCTCTACGTCAGGGCCCACGTCCTCGCGCAACTGAGGGAAGTCCACAGGAAAGCCGGTGTCAAACGACTGAATGTTGAGATGGTCTCTTAGGAAGGGAAAATGCCGCGTCGCATCTCCGCACAAATGAATACTGTTCGGTCCGCCTTCGGAAAATGTGTCGACCAGCCTCTTGTGAAAGGGATAGACCATTTCCTGGTATAGGTCCGTCGAAATGAGTTGGATTGAGTCGTCAGCAAAGCCCCAACCCGGCGTTTTCAACGGCTGTCCCAGCTTCTTGCGGTACGCCGTGATGCGGACGATAGCGGCCTCGGTCACGAAGTCCAGAAGCCGGCGGGCGTAATCCGGTTCCGCGAGGAGGTCCGTCAAGAACTCGGTTGCGCCCCGCAAATTGCACGCCACGGTCATCGGACCATCGGTCCCCAGGCCGGTCGCGCCAACAGTGTCGATCGGCAAACCTTTGTAGGTAAATCCTTTGGTTTTCTGCTCCTGGAAGTAGTCGTAATACTCCCAGCCGCGTTTCATCATCCCCCCCCTGAATGGATCGGGAATGCCCTGGTCAAACAACTGATTCTTGCGAGACTCTTCGGATAGGATCGGCTCGGTATCCGGAACCTGGTTATCGTAGAAGCGCACTTCGCTCCCCAGCCAAGCCGCCTCGACCGTATTCTGAAAATCGACATACACGGGCCAGCCGGCCTTCGGTATACCCATTTCCGCGTCCTGCGGAACGTTGAGCCGAATCCATTCGCAGTGCTCCAATTGGCGCTCGAGCATCAACTGAGGATTATAGAGGTACTGCTGGAACGATATCTTCCGCGGATTGACCGCAGGGTCAAACATGGTGAATCGGGGATTAATCCCAAAGACCATAGGCGGGCGAATCGGCTTTCGTTCGCGATACGCGTCCCAAACTTCCTTCACTTCGGCGTTGTGCGCCTCGTAGTCAATCGTTCGCATGAATCTCTCCCCGTAAAGTTCTATTGGGCGTTTCCCACCACCCGGACCTACGCCAACTTCAAGGCGCCGATTCCGTCCATGCTATCCACGCGCGTTCCAGGAATCAATCCTCAGGACCGGCGGGCCTGACCGCGTTGCGACAAAACAACAGGTCTCTTCGTGTAAAATACTTGCGGCTCCGTCAATCACCATGCGATAATGCCGCAACAATACTACCTTGAATTCCATCCTGATACCCCGCGACGCGCGGACTCCTCCGGCCAGAACCGGACCGATCCACCTTCCGGAGACAGGATGTACAACATAGACTGGCCGATACAGGCCGGGGGAAGTTCGTCATGCCTTGGTTACTCGAATTGATCCACGGAGAATCTGTCGCTACCGCAGTACTAATGTTGGGACTCGTCGCCGCGTCTGGTCTGGCGCTGGGTTCCGTTCGCGTGTTCGGAATCTCGCTCGGCATCGCCGGGGTATTGTTCTCGGGCCTCCTCTTTGGTCACTTCAAGTTCACGGTGAACAAGGAGGTCTTGGAATTCGCACGCGAGTTCGGTCTTATCCTCTTCGTATATACCATTGGAGTTCAGGTTGGCCCTGGAATCCTGTCGTCGTTGCGCCGGGAAGGTCTTCCGATGAATCTGCTGGCCGCGGGTTCCGTGTTGGCGGGCGTGCTGGTGACGGTCCTCATCGTGTTCGTTGGCAAGGTGGACGTCCCGGTAGCCGTGGGCATGTTTTCCGGCGCGACAACCAATACACCCAGCCTTGCCGCCGCTCAATCGGCGTTGCGCCAGGTGGACGGCTATACGGAAGAAATGAGCAAGCTACCCGGACTCGGATACGCCGTCGCCTATCCGTTCGGCATCATCGGTATCATTCTCACGATGCTGTTGACGCGCATTGTTTTCCGGATCAACCCCAAGCGCGAAGGCGAAGTCCTGAAGCAGCAAATGGAGCGCGAGATTGTGCCGCTCACGCGCGCAAATTTCGAAATTGCGAACACCAACCTCGATGGCATCTTAATCAAGGATCTTCCGGGGCTGAAGAATTCCGGGATCGTTGTATCTCGTGTCATGCACCAAAACCAGGTCGCGGTGGCCCAGGCCGATACGCGGCTCGCGCTCGGTGACGTACTGCTCGCCGTCGGGACTAAGGACGCCCTGGACACGTTCCGGCTAATCGTCGGCAAAGAAACTCCGGTCGATCTGGTCCGTATTGCCAGTAAGATCACCACCAAGCGCCTCATCGTGACCAAGAAGAGTGTGATCGGAAAGACGCTCGAAGAATTGGCGATCGGTGAACGATTCGAGGTGCGCATTACGCGTTTGATGCGCGCCAGTTTTGAGCTGACCGCCAGTCCCGGAGTCAAGCTTCAGTTCGGCGATACCGTGCTGGCGGTCGGCGATCCCGATGACATTGAGGAAGTGGCGAAAGAACTGGGAAACTCGCTGAAACGGCTCAACCACCCGGAAATAGTGCCGATTTTCGTGGGCATCGCCTTGGGCGTCATTGTGGGCAGCTATCCCATCTCCGTCCCGGGAATTCCCTCCGCAGTCAAATTGGGACTGGCGGGCGGCCCGTTGCTGGTGGCCATTGTCCTGAGCCGAATCGGCCGCATTGGGCCTCTGGTGTGGTATATGCCGGAGAGCGCAATCTTCTTGATGCGCGAGATAGGCATCGCTCTGTTCCTGGCGTGCGTCGGACTGAAATCGGGTGACCGTTTCGTGGAGACCCTCGTTCAGGGCAGCGGACTCTATTGGATGGCTTTGGCGGTACTAATAACAATCGTGCCACTGCTCCTCACCGCTTTGGTCGCGCGAATGTTTATGAAGGTGAATTACCTGTCGATTTGCGGATTGTTGGCCGGAAGTATGACGGACCCGCCGGCATTAGCCTTTGCGTGTACCGCCAACGACTCCGAAGCGCCGATGGTGGCTTATGCGACGGTCTACCCGCTGACGATGATCCTGCGTGTAATTTCCGCGCAAATCATGGTTCTGCTACTCATGCGCTGACCCGGCGGTCAACCGGATTGGACAAACCGCGCGATCTGCTCGGCGCGGTGACGATGGGTATGTTGCTCTAGGACTCGTTTTCGGGCCGAATCGCCTAGGCTCTTGCGCAATTCCGCGTCCCCAAGCAGACGCCGGTATGCGCTGATCGCTTCTTCCTCCGAGTTCACCACGATCAACTCTTTGTCCGGATCGAACCAACGGTCCATCCCGGCGCAGGGGTTGCTCACAATGCAGCACTCCAGCGCGGCCAACTCGAAGAGCCGCGTCGAGGAAGATGCGAACACGCCGGCATGGGCTTCGCGCGCGATATTGAGATTGATGCGGCTACGGGCGCATTCGACGCGAAGCCGGTTGGACGGAATCTCCCCTATCGACTTGACCCCGCCCATTCCCTCATCGAGTCCTTTTCCGCCGGAGACGAATGATACGTCCGGCATTGTTCGGCTCGGATTCACCAGCATGGTCTCGATCCAGGTCTTCCGGTACTCCTTACCCAGGCCATAGAAGAATACGTCCCGATCGGGCTCGAGCGGCAAAGCCCGGTACAGATCGGGGTCCACACCCCAGAAGACGGTCTCGACCCTCTTCGCGCCCATTGCCAGAAGTTCCTTCGCGCCGCCCTCGGAGTTGCACAGCACGCCGTCGTATTCGGACAGGTCGCCGCCCTCGTAAATCTTGAACCCGGACGCGTATCCGCCGAAACGCGGCAAACTCGCGGGAACATCGCCGTCGTAGTAGAAGAACGGGGTGTGAAATCGGTCCCGCAGGCGAGTGGGAATTCCGCTGAAATGGTTGAGCGGAATCGTGAAGACGATTACGGCGGCTACGTCGCGCTCTTTATCAAGGATAGTGGAAATATGGCTCTCCCAGCGCGGCCGAATCCACGACTCAATCGCGGTCTTCGTGATGGAGCCGCCTATGCCTTCCGCAGTCGAGGTGGCGCGCCCGCTTAGAAAGCTCTTGACCTTGCTAAACGCGTTGCCTTCCAGTTCGCACGGGTTCGGATACACCCGCCACCAGGGCGACTCGATCGCCTTTCCCTGATAGGGGACGGCGATCACGTCGTGTCCGAGTTCGTATAAACCCTTGAAGAACTGCCACCACGACGGCGTGCAGCCGTAGCGGTACGTCAGGTCGAGCGTGCTACATAGACATAGCAGTTTCATGCGTTTTCCTCTCCCACTCCGTCGGACCCGCCGGACTTGTCAGACTGGTCGAACCTGTCAGACGTGTCCCCAAAAGGCCGCTTGAGGGACATCCCATAGCGAGAGTATACTCGAATTTTCGCGCTTCACGAGTTTTCATCGTCACCGCGCGGCTTCATGGAGAAACCGTGCGAGCGGTTGGGCCAATAGACGGGGCGGAGAGTATAGCCATGGGAACAGTAGATGCTGGAAAGGTGCGCAATGTTGGGATTGTAGGTCACGGCGGTGTGGGTAAGACGATGTTCATCGAACACGTCCTTCATGCCGCTGGGAAAACGACTCGATTAGGCAGCATTGCGGACTCCAATACCGTTGGCGACTATTTGGAGGAAGAGAAACAACGCAAGCAGACCATCGCCATGAAGTTGATGCACGTGGACTGGAAGGGGGTTCGGGTTCATCTCGTGGACCATCCGGGCTACGCGGATTTCCTGGGGGAAGTCGCCGCTTCCACGCCCTTGCTTGACGCGCTGATTATCATGGTCGACGCGACCACCGGCATCCAGGTCGGCACCGACCACGCCATCAAATACGCGAACCTTCACAAGATTCCTCACGCCTTCTTCGTCAACAAGCTCGACCGTGAGCACACCAGTTTCACCGCAATTGTAGAACAGCTCCGCGAGGCCTATGGGTCGCACTGCATTCCCTTGGACGTGCCCGTTGGAAGCGCCGCGAATCTCAAAGGCGTCGCCAATATTCTCAAAGACCAGAGCGCCGAGTTGGCCGATGAGATCGAGGCGCTCAAGAACAGCCTGGTCGATGCCGTCGCGGAATCGGACGACGCGTTGCTCGAGAAGTTCCTGGAAACGGGCGCGCTGTCGCAGGATGAGATTGCCCACGGTATCCATCACGGCATCGAGATGGACGAACTCATGCCCATCTTCGCGGGAAGCGTCGAGAAGAATATCGGCGTGAACGAGTTGATGGACTTCATCGTCGAATATTTCCCGACGCCGCTCGAACGCCACGTCATCGCCAAGAACGGCAAGGAAGAGGACATCGAGGTCAAGGTCTCGGTCGATGGGCCGTTCCTGGGCCAGGTGTTCCGCAGCGTGGTCGACCCCTATGTCGGCCACCTCACCTATTTTCGCGTGTTGAGCGGAACCTTGCGCGAAGACACCGACTTCCTGAACGTGTCCAACGGGTCTAAAGAGCGCACCGGCAAACTCTTCATGATGTGCGGCAAAGAACAAGTCGCCGTTCCGGCCGTGGGACCGGGCGATCTCGCCGCCATGACCAAGCTCAAGCACACCCATTTTGGCGACACCATCGCAGCCCCGGGAACAGCGATCACGCTGCCGCGGCATCCGCTGCCCGAGTCCATGGTGAAATTGGCCATTTTCCCGAAATCGCGCGCCGACGAAGACAAGATTGGCGAGGCGTTGCACCACTTGGCGGAAGAAGATCCGACCTTCTCCCATTACCGCGATCCGGCCACGCATGAACATATCGTCAAGGGCATGGGCGACCTGCAACTCGATATTCTGCTCGACCGCATGAAACGCAAGTTTCACATCGAAGCCACCACGCAGCCGCCCAAGGTGGCCCTCAAGGAAACCATCAAAGGCAAGTCGGACGTGCAGGGCAAACACAAGAAACAGTCCGGCGGACACGGCCAGTACGGCGACGTGCATATCCGCTTCTCGCCGAACGAACGTGGCGGCGGCTACAAGTTTGTCGACAGCGTAGTCGGCGGCGTCGTGCCGAGACAATTCATCCCCCACGTTGATAAAGGCTGCCAGGATTCCCTCGAGCGCGGCGTCATCGCGGGCTACCCGGTCGTGGACGTGGTCGTCGATCTCTACTACGGCTCCTACCACGACGTAGACTCCTCGGAAATGGCGTTCAAGATCGCGGCGTCGCTGGCGGTCCAAAAGGGCATCCGCGAAGCGCGGCCCTGCTTGCTGGAGCCCATCATGGAGATCAGCGTCACGATTCCCGACGAGTGCATGGGCGACATCAACGGCGACCTGAACGGCCGCCGCGGACGTATCCTCGGCATGGAGCCCGCCGGTCCTGGCCGTCAGACCATCCGCGCCCTCGTCCCCGAGTCCGAAATCCTCCGCTACTCGACCGACCTTCGCAGCAAGACCGGCGGCCGCGGCAGCTACGAACTCAAGTTCGACCACTACGAAGAAGTCCCCGAACACGTAGCCTCCGGCATCATCGCCGAATACGAGAAGCGCCGCGCCGCCGGCGAATAGCCGACGCACAGCACTAGTGACCGCGCCTCCCTTGGGTAGACCTCAGGGAGGCGCGACGTTTTTCTGCTCGGACACCCTGGAGTTATGTAGTCTGGCCGCAGTTCTCGACAGATGGGGCGATGTTCGTCGGAGGGGGTTGACAGCATCGCACATCTGTGCGATAATATCTCACAAGTGTACGATACTAAGGAGTGCGGTCATGGATAAGCGACCCGGCATATCGGCGGCGGAGTGGACGGTGATGCAGGTGTTGTGGCGTGAATCTCCGCTTTCCGTACTTGAAGTATTCGAGGCGTTGCAGGGCCGCTCGGAGTGGCATCCGAAAACCATACGTACCCTGATTGGACGCCTGCTGGCAAAGGGTATTGTGGCCAGAGAGAAGCGCGCGGGCGTGTACCGTTTTTCCCCACGGTACACCGAAGTAGAGTGCGTGCGTGAGGAAAGTCAGTCGTTCTTGGAGCGGTGCTTCGCAGGAAAGGCGCAGCCGATGCTCGCGCACTTTATCGAACACGAGAACTTAACGCAGGAAGATGTGGCCTCGCTTCGGGCGATGTTGGACGCGAAGATCCGCCGGGAGCACGACGATGACAGTCGCTAGCGGCATTGTCGAGCCGGCTGTCGGGGCGATCACGCGGCTTTCGGCGCAAGCGGCGGTGTTGGTAATCCTCGTCGCCGCGGCGCAGTGGGCGTTGGGGAACCGTATAAGTGCAAAATGGCGATACATATTGTGGAGTCTGCCGTTTCTTCGCCTGGTAATCCCTTGGAGCATTCCGGCGCCGTTCAGCGTTTACACCACGCTTCGGATTGCAGGCGCCCGTGCCCCACTCCACTGTCCGTATCAGCGTTTGACAGAGTTGGTCTCCGTCGAGCCAGCCAACGTAGCCGGAAGCGTGGCGTCCGGGCATAATGGGTCACCGTGGTTGTGGGTCGCTGTGATTTGGCTGATGGGACTGGCCGTGCTGCTCGGATTCTCGCTATTGCAGGTGTTTCGCGTCAGGCGCCAGACTCGGCGCTACGAAGTGATAGCGGATGCGTCCATTCTCGCCTTGCTCGCGCGGTGCAAGCGGCGTCTGACAATTCACACGCCGGTGACCCTGCTGGCGGCATCGGACGCTGCGGGACCGGCTCTATTGGGCTACTTTCGTCCGCGGGTGTTGTTGCCGCGACGAACACTGTTGCCCGCATCGCGATCCCATTTGCGCTTCGTGCTGTTGCACGAGCTGGCGCACCTAAAGCGGCGCGACATTCTTACCGGATGGGCAATCCACGTTCTTCTGTCAGTACATTGGTTCAATCCGATTCTATGGTGGGCGAAACGGCGTTGTACTGCCGATCGAGAATTGGCATGCGACGCGGAGGTCCTGTCGGTATTGGGGCGTGACGAACGGCGCGCGTACGGTCATGCCTTGCTGGACCAAGTTATGTCCGGACCGTTCGCGGCCCGGAGTCCGGGGCTGGCGGGAGTCTTGGAAGGGACTACGACGGTCGAGCGGCGCATCGCGATGATTGCAGAATTTCGCGCGCCCTCCCTGGGAAGCGCCCTCGCGGGGCTGGCGCTATTGACAGTTCTCGGCGCGACGGCCCTGACGGACGCGCAAGTGGGCTCGACGGACGCAGGGAGCATTTCCTCGGTGGCGCGTGATGTGAAACCGTTCCCGAAATCTGCCCGCGAGCTTTGGCCAGGAGCGGAACCTGTGACTCGACCAGTAGGCGCACAGCAAGTGGCGTCGCTGAGTACGACAACGAGACCGGATGCGTCCTTGGAGATTGATTGGCTAAGGATAACGGAAGACGCGGGCGCCGCCAGTCAAACGGACATCGCTTCTGACGCGACCAATGCGCGGAAACCGCCGAAAACTGCCGAGGCGCCGAGTACTGTATCGCGATCGGACTCGGGCGCAAAGCCTGTTAGCACGGCGCCGGCCATTAGACAGGCGCAGCGCGGCGAGGAACAAAACACCAGCAAGCCCGATTCGGGTTCGACAGATCTTGCGTTGGACCAAGGGGCAATCCTTTTCGCGAGCCATCGTGACTTCGGGCAATCGCCACCGAGCCGGATTCGTCAGAGATTGGAGTCCACATTGGCACAGCGTCAACGTGCGCCGGCGGGTGAAGGAGTCGTTTCCAACGCTGTCACCGTAACACCGGTGATACCTGAGAACGCCGTGCGCACGTACAACCGCGCTGAGCATGAAGTGAAGAGCGGCGCCACCTCGATTCGACCGAAGAAGATTAGGAACAAGATAGGAGCTACATGGCGGTCGGTGCGGGGTGTCTTTGGCTCGGATGGAACACAGTCCACGGTTGAACGGGGCGATCGCTTTGATCCTGCGTTTGCGCGCAGTATCGTCGGGCCGGCCGCCAACGGAGGGAACAGCAGCGTGATGCCCACGGATGAACCAGCGCAGGGTGTCGCAGTGACAATGTCGTTTACACAGGCATCATTTCGGTCACTACCGAAACTGGAGTGGGGATTTGCCAACGGATCGGGGGCACGGTCCTCGTCATAATCGCCACGCACGGGTGTTGGCGCGCTCGGCAGGTATTCGGCATAAGGCAATTGTAGCTAGGTGGAAATGTATCTGCTGCTAGTCTATGGATGAGGCGTAACTGTTTCTCGGAAAGGGGATCACAACGATGCGAGTTCGTGTATCAGTGTTGTCAATCGTAGTTGGGGCGATGATTCCGGCGCTGCTGTTTGCGGGACCGGCGATTTGGGCACAGGACAACGCGGCGACGGCGCTTGTGTCAGGCGGCTACAAGATCGGTGTCGTTGACCGGGTCAAGGCATTGACAGATTACACCAAGCAGAAAGAAGAAACGGCCAAGCTGGACGCGGAATACAAGAGACTTCAGGCGCCAATAGACGCACTCTCGAAAGAAATCGAGGCTGCAAAAAAGAAGTACGACGAAACGAAGGCGAATATGTCGGAGGACGAGCAGAAGCGGTTCGAAGACAACGTCCAAGAGAAGTTTCGAGCGTATAAAGCAGAATTGGCCAAAGGCGACGGCGCGATGGACACAATGCGCAAACGGTCGATGGAAGTCCTTGCGAGGGATTATATCGACGCGGTGAAGCAGGTTGCTCAGACGGGTAATTACCACATAGTGTTAGAAGCCGATCCGAACAGTCCCGGACGCACGGTTCTGTACGCGAGCGATACCGTAGACATTACGCCGCAGGTGATTACGTACCTGAACAGCCATACCTCCGCGCGACCTCCGAAAGCCGCGCCAAAAGCCACAGCGGACGTACGGAACACGGCAAAGACCGCGAAGACGGGGAAATAGGGCTTTCCGACAATTCTGACGTTTATTCACGTTCATTCACGGTTGAAATCAGGAGAAGGAAATGCTGTTGACGGCGTGTCTGCGGAATCCGCCTGTATCGGCGACGGTCGCAGGCGCCAGAGAAGACACGAGGTATCCCGATGGGCGGCCTGCACGTGGTCGAAGAAGCGCATCGGCATGCCCTCGGTGATTCCCGTCGGTAAACGCTTGGCTGTTTTCTACGACGCGCCCGGTGGCGACAGCACGAGCCACATGGGACGGGACATCGGCTTGGCGTGGCTGGAGTTGCCGCTGACGCCGCCTCGCGAATAAGTCTATGCGCTCCGACCGGCGGCTGGGGACAGACGCCCCCCCCGGCAGCCGCGACCACGAGGAATCGCTTCGGGCTTCACCATGTATAGTGGACTTGGTACGTCACTTTCTTTTCTTCGCCGGGATTGGGTTTCACCCGGAATTCGATGGTCTGGCTGTCCATTTTGACGAAGGGGTCAGACGGCTGGCGGATTTCCCAGTTTTTCCCCCGGTAGAGGCGCTCGACGACGCGGATCTCGGCGGGTTCTTCCTTTCGGTTGCGCAGCGTTATTTCGAACGTTTCGTCCACCCAATGCTGGTCGTTGCTGATATTGAACTGCGTCCGTTTGCGGTCGCCGACGAGGTCGAAGGCGTCGCCGGTGTAGACGCGCACGGTTTCGTCCCGCGGAGTGTGGTTGATGGTGTTCTCTCCCGTAAACTCGAGGTGACCGTCGTCGTCACGCTGGTAAAACCGTGTGCGGCCCGCGGGCAACGGGATACCCAGCCCGCTTTCCTTGGTGTTCTTAATCTCGCGCATCACCCAGACCTGAGTCTTCGACTGCGTGCCGTATTCGCGCTGCTGCATCAATTGGTCGGCGGGATATCCGCGGTATTGGTCCTTGTTGAGGAGCACGCCGTCGTACACGTAGAACCGCGCGGCCTTCACACCGTTTGCGCGAATGAACTCGACCTGCTTGGTCTCCCGGTCGCGCAGTGTGGACGGGTTCTGTAACGTGTAAAGATGGTATTCGTCAAACGCCTTCTCGGTGACAGCCGGCGGACGGCCATCCATGTCGCCCCCGTACGCTAATCGCATCGCCATTTCATTTCGCGCGCCGGCGCGCGTCAACTTGCTGACACTTCCCGCCATAAGCTTAATGTGCGCGTTTTGAAACGTCTTGCCAGTCTGGTTGTCCATCGTCACCCACCCCACGATGTCCAGCGTGTCGCCGCCCTTCGGCGCAATGAGGTTGTAGCTGGCTTCCCAACTCATACCGCCTGTGACGTAGCCCAGTTCCGCGTTGAGCGGACCAGCGCTGTCGCTGTTCAGCACCCACGTCAGTGTGGGTTTGAGAATGGTATCGTCCGGCAGGGCAGGAAAGAGCGGTTGACCCGGCAATCCAAAACGAAGTTTCCCATCAACTTCAATGATCGATTCTCCCGCAGGGCCTTGAGCATAGGCGCTCTGCGCCATCATGTATTCAGGTCCGTACTGACGTTGAGCGGCGTAATGGGGAACGTAGCCGCTACGGATTATCCTGCCCTGGACAACGACTTGTTGATCGCCCCGCGTCGTAACGAAGTCGATCGTCTTGCCCTCATTCAGCGAAAGGAGCAATAGCTGCGAGACCGGGTCAGCCCTATAGTTCTGCTCCAGGATTTGCAGTTGGCGTTTGCCCATGGGGTCGCGCAGGATGACGGAGTCCGGCTCGATGTGCGCCGAGCCGCCTGAATAGCTGAGTTGGTTTACGCCCTGCTTCAGGTCGAGAGGGATGGTCTCCCGGACCACTCCGAAGTTCTGGTTGTAGATGGTAACAGAGGGATCGTCTCCCCACGCAGCGCCCGCTGAGAGCATCCCAAACCCCACGACCATACACCACACGATCTTCTGCATCGATGTTCCCTCCTGTTGGATGGCGCCAGTCCGCGCACCCGCTCAGAACGGCGGATGAGGACGTCCGGCCTCCCGATCACGCGCCCAGCTTGGCGCCGTGACACGGTGGTCTTTTCATAGACTACGCTCCTGCAGCGCGATTTGTTTACTCCGGGAAATGCAGGCCCAGCACATAGCGCTCCCACTTGGCCTGGAAGGCGGTCATATCCTCTTCCGCGAGGACGCGTTTCAGGGTGTTGTAGCCGGTGGGGTCGGTCTTGGCGTTCGTCGCTGTAGTTCGATGCGTCCCGGGCTATGCCGTAGAACTCGTCGTTACTCGTGGCGGTGAGTTTCTCGAACGAAAGCGTTTTGCCGTCGCGGATCGCGTCTTTCAGCGAA
Source organism: Candidatus Hydrogenedentota bacterium (assembly GCA_016215105.1). GTDB lineage: Bacteria > Hydrogenedentota > Hydrogenedentia > Hydrogenedentales > SLHB01 > JACRLJ01. Next base: position 24,318 of record JACRLJ010000100.1, read on the forward strand.
GGCAGGCGCCAATTTGTGAGGCCGCGGATATGGCCGTTCTTTTCGTTGCAGCCCTCGTAGAGCGAGGCGAGCCCTTCATTGAACCACGCGGGACATTCCGGGAAGTTCGCGTGCATGTAGGGATGCACAATCTCGTGTACCAGTGTGCCGCCGCCGGTGGCGATGTTCATGATGAGCGCGTGGTGTTCGGACGAATAGTAGCCGAACGGCGTGGACGGCGTATCGTTGAACAACCGCTTAGCGTGGGCGGTGTAACTCGCCTCGTCGCGGAACAGCCAGATATCGATGATCTCCTGCGGGTCGCGGCTGAAGTAATCCTGCTTAAGCTTGTCCACCGCCCATTTCACGGTATCGGCCGCGCGCTGCCGAACCATTTCCGGCGATTCGTCGCCGATTACCACAAAGGGAGGTTGCTCGACTACAGTGAAGCCGTTGGGAGCCTGCTTCCGCACTTTCGCCAAGTGTTCAACAAAGGCAGTGTCAGTAGACGGGCGGCTCTCCGTGGCGGCGTCATCGTGCGACAGTGACACGGTGCAGCCAACGAGTGTGAGCAGCATGCCGGCAGGCCAGGTCTGAAGAACAATTCGCAGGTCCATTTCGTAAGTACTCCAACGCTCCCGGTGTTTCGTAGACTGTATTGCCGCCATCGGCAGCAGCCCGGGAGAAAGGCCACCGTACTATAGTCAAAGATGCGGGCCTGTTGGGGACATCCGGGCTGGCCCCATCTTCTCGTTCCCAAATTGTATTTGGGAACGCACTTGGCCGCGGCAAAGTCCTCCGCACACGTCCGTTCCCAAGTGCAACTTGGGAACGAGAGCGCAAACAAGCGCAACGTGACCCTGGCGCTTGAGGACAACCGCCCTCCCGTTCGCCCCGACGCGGGTTTCGTTAGGGCCTCTTAGGGGCAAGTTGCTGGTACGCGAGGTAGAAAAGCACGCCGAAGGCCAAATCCAGGACGGCGAACGGTTTCCACATGCCGGGGATACCCTGGGCAACCCAGTAGCCGAAGGCGTTGCCGCAGTAGCATACCTTGAGAAGAATGCCGTAGGGTATCAGTTGCCGATTTTCGGCAGGCTTCCTGGCCACCGCGATGAACATCAGCGCAAAAACAATCAGCAACCCAGCCGGGAATCGGACGTACGCGAAGTGATTCGGCGGCGGGACTGAGAACCAGGTGAACGGGGCGTCCGGGAATAGCAAAAACGCCACGCCCAGAATGCCGTCGTAGGCCGCCGCGATCCAGAACAGGACGGGAATGAACTTCTCGGCTTTCATGGCAGTGCCCTTTCCGCGTGAATGCGGTCGCGCCACCGTTTTTTGAACGTGGACCGCCGCCAGTTGGTGAGTTCGTCGCTATAGAGCTTGACGCCTAATTCACGGAAGCCCCGGGCCAGTTCCTCGATGCTCATTCGCTTGGGTTGGTAGGTGATGTCAAACAGGGTACACCGCTTCCAGAGGTCCTTTTCCAAGAGCCGGCCTTCGCGCTCCAGGCGTTCGTGGAGCGGGGTGCCTGGAAACGGGGTCTGAATGGTGATCTGGACGTCGTAGAGTTCGGTGTCCATGGCGAACTCGAGCACCGCGTTGAAAATATCGGGGCCTTGCGTATCCATGCCCAGTACGAAGCAGCCGTTCACGGCAATCCCATGGGACTGAATCTTTCGTATCGCCTCTCGGTAGTTGGTCCACTGCCCCATTTTCCAGTTGTTATTCATCTCGACGCCGTCCAGGTCCGCCTCCAGGGGGCTCTCGAGGCCGATCAGGACTTGGGCGCAACCGGAGGCGCGCATCTGACTCAGTAGTTCGTCACCCCGGCTCACGGAGATATCCGTCTCGGCAAACCATCGGATGTTGCGCTTCCTCAGTTCCGGCATGAGAGCCCGCCAATAGTTGAGGTCGACGATGGCGTTGTCGTCGGCGAATTCGATGAAGGGGCGATCCCAAAGGGTGAGTATCTTGTCGAGTTCGGCCAGGACCTTTCCCAACGGTTTCTGCTTGTACTTTTGCGCGAGAATCACCGAGCTCGCGCAGAACTCGCAATGGTGCGGACAGCCCCGGCTGGTTTGAACTGTCAGGCGGTTGTATTTCGAGATGTCCAACAGTTCGTAGGCGGGCATCGGGGCGTCGTTGAAATCGAGGTCGCCGTCGCGGACGCCGTAGAAGGTCTGCATATTGCCGGCGGCGCGATCGTGCAGCACGGCAGGCCAGCTCGACTCCCCTTCACCAATGACGACGGCGTCGGCGTAGCGGGCGGCCTCCTCGGGCACACAACTGACGTGCGGACCGCCGAGCACCGTCTTCACGCCCAAGGCCCGGTAGCGTTGGGCGAGTTCATAGCCTTCTTCCATCTGCGCGGTGTAGCTCGAAATGCCGACGAGGTCAAACCCGTTGGGGAGTGTTCGCATGGTGCGGATGTCATCTACTTCGATGTAGGTGATCTCGTGTTCCTTCGGGGTCATGCCGGCCAGGGTGAGCAGCCCCAGGCTGGGCAGCGACGCAACGGTCTTGCTGCGTTCAACGAACCCGGGCAGCGTCAGCCCGAGCCGGAGCAGTTCCTCGTCGTACGCGCGAATACCACTCATGGCAATGAGACCGATTCTCATTTGAACAGCACTCCTATGATTAGGAAAGCCACGGCCAGGATCAGACTCGTCACGGGAATGAAGAACAGGTGTCGAAAAGGCTTGATGAACGCCGATAGATAGCAGACGAGCGGCATCGTGATGGCGCCGAGAATCAAGAGGTGTGAACTCCACTGCGCCGCGTGACGCGTCTCGGGACGGTCAAAGCTGACGTAGAAATGCCTATCCAAGCGGCATAGACATTCACCACGGCCATGGCCCCACCTCCCCCGCTCTCAAGCGGTATCGTTTTCGACGATACTACGTTTCTGGCTCAGCCCCGATCCCCACAATCAATCCAGACGGCGCCGAAGGTCCCACACGCGGCGATATCCGGTTTTGGAAAAACCGGACTACCTGACCGGACTTCCTAATATGAGACTATCACTCGATGGAGCAAATGAGCAATAGAAACTTCGGACTCGGGCCCAAATCCGCGGTCCAGAGGTCTGCGCCTCGCAAATACCCCTCTATATGTATAGGTCATCTGTTTCGGCTTTCGGACGCCGAGGCGGGGTCGGAGGGGCTGTCAAGGACGCTACTTTCCGCCTGGCGCGAGGGGGCGAAGGTTCGGCGGAACGAGGGTCGGTCGGGGTCGGGGCGCTCTGGACGGTGGGGCCGACGGGTAGGCATTTTACGCGAGACGAGGGTCATTTGGTTGACGTAGAGCATGTGCGGTGTCAGTTATCGCAGTTCGAGCGGCCTTGGAGGTGGCCAGGAAAGGCGAAACGAGGGTGAATTAGTTGTCGTATTATGATTATTCTGATAATATTATACTAAGTACCTAAGTAGTCAGCGTCACGGGTCTTTGTTAAGAAAACCGGACATCATAGATGATTAGAGTCGATCTATGCAGTTTGGGTTTGATACTCACTTCCCACTGTCTGCGGACCACGCCGAAGACCCGCGACAAATTGTACATGCTGGGGCTGCAATTGGGCGAAAGCATGCGGTGGTGGCTCTTGCTGGGCTTCGCAGTTCGCGGCGGGTGTTTGGGCATCCATTTGAGAATCACTTGATTTCCAGATCGGTGGTGGTTGACTGATTGTCGCTCAGCGCCAGTGTGGCGCAGGCGAAACGTGCGACGGCGTAGCGATCAGGGACTTGGACTGATACTGGCGGCGCGGCTACTACGGCGACTGTGTAGTCTCCGGCGTCGAGGCCACGAAAGGCATAGTCACGGTCTTGGATGATATTGTCTATCAAACGGAGTAGGCGCGGTTTGAGGCTTTCGACCAGTTCACGAGTAAGTTCTTTGATCTCGACTTGGCCCGGTAGCAGAACCAGGATGGCGCGCTCTTCCTTTGCCATTCCTTTCAGCTTGACGGTGATTGAAGCGCCACCCACATCCATATCCTGATATGTTGGCCCATCGGCTTTCACATCTACCGTCAAGGATGCGAATGGGGCCAATTCATCGCCGTCCACAATCGCAGTCAGTTGATATTGTCCTGGATCGACTCCCGCGATTTGGTAGTAACCGTGTTCATCCGTTGACGCTGCCGGATATTCGGAATTGAGTGGAAGCGTTCTTGGCTCAAGGCGAATTAGCGCACCGGATTTGGGCTGTCCGGATATGCGAAATGTTCCTTCCAACACACCGGCGCCTGCGGCGAGGTCGAATCGCACGGTCGTTACCTTTCCAGCCTCGACGACGGCATGCTGCTGTCCGGCCATTCCGCTGCCGGGTAGTGACACCATCATATTGATGAGCGGCGCAGGGGAAATGTGGTCAAGGTAGAAATGTCCGTCTGGCCCGGTGCAGATCTGCCTCTGGCTTCCTTCGCCGAATGCGCCAGCGTAGTTGTTGTGAGCAACGACCGTCGCGCCGGTCACCGGATTTGATCCCTTTGTAACCCAGCCCTCGATGGCGCCAGTGGATCGTGAACTCGCCACCAGTTTCACCTCGCGGAGCGGCTCACCAGCCTGCACGTCTATTGCCTTGGACACCGCAGGCGAATCAAGAGACCATCCGTCAAAATAGGCTTCAAGGTTGTACTTTCCGGGCAAGACGTATGAGAACGAGAAGGCGCCCCACCATGTCATCATTCCCTGCGCGCCAGGGTGGCTGCCTGACCGTCCTCCGAGACCTGACGCGGGCAGAACGATTGCGAGGCCCGGGTCCAGAGGCCGGAGAACCACGATAGCATCCTGCAATCTCTTTCCCTGTTCGTCAACGACATCCCCTTCGATTTGCCCGACCGGTTCGATTCTTACGACGAGCCCTTGCAGCCCTTCATCTCCAAGATCAAAGGGTCCTATACACCGGCTGACACCCTTATCGTGGACAGCCTGTATACGCAGACCTTGCGTAGGGCCTGGAGTGAAGAGCACGAATCGGCCCAAATCGTCCGTTACGCTTCCGATAGGGGTCACCGACTTCAAGGCGAAAGCAAGACGGTTGTCCTTGTCAGAAGCCGCGAGGCACACCGCCGCGGACACGAGGGGCTTTCCGTCCGAGTCCTGAACTACCCCGGATATCCGGAAACGCTTCTCAAGCACCAGGTCAACGGCGTCGTACGCTTGTCCGGGATTCACGGTAATGGCTGCCGAGCATGGAGGAAGCGCTTGGTGGGAACTCAGCGTAACTGTGCTTTCACCCTTCAGTCCGGCTATCCGAAACGTCCCCGCGGCGTCGGTCCTCTCTCCGCCCACCAAAACGCCTGGCAAGCCCGCTCCCGTGCCCGCATCAATCACACGTCCGGCCACCGTGCCACCGTCTATTAGTAGAAGCGTAACCGGGTTTGGCGCGAGATCATTATCAGACAACTCGATCTTGACGGGCCCGTCTTTCAGGCATAGGCTACCGCGCGATCTCGGCGATATCGTGATGGTACATTCAGATTCTGGCTTGTCCACTGCAAGATTGAATGAGCCATCCGTGCCAGACGTCGCGACCCCAAGGGACATCCCGTTGCTTGACCATGCGGTGACTTCCAGATTGGGTACGGGATCATTGGTGGAAGCATGGATAGTTTTCCCGCGCACAATATGTTGTGGGTCGGGTTTCGCGAGTTGAATTTGGATTCCTTTCGTACCGGCTTGCACCCCCGGCACGCGGTTCCGTGAATAGCCTTCGGCGGAAGCCGTGAGTAGGTAGGGACCTGTGAATAGAAAGTCCGTTGCGAAGTGTCCGTTGGAGTCCGACGACACTCTCATATAATCAACGTCCGAGTGATGCCGGCCTGCGCCATCGACGAAATCAAACATGAGGTCAACGCGAGCGCCTGAAATTGGAGATCCGGATCGATCTGTCACACGACCTTCGATCTTCTTAGCGGGGGACAGGACAAGATTGGTGAAATACTCGCGAACCAACGGGTCACCCCGAAAGATTGACTTGCCATACATTTCACCCAGCGCGGCGTGCAGGCAAAGTCTGTTGTCGGCGATGTAGTTGGCGCTGTCGACCAGCAGCGGAACATCGGTGATTTCGTAGTCTCCGTGTTCGCCGGTGACTGTCGTCCGATGATAGCTGCCAAGCTTCTTGACGCCATCGACATCTGCGAGCCGCTCCAGCACGACTTCGACGCCGGGCTGCGGCACTCCCTGTGAATCCAGAACGCTGCCGCGGACTACTCCCACGTCCAAAGTGGGTGTCCTGGGCGGGTCCGGGAATGATCCCACTGCGCCAGATGCCGACTTAATCTCGGGCAGAACCGAGGCGCTCGGTACCTGGGGTTTCTCGATCACACTCTGGGCCGACGTAGCTGCCCTTGCGACAACTTGAGGCCTTGGCTCGCGGGTGAAATAGGCGTATCCGGCGGCTGCCAAGAGGGCGCTTATCAGCAGTCCGGACGCTGTGGCCTTTATCGCGAACAGAACGGGCGACGATACCGCAGCCGACGAAGCGAGAGCGCCGGACGCAGCAGGAATGGTTTTGAAGCTTGTCAGCGCAAGCCTGCCCAACGAGGCGAGCAGTCCGGCCGGGGCCGCCTCGGCAGTGCGAGCCGCCAGGAGCGCGCTGAACGCCGCGGCGGTCACCATGACACCCCTCCGGTTCAGGACTACCCTCACCTGCTCAATTCCGTTGGCGATACGTTGGGTGACGGCGGAGCGGCTTAGTCCGAGGTCGCGGGCGATTTCGTCGTGGGTTTCGCGTTGGAGGAAGTGGCGGATTAGCGGGTCGCGGAAGCGTTCGGGGAGTTGGGCGATGGCTTCGTCGATGTGGAGTTGGATGTCGTCCCAGGTGGGTTCGACGGTTTTGGGCGCGGCGGTTGCGGCGGCGTGTTCGCGTTTGTGGCGGCGGATGTCTTGTCGGATACGGTTTAGGGCGAGCGAGGTCGCGGCGCTGTGGAGCCAGCCGCCGAGCGAGGTGCGGATGCGTGCGCGGCCTGAAGCGAGTTGGAGAAAGCAGTCTTGGGTGACCTCCTCGGCGTCCGACGGGTTTCCGAGCACGCGTTTGCAGGTGGCGAAGACCATGCCGGCGTAGCGCGTTACGAGGTCGTTGAACGCTTCAGCGTCGCGGTGGTCGGTCCATCGTTTAAGTAGCGCGGCATCGACTGGGCTCATGTTTTCCTCCCCCGTAGCTGTTAAGGATGAACGGGTATTGGTTAAGAGGACGTTTTGGCAAAACGTCCCTACCCCGGTGGCCGAAGGGTTTAGGGATAGACGTTTTGGAGAAATGTCCCTAACCGGTGGCCGGTGTTGGCTACGGATTCTACCCCTATGTCACCGCCGGGGCGAGTTTGGTAAGTCTTGGAGGGCTTGGGGGGCAAGATGCGGGGACCCGCGCTCGGCGAGCGCGGGGGTACTGGGGGCGTTCGGACAGAGTGGACAAGTCGGACAAGTCGGACAAGTCGGACAGGTCGGACAGGTCAGACAGGTCAGACGGGGCGGACGGGGCGGACGGGCCGGACGAGGACACGGCAACTTAACGGCGGTCATTTCACAGGGAATCCAGCACAGGGTTCCCGGCCTAAAATGTCAGGTGGCTTTGGTTACCGTTGGGGGAGAAGACGGCTCGGAGGTTGTCGCGGGATATCCAGAGGCCGTAGGTCCAGATTGCCGCGAAGAGTCCCACTAGAACGAGGGCGGCTATCGCGCGGCGGCGGAGAGTCCGTTTGGCGGAAGGATTGCTGGAGCGCCAGCGGGCGCGGATCGTGGGGAGCAGGATCATACCGTTGGCGGCGAGCAGGGCTAGACAGGGGATGATGACGAAGTGGAAGCGGGCTTCGCCGAAGGTGAGGCTGTGCAGGGCAGTGTAGAAAAGGATGGGCAGGAGGAGAAGGACGAGTTTCTTGTCGTAGCGGTCGGCAAAGAGGGCGCCGACGACCGAGAATAGCGTTAGAAGCACAAAGGGGCTAAGTAGGAGGAGCAAGCATAAGGTCAGGACGAGCGGCGGCAGGTGTCCGATGAAGTTGTAGGAGTAGGCGAAAAGAAAGAGGCGGTGTTCGAGGCCCCAGAAGTGGGCAAACTTGGGCGCGATAAGGCCAATCGATTTCCAGGGGTGTTCGCGCATAAACGCGAGGGCGCGTTCCTTGCCCCAGTTGTGCATGACCACGTCGCTCTCCGCGGCGTCCAGGTTGTAACGCCGCCGTAGTTCATCGGAATCGCTGACGGGGTTCTTGTAGGAGAGCAGTTCCTGATAGAGCAAGCGCCTTACGTCAGCGTCGGTCAATCGGACCTTCGACGATTGGGAGAGCCTGGCGAGATTGTCCTTGATGAATTCGTTGACGAGATCCTGCGCCGCATCCATATTGAATGTGCCGTCCGCTCCGTCGCGGTAGCCGATGTACAGGTTGTAGCCGGTACGCGTGTCGAGGTAGACGAACTGTCCGGTGAGGCGGGTGTTGCGGACGGACCACGGCGTGACCACCGCCGCGACAATGACGAAGATGATCGCGATGTTGATCGCGGGACCTTTCCAGGTCCGTGGCGGCCACAGCATCCACAGAAAGATCAGCGGCAACGCGTACGTAATCTCCGGACGAATCAAAATGCTCGCGGCAAGGCACAGACCGGCGCAGGCGGAGTTGAGGCGGGACCGGCGCTCGTCCGCCTTGAGCAAGAAGAGAATCGCCAGCAGGAGAAGCGGGATGAAGATGTTTTCCGTGAGCAGGCCAACCGAATACAGGATCAACGGAATGTACAGCGCGACGAAGAGGCCGCCGAGGCGTCCGGCCCGCTCACCAAACACGCGCTGGCCGATGAGATACGTAAATACCGGCGCTGACGCCGCAATGACAGTTTGGATGATTCGGGCAACGAAATAGCTCGGACCGAAAAGGTAGTACACCCCGGCTAGAAAGAACGGGTAGCCCGGTGGACGAAACGACGACAGCAACCCGAAGTACCAGCGATAGCCGTTTCCGGCGGCTAGGTTGCGCGCCAAGAGATGGTATTCAATTTCGTCAAGACTGAGGTCGGCGCGGCCCGCAGCCAGCACGAAGATCAGACGCGGCACAAGCGCGAGCGCGTAGAGGAGGAGCGCGTATTGCAGGGGGCTGGGTGTTTGCAGCCATCGGTCGTACGCGCGTCGAGAGGTCATCCGTGAAGCTCAATCCTTGTGTCGTGCCTGTTTCGCGGGGAAGTGTATCACACGGCAAACTTCGAGCAGACTCGTTCCCAATGTAGTTCTTGGTGGGTGCGTTCCCAAGTGCAACTTGGGAACGAGGGCTCTTGGCGAGTTTTTTTTGGGCGTGCTGGGCGGGTTATCGGGTGCGGCGAGGACGCCGCATCTACTTTGGGGCCAATTTCGTATTCGGCGATTCAAAAAACTCTTCGTCATTGAAAACGCGTTTGGGCTATGGTACAGTTAAGTCCCGTTAGAGAACGGGACATTCCCTCGACAGCCTCTAACCCGTGAATTGTCAATAGGTTACCGGCTCTTCTTTTCAGGGAACGGCGCGCGGGTCCGTCCGTTCCGCAGTGGGTGCGCAATGGCTGCAGTAGCGCGACAAAAAGTCCTCGCGGTGATCCCCGCTCGTTTCGCCTCCACTCGATTCCCCGGTAAAGTGCTTGCGCCGTTGGCTGGGAAGCCACTCGTCGCGCACACCTACGCAAAGGCGAGCCAGGCCTCATTGGTTTCGGATGTCGTTGTCGCCACAGACGATTCGCGCGTCGTGGAAGCGCTCACTCCCCTGGCGCTCCCCGTGCTCATGACTCGCAACGATCATCCGTCCGGCACGGACCGCATCGCGGAAGTCGCGCGAAGTTCCGACGCGGAAATCATCGTCAATGTGCAAGGCGATGAGCCGCTGATCGATCCGGCGACTATCGACAATGCGATACGTCCGCTGCTGGAGTCTCCCGACGTTCCGATGTCCACGGCGCGCCGACGATTGACGAGCATGGACGATGTGCAAAATCCTAATATTGTAAAGGTGGTGTGCGGATGTGACGGACGAGCGATCTACTTTTCGCGGTGTCCCATCCCATTCATTCGTGACGCGGCGGACGCATCCGCCGCGGCGGCGTGCTACTGGCAACACATCGGCATCTATGTTTATCGGCGGGAGTTCCTGCTGCGGTACGCGCAAATGCCGCCGACGCCGTTGGAACGTTTAGAAAAACTGGAGCAATTGCGCGTGTTGGAAAACGGGTTTCCGATCGCGGTGGTGGATACAGAGTATCTGAGTCTTGGGGTGGATACTCCGGAAGATTTGGAACGGGTCCGCGCTCATTTTGAGGGCGCACGGAAGGAAGCGCTGGTCTGATGCCTAAGTACGTGTTTGTAACGGGAGGTGTAGTTTCGTCGGTTGGCAAGGGCATCGTTGCTGCGAGCCTGGGGATGTTGCTGGAGTCGCGCGGGTTCAAGGTGGCCATGATGAAGCTCGACCCGTATATCAACGTGGACCCTGGCACGATGAACCCGTATGAACACGGCGAGGTCTTCGTTACGGACGACGGCGCGGAGACGGACTTGGACCTGGGGCATTACCAGCGTTTCACCCACGCGAAACTTTCGCAAAAGAGCAACGTGACCACCGGGGGTATATACAACGCCGTGATCCAGAAGGAGCGGCGGGGCGAATATCTCGGCAAGACCGTCCAGGTGATCCCGCACATCACGGACGAGATCAAATCGCGCATCCGCATGCTGACCACCGAATCCGAGAGTGATACGGACGTGGCCATTATCGAAATCGGCGGGACGGTGGGCGACATCGAGAGTCTTCCGTTCCTCGAAGCCATCCGCCAATTCCGCTTGGAGCTCTATCCAACGCCGTGCTGCACCATTCATGTCACGCTGCTTCCTTACATTGACGCGGCGGGGGAACTGAAGACGAAACCCACCCAGCACAGCGTCCGCGCCTTGCGCGACATTGGTATTCAGCCGGACATCATCATCTGCCGCACGGGTCCGCATAACCTGGGGCCGGATCAGCGCCGGAAGATCGCCATGTTCTGCAACGTCACCGAGGACGCCATCATCGGCGCGAAGGACGTCTCCCCCATTTACGCGATACCGCTGAATCTGAACACACAGGGCCTGGACACGATGGCGATGCGCGTGCTGGGCATCGAAGGCCAACCGCAGGACCTCACGGAATGGCGCGCGATTGTCGAGAAGATTCTCAAACCGGAACACGAAATCCGTATCGCAGCGGTGGGGAAATACGTCGGGCACGACGACGCCTACAAGAGCATCAATGAGGCCATCACGCATGCGGCGCTCGCGAACCGGTGCAAGGTACACTATGAGTGGATTGACTCTGAGCAGTTCGAGAACGGCGCGACTCCCGAGGAAAAGCTGAAGGACTACGACGGGGTACTCATTGGCCCCGGATTCGGCTCACGTGGAATTGAAGGGAAGATCAAAGCGGCGCGCTACGTTCGGCAGAGCGGAAAGCCATTTCTGGGGGTGTGTTTGGGGATGCAGATTGCCGTGATCGAGATGACCCGCAATTGTCTGAATCTGCCGCAGGCGAATTCGACCGAATTCGATCCGGCGACGCCCGATCCGGTGATTTCGCTGCTGTCCGAGCAACGGGGTATTCAGGACATGGGCGGCACGATGCGCTTGGGCGCTTACCGCTGCCAGTTGACCCCAGACACGAAGACGCGCGAGGCGTACGGCGAGGACATCATTTACGAACGGCACCGGCACCGCTACGAATTCAACAACGCGTACCGGGAACGCCTCGAAAAGGAAGCCGGCCTCGTCATCAGCGGCATACACCCGCGTGGTGACCATGAACTGGTCGAAATCGTTGAACTGAAGGGCCACCCGTGGTTTTGCGCGTCTCAATTTCATCCGGAGTTTACCAGCACGCCGTTGCGGCCTCAGCCCTTGTTCCGCGATTTTGTAAAGGCTGCGCTCGCGGGCCGGATGCGTGAAAAGCATGGCTAACACGGAACCGAGACTGCGGCTGCGCGCCGCATTGTCACACCGTGATAAAGCTAAACTCTCGATACAGGAATGCGCGCAGGCCCTCGCAAGCGGGGCCATCAACAAGGCGCGCCACGATTCGCTCTACGAGTTCTACAGCGGCCACCTCCGCGCCGCGGAACAGGAAGTCGCCACCGCTCGGGCGGAGCAGCGCCGCCATTTGGATACGCTGCAAAGCAAACTCTCGGCCGCGCTCGACAGCCAGTTTGGCATCAGCGAACGCGCGACCTCCGGCATTTTGTCAGCCACTAAAGCGAACGCGCGAAACCGCGAGCTTGCCGCTGATATCGAACGGTACCGCGCGGCCATCACGGAGTGCGCCAGTCTAATCTCGGCCAACTCGGCCGCCGAACTGGGCGGATTCATTGACCTTCCGCTGGATCAATATGCGCGCCCCACTCTCGGCGAACCCGCGCCCGTTTCCCGATTTCAAATCGCAGCCACCTATCTGCTGCCGGTGGTCATGCTGTTCTCCGCATTTCTTCCGTGGCTGAAACTGGGAAACGATGTCCGCGCACTGCTCGACATTGTGCCGCTATTGAGTTCCGCGGGCGCCGCGCCCGACGCGCCGTCCGACCTGTTACGCTTCGTGTGGCTGCCGTTTGTCCTCATTCCGTTGCTTGCGTATCCCATATCGTTGCTGCGCGATCATCAGAACGCGGGTTGGGGGCTAATTCTTACCGGATTAGGGGCGGTGAGCGCCGTATTGGTCCCTCTTGGCGCGCTGAGCGTAAACCCCGGCAACCCGGTTTCCATCGTGGAATTCATCGTTGGTCTGCAATTCGGCGCATTCGCGTACCTCGTGAGCGGCGCCGCACTCGCGCTGCTGGGGGCCTTTCGGCTTCGGCTGCGTTCCATGCCAGGCGAACAAACCAACCGCGGAGTCCTGCTTCTTGCAGCATCGGGTTTGCTGATACTACTTGCGGGGGGAGTGGTATTGCTTTTCACGCCCAAGCCCAGCGCCGTGGTTTTCGAGGCGCGGCCGCCCGACCCGGCGACAGGCCAAATCGTGTTCTCGTGCAACAATCGGGCGCCTGCGCCGATCGAGCTGTATGTGCCGTGGCCGGAACAAGGCAATCGCGGAATGACCGGGTTGCAGGCGACCTACGGTGTATCCGTGTACGTTCAGCTCGATAATTCGAGTGAGTTCAAGTTGTTCCCGCTTTCGCAGGACTACTGGGTTCGACGCGGAATACCGTTCCCGGAAAATCGCGCGTTGCGGGTCGATCCTCAGCACACTCTCGACCTCGCGCTGGATACCAGACGCCTCCAGGACACGACACCAGCCGTTCAGCGAATCCGTCTGGTCGTTGCGCGGGCAGATGGCCGGACCGCCTACAGCTTCGATTCCGATCCTCTTCCAAGTCGCGGCGCGGGCGCTTCCTCCTCCCGCGCGCCGGACGGATTGGACGCCGACGCTCCATCATCACCGGGTGGCGCGGCGCCGGGTTCCGCACGCGGGGCCGCCGCAGGCACGATTGTACGCTACCTTGGTCTAGTGGGCGAAAAGATCGCGTTGTCCGTTACACCGCAAGGGTCCGACCGTTCGAAGAATGTCTCGGTCAGCGCGGGCGACACCGTTGATGACGGTTGGACGCTGAAAGAGGTCGTTTCTCAGTCGTCGTCCATCGTGCTGATCGAGGAGCGGACAGGAAAGACGATCAGCATCAGCCGCGGCAGTTCGGAAACGCTGGTTCGGGGCCGCCGGCCGTAGCGGCCCGGCAGAGGCCGTTCATTTCATCCCGAAGAGGTCCGCATTCAGAAAACCCTTTCAGACTGCGGGTGCTGTCATGTATTATCACGAATGAGTTGTTGTCTTGGAATCACAGTTGATAGGCGCGGGCGCGGCCCGTCCTGTTTCACGCCACCACAGGGACAGAGGAGAAATGAGATGGGCAATCCGTTAGGGCCAAACGACAGGATCGTTGGACTGGACATCGGAGGCACCAAGATGATGGCGGTGGTGCTGAATAACAAGTTCAAAGTGCTGGGACGTTGCCGCAAGAAGAGCCGGTCCGAAGACAACGCGAACGAGAAACCCGAAGACCGGATCTGCCGGATTGTGCGTTTGGCGATGGAAGACGCGAAGGTGGACACCATTCGGGGCATCGGGGTTGGATCTCCCGGACCGCTCGACCCGAACACGGGGGTCATCATTGACACTCCGAATCTTGGCTGGAAGAACTTTCCGCTGGGACGCATGCTGTCGAAAACGTTCGGCGTTCCGACGGTCGTGAACAACGATGTCAACCTGGGCACCTATGGCGAGTGGCGCTTCGGCAAGATCAAAGACGCAAAGAACGTTATCGGCGTATTTCCGGGCACCGGTATTGGGGGCGGCCTTATTCTCAACGGCTCGCTGTTTCACGGGTTCTCGGGGGCAGCCGGTGAAGTCGGGCATATGACCATCGAAGTGGACGGTCCCTACTGCGGCTGCGGGAAGCGCGGGTGCCTCGAAGCTGTCGCGTCACGCCTCGCGATTGCGTCACAGGTCGCGGCGATGGCGGCGCGCGGCGACGCCCCGTATATCCTCGCGAATTGTGGAACGGATATGGCGAATATCCGCAGCGGTAGCCTCGCCAAGGCTATCGAAGCCGGCGACGCGATGGTCGAAGGCGTGGTGCGCAAAGCCGCGTACTACGTCGGAATTGGCGTCGCCAATCTCATCAACATCATGAGTCCGGAGGCGGTGGTGCTGGGTGGCGGGCTGGTCGAAGCGATGCCGAAGATCTATCTGGACGAATGCCAGCGCGCCGTCAAGTATCACGCAATGCCTTTCCTTCGTAAGGGCGTGAAGATTGTAGCCGCGAGACTTGGCGACGACGCGGTCGCTCTGGGCGCAGGCAAATTACTGGTGGAGCATCTGGCTACGCTATGACGCTTCGACTTGGCATTGCCGGCTGCAATCGCGGCCGTTCGTTCTTGAGCGTTCTCGACGCGGCGGGATTCAAAGCCGTCGCCGCGGTAGACCCCGACCCGGAGAGCCTGAACCGGCTCAGCGATATGGCGGGTATTTCGAATGAGGCGCGCTTTTCCCATTATGAGGCGATGCTGGCGCACGGCGTGGATGCGGTGATCCTGGGCACTCCAATGCCGTACCACGCGCCCCAGGCCATCATGGCCCTCGAAAACAACGTCCACGTCTTGTCCGAGGTCACTGCTGCGATATCGTTTGACCAGAGCCTTCGGCTCCGCAACGCCGCACGGAAATCCAAGGCGGCGTATATGATGGCGGAGAATTACACGTACGGCAAGCAGTGCCAGATCGTAAAAGCAATGGCGAAGGCGGGGCTGTTTGGGGACCTCTACTACGCCGAAGGCCAGTACATTCATGACGTGCGCTCGATGGTGGCGATGCCAGATGGGACGTTTACCTGGCGCAAGGCGTGGCAGATGGACCGGCGCGGTCTTACGTATCCGACGCATTCGATTGGTCCCGTGCTGCAATGGATGGACGACCGAATTGTGTCACTCAGCGCCCGCGGATCTGGAAGTCACGCCGACCCAAATTACACGGGCGACGATTCCGCCGTCATGCTCTGCCAAACGTCACGCGGCCGCTTGGTGCAGATCCGCACCGACATTCGGTCACCCAGGCCCCATGTGATGGACTACTATCAGTTACAGGGAACCCAGGGCTGTTACGAGTCGCCACGGGGGTTTGGTGATGAACACAAAGTGTACATCGCAGGCAGGCACGGGGAAACCGAGTGGCATTCGTTGTGGGAGTTTGAGGAGGAGTTTCTGCCAGAAGATTGGCGTGTCCACCGCGAGGCGGCGGCGAAGGCGGGACATGGAGGCGGGGATTACTTGCAGATATTGGATTTTGCGCGCGCGTGCAGCGGCGAGCCCCCGGTAATCGACGTGTATACCGCGCTGGATTGGACCCTGACGGGGCTGGTGTCCGAACTGAGTGTCGAACAGGGTGGAGTCCCGTTGCCGGCGCCCGACCCGCGCACCGACGAACTGGATAGCGCAGCAGAACAGGAACGCGCTTCGGGGCGGTTTAGCGGGTACGTCGAAAGCGTCTGATGCCGGACACGAAAGTCGACCTAGAACGACTTGAACGCTTTGATGACCCGTACGCGGACTTCGGCGTTGTCACTCGAAACGGTGAGCATGAACATCCCTCTGCGGGTGGCGTCTGTCTTGATGGGTGAAACGGGCGCCGCTCCGAGCGCCTCCCTTAGTCCGGACGCTTCGACAATAGCCTGACCGGGATCCGGTTGTTGATAGGTCAATTGCGTTGCGACTTTTCCCTCGTCGTCGTACTGGTAGATTTCGACCGTAGCGCCGTCAATCGTCATGGAGAGTTGCGCCACGGCCTCTAGCGAGGGCGACGATTCGTGGACGTTCTCCAATGTCAGCCCTTGCGCTTTGAGTCCGGCCTGAATTCGTTCGTAGGTTAGCGGTTTGGGCCACAGGCGCACAAGTAAGGGGGCCAGGACGACAATCGCGACAATCCAGATGATAATCTTAGTGTTCACGCTGCGACTCCACGGGGCCGGGCGGCGCC
>JACRLJ010000097.1 GCA_016215105.1 Candidatus Hydrogenedentota bacterium
ATGCTTTCTGGCCGCGCCGCGTCAAAAAACCGACTTTCTGGCCGAACTCCTAGCGCGGCCAACACCGCCCGGTACAGATGACGCTCCTGAAGGCGCCGCCGATGCTGCGCAACTTGATCTTATCTGTCCGGTCAGCCCCTACGCACCGGGCACACGCTATTTCTCGAGCGCCCGCAGCATCAGTACCGGAATATGGGTCCGGTGGCGAACAGTGGCCGCCACGCTTCCCAGAATGAGATCGTTGAGGAATCGGTGGCCGTGCGTGGACATCGCAATCAGGTCGCACCGTTCCTTGTCCGCGGTTTCCAGAATGCGCTCCGCCGGTTCGCCGTATTCCAGGATGGCGGATACCGCGAAGCCCTCCGAGGTCAGCTCGTTCTGCCGCCGGGCAAGATACGCCCGGTCCTCGCGCATCTCGTCTGACTCGCCCATCGCGGGTTGATTGCGGGCGGCGAATCCGTCCGCCACGTGAAGCAGCGTGATCCGGGCGTGGGTAAGCCGCGCCAGCGGACGGATGTGTTCGAGAATGGTGGCGTCGGCCGCGGAGTTTTCCAAGGGGATGAGGATATGGTGGTACATGCGTCAACGCTCCACGGTTCGGACTCACCCGAAGAGGGTTTGCCCGAGAAGATAAAGATTCAGTACGGCGATTACGATAGCTACGATCCAGGCCGCCGCCGCGAGCGGACGCGAATTCACGAAGCGGCCCATCTTCCGTTTGTCACTCGTGAAAATGACGAGCGGGATCACGGCGAAACTCAACTGCGCCGAGAGAACAACCTGGCTCAGGATGAGCAACTTTCCTACGCCTTGTTCGCCGTACAGTCCAGCGACTACCACCGCCGGTCCGATCGCTATTATACGGGTTAACAGGCGGCGAACCCAAGGCCGCAGGCGGATATTCAGGAATCCTTCCATGACAATCTGGCCCGCCATCGTGCCCGTAAGCGTCGAATTCTGGCCCGAGGCCAGCAGCGCCACCGCAAAAACCACACTCGCCAGCGGAACGCCCAGCGTAGGCGAGAGCAGATGAAACGCATCGCCGATATCCGCCACATCCTGGTTCTCGGTTCCGTGAAACGCCGCTGCGCTCAACACCAGGATGGCGGCGTTGATGAAGAAGGCGAAGAGCAGCGAAACCGTGGAATCGATCGTCGCGTACTTGATGGCCATGACCCGGCCGGGGTCGTCTCGCGCAAACGCGCGCGTCTGCACGATACTCGAGTGCAAATAGAGGTTGTGAGGCATCACCGTCGCCCCGAGGATGCCCACCGCAATGTACAGCATGTTCCCGTTTTGCACAATTTGTGGACTCGGAATCAGCCCCGCCAGCGCTCCGAGGTACGACGGATGCGAAACCACCATTTCATAGGCGAAACAGGCCCCAATTACCGCGATTAGTCCTGCAACGAGGCATTCGACGTAGCGAAATCCTTTCGACTGCAACACGAGCACGACCAATACGTCCAACGCGGTCAGGAGTACGCCCAAGACAATCGGAATGTGAAACAAGAGATTCAGCGCGATGGCCGAACCGATGACTTCGGCAAGGTCGCAGGCGGCAATTGCGAATTCGCAAATCCCCCACAGAAAAAGCGAGACCGGCCGCGAATAGTGATCCCGGCAGGCCTGCGCCAGATCTCTCCCGCTGACGACGCCAAGCTTGAGCGCGAGATGCTGCAGCAGAATCGCCATGAAATTCGAGATCAGCACCACGGACAGCAGCGTATAACCGAACTGCGCGCCGCCGGCGAGGTCCGTGGCCCAATTGCCGGGGTCCATGTACCCCACCGCAACCATAAGCCCTGGACCTGCGAATGCGATGAGCTTCCGCCAGAAGACCGCATCGTGCGGGACGCGAATGCTCGAAAACGCCTCGGGAAGCGACGGAACCCGCACCACGCCACGCCAACCGGCCTCCGTGTGCCCAGTGAGTCCCTCGGACGCCGCCACGGCCTCGGGCACAAGCGTATCCGTTCGCATCTCTACCGGATCAGGTTTCATGCAGCATCCTTGACCAAGAGTTCGGCTCCAAGTGATATTCGGCCCGCGTTACTCATCCACCGCCGTTCCGTCAACTTCTACGAACACCTGGTCGGTCACCGGCCTTCCCAACGCGTGCGCCGCCGCTCCCGGCTCGGCGCCAACCTGGACGTGCAGCGGACCGCCAAACGGCGCCCGCTCGGACACCGTTAGCGTCGCGTCCGGCACGATGCCGAGTTCGGCCAGATAACGCAGCAGCGCCGGATCGCTGTTGCGCACACGCCTGACCCGGCCCGTCTGCCCCTTACTCATCGTGCTCAGACACGAGCAGGACAACTTGGGAAGTTCGCCGTTCTTCGTCGGAATAGGATCACCATGCGGATCGAACTCGGGGTGACCCAACTTCTCGGCGATGCGGTCCTCGAATTCCTCGGAGATGACGTGTTCAAGTTTCTCCGCCTCGTCGTGGACCTGGTCCCACGAGTAGCCCAGCGCCTGATGGAGATACATCTCGATCAAGCGGTGGTGGCGAATCACCTCGAGCGCGATCTTCTCGCCCGCGGGGGTCAAACTCACGCCCCGGTGACGCGTATACTGCACCAGCTTCGGACGATCGCTCGATAGTTTCTTGAGCATGCCGCTGACCGAGGCGGGGGCCACCTCGAGCCAGTCCGCCAGCGCCGTAGTAGTCGCGCGTCCGCGCTCGTGACACAGTTGGTAGATCGCCTTGAGATAGTTTTCAATCGCTTCTGATAGAACCATTAGCCGTCCTAAATTATTATTTAGTCTTACCTAAATCAACAACAGCCTACCATGAATTACGGGCCGCGTCAAGCCCAACCCGCCAACGGGTTGCATTGTCGAAAAGCCTGCCGCTATGCTTGCCGAAACTGCTGCCACTTATCCGATAGGCTTGGATCGGTGACGCGGCTGCCAACACGTCGTTCTAAGCGGAGTGCTCCGTTGTGAAAAGAGCACCGAGTCGAGGCGCCGTGGCCGGGAGGGCGGATGTCCTCATCCGCCGGTCTGAGCGATTCAACCCGTGCTGTCTTGTGAGCGATGTTAGGCTCGATACCTCGGCCAAGCGGTGGTTATTGTCGTGAGTTTCGCCTGTTGAAAATAAAGGAGAGGTAGGGATTCGCTAAAGTAGGCGCGCCGTCTCGTCGCGCCGCCTGGGCGTCTTGACTACCCTAGGCAGATGCCTGGAGCTGGCGCCACACATACGCGCCCCAACTGGCGCGGCGGAACGCGGCTCCTACTTTAGCAAATAGCGTTGTCGTGTTAGGAGCGTTAGCGAAGACTCTGCTGCCAACGTGAGGCGGTCTGCCAAAATAGGCACCACGTGCGCAGACCTTTCCGCAAGCCGCGGAAACGGCGGAACCTGAAGAACTCTCACCAGCAACACTGGTGGATCAATCACGGTTTAGGATCAAGGAATTCAATGCACGGTCACTTTGGACTCACACTCACCGGCGAGGGAATCGTCTACGAAGACCTCGAACGCCGGATCTCGCTGGTCTGGACCGACCACGGTATGACTCCCGGCCGCACGAGTCTCGCCGAGTCCAGCCGCTTCATCGTGGATCACTACTGCCGTCGTCCGGACGCCTTTCCCGAGAACTTACCGGGAAGCTTCGCGATTGCCCTTTATGACGCCGGGCGCCAGCGAAGGCTGCTGGCGCGGGACGCGTTCGGAACGATTCCCTTGTACTATGCGCCCGCCGCTGGACGCGACACCCGCTTCGGTACGCGAATTGCTCATGTGCTGGACGAACTCAGCGAAACGCGGCTGAATCCGGCGGCTCTGTTGGATTTCCTGACCTTCTTCTGGGCGCTGGACGGCAAGACCTTCTTTCGCGGCGTCGAGCTGTTGCCGCAAGGCAGCGTCTGGGACAACGGCCAGGTGCGGCGCTACTTCACGTTCAAGCACCGCCCCGAAGAGCGTCCAAGGAAGGAATGGGTCTCGGCGATACGCGACGCGCTGACGCAGGCGGTGCAGGCAACCCTGGCGGACGATCTCGGCTGCCATCTCAGCGGCGGTGTGGACTCGAGCGCCGTGACGATGCTCGCCACCCAGTTGCGAGGCGCCCCTCCTCCCGCGTTCGTGGCCGAGTTTCCGGATTCCGTGCCCGCCGGCGAAGCGCAGTATGGACAGTTGGTGGCGGATTCGATTGGCGCGGAACTCATCCGGGTGTTTGCTGGCCCGGAACGGTTTCCGGAAGCGCTTTCCGCCATTGTTCGCGCCGTCGAGGAGCCCAAATGCCACCCGCCCGTGTTTCCGCGATTCCTGATCGAATCCGAGGCGAAAACCCGGGGTTGCCGGGTCTTGCTTACCGGACGCGGGGCCGACGAAATCTTCACCGGGTACGAGTGGCACCGCGCCGAAACACTCACGCGCAGCCAGGCGCGGCGCACGGTGTTCACGGCGGAAGACCGCGCCGCGCTCCTGCGGCCCGAATTCCTGTCCGCCGCAGACTACTCCCCCGCGGAAGCGTACGAGGCGATTCTCGCGGATTGCGCCGGCGGCTCCGACCTCGAGCGAATCATGGCGCTCGATGCGCGGACAATACTCGCGAACTGGCTCGTGATCGACTACAAGATCTCCGGCCACTTCCAGAACGAATGCCGCGCGCCGTTCCTCGACACGAATCTTGTGAACCTCGGGCTAAGTATTCCGGCCCGCCAGAAGATCGAGGGAGATCGCCTCAAGGCTTTACTGAAAGACGCCGTTGCCGATATTCTGCCCGCGGCGGTGCTTGACCGTCCGAAGATCGGGTTCCGCACACCCATGGGTGAAATGATGCGGCTCGGTCTCAAGGACTACATGCGAGACGCGCTGGCCGCCGATTCAAGCCCGTTCTGGGAGGTGTTCAACCCGGATGGCGCCGCGCTCCTGCTCGAGCGGCACTTCGTTCGAGGAGAAAATCTCGGCTGGCAGTTGTGGGCCTTGTTGAGTATACGGGAATGGTTCCGGGCCTTTGTCGATCGGCAACGGCCCAGGGAAACCGGGGATAGGAACGCATGAGTTCTGGACGCATCGCTATACAACAACCTTCCTACTTGCCCTGGCTCGGCTTTTTCGACCAGATGGATTACGCGGATGCCTTTTACTATTTTGACGATGTTCAATACACCAAACGCAGTTGGCGGAGCCGCAACCGTATCCGTTGCGGCGACCAGATCCTGTTCTTGACCGTTCCCGTCGCAAACGCCCACGCTCCGCTCCCCTTCATCAAGGATATGCGGATTCTCGAGAACGGCTGGCGCGGCAAACACCTCAAGTCGTTGACTCAGGAATACCGGAAGGCGCCCCACTTCGGCGAAGTGTATCCGTACGTCGAGGAGCTGCTCCGATTTGAAACGGATAACCTGTGCGACCTCGACATCCACGTTACGACGTCGCTGGCGCGCTGGATTGGCATCGACACCCCCGTGTTCCGGACCAGCGAAATCGCGTTTGACGATATCGAGGATAACCCGGCGCGTATTGTGGATCTGTGCCGGCGCGCAAACGCCACTTTCCTGTACAATGGCCAGATGGCCAAAACAATCCTGGATGGCCCGTGGTTCAAGAGCCAAGGCATCACCATCGAATACCAAGTCTTTGAGCACCCCGTGTATTCGCAGCCCGCGCCGGGCTTCGTCAGCCATATGTGCATCCTGGACGCCTTGTGCTGTGTAGGCCCGAAGGACTGTCTGGGACTGATTCGAAGTGGCCGGCGCGAACCCGAAACGAATTGACGGCAACCATGCGAGCGCCTGCCGGATATACGTGACATGCTTCAACACGATGAGATAGATACCAGAGGCAAGGCCGAGACCGCAGTACAACTCTCTGTGGTCATTCCGGTGTTTAATGAGGAGGGAAACCTCCGAATTCTACACGAGCGTCTAACCAAAGCCCTCGGCGCATTCGGCTGGTCGTATGAACTGGTCTTTGTGGACGACGGAAGCACGGACGGCTCGTTTGACGCGTTGCGCGGATTGTACGAACGTGACCCCGCCGTGCATATCCTGCGCTTCACGCGCAACTATGGCCAGCAGATGGCATGCACGGCCGGCTTCCGCTACGCACACGGCGGCGTTGTGGTTCTGATGGACTCGGACCTCCAGGTGGCGCCGGAGGAAATCCCGCTTCTCGTCAACAAACTCCGTGAAGGATACGACATCGTTTACGGCGTGCGGACGACGCGGGTTGAGTCCTGGGTGCGGCGCACCGGCTCGCAAGCGGTGAGCCGAATCCTTTCGCGGATCACGGGCGTCAATACGCCCGACAACGCGAGCGGTTTCCTCGCTCTCGACCGTCAATTCGTTGACAACATCAACCTCTTCAATGAAAAATCGCGGTACCTGAGCGGAATCATGGCATGGCTGAGCTACGGACGATGGGCGGCCGTGCCGGTCTCCCACTTTCCGCGGCATGCGGGGGTGACCAAGTACAATTTCAGAAAGCTCGCCGCGCTGACCTTCAATCTGATCTGCAGCTCGACCTTGCTGCCGTTACGCGCCATTTTCTGCGCGGGCTGGCTGACAATGGCGCTTGGCGCGTTGGGGCTCCTCGGCGCCGCGGGATTCTTCCTGGCGGAGGGCAACGGCAACGCCGCGGGGCGCGCGGCGCCGGCCTCACTTCGTCATTCGCGAAGTATGGAGACGGTAAACGCCGCGGCGCCGCGCCAAATAGCCGGCCTTCTGGCCGAACTCCTAGTGTAGTGGTTCAGAATTGAAGCAACTTAACTGAACACCGCAATCGAGCGAAAAACGGGGACTGACTCGCTTTTCGGCAGTTTGAAAAGCGTGTCTGTCCCCGCTTTTCGCGGCCTTCCGCTTCAACGTATAAGTTCCAGACAGCATGACTCAATACACTAGAGGCGCTATCACGGCGCGAGACAGACCCCGTCAACCGCCGATCTTGAGTTTGTGATATTATTGGTTACGTTGGACGGAGGTCTATTGAGATGGCAGGTATCAGTGGAATCAACGGCGCGTCGGCCGGACTGCAGGCTGCGCAGATAACGTCTCAATACCAAGTACTGGCGCTGAAGAAGCAGTTGGACGCCACCAAGCTCATCGGCGACTCCGCCATCAAACTCATCCAATCCGCCAGTGTCGACCCCGCAGTTGGAAAGAAGCTCAACGTAACGGCGTGACGCGTCGGCGCTTATCTCCGAGCGAAAAACGGGTACTGACTCGCTTTTCGCCGCTCACAGATTTGAGGCAACTCAACTGAATACCGCAGTCGAGCGAAAAACAGGGACTGACTCGCTTTTCGGCAGTTTGAAAAGCGTGTCTGTCCCCGCTTTTCGCGGCCTTCCACGTCTATCGCCGCCGAACTATGGCGTCAAGGTCTGGATCACTTTCTGCTGATCGCCCGGCCGTATTTCAACGATACACACCGCGTCGAGCTTGTTCCGGGGTTCCGTCACAAGAGATTGTCCCGCGCGCGACGCAAGCGACTGGTCCA
>JACRLJ010000030.1 GCA_016215105.1 Candidatus Hydrogenedentota bacterium
TGTAGCGCTAACGCAAGGTATTTGCTCACATCTCGGCATCGAGCAGGGCAAAGCAATCGTCGGCACGTTCAGTGACGGCGAGATTCGTGTTCAAATCGGCGAAAATATCCGCGGCAAGGACGTCTTTGTAATCAATAGCACCTGTCCGCCGGTCAACCACAATTTGATGGAATTGTTGATGCTGATCGACGCCGCACGGCGGGCGTCGGCGGCGCGGGTTACGGCGGTGCTTCCCTATTTTGGCTATGCGCGCCAGGATCGCAAGGATAAGCCCCGCGTACCCATTACGGCCAAGTTGGTGTCCAATCTCATCGTGGCATCAGGGGCGGAGCGGGTACTTACGCTGGACCTTCACTGCGGCCAGATTCAGGGATTCTTCGACATTCCCGTGGATCACCTGAGCGGCTGGGTGGAATTTGTGAAGCATTTTGACCAACGCGGCACGGATGGACGGGTGTTGGTTTCGCCCGACACCGGCAGCGTTTCCCGGGCGCGGGAGATTGCGAACCGCCTCGAGGTTCCGCTGGCGATTGTTGACAAGCGGCGTCCGAAGGAAAATGTTTCCGAAGTAATGAATGTAATAGGCGACGTTGATGGCATGCGGGCGTTGCTGTATGACGATATGATTGACACGGCGGGCACGCTGGTCAAAGCGGCGCAGGCGATCAAGGATCGTGGCGCGTCGGAGATCGTGGCCTGCGCGACGCACGCTGTGTTCAGCGGGCGGGCGGTCGAGTTGATCGAGGAATCCGCGTTAAGTGAAGTGCTGGTGAGTGATTCAATTCCGCTTTCGGAGCACGCCGCGACTTGCGAGAAGATCAAGGTAATATCGTTCGCGGGCATGATCGGTGAAGCCATCCACCGCATTCACGAAGAGGAATCGGTAAGCATTTTATTCCGGTAAAAAGGTAACGATGCGGCCCTGAACCGGGCCACGCAGGAGGCGAGAGGAATCATGGAACTGCAGTCAATGAAAGTAATCGTCCGCGAAGCCAGCGGCAAAGGTCCGGCGCGCCAGACCCGGCGGGAGGGCACTGTTCCCGGGGTGCTGTACGGCGGCGGACAAGACCCGGTTTCGCTCAAGGTGGACCTGCCGGCGCTTCGACGCCTGATCCACGATGGCGGCGCGCACGCTGTAGTCCAACTGGACGTCGAGGGAAAGCCCTCGCTGAGCTCGCCGGCGCTCATCAAAGCGGTGCAATATCATCCTGTGAACGGGAAAGTTGTCCACGCGGATTTCTTCCGCATTCGCCTCGACACGAAGATCACGACGTCGGTGCCCATTACGCTTGTGGGACAGGCGCGTGGTGTCGTCGAGGGCGGCGTCATTGACCCGCAGTTGCGCGAAGTAGAAGTGGAATGCCTGGCGCTGGAAGTGCCGCACGAAATTAAAGTGGATGTCTCGAATCTGGGCATCGGCGACAGCATCCACGTATCGGACCTCGTTGCGCCGGAGAGCGTGACAATTATCACCGAGGCGGAACGCCCGGTGGTGACGGTACACGCGCCGCGCGCCATCAAGGAGGAGACTCCGGTCGAGGGCGAAGTGGCCGCCGGGGCCGAGCCCGAGGTGATTGGCGAGAAGAAGAAGGACGAGAAGGAAGACGACAGCAAGGACAAGAAGAAGTAGAACGATCTGGGCCGGAGGCGCGCACTGATTCCTCGGGACCGGCTATGAGGCAGGCTGCGTGAAGATGATTGTGGGTTTGGGAAATCCCGGCCCTCGTTACAAGAATACCCGGCACAACGTAGGCTTTATGGTCCTCGATAAGCTGGCCGACGCATTGGGCGCGGCGTTCGACAAAGAACGCCACAAATCGTTGATTGCCAGCGCTCGGCACAATGACGAGAAGCTGCTGCTGGTAAAGCCGCTGACCTTCATGAATTTGAGCGGCGAGGCGGTGGCGGCCGCGGGGCGGAACGTCCTTCAGGAAGTTTCGGACCTGCTGGTGGTAGTGGACGACGTGAATCTGCCGCTCGGCAAGCTGCGCATACGAACGGGAGGCAGCGCCGGTGGACACAATGGACTGAAGTCCATCATTGCCTGTATGGGCACGCCCGAGTTCCCGCGCCTGCGCATAGGCGTGGGTTCTACAGAGCCGGGCAGAGATTTGCGGGACCATGTGTTGTCATCGTTTCATCCGGACGAATGGCCGGAGGTGAGAGCCACGGTCGCGCGCGCGGCCGACGCGGTACTTCGGTTTGTCGAGGCCGGCGTCGACCAGACGATGAATGAGTTTAACTGAACGGGAAACCGTTGAACGTGGCGAGACGCCAGATGCGGCCTGTTGCCCGCGCCGCCGCAGGACGGCGTTCCGGGCGCCCTGAAGCCAGGAGCTCGGGATGGGAGAGGTCATGAAGCATACGATTAGCGTCCTGGTTGAGAATCACTTTGGCGTGTTGGCGCGGGTATCGGGATTGTTCAGCGCGCGCGGGTACAACATTGACAGCCTGTGCGTGGGCGAGACCGAAGACACGACCATTTCCCGGATGACGGTAGTCGTGCAGGGCGATGATCGGGTGCTTCAACAGATCATCAATCAGTTGAATAAGCTTGTGGATGTGATCGACGTCATTGATCTGACGAAAGACGTGTTCATCGACCGGGAACTGGTCATGATCAAGATCGGCGCGGCGAACAGCCAGCGCAGTGAAGTCATCGAGGTGGCCTCCATCTTCCGCGCGAAAACGGTGGATCTTGGGGCGGCGGCGATGACGGTGGAAGTGACGGGATCGGAAGGCAAAGTCAATGCGTTTATTGACATGATGCGGCCTTTTGGTATCCAGGAACTGGTGCGGACGGGAAAGGTCGCCATTGCGCGGTCGCCCAAGTAATGTCACGGGAAGGATAGACATACCATGGCCAAGATTTACTACGAGAAGGACGCGGATCTTTCCGTTCTGAAGGGCAAGACGATCAGCATCATCGGCTACGGAAGCCAGGGCCACGCTCACGCCATGAATCTTCGGGACAGCGGCCTGAAGGTGCTGATTGGGCACAAGGGCGGCGCTGCCAGCAAGACATACAAGGCCGCCACGGACGCCGGATTCGAGGTAGTCGGAGTGGCTGAGGCGGCCAAACGCGGCGACATCGTAATGGTGTTGGTTCCCGACACGATCCAAAAGGGCCTATACGAGAGTGAAATAGCGCCCAACCTGGAAGCAGGTAATGGCTTGATGTTCGCGCATGGGTTCAACATCCACTTCCAGGGCATTAAGCCCGCAGCCAACCTTGACGTGTTCATGATTGCGCCGAAGAGTCCAGGGCATTTGGTTCGCGACGAGTACGTGCGCGGCGCCGGCACGCCCTGCCTGGTGGCGGTGTTCCAGGACGCGACCGGCCAGGCGCTCAAGAAAGCGTTGGCGTACGGGTTGGGAATCGGCGGCGCTCGCGCGGGCATTCTCGAGACCACCTTCAAGGAAGAGACGGAGACCGATCTATTTGGTGAGCAGGCCGTGTTGTGCGGCGGGTCGGCGAGCCTTATCAAGGCCGGCTTCGAGGTCTTGACCGAGGCCGGGTACCAGCCGGAGATTGCGTACTTCGAAGTCATGCATGAACTGAAGCTGATCGTTGACCTCTACTATCGTGGCGGCCTGGCGTTCATGAATTACTCGGTGAGCGACACGGCGGAGTATGGCGGTCTGACAGTAGGTCCGAAGATTGTCACGGAAGAGACGAAGAACGTGATGCGTCAGGTTCTGAAGCGCATTCAGACGGGCGAGTTCGCGAAAGAATGGATGGCCGAGTATTCGTCCGGCGGAAAGAATTTCCAGCGTCTTCGCGACGCGGAGGCCGCGCACCCGGTCGAGAAGGTCGGGGCCGAGCTTCGTAAGATGATGGCCTGGATTCACTGAGAATCGCCGCAGCTTCGGCTGCGGTTTTTTTTTACCAATTGAATTGCCGTTTGCCGGTAAAACCATAGGTACCGCCGCCCCGCGGGTGGCAGAAGTTGAGGAGGAGCCGGTTCTTGAGAACATTGTTGCGCGTTCAAGAGCTTGATCTGAAGATCGAAGCCTGCCAAGCACGGGAGATCGAAATCCCGAAGCAGAAGGGGAAATTCGATATCCAGCGGAAGCGGCTCGCCGCCGAACTCGAGGAACGAGAGAAGGCGTGCAAAGATCTCCTTCTGGAGCAGCGGGACTGCGAGAAAGAAATCGAGCAGAAGAACGCTCAGATCGCCAAGTATCAAACCCAGCTTCTTTCCTTGAAAAAGAACGAGGAATATCAGGCGATGCTACACGAGATCGACCTGATCAAGAAGCAGATTGCGATCAAGGAAGAGCGAATCATTGCCATCATGATGGAGACGGACGCGTCGAAGGCGCGGCTTGATGAGGACCGCAAGCGCATCAGCGCGGAATTGAAGGATATTGACCGCCAGTGCGCGGCCATCGACGCCGAGTTGGCGGCGGCCATTCAGGAGCGCAAGTCGCTTGATGAACAGCGGACGCCGCTTGCCGCACAGGTGGGCGCGGACTTGCTGACGCGTTACAAGCGCATTCGGGCCAGCAAAAAGACGGGGTCGGCGTTGGTGCCGTTGAATGGCGAGGTCTGCTCGGGGTGTAACATGCGGGTGACACCGCAGATTGTGAATGAAGTGTTGGCGGGGCACAAGGTTCATTCGTGCGCACACTGCGGCCGTCTGCTGTATGATCGGTCGAATTTTACGGACGACGCGGTAGACTTGCCGGTTGGGTAAGGCGCTAAGAGGATAAGAGTATGCCGTTCTTCAAACGCCGCCGCTTTGTATCCATCGTTGGCCCGAAGAGCCGCGTGCCCGATGGCCTTTGGATGAAGTGCCCCAGTTGCGGGCAGGCCGTCTACCGGGCGGAAGTCGAGGAGAATCTTTGGGTCTGCCCGAGTTGCGGGCATCACCATCGGATCACCGCTCGGACGCGTATCCAGTATCTGGTCGATCCTGAATCCTTCCGTGAGACGCATACCAATGTGGACACGCTCGATCCGTTGGAATTCACGGTGGGTGAGGTGTCGTACCTTGACAAGGTGAAGAAGGCCAAAGATAAGACGGGGATCACGGAGGCCATCATTACAGGGTTTGCGTCGGTCGAGGACGTTCCGACGGTCTTGGCGGTCATGGACTTTTTCTTCATGGGGGGCAGCATGGGGTCGGTCGTGGGCGAGAAATTCTGCCGGGCGGCGGACGATGCGATTCGCGAGCGCCTGCCAATCGTGGTGTTCTCGACGGCCGGAGGAGCGCGCATGCAGGAAGGAATTCTCGGCCTGATGCAGATGGCCAAGACGTCCAACGCGGTGCGCGCGTTAAACGAGGCCGGCATACCGTACATTTCGGTGCTTACCGACCCTACGACCGGCGGTGTATGCGCGAGTTTCGCGAGCCTGGGTGACATTATGATTGCGGAGCCGAACGCGGAAATCGGATTTGCGGGGAAGCGCCTGATCGAAGGCGCGCTCAAGGTGAAGATTCCGGAAGGGTTTCAGACGGCGGAATACCAGTATCAAAACGGCTTCCTGGATCAGATTGTGAAGCGCTCCGATATGCGCGCGTTTCTGGGGAGGCTCTTGCGGTACTTGGCGCCCAACCGCCCGGTTGAGCAGCCGGTTCAGTGACCTCGCGCGAATACTTGTACGGCCTCGAACTGCACGGCATTAAGCTCGGCCTGGACAACATTTCCAGGCTTCTCGAACCGGCCGGTGAACCGCAACACCGCTATCCCACGATTCACATTGCCGGAACGAACGGCAAAGGCAGTGTTGCGGCCATGGTGGACGCGATGCTCCAAGCGGCTGGGTATTCGACGGGGCGATTCACGAGTCCTCACCTTATCGAACTGAGCGAGCGCTTTCTTCACAATTCGACTCCGATCACCGCGGACGAGTTGGACGCCGGCGTCGCCTTCTTTCGTCCCATTGCCCAGGGCATGGCGCCTCCGCCGACGTTCTTCGAGTTCGTGACCGCAATCGCGTTCCGCTGGTTCGGTCAAAAAGACGTTGACGTGGGCGTGATTGAAGTCGGGATGGGCGGGCGCTTTGACTCGACCAATGTTGTCCTGCCCGAGGTATGCGCGATCACCAACATAGACCTCGAGCACACCAAGTACCTGGGAGATACGCTAGAAAAAATCGCGTTCGAAAAAGCCGGAATCATCAAGCCGAAAATACCGGTAGTCGTTTCGGAGTCAAACCGGAGCCCGCGGGACGTGATCTTGGAGCGCGCGCGCGTCTTGAACAGTCCCGTACGGCTTGCAGGCCGCGATTTCACTTATGGGGTCAGCGGGCCGCCTTTTGCCCAGCACTTTCGTTACGAGAGCGCGACGCTTCGGCTGGGCCCCACCGCGTTTGGCCTTTCCGGTTTGCGCGATGCGCGCTGGCCGTGCCGTCTAGAACGCGTACTCGACAGACCTCCCGTGATCATTGATGTCGCCCACAATGCGGCCGGCGCCCGCAAGCTGGCGCAGGAACTGCCACCGTGCGTGGTCATTCTTGCCGTCTCATCGGACAAAGACGCGGCCGCGATGGCCGGCGCATTCGCTTCGGTGGCGCGGCATCTTATCCTGAGCGAATTCTCCGGCCGGCGCGCGCTTCCCGCGCACGACCTCTCGAGTGCGCTCCGTGGTTTTGCTCACCAGGTAATCTCGCCGTTGAGTGACGCGATCGAGGCCGGACTTGCGTTGGCGAACGAGTCGCTGCCGCTGGTTATTACGGGATCGATCTTTACCGCGGGCGAAGCGCGGTCCCTACTGATTCAATCGAAGGGCGCTGCGCCGCTACGATTCTAATTTGCAGCGGCTGACGGAAGGCCATAGCTTCTTTGTCCGCAACTTCCACGTTGTTCGCGTAGATGTTGCGGACAAAGAAGTCATACGAATAACTCCGCCGTTGCGGCCGGGCCGCCTTAGGATTTGGGCTTGTTCAGATTTCGTTGCTTTTCGGCCATCTGTGCGGCGCTAACGCGAGATCGCTGCAGTTTCTCGTAGTCCGCTCCAAACTCGAGCGAGGCGGCCACGGAGTACTCGCGCTGGGCCTCATCGTAGCGTTCGAGCTTTGCGAGAATATCCGCCGCTATCCAGTGCGCAGATGAAGAGAACGGAGCAACTCTTCGTATGAAGGCCATGCTTCGGAGCGCTTCCTCGTAGTACCTTCGCGCTTGGACGCAGTTTGGGCCATGGTGCATTTCTTCGCCGGCGGCGAGCCGCAACAACGCGTGAACAGGATAGGGTTGGTATGCGGCGACTGACGCGGCGTCGATATGCTCGAGATAGCGGTTACGCGCGGCGGGATCGGCGAACGCTCCGTCGGGAATGAGCAATACGGCATAGATGGGGTAACCGCCGACCTCATGGGCGTATACGTTCTTCTTTGTCCGAAGCCACTCGCGGGTCTTCTCGGGAAGACGGGTGGACACGACGTACCACACAATCTTGCCTCGATTGAGCAGATCTTCGGTAAACGCGTAGGGCCGATCCCTGGTTTCGAGGAAGAACCGGGATTCGACGGAAGGCGCATATCGATTGACGACGTTGAGCGTAACGTGGCTCCCGTATGACTCGAAGGCGATTGTCAGCACGTTAACATTGTCTTGCGCCTCGGCTTCGATTAGGCGTAACACGGAACGAAAACCGGGCAGTTGAGGCGCAATGAACTGGCTTGACAGCACGGTGGCGTTCCATGTCACGAGACATCCAAGTCCAAGAGTTGCGGCAACCAGGACGGGATAACGTAGCCCGGGCGCGCCTTTCGTGAACGCAAGCAGGTTGAAAAACCCCACGGAAAGCAGAAGCGCAATGGGCGGGATGGCAGGCATTGCATAGCGCGGGAAAGCCGGTGACTTGTAAAACTCGCATGCGGCGTACACGGTCAGCGGCGTCAACGACCAGACCGCAATCAAGAGTAGTTCCCGGCGCTTCTTGCGGAAGTAGAGGGCTGCGGCAACCAGGAGGAAAATGATGAGCAGACATAGCGGCAAAGGCAGAGTCCCGGCCGAATTGTCCCCCTGCCAAATCCACGATGCAATTTTACGAAACCGGTCATACGCGCCCATTGACTCGGATTTCGCAATCTTGGTTCCGTAAAGCGTGTCCGAGAATTTGCCAATTCTGATCCGGTAAGTCAACCACGGCGCAAACGCAAGAGACGCGGCGAGCCACACACTGATAAACGCCACGATGCGCCGCCAGGCGCGGTCAAGAACGCAACTGTCAAAGGCGAGCGCCAAGGTGATCAACGCCACGGGGAATACGCCAAAGGGGTGCGAGTACAACGTGCATGTGATAAAGAAGCTGGCCAGACACCAGTGTTTTATGGCCCCTGTTTCCGTGGCGAGATACATGAAGAACGCTGTAGCCAGAATGCAGTTCAGCGTAAGACTGTACATCAATACTTGGCGGGAAAGCTCAATGTGGATCGGGGCAATGGCGAGGATGAACGCGGCTAACAGGCCCACGCGAGCGTTGAAAAGGCGTTTGCCGAGAAAGAACAGTATTGGAACGCCAGTGACGCCCAGCGATGCAGGGAGGATTCTGACGGAGTAATCGTCCATCATCGGGAAGAACTTGCGTAGCATCATCATAAGCAGCGCAAAAGCGGGAGAATGAACGTCAGGGACATCCTTCAATGTCTTAAGGAGTTCACCCGACGCGAAGCTATACCATGCACAGAACTCGTCGTACCAGAGTCCCTTGCTGTCCAGTTCCCAAAATCGCAGGAAGGCGCCGATGACCGTGATCAGGCCTACACCTAGCAGCTCGTATCGCAACTTGGATGGCGCCGGCGTCTGACTCATATCAGAGTTCCCGATGTCGGATTCAGCGTACTTCGGTGACGATACCAGGGGACAACTATGGCCCCGGCGAAGATGATGGAGACGCCAAGCGCCGAGCTTCACCTTCGACAGCCGCGGACTCTCGACGAAGATACCACAAAGCGAAGTCACGAAACCAAGGGAATGTCCGGTGGCGGCCGGCGCAGACTGCGTGGACATTGTGGGCGCGGCGGGCGGAAGGGCACGGGACGGAGCAACTTTCGTGGCGCGGACTCTAGCGCAGTCTTGCTGCTTCCTGCTCGACTTGCTCGCGCAGGGGCTTTTCCAAGCGCGGTATGTTCATGAGTGTATCGAGGATGGCCTTGGCTTCAGTCCTGCGATCCGCCGAAGCGTAGGCCCGCGCCAAGCCAAACATGACGAGCGGGTGGTCGGGCGCCAGGGCTCGTGCGCGCTCGGCAGCGGTGACGGCCTCCTGGTAGCGTTCATGCTGGACCAGGAGGTCCGCATGTTCGAGCAGGCAGTAGACGCGGTCGACGCCGGACAGCAACGATTCGGCGGTCGTCAAGATTTGATCCGCCGCCTCACCCTCTTTCAACGCGGCAAACAGAGGCGCGAGGGCGCGAAGTGCCTTGCCTTTTTCCGAATCGTTTCCAGCCACTGCGGAAATTTGGGAGCGCAATGCATTCGCTATCCAGATGAAATTCTGCCTCAACATTTCCGGCGGCGAATTCTTGGCGGAATTCAGGCAGGCCTGTCCGGCAGCTGTTACTGCCAGTGAAAGATCGCGCGCACTGGCCGCCGGGTCCCGGAGAATCGCGTCAATGGGCGCGGGAATTTCCTCGGTGGCCTCGCCCCTGCGCACGATCGATTCGCGCGCGCTCTTGAGTGGAGGCAGTTGAAAGTCTTGGAAGCGCGCGTACCGTGCCCATAGATCGTAGCGGCCCGGCGCCAGCGCGAGCGCGTTCACGAGCGCGCCATTCTCGCCGTCACGATCCCCGGCGCGCATGTTCCCATGTGCGTCAGCCAGCGTGAGGTATAGGCGCACGATCACGCCGCGGTCGGGCGACCGTTGCGCGCGCTGATGCGCAATGGCGGCATTCACCAAATCGACAAAAGCGGGATAGCGATTGGTCTTTGCGGCAAAGGACAAGAAGG
The DNA here is from genome assembly GCA_016215105.1 of Candidatus Hydrogenedentota bacterium. Classification (GTDB taxonomy): domain Bacteria; phylum Hydrogenedentota; class Hydrogenedentia; order Hydrogenedentales; family SLHB01; genus JACRLJ01. The sequence continues at coordinate 9,897 of JACRLJ010000030.1, forward strand.
CGCGCAAGGTCTCGTCGTCGGGAGTTGCCTCGATGGATCGGGCGAACGCACTCTGGGCAGCGTCAGCGTCGCTTAGCGCGATACACGCTTCGGCCAGCATGCGCTGAACCCGGCTCCGGTTGCGAGTTCCGAGTTTGGCGGCCGTCTCCAGTTGCGTTCTGGCTTGTTTCCAGAATCCCGTGGATACCGCGCTCTCCTTGCCACTGCGCATCGCAATGACCGCTTGAAGCGAGTTGATGCGGCCACGGCACTCGATCGTCTCGGATAGACCGGGGCAAAGCTCGATGACACGGTCCGCGGCTGCCTCGGCGTCGCGCAGATCGGCTTCGGGATTCGCTGGCGCGGCGCTCTGCGCGGCGCCACGCGCCGCGCGATCGGCGTACGCGCGCGCCAGGGCGTCGAGCGCAGGCAAGTGATTTGGATTCCGCGCCAGAGATTGCTTCAGCCACACGATGGCGTCGTCCAGTTGATTGGCGCCGCGCGCGCTCTGTCCCATTGCGCACAGCGGCTCCCATTTCCAGGGCGTCCAATCGTGCGCGGCGGCAAAGTACGATAGCGCGCGTTTATGCTCCTTGTGATCGGCGTACACTTCTCCATAGTACATGTTGTAGCTGGCCAGGAAATTCCCCGTACCCAGGACGGCGCCGAGTATGGCGAAACCCGCCGCCGCAGCGTATAGGGGCGTCATGGCGCGGCGGGGCGCCGCCAATGGTTGAGAATTGAAGGAAAGACCTTCGAGTACGCCGGCCATCACAAATAGCAGCGGCGCCGATACAGGGACATGTAGATTGAACCCGAAGAGGCCATCCATTATGAAGGCTGTGAAAAACGCCGCCATAGCAAATGCGAGCGGGCGGCGGGCGGATTCCGCAGTGGCCAGCGCCATCGAGAGGCTCTGGAAAATAGCGCTTAACAGGAAGGCCAAGTACAGCCCTGCCGCCGGCAGTCCGGCGCTGACTGCTTCTTCAAGGAGGTCGTTGTGGACGTGTTCATTAACCTTGGACTCCGTGGCAAACCACAGTTGCTCGTAACCTGTCCAATAGGGCGGATTCTCGATGACATAGGCGCCGGGGCCGAACCCGGCCAAGGGGTGATTCAGGACCATCTTGCTGGCGCCGTAGTAGGAGTTGTAGCGCAGGAGCAGCGAGGGGTCCAAGGGGAGGGAGCGGCCGGATTGAATGCGGTAAACCGCGAGAAGCAGCACTACGCCGAGCAGCCCGGCGATCACCGTTCCCGCAATCGCCAATGGCACGGCGCGCGCGCGCTTTTGGGTCCACCGATACGCAAGGTAGGTAAAGATTATCAGGAGAGCGGCTGCGGCCAACGCAATGCGGCCACTGCGCATGCCCGTCATGAGGAAGTGCAACCCGATGGGAACCCCGAGGAGGAGATAGCGGCGTGAGCCTTTGCTCCAGCCGAGACCTACAACCATCGTCAACGCGAGGATCAGCGTGTGTCCCGCATAGTTGGGATTGCCGAAGGTGGACGGCAGATGACGGTATTCTTCCGTGGTGCGTTGCGCCCACGGAAAGGGATCGTAGCCGGCGTATTGAGAGAATCCATAGAGGGATGAGATTGCCACCGCCGCGCAGGTGACTATCATAAGACGGCGGACCTGTGCGACACTGCTGTACAACTGGGCGACGACCAAGTACAGGACGGCGTGCATCGCGGACGTAGTCCATTGCGTAAAGGCGTAGGCCCGATGCGGGGAATACAGCGCGGCAAACAGGGTGTATCCCACGTATACGGCTACGATGCCACCCAAGATGCCCGGAGGACGCGCGACAATGCGTTTCCGAAGCAGGGCAACTAGATAGCCAAGCGCGAGCAGAAGGACAGACCAGACGGTGATCAGGCGCTTGAGGTCGGTTGCGGCGTCGACCGTATAGGGATAGATTCCGAGCGTCAGCGCAACGACGTAGACTTCGGTTAACGCGCGGAGCCAACGGCCGGGTGTGGGTTCCTGCTTGTTCATCTTCATCCGAAAGTCTGCTTGGCTTCCCGGCGGGTCGTCTTCGCCGCCCTTGTGTTAAACGAACCGGTAAACGTAACCGCAGTTGCGCCGCTTACAGCGTTTCGACCGTGATGTTAGTATTGGTATAGATGCAGATCCCGGCGGCGATCCGCAAGGCTTCGCGCACTGTGTCGGCGGCGTCGAGCGCCGAGTGACGCATCAAGGCCCGGGCCGCGGCCAGCGCGAACGGCCCGCCTGAGCCAATAGCCAGTATGCCGTCGTCGGGTTCGATAATCTCGCCACTTCCGGCGATCAGGAGCGACTTCTCGGTATCGCAGACCGCCAACAGGGCTTCGAGTTGACGCAGGTATTTGTCGGTGCGCCACTCCTTACCCAACTCGACCGCGGCGCGGACGATATTGTTGTTGTACTCGCTGAGCTTGCCCTCGAAGCGGTCAAACAGGGTGAACGCATCGGATACGGAGCCGGCGAATCCGGCGAGCACCCTACCCTCGGCCAGTCGGCGGATCTTGGTGGCGGTTTCTTTCATCACCGTGGCGCCGAGAGTCACCTGACCGTCGCCGCCGAGAGCGATTTGGCCGTTTCTGCGCACGCCGACTACGGTCGTAGCGTGAAATTGTTCCATGAAGGTCTCCTTTGGAAACGCCGCCATGGCTTAAGGCAGCTAAGCCGCAATTCCTTGGTGATGTTTCTGCATCCTTGTCAACACCTTGCGCGTTTCTTCCGCGAAAGACGCGGACAAGGAATCCAATTCAAGGTTTTAACAGATGTGTGCGCCGGGAGCAAATTTGCGCAGTGTGATGTTGCGCCAACAACTGCGCTCAACTAAGCTACTGTATCGGCAAAAAGCCTGACCTGATGCGGCATCGAGAGGAGTGAATTGTTTGAACGAGTATCTGGGAATTGCCTTGGCGGTCGTCTTGATGGCGGGCGGGCTCGCCGCGAAGTGGTCCACCGGCTATCGCGCGCGCAAGGCGTGGCGCCTCGGCTGCGAGGCCTTTGAGGCGGAAGACTTATCCGGCGCGGAACGGCAATTCCGCCGTTGCGTGAAGCTGGTTCCGATCTGGACCGTGACCCGGCGTATGCTGGGCCGGGCGTTGGCGCGTCAAGGCCGTTTCGGCGAAGCAGAGGAGCAATTCCGTTTCGCGGCGCAACTCGAACCTCGCAACGGAGAGGGCTATCTTGACCTCGGGTTTTTTCTTGCGAGTTGTCCGCCCAATCGTCCCGATGAAGCGTTGGAGATGTTTTCCAAAGCGCTCGAATACACGCCGAGCCTGCGCGAGGCGCTTGCCGGGGCCGAACAACTGGGTCCGCTTCGCGAGGATAGCCGCTTTCTGGAGCTGCTGGCCAAGTCGAACTAAGCCGACTATTGCCCGATCGTTTCTCGAGATCCCTCGCGAGATTCCCTAACGATTACTTTCCATCCTCCTTCGGCGGTTCGTTGTTCGAGAGGACAGCTTTGCCTCCCGTATTATCGATCACGCGGACGCCTCGCGCGCCGTTGTTGCCTTGGACGATGGCGTGTTTTACGTTGGGCCCGAGTTGAACGCTGGGTTGCTGCGTGGCGAACGATGAGTTGTTCACCTGTACGCGGCCGGACTCGACGACAACAAGCGGGCTATCCGGCGTCTCCTTCTTGTCGCTGCTGAAATAGCAATCGGTGAAGGAAACGTATCCCTCGCCTTTGATGATCGCGTTGTGTACGGCCGGACCCCAGAACGCGCAATTTACGAAACGCACGTTGCCTTTGTTGGTTTCCGTGACCCGCACCTCGACGGGGTCTTTACCCGTGAAGGACACGAATTGTCCGCCGGTGATGAGCAGACCCATGGGTTGAATGTCGTCCACCTGGACGGCGGTTTGCGTCGCGTCGGCGCCGTTACCGGTGAATTGGCCGTTGCACGAACCTTGCGCGGATTTGATGAAGCGCCACCCGATATTTGCGGGGAAGACGAAGCAGTTGGACACGTACTCCCAATCGGTCCGCGCGAACACGAAGGCCTCGAGATGGTCGATCATGTAGTTGAACACGGGTTCCCAATCCCCACCGATAGACTTGGCGCTCCACCAATGGCAGTGGAACTGCACGTTCTCGATCCGGCCGATGTCCGTACACGCGTCGACTTGCAGCCCGCGGCGCAAGACGCACCCGTACACGCTGCGAATGCGGTGACGCACGTTAGGCTCGGGTCCCACGCGAATGCCGTTGTAGCTGTTGATCAGCGTCACATTCTCGACGGTGTTGTCGAATTCTTTCAAATGGAAAGTCCACGAGTAGGGATGGATTTCGGTCGGCTTTTGCTCGGGATACCAGATGGTGAGACCTTTGACCGTGCTCGATTGTCCCATCTCGAACAGCGCCGGCCCGTCCTCCTTGTCCCGCCCGCCCGTCGCTAGAATCACGGAGCCTGTCAGCGGCTCGATAGCGACGGGGGCCTCCTGCGCGCCCGCCAGCGCCACGCCCACCTTGATCTGAAGACTGCCTGCCACGAGATACTTGCCGGCGGGAACGCAGACCGTGCCACCTTGTTTCGCCGCCTCGTCAATCGCCCTCTGAATGGCCGCGGTGTCATCGGTTTTTCCGTCCGCGACCGCGCCAAAGGACAAGACAGACAGCGGCTGCCCCTGCGGTTTCTTCGCGGGTTCGTCCGCGGCCCAACTTCGACAACCGGTCATCAGTAACGCGCCGAACAACACGGTAGCCGTAATACTTGAACTCATGGTTCGATACCTCCCGTTCTGTGTCCTGACACGCCCGTGCTTCTGCGGTCCGCAATTTCGGCTGTCAATACCTCGCTGGCGGCGGAACGTGGGTAAAGTGCATGCCGAGAACCAGGGCGGCCACGAGGCCGAAGTACATCGCCGCCATGACCGCGCGCTGACCGCCCGTCAATTCAAAGTAGCGCTTTTCCTCTTCGGTCTTCGACCGGAAGAGCATTGCAAGGCGTGGCAACGACATGACGAGAATCATAACCAGGATAAAGTTGGGATGGGTAAACGCCATCACGCCCGCGATGAGAAGTCCCACGACCCAGAGCCATGGCGACAGCGCCGTGGCCACGCGGCCGCCGTCGAGGAAGCCGATGGGCACGAGGTTGAACAAATTCAGGAAGAAGCCAGTGTAGGCCAGGGCCGCAAAGAATGGCGCCCCAGTCGCCGCATACACGACGGCGCACAGCGCTGCGCCAAGCGATCCGAGTAGAGGGCCGCCGATACCGACCCAGGCTTCCATCCACGCGTTGCGCGGGGCGTCCTTCAGCGCGATGAAGGCGCCCATGAATGGGATGAAGACAGGCGCCCCGGCGTTCAGACCAAACATTCTGGCGACTACCAGGTGGCCGCATTCATGCACAAAGATCAGCAAGACAAATCCTACTGCGAACCACCAGGGCCACTTCATGGCGTAGAACCATATCGAGAGGATCATCGTGCCGCCCGTCTTGAGAATGACCGGCAGGAACTTGAAGACGGGGATCAGCAACACCTTGAACTTCGCGCCGATGCCAAGAAGGACGGCGACAACGCCGCCAATCAATCCGAATCTGGATGGTGTCCGTTGCAGGGGTGCGGCGTCGGCGCCCTGATAAGGGTCTTCCTGAGAATTGGACGCGCCGCCCTGTGAAAACAAGGAATCTGGGAACGGGTAGTTGGCCACGCAGGTTTCGCTGCAGAATTGAAAACCGTTGCGGGTAATTGCCGACGACGAGTCGGCGATTCGTCCACAGGTAACACATCTCTGCATGGGATCACCCCTTCTTGAATGCAGGGCGCAGCCGCGCCCGATCCTATTGTGCCGTCAGATCTCACTGAATTACTGTCAATACGACCGGCATCGAGGCATTAGGAAAGCACACTTCGGCGCCCAAAGGCAATTTGTCTTGTCCCTTACGCGCGGTAGTGAGTGTGAGCGGTGTTCAGGGCGCCCGGGCAGCCTGCGCTCA
>JACRLJ010000109.1 GCA_016215105.1 Candidatus Hydrogenedentota bacterium
CCCGACACCCGACCTGCGGAAGCGCGTGGGCGACATGTTTTTTGACGCGAAGAAGTATGACCGCGCCATGAAGGAGTATGAGGCGGTGCTGGCGGCGGAACCTGGCCGGCGCGACGTAATGGAGCGGATCGCGGCCTACTACATCACCCAGGGGGACGCCGCCACCAAGGAAGACAAGCTCGAAGACGCGCTGGCGGCGTACGGCAAGGCCGCGCAGGCGGATCAACTGAACGCGAACGCGCAGACGCTGCGAATCGCGGCGGAGAAACGCGTTGCGGAGCGTGACGCGCGTCTGGCGAACGATCAAGCTACGCTCGAGAAGGCCATCGATTTCGAGAATCAGGCCGAAAAGCAGGCAGCGCAAAATGGACTCGTTCCGGCAATGCATTTCCTGCGGCTAGCGAAAGAGCAGTATCAAAGTGTGACGGACGAATTTCCGACGGAGCGCCTTGCGAAGTCCGCGGGTATCAATAACGTGGAGAAGAAGATGCAGGAGTTGCAGGTGAAGCTGGGCGCAAACGCGCAAAGCTTCAGCGGAAGCGGCTTTGGCGCGGACGCGTATTATCAAGCTTCATCCGCCGCGAAATTGCTGGGAGCCCAAACTTTGCGGGCAATGGCATCGGCCGAGTACAAGGCGGAAGCTAAGAAGTCGCGCGACGAGATCATCAAGCCTGGCGGGGGGAACTAGAGATTTGAGATCTGAGATCTGAGATTAAGAACTAAGAATGCCAACGAGGGGGCTGGGAGCGGCGGGGGGCCGGTTGCAGGAGGTGTCTTGCTACTCGCGCTGACTGGGGAACGAGGACATTCGCCCGGCCGGTTACGGCTGGATGTTTGGCCGCCTGGATAGGCGGCCTCTTAGTTTGGGGAGGGCGGCGCGGCTGATGAAGAAACCGAGGCACGCTGCCGAGAGCGCGTCGGTCATGAAGCGGTAGCGGTTCGTTTCCATGACATCAAATGAGTTCCCGATGACGGCGACGTATCCGATCGTCAGCACACAGAAGGCGAGCGCGATTCGTTGCTCGCGAGTCAACGCGTTCGCGCCGGCTTTCCCCTTGACAGCGCAACGCGCCGCGTAGAACGCGATTAACGGCAGCCCCACGAGCAGGAAGATACAGGGCGAATTGCCGACGCCCCCGCCAGGAAGGCGCACAGCGAGTCTGGCCGGAATCTTGCCGTAGAACACGGTGTCGTAGAACGCGCTTAATCCGAGGCGCGAGACCACCGGCGCGTTCTCCGATACGTAGAGCTCGCTCGACGTGAAATACGTGCACCAGGCAAGCGCCGATGTGCGGACGAAGGCTTGCGGATAGCGCTTTAGCACGTACACGGCGTCGGTGAGGTATTGCCGGGAAATGGGCACCTGGCCGATGTGGTTGAAGTTGTGCGCGCCGTCCGTCTTGTTCTCCTGGCGCAGCGCCGGTATCTGCTCGAAGCCGGGGGTCTCGCGATACTCTTTCGGGTATCGATCCAGCGTGTCGAAGCGGTTGATCAGTGATACGGGGGACAACTTCCCTTCCTGGACAAGGCGGGTTCGCTCGACGCCATTCATATTTCCCGCGGTCATGATCCAGAGGTCCTTGCCCATGACCGTACTTGTGGAGAAGGTGTCGAACAGGATCCAGTTCTTGACGTAGATCGACACCAACAACACAAACGGCAATACCGCCGCGAACACGACTGCTTTGCGCCGCTCCGGAAGGAACGCAAACAACAAGGCGGCAACGAGCAGGAAGTAGAGCAGGTGAAACAGGCTGCACATTCCGCATAGAACAAAGAGGAGTGTGAAGAGAACTGGAAGCGGCCACCTCGAAGGGGTGCGCGCGGCCTCATAAACGAGCAGCACGGAAACCGACAGGATGGCCGCGCAGGGAAACGTGTAGAACATCCAATGCTCGTAGAGGAGAAAGGAGGGGCTCAGCAGGAAGAGTGTCGCGATGGTCACCGCGACGATTTTGGAGACGCCGAGGCGAAGCTGCAGAACGACCAACGCGATGTAGAACACACCGCCGGTCACTAGAAAGATGGCGTAGAACAGCCACGTTCCGGTTGGCGTCAATTTTAGAACCAACCCCGCAAACAGATTGAACAAGGGCGGCTGAATGTGCATGTAGAAGACGCTCTCGAGGAGCCGGGTCCGCAGCAGCTCCGGATCGAGGAAATGCAGGAACCATCGGAGAGGATAGGTCTCAAAACGAAAGCCCAGGGCATGGGCCGCCGCTTGAGTGGCCGCAAACACGGCCACCAAACCGAGCAGCATGCGTCTGGTCATTTCGCCTCCCTGACGAGACGGATCAGGCGTCCACCCCTTCTTGTTTCTTGAGGAACTGGACGGCCTCGACGATATCCTTCACGGGGTCATCGCCGCATTCCCGCTCGATGGTGAGATAGCCGGTGTAGCCAATCCCGCGCAACACCTCGAGGTATTCGGGAAAATTCACGTCGCCCGCGCCCAGCGGCACTTCCTTGGGTTGCTTCGCGATTCCGTCTTTGGCGTGTGTGTGAACGATGAAACGGCCCAGCACGCGAACGTCGTTCAGGTGATCGAATCCGGCCATGCACAAGTTGGCGGGATCGTAGTTCACCTTGGCGCCAGCGCTGCCGACGGCGTCGAGGAACCGCGCCAGGCTCTCGCCCGACTCGGGGCCCGTCTCGGTGGCGAAACAACACCCGTGCGCCGCGGCGTAACCCGCGACTTCCCGAACGGAATCTACCAGACTGGCGTAGGCGCGTGACGCGGTGTCTTCCGGAACGACCCCGATGTGCGTGGTCAGAATCGGCGTCTTGAGTTGCACGCACAGATCGAACATCTGTTTCGTTCGCGCGATGCGCTCGTCGACGGTGGCTGGGTCGGTGAATCCGCCGATATCACCGCACAGCGCGGAGCGCTCGAGGCCGAGCGATTCCATGTAGGATTCGAGATCCTCGACGCCACTGCGCGTCAGCGTCCGCGGATCGAGATCGTTGTCCACGATCCACAACTGGACGCCGTGTGCGCCAATTTCCTTGGCGCGCCGAAGGTCCCCCTTGAGACCCTGCCCGAGTGAACCTAAAATGATGCCGACTTTCATACCCGAAATCTCCTCTTTCCATGCGGCGCACGGTCTACGACTGTGGTCCTGCTACTCCGCGCAAGGAAATCGTCTCCTGCGCGATTCGAGTCCGAAATTCGGACAAGAGTGTGAAATCGATTTCTTCGTCCTTGGTGAAGCGGGTGATCTCGTCGATATTTCGGAGATGCCAACCGATGACCTTCTCAATCGCCTCGGCTAGCAGGGCCTGGGCGCGATCGGCCTCGACGGTCTTGCCAGCTGCGCGCGCGCGCTCAATCTCCTTCGACAACACATAGAAAGCGCGGTAATCTTCCACGCCGTCGCGGGACGCCTCCCAACGCCGCGAAGGAATGACCTCGTTTCCGGTCTGATATACGGCGCCGTAATCGGTCTCACGAATCGGCCAGCACTGGTCCAGATCCCGGTAGACCCAGTATCCGGCTCCCGAACATCCGAAGTTCCAGGCGTACCACGCGAAGGCGCGGTAGTGGCCCAGGGGCGGCATGTCTTTGGCGGGTCCCGGCGCCTCGTAGGCCCAGAACTCGCCGGCGTTCTTTCGGAACCATTCGGCCAGTTTGGGATCGCGTTTCAGCACGTTCATCTCGGGCTGCCACACGTCGATGAGGTCCTTGAACTCTTCCACGTACTCGACACGAACCAAGCCGGGCGGATCGGCGTAATTTCGCGCCTTGGGGTCGGCTTCTTTGACCAAGGTACAGAACGCACGAAGACGTGGAATCTCGGAGAAGCCCGTGTTCCAGGGCTCGTCGATGGGATAGAACGCCCAGCGGTTGTAATCAAACCCTTTCTCGACCAAGTGCTTCGCGAACTCGCGCACCGACGTTTTGAACGCCGTCTTTTGCTCTTCAGTGCCCTCCTGCGGAGGCGTGACGCCGTCTGGCCATTTTTGCGGAGGCGGACCGGTAAACAGGAGTTTGAAATAGGGCGGCACGCGCTGAATCACCGCATCCACGGCCGACCAGTCGATGGGGCCTGAAAGATTGCCTTTGGCATCCACAGGAACGCTGGCGGCCGGCGAACCATACGCCACACTCTCGCCGTGCTCGAGCATGTCCTTCATAACCTGATCTGACGTAGCGGACTTGTCTACGGTGTTCCAATTCATTTTGGCGTAGATGTCGTCCGGCAGGGCAACGGGCCACACCTGAATCTGGATAGGAATTTCGCGGTACGTCGGCGAGAGCGAGAGAGAGCCTACGTACAAGGTCAGCGCATGCGTCCCAGGCTCGAGTCCGTGCGTGTCCACCGCGAGCCAGAGTTGGCTTGCCTCACCGGGGGCCAGTGTCATGGTGCGTGAACGGTCCAACTCGGGCAAAGCGTCGAGGATCATCCCGTGATATTGAGTCGGCACACGCACGCCTCGGCGGAGGGTGACGTGTTTCGCGAGATCCGGATCCTTGTTCGGCGGCTTGTTGGAGAGCATGGGCGGCGCGAAGGTACAGCGGACCTCAAGCGATTCGGGCGAAATATTGAGCAGCGAAATCGCGACGTCCTCGAATTCATTCCCGTAGGCGGCAACCCGGATGGGGTCCTTGGGCACGACGGTTCCTGGCATTTCCAGGGGGTCAAACGTGTCCCACGGGTTGTCGTCGCGCCACCACACGAACGAGCCGGACTGGCCGCTCGCCCAAAACCGCTCGAGAGACGTTGCAGCCCCACGCGCGGCGTCCGCGGAATCACGAAGACGTGTGGCGCTTTCCGCGGTTTTCGACGGATCTCCGGCGCCGCCGGACGACGCGAGCGCCTGCCGGGCGGCTTCGACGAGGTTGAGACGCGCGAGGACGCCACGGGTGTCGGCGTGGGCCTTTCGTCCGGCCTCGACGGCACGCTGACATGCCGCCTGGAGTTCCTCGATATTGCAGTAATCCACCGGTTTCGCCTTGACGCTGCGTACGGCTGCAAACAACGGCGCGACGCGCCCCGACGCAATAAGGCGCAGCGTGATGGTAGCGGGGCTCGCGCTTGTCAGATTCCACTCGATATCGGCGTGTTTGGCGCCCGCGTTGACTTCGGCGGCGCGCGTTTCGCGCGTACCGTCGTCCAAAGTTACGGCGAGTTCGAGGCACGTCTTTTCCGGCGCAGGCTCAGGCCAATCGAGCCGCCATACATTGCGGCCCCAGACGACGGCGCCGGGCTGAATGTCCACCGTGCTTGCGTCGGCGATTGGCAATTCCGGCGACGGCGTTCCGGGCGGTACCCGCGTCGCGGCGGTCATCGCAGAATTGCCACGCATGGATGGCCATGCGACGCGTCCCGAGGCGCCCCAGGTAAGGACGTGGATTTGGTTCGGGCCCTCCGTCGTGATGATTGCTTCCAGTTTTCCGTCGCCGTCTACGTCGCCAATGGCGGGGCTCGCGTTTGCGCCGGAGCCGAGCGGCAGGCGCTCGTCAATGGTACCGTCCTGTCCGACGACATAGGCGCACGCATTGTCCGCGGGATCGTTTCCACGCAGGCCAACAACTGTTTCCAAGTGACCGTCACCATCGATATCGGCGACCGCGGGCGCCCAGAACAGGCCTTTGCCGCCGAGTTCCTTGCGCCACACTTCGCTGCCGTCACCGCGCACGCGATAAATCCAATTCCCTTTATCGCCGTGAAGCACGTCGAGCTTCCCGCTGCCGCTGAAGTCGGCGATGGCGTTTGACACGTAGCCCTGCATTACGTCTTTGGTGCGCCACAGGAAGGCGCCGGTCTTTCCGTCGAGCGCCATCAAACACGTGGCGTTGCCCACGTTGCTCCTGGTGATGAGGACTTCGCATTTGCCGTCGCCATCGAGGTCGGCGAGGTTGGGGCCGGAACGACCGAAAGGGGCCATCTCATTGTAGCGCCATTTGATCCGTCCGAATCCGTCCAGACAGTAGACGTCGCCGTTGTCCGTGCCGTACACAATCTCCGGTGCTCCATCCGCATCCGCATCGCCCACTGCTACCGGACTGACGCGGAATTTCGCCCCGTGGAAACGCCACAGGAGCCGTCCGTCCGCGCTCAAGCACTTGAGCCAGCCGTCGTCGTGACCGGCGAGCAATTCCAGTCCTTTCGACGGATGGACGTCCGCCGCGGTAATGATCTTGAAGCCACCGGGAATGGCCGCGGCGTCGTAGCGCCACCGGACTTGGCCGGTTCCGTCCAAACACACGGTCACGCCAGAGGCGAGCCCTACGATCGTTTTCACGGCGCCATCGCCATCAAGGTCGGCGACTGTCACCGCGGGGCTAACGTCGCTGTCCAGTTTCGCAACCCAGCGCATCGAGCCGTCGCCATTGAAGCAGAAGACTTGTTTTCCGGCCGCCACGGCGACTCCCGCCGGATGCGTCTCGTTGGGATAGAGCGTGGGTGCGCTCGGCGCCGCATCGAAGGTATGCGACCACTTTTGGGTGGGCGCGGCAGAGGCCGAGTTGAGTACCGCTAGAGAAGCCAAGACCATAGCCCAAGAACAAATGAATCGCAGGGACTGGCCGGACGTGGTGGTGACCTTCACCGGTATACGGAAGCGTACTGGTCGAAATCTGGAGACCGTGGACAGAGGCGCCATTCTATTGATCCTTATCGCGTCCAGAGAATATCTCGAGTGTGACTGAAGTCCGTGACCGGGGCGGTAGACGGGGCCGACTGGCTAGACGGAGCCGTTCTCATTTGCCGCGACTTCCGGCCGGCTGTCGATGCGGTCCAGTGTCAGCTTGGCGTCCATATACCGTTGCTGAGGCGGCAGGTCCGGGCTTGCCACGCGCGCCAACAGAATCTCGGCGCACTCGCGCCCCATCTCATATCCGGTCTGCTCGGCGGTCAGCATCGGAATTCCGAGCGTCTCGGCGAGGCGGTTGTCATCGATCACGGCCAATTCCACCTCGCCGGGAACGGTGAAACCGAGAGCATTCAATTCCTCCAGCAACTTCGACGCAATGCCTTCGTTCACGCAGAAGAACGCGGTCGGACGGTTTCGGCGGGCCATGAATCGCGTGACCACGGTGTGCGGTGGCTCGCCGGCGGGGGGAAATACGCCGACCAACTCCTTGTTGAACGAGAATTCCGCTTCGAGCAGCGCGCGCCGGTAGCCGCTGAGGCGGTCTTCGGTTGCATGACGAAGGGAAATGAGGCGCGCTTGAACTTGGTGAGCAACTGCAATGTGCGCTCGGAGGCGTGCTGGAGCCACACGGCAATTCCTTCGATTCCGCTGTTACGAATATCCGACAAGAATTCGAGCTCCGCCTCGTCGCTGAAGCGGAGGAAATAGACCATCGTGTGGAATTCCTTTTCCGCGGCGGCCTGGATGAATCCCTGGATGACGGACCGGGTGTAGTGACACTCGAGGTGCGGGCAGGCCACGGCGAGGGTACGCCAGTTGCCGAGCTTGAAGAGTTTCTGACGCCCTGACTTGGGGGCCACGAACGATCCTCGGCCCGGGGTGCGGGTGATGTAGCCTTCGAGTTCGAGGTCGCGCAGGGCCTGGCGGGTGGGGTTTCGGCTGACACCGTAGGCGCGGGCCAATTCGAACTCCGATGGCACACGGGCGCCTTCCTCGAGTTCACCGCTCTCGATCTGGTTCTTCAACTCCCGTTTAATCTGGGCGTAGATGGGTATATCAGGCACAATATCCAAGAGGTCGTTACCCCGTCAAAACCAAGTTTGCATCAATCCGCGCGATACGCACACACCGGCGACGCCGCGGCCACACCAATCCCCGAGCGTCACCACATTGCTCCTACACACACGTAGTACACCGACAGGGTTTAGCTCGCTTACAGTCAGCGTAGCAGGGGCGCCGGGTTCGGTCAAGTTTCCGGTTTCTGCGCAGGAGGGACGCAAGTTGCCGGAGGCGTGTCGTGATATTTCCGTGTGTCCAGTCAGATGGAAAGAAGCAGAAGATCTAACGCCCCTCCGGGGCTGGCGCTTGGACATGGTCTGTTCCCACGGCTCACGCCGTGGGCTATCATCTGCCGCCCCTGCCGGGGCTAATCACGCACCTCGCGCGACGAGATGCGCAGACGCAATCACTAATCACTGCCCTAAAGATCCGGTCAGGAAGTCGGCTTTTTGACGCGGAGCGGCCAGAAAGCGTCTGAAAGTTGTTCAATACCAGCGCTGGCTTGTGCGAAGTCTTGCTATGCGGAGGCTTCTTGGCCACGCATCTAGATCGTCTGCGCCATGGCGCTCTTGAGCGCATCGGGGTCGATGGACTTCTTGCTTCGGGTTCGCTGAAGATCGAATTCCGGCATACGGCGCTCGAGCAGCGCGAGGGAGAGCTCGATCACCTCGGCGGCTTCGTCGGGCGTGAGCGTGCCGATGGTGACCATGTCCTGGTCACGCAGCGTGCCCCATGCGAAACCGAGCCCTGCAATGGGCATAAGCCGTCCCGCTGCGAGCGGTTTGATGGTCATGACGGGCTTCTTGGCTTTCCAAATGACACGATGGACCCAGTCCACCTCGACCTGCATGAGGAAGCCAATGGCGTTGTAGATCTGGATATACGTGGCGACATCGAGGCCGGTTTCGTCGGCGTAGAGAATCGCCTCGGGCATGTGCGTCGAGAGTCCGGGAATCATGCCACGCTCGCGGACCATGGCGAGGTATTTGTCCATGCCGGTGATGCGGCGATTCACGCGGTCAATCAGGGCGTCCGTCGTGGCTTGGTGCGGCATGCAAAAGTCCGCGCCAATCGCGGCATGGGCGTCGAGGGTGCGCGCGGCGTTCGACATCGCGTCGGGCGCGCTGGACAGATCGAGGTGAGGTGTGGCGATGCGAATGCAGCGGCGTCCCGTGCGATCCTCGGCGTCCTTGATGGCGTCATCCATGTGGGGAAAGTTGGTCGAGATGCCGCAAAACGTATTGACGCCGGCATTGAAAAAGACCTCGAGCACGTCGGCGATGCGCTCTGCGGTCATCGTATCTCGGATGAAACGGTCCCGCGCCTGGCTGGTGTGGGAAAAACCCGCGAACCAGTTGGAGCCGATAATCAAGCGCGATACCGAAAGATGCTCAATTGGAGTCGCTGGAAAGTCGGGCATAACTTTCTCCTGAGTACGCTGGCGTTCATGTGGGCCAGCGCCGAACACATCGCCGCACCCGTATGGCAGTATGGTAGAGCGAATGCGCGAGGGTGTCAATTCGGCGGTGCGGGGAAAGGACAAATAGGACCGATAAGACGTATAGCACCTATAAGACCCATGGGGCCTATGAAAAACACGGAACGCGGCGCGGGCGCGAAGATTGGGTGCGTGGAATTGAATGGCCCCGCCGGTCTGGTTGGGACCGGCGGGGCCGATGGATTAGGCTGGACTTAGAAAACTACTTTGAAGGTTCGAATTTCATAAGGCGTTACATGCAACGAAATTGTCGACGCCGATACCTTGACCGGGGTGTCGTTTTCTTCCATGAGGTCGCATTCCGTCACCTTCACGGGTTTGCGCCCGAAGGTGAGCTTCACGTCGCCGCGCTGGCCGTAGGCCTCGTATAGCCGGACGATGATGGCGTTGGAGTCTTCGGCTTTCTTGACGGTGTCAATGATGACGTTCTCGGCGTCCACACTGGCAAACGCGTACGCTGCGGGCAGCGTACCGCGCGAGGCCGCCGCAGGAACCGCGATCAAGGGTTCGTTGAGTTGCAGTCCTTGCTGGACCGTGCCGTTGCGCCAGCTCCAGGCGTGCGGATAGATCGAATAGGTAAAGTTGTGTTTGCCCTCGTCCGCAGTCGGATCTGGATCGACCGATGAACGCAGAAGCGACAGACGCAGTACGTTCCCTTTGATATCCGAACCGTACTTGCTGTCATTCAGCAAGCTGACGCCGTAATCGCCTTCCGAGAGGTCGGTCCAGCGCTGGTGAGCCGCCTCGAAACGGGCGCGGTCGTAGGGGTTGTTGTTGTGCGTGGAGCGCTCGATGGTGGCGAACTGAATTTCGTAGGTGGCGCGGGACGTGCGCACTTCCACGGGAAACGCTACTTTGAGCAGGGTGCGTTTTTCCCACCAATCCACGTGGGTCACGAAGTCCACGCGCGGCTGGCTCGCGTACATGGTCACGTCCTGCGTGATGACACTCTTCTCGGTGCGGCGCACGATGCGCACCACTGCGCGCACCGGTCCCGTTTCCACGACCTCGATCGATTCGGCGGGCTTCGGCTCCCACATGTTCGCCTCGAAATTGTGGTCGATATCCCACGCGTCATGACAGAAGGGCCGGTCGTCGAACAACTGGAGGACGTTTCCTTTTGACCCCTTCGCAAGGGTCTCGCGGCCCTCGGTCTTGTCATAGATACTCGAGAGGCGGCCTTCCTTGTCGAAGCGGATGCGGATGAACTCGTTTTCCATGCCGTTCGGAGTAACGCTCAAGAGGCCGCTCGCGGACGCGGCGCGGGCGCCGGACGCAACTCGGTATACGCTATAGCCGAGCGGGGGAACCGCGTCCGCCTCGAACAGAAGTTCGTCTTTTCCGATGACCTGATGCGTAACCACTTCGCCGTCCGGACCAATGACGCTGAATTTTCCCTTGGGGAGTTTCACATACGCGTGGGCCGCATCGCTTCGCACCCAGGACAGCGGATTGAACACCACGACCGGCGTCCCCGCGCCGGCGGTGTCAATCTTAGCGGCAAGGTGCTTCAAGGCCGCGTCGCGCGCGTCGGCGATATAGGTCTTGGCAGTCGCGTAATCAATGTCGGCCTGCGTGTACACTTCGGTTATGGACGAACCGGGAAGAATGTCGTGGAATTGATTCGTCATGACGATCTTCCAGGCTTCGTACAGGGCTTTCTGATCGTATTTTCCGCCGCCGAGCAATGCCAGACTGCCAATAAACTCGGCGTCTCTCAACATCACTTCGCACTTGCGATTATTGCGCTTGGTGCGAGCTTGAGTGGTCTGGCAACCGCGGTGCAGCTCCAAATAGAGTTCGCCGTTGTACACCGGAAGCGCTTCCGGGTCGCACTGGTCGGCGATACGATCGATGCAGTCCTGGTTGCGTCCAAACTCGCATTTGGGCATGCCGACGATATTCGAGTACCGTTTTCCGTGCTCGATCATGGTCATGGTGGAACCGCCGCCCCCGTCACCCCAGCCGAACGAGAACGGTAGTTCCTCGACATGCTCCTTCTGCTTGAACAGGGTCCACTGCGCGAGGACATCCTTCGGCGTCGGATTGCCGTTGTAGTTGAGCGGCGGCATCAAGGTCATCACTTTCGAGCCGTCCGCGCCCTCCCACTGGAAGAGCGAATAGGGAAACTGCGTGAATTGACCCCAGTCGATTTTGGTGGTTACGAACGCGTCCAATTGGGCCTTGCGCATGATTTGCGGGAGCGACCACGTGTATCCGAAGGCGTCGGGTTGCCACGCCAGCCGGGAACGCTTCCCGAATTCTTTCTGGAAGAACCGGTTGCCATAGAGGAACTGACGCACCAATGATTCACCCGAGGGAACGTTGCAGTCCGGCTCGACCCACGGCGCGCCGCACAATTCCCAGCGGCCCTCCTTTACGCGTTGCTTGATTCGGGCGTACAGCTCCGGGTAGTGATTCTTAACCCATTCGTATTGCGCGGGCTGACTGCACGAGAAGTGGAATTCCGGATACCGGTCCATCAGGTTCAGCATGGTCGAGAAGGTGCGTCCGCATTTGCGCTGGGTTTCGCGCAATGGCCAGAGCCAAGCGGTGTCAATGTGGGAGTGGCCGGACAAGACGAGCCGGCCAAGGCCGTGGCTGGTCTGGAAGCGTTTGATGCCCTGGCGGAATGCCTTCTGAGCTTTCGCGATGGACGCGAAATAGGCCGGCTCATCCTTGTGCTGCAGGTCAACGCTCTTGACCACCGTGTTGAGGAAATCGGCAAGTTGGCGCGTCTCGGTCTGGTCGTAGCCGAGGGTCTCGATGATTTCGTAGACCACTTGGCAATCCCAGTAGAAGTCCCATACTTCAGGATTCATCACCGCGATATCGGCGTACGAAAAGACGTGATAGATATCGAAGCGCGCGCTGGGGCAGGCCTCGATGACAAGCTCGTAGGTCTCGGCGCCCTTCGCCTTCTCAGCCAGATACAATTCGTCGCGGTTGCGGTCGAGACCTTGGAAGGGTTTTCCGTCGAGGTATACGAGCGAATCTCCGCCTTCGCTCATTCCCGGATTGCCCATCATGAACGACGCTTCGGCGATACGCACCAGCGCAACGACACGGCGCCCCTTCATTGACTGCGGCACGCGGACCTTCAACTTGAACCAGGTCGTCTGGTCGTACCCGCCCCATCGGCCCAACACGTCGAATGGCTTCCACCCGGTCTTGGGCATGCGCTCCGGGCCTTTGCCTTTTCCGGTAACACAGTAGCTGAGGTTACCGATAGGCTGCCGCTGGCTGTAAATGGTCTGTTGAATTTCGCGGAGCCGGTTACGGGTCTGGTCGGCTTCGATCCGGCGTTCGGCGTCAAAATGCGGCATCGCGTCTTTCCTTTTTCTGCGGGCGGCGCACAGTGGCCGCCGGGTCATCATGGATGGTCCAGTCGGTTTTCCGGATTGCGGACAAACGAGCGAGAGTATAGCGGGATAGGGCGATCGGAACCAAGAACTAATGTAGACACGGACATTCACGGACCAGCACGGACTAGCACGGACTAGCACGGACTGGCATGGGCGGATAGTGACGAGTTTTCAGGGTGGAGAACGGGGTCCTAACCTTAAGGAATCGAGGTCACCTTAAGCTCAAAAAAGACGGTGGCCAATGCAGTGCATTGACCACCGTCTTGCTTTACTACTTACCGGTTCCGAAAAAAAGGAACCCATACCGACTAGCTGCGATTCGCGCGCGCCGGTAGCCCCGTCATTGGGTTCAACAGCCGCGCAACGCGTTGTCGTTCAGTTGCCTTACTTCGCGGCAGGCGCGGGAGCCGCAGGCGCAGGCGCGGGCGCGGGCGCAGGAGCCGGGGCCGGAGCGGGCGCGGGAGCCGGAGCGGCGGGCGCGGGAGCCGCAGGAGCAGGCGCAGGAGCCGGAGCGGCTTCCTTCTTAACTTCGACCTTCTTCTCTTCCTTCTTCTCGGTCGTCGTTGTCGTCTTGTTCTCACCAGGCTTCGCCGGCGTCGTACCGGAATCGCAACCCACTACCGCAAGTGCAAATGCGAACGCAAAAACCAATCCCAACAACTTCTTCATGACTGTCTCCTCCTGCTTTTTGTTGTTTTCCCAAGAACCGGTACAAACACAAGATACTAACCGGTCCAGTATAGCATTAGTCCGCCTCAATTCCAACAGGTCATTAAGGCGCGCCAAACTCACGGAATGCAGGCGCCAACGGTGGCCCAAACGATTCCCCGCGTCCGGCAGTACAACCAGCGGCTACAAACTACCCCGAAGTAAACCTACAACTTGGTCCATTATGCGCTCTGCCAGGGCATCTTTGTCAATATGACCGATATCCGCGGAATTCCCACGTTTGTCCACAATTGCCGCGCGCAACGCGTCCATCCCGAATCCGGCGTCATCCCCGCCCACCAGATTGGCGACGATCAGGTCGAGGTTTTTCGCCGCGATTTTGGACTTGGCGTTCTCCATGACGTCGCGCGTCTCGGCGGCGAAACCGACGATAACCTGTCCTGGACGCCGCTCGCGGCTGACTGTTGCAAGGATGTCCGGGTTTTCCGTCAACGCCAGCGTCAGCGGGCTTCCGGTCTTCTTGCGCTTATCCTGACTCGCTTGCTCGGGGCGATAGTCCGCGACGGCGGCCGCGCCAATAATCACGTCCGCGTTCCGCGAACACTCCACAACGGCATCCGCCATTTGGCGCGCCGTTTCGACCTCGACCAGTTCCGCGTTAAGGGGATAGTCCACGCTCGATGGGCCATACACCACCGTCACGTGCGCGCCACGGCCGAGCGCCTCGAGCGCGAGAGCCCGGCCCATCTTGCCGGAGGAGCGATTGCCGAGGAAGCGCACCGGGTCAATGGGTTCGTGGGTGGCGCCGCTCGTGATGAGCACCCGTTTGCCGGCCAAGTCTGTGCGTCCGGACAGAAGCGGTAATGCCGCGTCGAGTATCTCCGCTGGCTCGCTCATGCGCCCTGGCCCGACCGTCCTGCAAGCGAGGCGGCCCACGCCCGGCCCCACGAAGTGACACCCCCGAGCTCTTAAGAGCTCGATGTTGGCTTGTGTCGCGGGATGGGTGTACATGGCGGTGTTCATGGCGGGAGCGAACAGGATCGGCGCGCGCGTCGCCAGCAGAGTCGTGCTGAGCCAGTCGTCCGCGACGCCGTGGGCGGCTCTGGCAATGATGTTGGCGGTGGCGGGTGCGACAAGGAAGAGATGGGCGCGCTGAGCGACGGCGATGTGCTCGACGTCGGTGTTTTGGAGCGGTTCGAACATGCCGGTGATCGCGCGCCGCCCGGTGATTGCCTCGAAGCTGACGGCTCCGACAAACTCCTGGGCGGCACGGGTAAGCACAGGCAAGACGTTCACGCCCAATTCAACAAGGCGGGACGCCAAATCGCAGGCCTTGTAGGCCGCGATGGACCCGGTGACGCCGAGGACGACTTCCTTATTCGATATACTCGTCTTCATCCTGCAAGCCGGTCTTGTACTTCACCTTGCCCTGAAGGATCTCGTCGAGGGCGGTCATCGTTGGACGCCGCGACCGCGTCGGAACCAATGCCCGCGAATCCGGACGCGCAAGTTGACGCGCGCGCTGCGACGCGACGATCACCAGCCGGTAAAGGCTGTCGATCTTGTCCTTGAAGTCTTCCACTGAAACGGGGTACTTGTTCGACATCGTTCGTTTGTGCTCCTGGGTTTCGATCTCGGCGCCAAAAGCGCCGTATTCCTGCATCTGACACTAGGGTTGCCGGGCGGATTCCAAGCGGCGCGCCCGGACTATGGCTTCCACATCGGCTACGGCGGTATCCACATCGTCATTTATGACGACATAATCGAATTCTTTACGCGCGTCCAGTTCGGCCTCTGCGTTCCGCATGCGCACGGCGATGTCGCGTTCGTCGTTCGTACCGCGGCCCCGCAACCGGGCCTCGAGCGCATCGAGCGAAGGCGGCATGATAAAAATCGAGACGGCGTCAATGCCCGCGTTGCGCAGATTGCGCATGCCCTGCACATCCAACTCGAGAAAGACGTCTCGGCCGCTAGCCGTGACGCGCTTCAACTCGGACCGCAATGTGCCGTACAGGTTCCCGTGGACATCAGCCCATTCCACGAATTCGCCCGCCTTGATCCGGCGCTGGAATTCGTCCTGCGACAAGAAGAAATAGTCCTGTCCCTCGACTTCGCCGGGCCGCGGCGGCCGTGTCGTGGCGGAAACACCGTACTCCGCCTTGCCGTCGCGATCGAGAACCTTGCGCAACACGGTGCGTTTGCCACCGCCGGAAGGCGCGGATACCACAAACAGGGAACCGTGTACCGCTGGTTTTTCACCGTCGCGCATCGTCATTCAATATTCTGAACTTGCTCTTTAATCTTTTCGAGTTCAGCCTTGAGATTCAGGACATCTTTGGCGACATCGGCGTCGCGCGTCTTCACGCCAAGGGTATTGATCTCACGCTGAACTTCCTGCGCCAGGAAATCCAATCGCCGTCCCACGGGTTCTTTCGACTCCAACATCTCGAGCATATGGTCCAGGTGCGCCTTGAACCGGACCACTTCTTCGGTCACATCGCCCTTTTCAGCCATCAGCGCCACTTCGATGGCGATGCGCTCTTCGGTCAGCCCGGCGTCCAGGTTCAGTTCGGCGATGCGGGCCTTCAACCGCGCGCAGTAAAACTCGTTCAACTGGGGCAGCCGCTGTTCGACGGTGGCAAGCGTCTGGCGCATCAGGTCGACGCGCTGCCGCAGATCGTCGGCCAGCGCGCGGCCTTCGGTGACGCGCATTCCGTCCAATTGGGTCAACGCCTTGTTCACGATATCCGTGAGCACATCCTTGACGCGATCCAGGTCTTCTTCCGCTTCCTCATGGTAGAAGACGCCTTCCAATTGCGCCAAGACGTTCAGGGACAGGGTCTCGTAGCTGCCCAGCAGCACGTTCAATTCCTTGGAGGCCTCGATGTACTTGCGGGCGAGGTGGGTGTCAAAGCGCACTTCTCCGCCGGAGCCAGGGCCGCGTTTGCGCGTAACGGTAATATGCACGCGCCCGCGCGTCAGGTGGTTCTTAACTGTTTCCTTGACAACGGGTTCGAGCACCGACCACGCCATGGGCAATCGCACGCTGCAATCTAAATACCGGTGATTGACCGAACTGAGTTCGACGGAGACGACATCGCCGTCAAAGTCACAACTCGCCTTGCCAAAACCGGTCATACTCCGGGTCATAGGGGATCCTCGTGGTGGATGACAAGACGGTAATATAGCGTAAATCCATGCCGGAAGACAACTTTCGCGGTCCAGGAGGTCCATCGTATGCTCGGGGTGAACGTGATTCGGGCGGACGGGCCGAATGGCCGACGATCATTCTCGGACGTTATGCCGCCATCAATAGGACGCCCTTTCAGGGCGCACATGACTCCGATGTCCTATTCCCAGGGCGTTGCCCTGGGCTGACGTAGAATCGCCCTTTCAGGGCTGGAGAATACGATCGTCTAATCTGTTATCACCATTGCGGCTATATGACGTGTCCAGAATGTTCGAGATTCTTCGCCCGCTATCTAGTCGGGTGGCCGGGTAAAGTTGATACCGACGGACTCGAACTGCTTCATGAGATCGTCCTTGTCCATGGCCTTGCGATAGGCTTCCTCTGGCTCGACCACGTCCGTCTTGACCAAGAGCGCCAATTGTTCGTTGAGCAGCGTCATGCCTTCTTTTTTCGCGGTCTGCATGATACTCATGATCTGGCTGGTCTTGCCTTCGCGGATCAGCGAGGCGACCGCCGCGTTGACGACCATCACCTCGAGCGCGGCGACGCGTCCACCGCCTTTCTTCTTCAAGAGGTTTTGGGCAATCACGCCTTTCAGACCGGCGGAAAGCATAATCCGAATCTGCTGCTGCTCGTCTACCGGAAACTGGTCAATCAATCGGTCCACGGTCGAGATGGCGGTGGTAGTATGCAGCGTGCCAAACACCAGGTGCCCGGTTTCCGCGGTTTCAATGGCAATGTGGGTGGTTTCGAGGTCGCGCATTTCGCCGACGAGCACGATATCCGGGTCTTCGCGCAGGGCCGCGCGCAAGGCGGCTTTGAAGCTCTTGGTGTGCGTATGCACTTCCCGCTGATTCACGAGGCAGCGCTTGTTCTTGTGTACGAACTCGATCGGGTCTTCAAT
Organism: Candidatus Hydrogenedentota bacterium; assembly: GCA_016215105.1. Lineage (GTDB taxonomy): Bacteria > Hydrogenedentota > Hydrogenedentia > Hydrogenedentales > SLHB01 > JACRLJ01. The sequence goes on from JACRLJ010000109.1 coordinate 17,283, forward strand.
GGTAATAATGTGGTCGTTGCGGGTGGTATTGATGTAATCGATCAGCGCCGCGAGCGTGGTGGATTTCCCGCTCCCGGTGGGGCCGGTCACGAGAATGAGTCCTTTGTTCAGCGAGCAGAACTTTTTTACGGTCTCGGGCAGATTAAGCTGCTCGACGGTAAGAATATCGGTGGGTATGAGCCTGAATACGCCCCCGATGCCCTTGTGATCACGAAAGATGTTGCAGCGGAACCGGCCAAACCCCTCGAGTTCGTAGGCGAAGTCGGTGTCATTGACCGTGTTGAATTCCTCTTCCTTGTCCTTGGGCATGATTTCGTAGAGCAGGGTCTTGGCGGCCTGAGGGTCGAGGATCTCCTCGTTGCGAAAACTGACCATCCCCCCATCCTTGCGCAGGGATGGCTTGGCCCCAGTGGAGATGTGCAAGTCGGATGCCTTGTGTTCAACGACCAACTTGAAGTACTTGTCTATCTGTGCCATGGTGGACTCCTTCAGCATCGATGCCGACGACGATATCGCTACGCAAGAGCGTAGCACGAGATTCGCTCGGAAACAATTTGGAAAGGGTCTCGAAATCCTTACGGTACCACGCGCCAGTTTCCCCTTAGGAGCGTGCTGGGCCGCACTCCTGATGGCGGCGGCGGTTCCAGCCGTTTCTGCCGGCGAAGCTGCTGAGACTGTCGTACACGTCGACGCATCCAAGGAGTACCAAGTCATCCAGGGGTTCGGCGCGGCGTGCAGCTTCTGGCGGCGGGAGAACGAGGTCGCCTATCGCAGCCCCGAGTTTCAGAAGCTCCTGATCAATGATCTCGGATTGTCGATCCTCCGCTTCGAGGTAAACCCGGGCCTGCAGCAGGAGCCGGATCTCGACGCAGATGCGCTGGATCTGAGCCGCTTTGATTTCAATGCGCTGAAGACCGCGGGGCAGCTTGCGCAGGCGCTGAGTCAGCGCGCGCCGGGGCAAGTGAAGGTCATCTGCTCGATCTGGAGCCCGCCGGCGTGGATGAAGACGAATAACGCGACGCGCGGCGGCGGCAACCTGCGAACGGACCGCTATGCGCAGTTCGCCAAGTATTGCGCCGGTCTGTGTCTCGGATTCGAAAAGACCTACGGCGTCCCTGTCTACGCAATGAGCCTGCAAAACGAGTTGGTGTTCGTGGAGCCTTACGACTCGTGTGTGTATTCGCCCGAGACGATACGGGACGTTACCCGAACGGTGGGCGAGGCGTTCAAGAAGTGGAAGGTCTCGACCAAGCTCATGGGCAATGAGGACGTGGGGTGCGGGACTTGGTTCCGCTACATGCAGTACGCCAAGCCTACGCTGGACGACGCGGGCCAGTATTTGTCCTTCCTCTGCATCCACGGGTATGCGGGCGATGGCAAGACCCCGAGCACGAACCGGGATAATTGGACGGCGTTGCGCCGGAAGCTCGAGCCATACCGCCGGGAGTTGTGGATGACGGAGACCTCGGGTGACCCGCCGGATACGTGGGCAGGAGGCATCAACGTCGCCACCCACATTCACGAGGCGCTGGTGTATGGCGGGTGTTCCGCATGGGTGTATTGGCAATTGACCAACCCATTCGACGCGGGTAAGGAATCGCTCTGCGTGGACGGCGCACCAACGCCCAAGTACTACGCGGTGAAACACTACGCGCGATTCGTGCGGCCCGGCGCGATCCAGGTAAGCGCCGCGCCGGACAGTCCCGGCCTCGGCGTAAGCGCGTTTGTCCACAAGAAGGATAGGACGATTACGGTCGTGCTTATCAACTCGCCAGACTCCGAGCGTCCGGTCCAGTTGGATATTCAGGCGCCGTGGGAGGTCGCATCGTTCGAACGATACGTCTCCTCGGCGCGCGAGATGTGCGCAACGCAGCCGCCGCTCAAGGCCGCGCAACACACGGTCACGCTTACCCTTCCCCGGCGTTCCATCGTCACGCTGGTCGGCCGAGGATAAGTCAGCGGCTACGTGTGGAGGCGGTGGCTTCGCACGCTGGCTGGAGTTTCTCTTCTATCGCTCCCAAAGACACACTTGACGAAGGGCCAGTCCACGTGCTCCGACCGGTGGATGAGGACATCCGCCCTGCCGATCTCGTCAAGACTGCCCTCACAGTCCCAAGGCGGCGTTGATCACCAGTTGCACATCTACCGCGTCGATGCTGCCGTTATGGTCGATGTCGGCGTCAAGTCCTGCAATACTCAGGCTCAACGCGGCGTTGATCACCAACTGCACGTCCACCGCGTCCACTGCGCCGGTGCGATCTATGTCGCCTTTCGTACCGAGCGGGTCGCTGCCGGACGCGACTTCCTGGCCGTCACTGACACCGTCCCCGTCCGTGTCCGCCTTGGCCGGATCGGTGTGGTACACGAGGGCTTCTTCGCCATCGGTGAGACCATCTGCGTCCGTATCCGAAAGGGCTGGGTCCGTGCCGTAGCGTAATTCCGCCTTCGTGTCCAGTCCATCCAAGTCCACGTCGGGCGCGGGAGGCAGCGCGACAATAAGCGTGAACTCCTGCGTGTCGATCGCGGCATGGGTATCGGCCGCGGTCACAGCTATGTGATACGTGCCTTGTTGATCCTGCGCGGGCTGCCACGATATTTGGCCGGTGGCAGCGCTGATGATCATGCCGGACGGCCCGGCTGCCAACGCGTAGGTAAGCGCGTTCCCGTCGAGGTCTTGCGCATCAACGTCGTAGAGGTATGTCATGGCCGCTTGGCCGGTGGTCACCGGCGCACTCACGATCTGGGGCGGGTTGTTGGCGCTGCCCGCCGCCACCGGCGTGACTACTTGCTCGTTGGAGGGCGCGCTCTCGACCCCGGTGTCGTCCACAGCCGTGACCCACATTCGGTAGGTTCGGCCGGTCACGAAGGTGCGTGTGTGCGTGGTTGTCTTGCCGACGGCCTCTGCGCTGGCCGTGGCATTGGCGACACCTTCTTCACGCCAATGGACGCGGTACGACGCCAGGTTGGGTCCGCCGCCATCTGTCCACTGAGCCGTGACGTCTGCGCCGTTAAGGGTCGTGAGGAAATTGGCCGGCGCGGGCACGGCGGTCGCGTGGGAGACGAGGACGGGATTGTCGAGATAGGCGCACTGTGGCGCATTTTTGCCGTCGTCCACCTTGACATACACATAGTAGGTACCAGGAGCTACGGCGCGAGTGTCCCAAATGTATTCCATGTACTCGTCGTTCTCCGTCAGGCCGGTCACGATGGTCAGCCCGTCGAAACCCAACCGGTCGGTGTCGTAGTACAAGCTGACCGAGGCGTCGCCGTCGGGGTCGCTTGCCACAAAACCGATGGCCACGTAATCGGTACCGATGGTCTTTTTCTTGGACGGCACGGTGGACACCGTTGGCGGCATGTCGACGTGGCAGACCGCGACGTCAACTGTGCCGAGCGCGGCAGGGTTCGCAATCTCCACTTTCCACGCGCCTGATTCGGGGTAGTTGAGGATATAGAACGCGAGGTTTGCGGACGGATTCGAGATGTACGAGTACTTGACTCCATCGGCTTCGCCGGGGGTGTAGCGCGTCGTTCCGGGCGCGATGAGGTCGAACTCGGGCGCGGCGTCGGTCGTACGAACCGTCACTATGACTTGGCGCTGGTTGCTCGGAATGTCGAGGGTACCCTGAATTGCCTTACCGGGATAAAGGGCCGCGAACGCTTTGGTATCCGCGCGCTTGAAATCGAACCAGTCCAATGGATTTCCGATATCAATGTTGGCGCCGATGTCGGGAAGTTCACCGGGCTTGATGGTAACGGTAACTTCCATGGATTCAACGCCCACCGACCCTTTGAAGCCGTCGTTGGTAAGGGAGGTGGTCAGGCTGACGGAATAGGGAATCCAGTTGACCAGATCACAATCCGTATCGGACAGGCTGATGTCGCCGGTGGCGGTCGCTTCGAAGCGATTATCGAAGCCGAGCGTAAAGGAAATACCGGGCTCGTACACGTTCTCCCACAAGTATGCAGTGGCGCCAAAGCGGAAACCGGGGTCACCGCTCGAGGGCATGCCGAAGTGGGCGACGATCTGCGCCATTTCGTATCCCTCGTTAGGTCCGCCGAATAGATAGATGGTTCCGGTGGCGTCGAACATGCCGGAGGTGTCGTAGATCAGTTCAGGGACGCCCGTGATCAGGCGTTGGCCGAAGACTTCCGGTCCAATGGTCAGTTCGCAACTGGCCTTAATCTTGAGCGGTGGCGGGCCGGGCGCCATATCCATCAACCCGCCGGAGACGGATTGCAGCCAGACCACGCCAGACCCGTCGAGATTGATTCCGGGGTCGGGAAAGCCAATCCCGAGCAGGACGGTTTCGAGGCGGCCCTGGCGAATCGTGATTTGCTCGATGATCACGTCAAACTTGGGTGTGGTCAGCGTGCCCCCGCCGCCAAATTCCTGCTCGATGGTGTTGAGGTCAATGTGCGCGTCCTCGAGGCCCCAGGGGAAACTCGCGAACTTGATATCGGGCAAGTTGATCTGTCCGGCGAATTCGACGCCTTCGGTAGATGTGACCTGTAGCGTTGTCACATCGACGCTGCCGCCAATTTCTTCCGGTAGCTCCAGCTTGCCTCCGATCTGGATGCCGTGCGCGACAAACTGGAATGACGCGATTTCGACATTCAGACCTACGACCTCGAGCAGCGACGCAGCGGCATTCAAGCCTTGGACCGCCGCGGCTGAGGCATCAATGGAAATGTTCCCCTGGTAAATGTCGAGTTCGCCGCCCGGAACATACGGGACGTGGGTCGCAAACCATTTTCCCGAACCGCCCACAGTCAATGCGGCGCCGTCGAGCGTCAGCGCCCCATCGAAATGAAGGAAGCCGTTGATAGTGACGTGTCCGGACGCCTGCCACTGATTCGTTCCCGTGCTTGCGATCACGTCCGCGCGGATGGTGAGTAATCCGATGGTCTTTTCGGTTTGGTTCGGAGGCAGATCCTGGTCGTCGTTTGGATCATTCCCCGCGTCCACTTCTTCACCGTCTGAATGACCATCGCCATCGGAGTCGCCCAGCAGCGGATTTGATCCGCTGGACACTTCCTGGCCGTCGGTAAGGCCGTCCCCATCGCTGTCGGCGTTGCCGGGATCGGTCTCTCCGGTATCCACGACGCCGTTCGCGTTGGCGTCTTCGACACTGTCGAGCAAACCGTCACCGTCCGTGTCTGGAATCGGGGGAACCGTAAATTGATAGGGACGGACGCCATAATTGGTGTGCAAGGTCACGGTAATGGCCGTGCCCGGCGCGGGAATCGGATTGAAGACCAGATGCACGATGTATCCGGCGCCGGCGAGCCCCTGCGCGACGCTATCGTAGATGTTCGCCAGCCCATCGGCCGTCCCCGTGCCAACGTAGAGTCCGCGCGTTTCGCCGGCCAGCGTGTGCAGCGCCTCCGCCGCGACGGAGCCGGGAACGGCTGCCGGGCCGAGTCCTACGGTCACAATAGGAATGCGCAGGTCTTTGGCCTTCTGAATCGCCTCGTCTCGATGAGTGTCGGTGTTCGGCTGGCCATCGGAGAACAACACCAATACACGCTGCCAAACGTCCGTGGTCTTTTGCGCGTCAAACCAGGTGAGCGATTCGGAGACCGATTCGTAGAGTGGCGTACCTCCGGTATCCGACAATAAGTCCATGGCAGCTTTCAGCGCTACGTTGTCGGAAGTGAAATCCTGGTGGAGCGTGGTGTAGTGGAACCCAAGGCCAGGACGTTGAAACTCGAGTACGGCCGCTTGGTCGCCAGCGCCTAAACGATCCACGAAAGCCTTCCCCGCGTCAATCCGGACGTCGTGCGGATCGGTGCTGTCGAGGCTGCCGCTGCCATCGAAGAGTAGCGCGGCGGCGAGTGGTTTTGGCGCGCTGCCGGCGCTCTCGACAGTGGCGGAGATACCCAGGCTGCCGGGATCCACATCGGTCTGCGTCAAGACCAGCACGGGCAAGTCCTTTTCCATGTCCTTCGCGGGTGGCACAATGAATGAGATCGCGGCGAGGATGAGGTCCACTTTGCCGTCGCGCCAAAAGCTGTGCGATATCCGGTCTTCGAGGATTACGGTATCGACCGGTATGCTCGAGGGGTCATAGGGATCGAAGCCGCTCCGGTATTCGTCACCGTCGTTGAATCCGTCGTTATCGGAATCTGTATCGAGACGGTTTGGAATGGTGTCGCCGTCCGGATCGGCGTCGCCTTCGATGTAATCCGGGACGGTGTCGGCGTCCGCGTCCGGCCACAGTTCGTTGGCCATAGTCAGATAGGAATCCTCGAGCACAAGTAACGTTTCAGCCTTCGTATTTCCGTTGTTGAGGAATTCGATGACGAAGGTGTTGTCGCCCTGCGCCGCGAATCCGGCAGGGATCGTCAGCACGCTGTTGGCGGCGCCCTGAACTGCCGTGGCGCCGTTGATCTTGAGCGCGTAGTTGAGCGTTGTGACGCCGTTTCCAACGCCGCCGCGGTTAGCGGTATGTACCTTGATGGTTCCGGCGGAGTTAGGCGCGGACAGCTTCACGGCAAAGGTCAGTGTTTGCCCTTCGCCACTCACCACGGGCCCTTGCCGCCGCATCTTGAAACTGCCGTACGGTAACGCGGCCTCGGTGAGCTGTATGTAGGAATCCTCGATCACGAGCGTCGTGTCGGCGGAGGAATCGCCGTCGCTCTGGAACTCGAAGACGAACGCATTGTCACCCTTCTGGATTACGCCGCTCGGAATGGTGATGGCGCTCGATGTGCCTTTGGCCACGGGCTCACCGTTGATCTTCACCACATACGGGAGGTAATCCTGTCCGTTTTCAAGGTTGCCGCGGTCTGTGCTGTGTACCAAGACCTTGGCGCTAGCGCAGTCGAATGCAGAGTTAACGGTGAAGCTTAGGGTGTCGCCCTCGGCCTTTACGACCGAGGTCTGCCCTCGCGAGAGGAAACTTCCGGCTGGTAAGGCGGCCGGTTTCAATTGGATATACGAATCTTCGAGGACGAGCGTGGTTTCGTTTTTCACGTCGCCGTCGTCGATGAAATCAAACAACAACGTATTGTCGCCCTGCTGCAAGATACCGCTGGGTACCGTAAGGGCTCCGCTAGTCCCGGTGACGATCGGTACGGTATTGATGCGCAAGACGTAACGCAGGTAGTCGAGACCGTTGCCATCGCCGCCCCGATCCGTGCTGTGAATCTTAACGGTAGCGGAGGCGCATTCATAGGGACTGTTCAGGACAAACGCAAGCGACTCGCCTTCGGCCTTCACGATGGGCGCTTGGCCCATTGAACGGAAACTACCTGCGGGCAGGGTGACCTGACGCACCTGAATGTAAGAGTCGTCCAGCACAAGAATGGATTCGGCCTTGGCGTCGCCATCGTCCCGGAACTCGAAGGTAAACGTGTTATCGCCGGGCTGGATGACGCCGCTCGGAACGGAGAGCGTTCCCGTGGAGGCGCCAACGGAGGTCCCATTTATCTTCAACACATACCGCATCGCGGTGATACCATTGCCGACGCCGCCGCGATCCGTATTGTGAATCCGAACGGTGGCGGCGGCGCACTCGAAGGCCGAGTTCACCGTGAACGTGAAAGACTCACCTTCCGTGCGAACAACGGGGCCTTGTCCGCGCGAAATGAAGCTTCCGGCGGGCAGGACGGCTTCTTCGATTTTGAGGTATGCGTCTTCGAGGACTTGGGTGGTCTCCGTGTAGGCGTCGGTGTCGGGGGGGAACTCAATCGTGATCGCGTTCGTGCCCTGGAGTAACGCGCCTGCGGGCACGGTCAGGGTTGCCGTTCCGCTCGTGCCGGAATATCGAACGACGTCCAGCCCGTTTACCTTGACACGATAGGGAAGGGCTGCTCGGCCGAAAGCGCCGCCATCGCTCATTGAGTGAAGATAGATCTTGGCAGATGCGCAGGTATACGGGACTTCAACTGAAGTGGAACGACTATCACCCTCGGTAACGACTCCACTAAACCCGATGGGTTGTTGGAAACTGTTCAGTTTCAGCGCTAGTTCGTCGGAAGACTGCGGTGGAGAAAGTGAATCGTCCAAGTTGTCGTCCGGTGGCAAAGCGACTTCGGCGATCGCGCGGCACGTCAGGACGATTGCAATAAGAATGAACAGCCAGAAACAGCGCGCCCCGGGAAAACGGGTTCCCATGTCCACCTCCCCCGAACTACTGACCCCGTGGCGGAAGCTCTCTCGCTTATGTGCTGGGAACTGCTCTTATATTCACGTGAACTGCACGGTTGCGTCGCTGAACCAGATTCTCACTGGCGCGTCTTTAGATCGAACCCTCCCCGCGCGTTGTCGAACAGTTCCGATGGCTATGGTTCCATGTTCCGCGAACGGACCCAATCGTTCGTAGTAACGTACATCCGAGTTCATTGTACACCTAAAGAGATTTGTGCGATAGGGGGTACACAATTGTCTGGGAATCCGGCCAGAAAACCGGCTTCTTGACGCGCCGCGTTACTCCGCCTGCATCATAATCAATTCCGATTGGCCAACGGATTCTAGCCGCAGGGGCAGGCCGTCCCGCATCAACTGGACGCCATCCATCACCAGCGACTCGCCGGTGTTATCGAGCGTGAGGCGGTACTTGCGCGAAATGCTCAGGCCGCGGGGCCGGAAGAGGCACGTGTCGTCGCCGCGGCTGGCGATGCGCACGATGGTGGCCCAGCCCCGGTCGCGCTCGGGCGAGGCAAACTCCGTGGCAAACCACCCGCCGGACTCGACGCCGCCCCGGGCGTTGACAGGGGCGTGGTGGTATACGCGGCAGGTGGGCAGCAGCGGGCGGATGAACTCCTTGTACACCTTGCCGTAGTGCAGAAAACGTTCCCGGCGCTCAGGGCTCAGCTCGCGAACGCTTGGCGCCACCATGCCGGCGAAGATCCACGGTGTGCCGAGGGTGTAGGTAACCCGCAAGTAGGTCTCAAAGTTCTCGACGTGTCCCAGTCCCCCTCCCGCGTCGGCGCCGTGCGCGATGACCATAATCTCCGGGGGCAGGTGAAGCGTTTGGCCGCTGTAGTTCTGGATTTCGTAGGGCACGCGCAACCCGTCGGTGAGGTAGGCCTCGTGGAAAAGTCCCACGGTACCGAGGTCGTTGCGTCCGCCGCCGCAGGCCGCTTGCTGCAGAACGACTTTCGGGTACTTCTCATGTATGCGCCGGAAGATGGCGCCGAACGTCTCGTAGTAGCGCCACCAGCGGTTTTCAGAAACGCCGTCACGCGCTATGGGAGCGCCCTCAAGGGGTACTTCGGAGGGAATGTTGTAGTCGAGGCGGAACAGGTCGAGCTTGTAGCGATCGATCAGGCTCGTTAGTTGCGCCTCCATCCACGCCGCGGGTTCCGGCTGCGCGAGGTCCAGTATGGGCCAAGGCTTGAGCCACTCGAGCCAATCGGGGTGCTCCGTAGCGACACGGCTCCCCGGGCTCGCCTTTTCGATTTCGCCGTAGAGGCCGAACAGCATGCCCTTGCTGTGAACATAGGCGACAAGCGGCTCGAGGCCCTGCGGAAAGCGCTCCTTGGACGCCGACCAATCACCCTGCTGATCCCACCACCAGGCATCCATGATGAACAATTCGGCGCCTAACGCGGCGGCGATATCCGCGTTTTCCATCAGCGCCTTTTCGGTACATCCGGCGGGATTGCCGAAGTTCGGCGAGAGATAGCCCTGGTCGCCGGGCACGGCGTATTGGATGCGGTAAGCCCGCTCAGGATCGCGCGCCGGCAGTACAGAGTGACGAACATGATCGTGCATGGCCTGCGCGGTTGAATCGAGATCGCCCGCCACGCGTCCCATATGAACCGCCGGAGTATTCACACCTTCTCCAGGCGCCACCACGCGCAGGGCTTCGCTTGCCGACGGGCCAATACCGAATCGGAGCACGCCAAGATCGCCGGGCTGGTAATCGAGTTCCATGCGCCAGTTCGCAGACCACGCGAGGTCGCCGATGAGGTACTCGCCTGTACCGTCGTTGCGAACGACGAAGAAGGGATCATCGAAGCATTGTCCCTTGTCACAGCCCAGCGCCGTCTTCCCGGGCTGCACCGGCTTCCAGTCGAACCAGCCTTCCCAGCAATGGCTCGACTTGGTGAAGTAGCCGAGGGTAAAGGGGTGGTCGAAGTAGCGCGGAGGCGAAGTATCGCCCCAGAAAGTTCCGCCGGCGCCGAACCAACTCGTCCACGGACGGACCTCCGTGATGGCCATCGTTTTGGGGCTTTGGTTTGTGATTTCGAGCCAGCGCGTGAGCACGGGAGTGTCGTCGAGCACCGTGTGAACTTTGACGCCGATCGACTGAGCCTGATGCGCGAGTTCGACCACAAAATGCTTCATTCCGGCTTGTGAGGGCGCCTCCGCAGCGGAGACGAACTGCCATCCGTCGGACAACTCGCGTCCGTCGATAGCAAGATGGAAAGCCGGCTCGGCCACGCGTTCGTACGCCACGTTAAGGCGTCCATCCACCGACCAGTAGCGGCCAACCCAGCTCCCATCGACGAGGCCTTCCAGTAAGACGGTACGCCCTGTCGTGTAGCGCACCTCCGGCCTCACGCCGCTCTTGCCCCCGCTCTTCATCATCGAGCAGAACCAAGGGAGGTCCTTTCCGCACCACGCGCTCTGACCGTGCTTTTCGAAATCGGCCGGGTCAAAATCGGCGACACGAGTGTCGAAAGCCTTGATGTGCGCGGCGCCGTTCGCGTCTACGGACACCTGACCGTAGCGCCAGGGACCGGAAGGATTGCGCTCATCACTGAAATCCTTGGCGAGGTCCCAGGCCTCGGCTGCGCTCTCTATCGTCAGGTCAATCCCGGCGAAGTTGTTTCCGGCGATCTGCACCAGGATTTCGTCACCAGAGCGGACCGCTATGTCCCGCAGTGAATTGGGGTCGCCTCCCTTTTCGGAAATGATTTGCGCAGCGGAAAACGGCGCAGCGGAAGTACCGCGCACTCCGGCGCCGTCAATAAGTTTGCGGCCCTTTATCCATAGCGACACTTCCGTTGGCGGCCCAGAGCGCACCCGCCACACAGCGCATCGAACGGTAACGGTCGCGTCTTTGGGCGCGGTCCATGCCACACCCGTCTCGGCGTGGCCTCCGCAGCGTCCCGCCGGAAAATCGAGGCCTGGATGCTCGACGACATTGAAGCTAACGGCGCCTTCTCCCCACGCGCCGCCGAGGGCGCAGGCTGCCCATGCGCCCATCAGAAGGCATCGCGTCAGAGCCGCACCATGTATCACGGACTTTTCTCCCGTGTGAGGTTGCGCCGGCCGCCGCGTTCAGGGAACTTTCGGCAGCTTGCTTTTCAGTTCATTCAAGCGGCTAAGCGCGCCCGCGTCAAGGCGGTCTTCCACTCGGCTATCCAGCTTTGACGGCTGGCTGCTGTGGCGCACGTCACGCGCTTCTTTGACGGCTTCGCGAACGGTGGTGAGAAAGTTTTCGGGGTCCATTACAAGGGCGCCGAGGTTGTAGCAGGTATTGCGCAGGCCGCGGTCACCGCTCACCACAATGAGGTCAGCCCGTTTGGGCGCGTTATACACCGCGCGCTCGATGTACGAGTCGGCGTTCTGGTGCCCGGGAGAGTAGACCACTTCGAGACCGGCCCCGGCGCGAAGGGGGAAATCGCTGTCGGGCCGCCGCCCACGGCCGTCGAACACAATTTTGGCGTGACGATGCGCGGTGCTGCAGAACATGGATACCTGCTCGATCAGCGCGTCGCGCGCCCCTTCGAAATTGTTCTCCGCGATCGGCCGCAGGTACGACGAATGGTGAATAATGTTGTAGCCGTCTATGTAATAGATATTGCCCACGTTCACTTCCAGAGCGGCGCGCAGGTAGGGTAACTGTTATTCGACGTACTCGCGCGTTACGCGGCGCCCGATCCCAGTCAAGATGTCGTAGGGTATAGTTTGCGCATGGACCGCCAACTCCGCGGCGGTGATAGCGTCATTGCCGTCCGCGCCGATCAAGATTGCCGTATCCCCCAGCGCGGCCTCGGGCACTTCGCTGAGATCGACCACCGTCTGATCCATCGAAATGGTCCCGCGCACGGGACAGCGTTTTCCCCGAATCAACACGTCGGCGCGGTTGCTTAATCCGTATTTGTATCCGTCGGCGTATCCCACGGGAAGGACGCCAACGCGCGCCCGATCGCGCGTGGTGTAGGTGCGTCCATACCCGATGCTCGCGCCGGCGTCGAGGCGCTTCACGAGAACGACGCGCGTCTCCCAGCGGAGCACCGGCCGCAAGGGGCTGACGGCGGGCGGGCTGTCCGTTGGCCACACGCCGTAGGTCATGAGGCCGGGACGAACCATATCGAACACGCTGTTTGGATGATTTACCACGGCTGAGCTGTTGGCCGCATGAACGATGTTGTACGGAATCCCTTCCTTTTCCAACTGCTTGAGCAACTGCTTGAGCGCGCGCACCTGATTCGAGGTAAACGGCTCGCGCGACGAGTCCGCGACGGGGAAATGGGTGCAGATGGCCTCGATATCGATATTCGAGATTCGTGTTAGAAACAGCATTTCAGCAGCAGCCGTGTCCAGCCAGAATCCTTGGCGGCCCATACCGGTGTCCACTTTGCAGTGAACAGGAACGACCTTGTTCGCTCTGCGCGCCTGGTCTCCCACCCGCTCAGCGGTGTCGGCATCGGAAATCGTCAAACGCAAGCCGTGTTCGATAACGGCTCCGATCTGGTCATCGGTAATTTGCACCATCACGAGGATTGGGGTCTCAATCCCGGCTTCGCGCAGCTCGACTCCCTCGGACACGGTGGCGACACCCAGCATGGATGCGCCTTGCGAAACCGCGGCCCGCGCAATCTGGACAGCGCCGTGACCATAGGCGTCGGCTTTGACAACCGCAAGTATCCGGCACGAATTGGGAATCATCTCTTTGACTATGCCGAGATTGTGCGCGTAGGCGCTAAGGCTGATGATAGCTCTCGAAGGCGCCAATGAAGACATCGTCATCTCCCCAACTGCATCGCGCGCCAATTCAGCCGGACAAATTGCGCGCCGGAGTATGCGGTAAACACCGCCACAAAAAAGATCGCCCAGAACGACGCGAGCGACAGAGCGCGTTGATACCAGTCAATGCCGTCTGGGACCCAGTAGCGCGTTCCCCGTTCGACGATTATGAAGAACAGAAACGTCAAGATGTAGACCATCTGGATGACCGTTTTTGTTTTGCCCCATACGTTGGCGCCGATGATATTGCCGTCGCCCGCGGCGAGGGAACGCGCCCCGGTAACGAGGAACTCCCGCGACAGGATAACGATCACGGTCCAGCCGGGAACGTCGAGCCCCGGCACGTGCATCAGCATCACGAAGGCGGCCGCCATCAGGACTTTATCCGCAATAGGATCGAACAGCTTGCCGAAATTGGTGACGAGATTCCGGGTTCGGGCAATCTTGCCGTCGTAGTAGTCCGTTACCACGGCGGCAATGAAGATGAGGTAGGCCACTCCGAACGACACGGCATGATCGTAGGACATGAATCCTACGAAGACAGGAACCATGAGAACGCGCGCCAAGGTCAGTTGATTAGGTACGTTCATAGCAGCAGCCTTGAATCCCGCTACGGTATGGCATCAAAGAACCGTGTCGGAAACGAAGTAAACTCGAAGACAACCTTTTTGTCAGTGTCCACCGCCCGCCACGTGTCGACGATGGCGCCTTGAACGCCGCACTCGCCGTTCGTATGTCGCGGTCACGCCGCCATAAGAATCGAGATCGCATATGCTGGCATTGTAGCCCATCCGCAGTGACGGATGCACCCGCTGCGGCGCGTCGTTCAGAAAGTCATCTGGTGAGTTATTGATGACAAAATCAACGCGCTAAGGGGCAAGAGGGTAGCGGCTCTGCCGCAGCGAAACCGGGCGTTCAGCGGTTACTCGCCGTTGGAGGCTGTATCCGATGGAAGCTTCAGTTCGAGGGTTCCGGCCTGCACGCGCCCCTGACCGAAGTCGCCCTGTGGCTGAAACACCAGGCTATACGTAAACCAAACCAACGCCAGGACGGCGCAAATCCCGCACCACGTAACCGCTTCCCCGACCCATTGCGGAAGCGCCTTTGCTTTGTCCCGCCGTATGCCGAGAAACCTCCCCGCGCTGGGCCGCACGCACGCGCGAAACGAGTCCATGAAGCGCGGCGCGTCCAACTCCAGGAATTCACAGTAGGTCTTCAAGAAGCCCACCGTGTAACTTGCGGCCGGCAAGACTCGGAAATCCGCGTCCTCGAGGGCGTTCAAGTAGTGCGAGGGAATACGAATTTTTCGGAAAACGTCATCAACAGTCAATCCCAACGCCTCGCGGCGTTCACGCAATTCATGTCCGGGAAATGCGTTCGGATTCATGCTACCTCATCGTTCTTGCGCGGAACATCCACCAGGATTTCCCGCGCTTTACTCCCCGTGTGTGGACCCACAATTCCCTTGAGCTCCATCATATCGATGAGCCGCGCCGCTCTAGTATAGCCTACCCGCAACCGGCGCTGCACCATCGAAATCGAGGCCTGGCCTGTCTCCAGCACCACCCGCACCGCGTCGTCAAACAACTCGTCGCTTTCGTTGGCCAAGTCCTCGGTGCTGTCCTTATTGGCTTTGCCGAAATTCGCGATTTCATCCCGGTACTGCGGCGGCGCCTGCGTCTTCAAATATGCAATCAGGGCATTCATCTCGGCGTCGCTCACAAACGCGCTTTGAATGCGGGTCGGCTTCGACTGCCCTGCGGGAAGGTACAACATGTCGCCCTTGCCGATCAAGCGTTCCGCGCCTATCTCATCCAAAATACAGCGTGAGTCCACCCGTGATGACACCTGGAAGGACATTCGGGCCGGGAAATTCGCCTTAATCACACCGGTCAAGACATCCACCGACGGCCGTTGCGTGGCGATAACGACGTGAATCCCCACCGCACGGGCCAGTTGCGCCAGGCGCGCTATCGCGTCTTCCACCTCGGCGCGCGCCAGCATCATCAGGTCAGCTAGCTCGCAGTTTGCGGATGACGTCCATAGTCTCACCCGCCTTCTCGTCGGAGGACTCAGACATCTCGATTTCGCCGTTTTCAACGCTCTCGTTGTACACGTCGATGTTCCGGACCCGCAGGTGCGCGAAGAGCCGGTAGCGCTCCTCCATTTCAACAATGAGCCAATTGAGCGCGGCGGCGGCTTTCTTCGGGTCGATCACGACGGGCGTAATCAAATGGGGAATGTCGTTGAAAATTGAGAGTTCGACCATTTTCGGGTCGATCAGCATCATCTGAAGCTCTTCGGGAGTCTTCGTGAACAAGAGGCTTGCCAGCAGCGTCTTCACACAGACCGTCTTACCGGCCCCGGTTGCGCCCGCCACAAGCAGGTGCGGCATAGTGGTGAGATCCGCCACGCTGACATCTCCGGCAATGTCCTTGCCCAACGCCAGCGTTAGCCTCCCTTGATTTCTCCGGAAGACTTTCGATTCGAGGAGTTCGCGAAGCGCTACAGGTTCACGGTGCTCGTTCGGAATCTCGATTCCAATCCGGCCCTTGCCCGGAATAGGCGCTTCCACGCGCACCCGGTACGCCTTCAAGGCCAGCGCGATATCGTCAGCGAGAGATTGGAAGCGGCTCACTTTGACGCCGGGCGCCGGCTCGAGTTCGAATCGAGTAATCGTGGGTCCGCGGGTCACATCCGTCACGCGCGCCTCGACGCCAAACGTCTGCAGCGTTTCCTCCAGTAGAGCGCTGGTCGCGCGGAGTTGATCGCTCAGATCGGGATGGTCGTGCTCTTCGACGGGATCGAGGATATCCAGCGAGGGGCGTTTGTATCGCTTCGGATACACATAGTCGGGCGGCAGTTCCGCTTCGGGAGCCGCCTTGCGGCGCGGCATCGGAGGCCTCTTCGGAACGGACGGCGCCGGACGCACGGGACGCGCATCGGGGTCGGGTGTGACCAATTCCAATTGTCCTTCACCCTGAGCCGCTTTTGCCCTTCGCGCCGGAACGGATGGCGCCGTGACCAGCTCGTCCTCAACAAAGGGCGCCACGTCCTCGTCATCCACGCTATCCGCCTGGGGCGGTGCGGCAAAGAGCGAGACGGGCTCCACTTCTTCCTCGTCCATGCCGGCGTCAAAATCAAGGTCGGCTTCGACCGGCTGCGGAACGGCCCGAATCCGGATACGATCAATCGGTTCAGACGCCTTCGGCCCCGCGGGAACAGACGTCGCCGCATGCAGCAGCGCGGGAGATCGCTCAGCCGATGACGAACGTCTCGATGGGCGGACGCGCTCCGGCGCTGCGGCTTCGGGCGTTGGAGCGCCGCGGAAAAGCCGGATTGCCAAACGAACGGCAAATGAGGCGCCGCACCATACCATCGCCACGAGTCGAATGAACAGAAACTCCGTTGCCAGCAACACTCCAATCACGCCCAGCGTCACCGCGACAACATTGAATCCCGCCACCCCTAGATAGCCAATCCCGTACTTGCCTGCGAACGCGCCGAGCGCCCCTCCGGGCAGATCCCCAAACTGCGCGGACGGCATGTCGGCCTGAAGCAAGCCGGCCACCGCCGCCGTCAAGAGCAGCATTCCCAGCATCCGGGTGGGCACACGATCAAAGGGCCGGGAGCGAAGAAGCATAATGGACCACACGCCCGTCAGGAAATACACCACGTGGGACCCTTGACCGAGGAGCATGTACATGAGGCCGGCAATAATCGCGCCCGGCATGCTGAGCAGATTTGGAACCCTGGCTAGTTCCTTGATCGGGCTCAACGGGCGATGAACATCGCCCTGATAACCGTCTGTAACTAACGCAAGGAAAAGGGTTATCGTGAAAACCAGCATGAGCGCGCCCACACCCCGGCGCCGCCAACCGCTTTGATCCTTGGCCAGAAATATCATTTTGCGCATCTCCGCCAACTAAATTCTGCAATTACGACCATTGCGATTGTAACAAAGGTGTTGGAATAATGCAACTAAATATTGTAGGTGGTCCCGCGGCGAAACGCTACAAGTAGATAAATGAATCTGGCTTGCTGTCGTGTATAATAGGGAAAGCGCCACGAGAGATCGTTTGACAGATACTAACTTTTCAATAAAATCAATTATTCTTGTTCTTACACCGCGCCGCGTTGCGAACCGCGCAGGATTCTTGACGGTCGAGGTTGACCGACGATCTCTCCTGCTGACCCTTCGCATGGTTTTCTCGCGGCGGCAAAAAGGGTATGCTAGACGCATGGCTGGATCTTCTGCGACAAACGCCGACCTGGACCACTCCATCGCGGAATTGGGAATCGGCGACGAGTTTCCCGGAATGCCGCAGTCGTTCGCCACGTTTCTCCAAATCAACCCGGCCGAGGAAGGCGCATTCGAACGCTATCTGCTCTGCCTGAAGAGTGAGCCGGGCATCGCCGCCAAGGTTCTGAAGGTAGCCAACTCCGCTTTCATGGGAGGCGCGTCCGAGATCACCAATCTCCGTACCGCGCTGGTCCGGCTGGGAACGACTGCGACACATAGCGTGATCATGAGCGTGCTCGTGATGGATGTGATGAAGGATAGCGTGGGTCTGCTGACCCACAGCGTCGCCACGGGCGTGTTTGCTTCGCGCGTTGCGGCCGCCGCGGATCTGGGGAATCCCGACGACGCGTTTGCGGCGGGGATGTTGCACGATATCGGAAAGATATTTCTGATGCTCGTGCATCGAAAGCGAGGGGACAGGGGTCATATGGCGCCCGGTTGCGGCGACAACGGCTTGGAAGCCGAGCGCGCCGAATTTGGCGTTGACCACACGCAAGTGGGCTGTTGGCTCGCCACGCGATGGAACTTCCCCGAATCGCTGCGCCGCGTGATTCGCGACCACCATGCGCCGCCCGCCGACGCGAGCTTGGCGACACGGCTCGTCGGGAAGGCCAATGAGTGGACCCGCAGCTACTATCAAACGACCGTCGACAAGGCCCCCGACACCGAACACATCATTGGCTGGATCGAACGCAACCTCAATCTTGCGCGGCCCCGTTTTCTCGAAGTCATACAGCATGTACCGGGAGACGTAGCGGCGCTGGTAGATCATTTCGTGGAACGCCCCGTGGGCAGCCAGGAGGTCCTTCGCCTGCTGCAACGGGCCAACATTGCGCTTGGCGAAATGAATTTCCGCCACGAGTTTCTTCACCGCCGCATGACGCGCCAATTGCGCAACCTGACCTTGCTCCAGGGACTGAACAGCGAAGTAAGCGCGTGTGTTGGCCAGCGGGCGATGTGTGACAAGGTGGTCGAGTTGATATCCGCGCGCCTGCAGCTGGGCGTCGTGTCCATACTGCTGCCCGCGCCGGGCGGCAGACTCTTCGTACAGTCCGCGGTGGGTTTGCCGAAAGAAATCGTCGGAGATCCCAACGCGACTTGCGAAGGCAGCATCGGACGCTGGGTCTTCGAGCACGGTCATCC
>JACRLJ010000110.1 GCA_016215105.1 Candidatus Hydrogenedentota bacterium
AATCAAACAGGAGATCGGTCATGCCTTTGAAGTTGAGTCTTCGCGCGAAACTTATCTTTGGATTCGGATTTCCCATGGCGCTTCTTATCGGCATCGTGGGCGGCGTCCTCCTTACGTCCGCACGGATCGAAGGCCAAATCGCCCAGACCAAGTTGGATTCGGGCGCCAATCTCTCGCAGGTAGCGGAAGAGATGAATCTAAGTGTGGTCCAAGTTCAGCAATTTCTGTCCGATGTCTCCGCCACCCGGGGGTTGGATGGATTGGACAGCGGATTCAAAGAGGCGGAAACCAATGCACAGTCCTTCAAGCAAGGACTGGACAAGTTCCGGCTGATGTACAGCCAGCGCCACGACGAGGCGAAACTTCAAGAACTCCAGGACATCGAAAAGGCATTCGACGCCTACTATGAGACCGGCAAAACGATGGCCAAAGCCTATGTGGCGGAAGGCCCTGCCGGCGGCAACAAGCTGATGAGCGGTTTTGACAAGTCTGCCGAGGACCTGACAAGACGGCTCGCCCCATTTATCAGCGAGCAACTTGGCCAATTGGATGCTTCTCTAACAAACGTACTTGGGGCGGTCAACAGTCTGCGGGTTCTCATTCTGGTCCTGGGGATCGTCGCGATCACTCTAGGGGCCGTTGCATCCTGGCTCATTGCGCGGTCCATTACCCGGCCGATACAGCGCGTTATCTCGGGCCTTGGCGCCAGTTCGAGCCAGGTGACCTCGGCTTCCGACCAGGTGGCCAGCGCGAGCCAGCAGATGGCGGAGGGCGCCAGCGAACAGGCCTCGAGCCTTGAAGAGACCTCTGCCTCGCTCGAAGAGATGTCCTCGATGACCAAGCAGACCGCGGACAACGCGCGCCAGGCTAACACGATGGCGGAGGACACGCGATCCGCGGCTGAGAAGGGCCGGGACGCGATGAGACGCATGTCGGACGCAATTGCGAGAATTAAGGCGTCGGCGGACCAGACGGCCAAGATATTGAAGACGATTGACGAGATCGCATTCCAGACGAATCTGTTGGCGCTGAATGCGGCGGTGGAGGCGGCGCGCGCCGGCGACGCAGGCAAGGGATTCGCGGTGGTGGCCGAAGAGGTGCGCAATCTGGCGCAACGCAGCGCGGAGGCCGCGAAGAACACCGCCGCACTGATTGAAGAATCGCGTCAGAACGCGGACCACGGCGTAGCAATGTCGAGCGACGTGGCGAGCATACTGGATCAGATTGGCGCAAGTGTGGACAAGGTCACGAAGCTGGTGTCGGAAGTGTCAGCCGCGAGCGCGGAGCAAGCGCAGGGAATAGACCAGGTCAATACCGCCGTGGCCCAGATAGACAAAGTTACTCAGTCCAACGCTGCCAGCGCCGAGGAATCGGCGTCGGCTGGCGAGGAGCTTTCGGCTCAGGCCGCCGAGTTGAACCAATTTGTCGTGGCCCTCGTCGCCATCGTTGGTGGCGCGAAGACGATCACGAACACCCATGACACTGGACGTGTCCCTGGTAGGGCGGTAGGTAAACCGAAGCTGACGCGTCAAGCGGATGGCCGACAGGACCGCTCCATCGTGAAGCGCAGTCGCGCCGTCTCGGCCAAGGAGGTCGGGGCCGCCAATCACGTTATTCTGAAGCCTGAGCAGGTCTTGCCGCTTGACGATGGTGACAAGTTCGAGGGGTTCTGATCGTCAAGTGCGACCCCATGACTTGTCGAAGCTTGGATGAACCGATCACGGACCTCATTTCGCTGTCACCACATTCAAGGAATCTAGCTTAGTGAATCATGCTGATGGAGTCCTGTGCTTGGACGCGAGTGCCGCGGAAAGCGGGAACAGACACGCTTTTCACACCGCCGAGAAGCGAAGCGGTCCCTGGTCTTCGCCTGAGCTCGGTGTTTGTTGCGCGAATGCCGCGAAAAGCAGGGACAGACACGCTTTTCACACCGCCGAAAAGCGAGTCAGTCCCTGGTTTTCGCTTGAGTTCCGTGTTCATTTGAGGTGCTTTGACACGGATTCACGACACTAGGAGAGCGAATCCCGGCGGAGTTCGGCGAGCGAGTCTTGGGATAGTGGGCCGCGGAACCGGATTTCGTTGTACTTCCCGTACCATGTGGCGGCGTTACCCAACTTTTGGCTCGTCGCGGGATTGGTTTGCGATGAAGCCGCCGCGAGGACTCGGCCGGCAAAGACTCCGATGGTTTCGTCCGGCTTGCGCACCAAACCCTGGCGTCGCATTTCCCGATCTACGTGCTGTCGCAGCCGCAGCAACTCCTTCTCTTCCGGACTTGAGACGGTTCGCGCGACACGCGGTGTCTTTTTCCGCCGCCGCAATGACCGCGCTACTACTATTGCAGAGACCACGAGGCCCAGCGCCGCCAGTTCCCAGCGCAGGGCCTTCAGGATTGGGAGTAGTTTGCCCCAATTGCCCGTCACTATGGCTGTCCTGATACTTTGGACGATGTAGGACGCGAAATCACGCAATTGCGCCAGAAGCCCCGTGCGCTGATTAGAGTCCGATGACGAAGGCACACCTGCCGCTACGGTTGGCTCGATGGTTACCCATGCCTTTTGATCGTCATCGAAGACTTCGACCCACGCGTGCGCGTTCTTGTTATGCGCGACCCAGTACCCGCCAAACGCGTTGCGTTCATCGGTGACAAATCCGGTGACGTACCGGCAAGGCACACTTCCGAGGCGGAGCAGGAACACGGCGCCCGACGCGAAATACTCACAGTGGGCGGGCGGCTGCTCGAGAAGAAAATAGGTAACGGGGTCGTTGCCAGGAGGGACCTCGACGCCGAGTTGATAGGTGTAGTTGTCAGCGAAGTACCGAACGACCGCCTCGGACTTCTCGCTTACCGTGGCGCAGTTCTCGAACAGGCGCGCGGCGAGATTCCGGACGTCGGGGTCGATTTCCGCCGGCAACGCGGTGAAACGACTCCGCATATCGTCCGATAGCGTTTCTTCAGTCCGGGCGCCGGTGATCACTTGATAGTCCGAGGCGGCGGGGAGCTCGCTTATCCGCAGGTTGCCGTTGGAGTCGCCCGTAACTGAAACGTCCTGAAGGCATACATACACGGAGTCTAGCGGAGCGAACAAACATCCTTCGAACAGCGCCGCCGGAGCGACGATCAGCGAGGCGAACGGCGGCTTGCCGCTTCCCGCCTCGAAGAGCGCACCGCTCGCGTTGGCGACGCCTTTCGCAACGTCTTCCGGCGCTCGCGGCAAGGTCTTCTCCTTTGCCGTCACGGTCCATCGACCCTTGTCGTAGGTGTCGTAGGCCCGCCCGCGCATATAGCCTGGCGCTTCGTCCGCATAGACCCGCAACGCTACTTTGTCGCCGTTTTCGACTTTCAGGCGCTTCACGCTGTCAAGCCGCGCTTCTGTCGAGAATCCGACTTTGGACACCGTCACTACGGCCCCGACCAGTCTCGTAAATGTAGCGTCAATCGTGTTGCGGTTGGCTCCGATTGTGTTGCTGGTAACAAACGCGACCGGCAAGGCTACCAGTAAAACCGAGCCTTGAATCAGCGCTCCGCGCAACCGCACAGAGCGTGGCGGCGGTATAGGGTCCCGCGCTTTGGTTGACGACCAATATAGGACTGTCAGGATCACGAACATGAGCGCGGCGCCGTGATAAAGGAGATCGTTCGACTCATGGCGCTGGCCGGCGTACGCCAATACGGCGGCGCCGAGCGCGGGAAAGTAAACGGGCAAGCGGCCGTCTTCGGAGCGCACGAACAGCAGGGCCACCTGAATGACTAGAACGCACCAGCCGATAGAGTAGGCGTAGCCCGTCAGATACGGCAGGACAGGCAAGCGGTGCGCAAACAAGAGGTCCGATTCCGTGGCGTAACTGATAAACACGGTCAGGATCAGGGCCGTTACGAGCATGGCCCGGTTACTCAGCTTGACGCGAGCGAACCCTGGCGTTCCCAACGCGGCTATCACGACGAGGACAACCGGGAACCACTCGAACTGGAGCAACAAGTATTCCGCCGCCGCAGCTTCGAGAGCGATCATCAGAAAGGCGATGATGCGTTGGCGGATCATAGGACGTCGAGGCCCCCGGCTTGGACAGTCTCTGGCGAGTAGTGCGCGATGGCGCCCGCTAATTCGCCCGACGTGTACGGCAGCGCCGGCGCGCCGTCGCGCACGACCACCACCTTGACGCTGCATCCGGCCTCGGCGGCGGCGCGCACGAGATTCGCGCGTTCGGCGTCCCAATCCAGCAACACGAAGACGACGCTGGAAATGCTTGATAATTCCTCCGAGAGGGCGGGAGTGACTTTGCGGAACGGGCTTACCCGGCAGGCGTTCACGCACGCAAGAATTTCGAGCACGTTCTCAAAATGCGCCGTGTGCCGGCCGGAACGGAACACGTATAGTTCCGGGCCGGCGGCGAACAGGTCGAGGATGTACTCCCCGCGCGCCAATGCGTCCGCCACCGCCGCGGCGAGACTGACCGCCGCCTCGAGTTGGGCGAAGCCTTTCGGGCCGGGGGCTGCTTTACCGGGAACAAACGTGTCTAGGACCAGCGCGACGCGGCAGTAGTATTCCTCTTGGTACTCTCTCACGGCCGGCTTGGCCAGACGCGCCCACGACCGATGATCGAGGTGACGAGTCGAATCGCCGGGACGGTACTCCCGGTTGCCGATGTATTCCGGAGATTCTCCCACCAACGATGACAGGGCGATTCCGCCCGGTTGATAGCGCGCGCTTACGGGCACATCGATGGCGTTCAAACGCCGGAAACTCGGATAGACGACCAGCCGGTGACTGGTTTCGTCCTTCACACGGATGGTTCGCGCGCTGGTGCGAAACAGGCCAAACGGGAACAGCGAGAAGACGCGTAGCGTGGGACAGGGATAGCTTCCCCGCTTCAGCGGCAGCAATTCGAACGCGGCCGCGGCGGTCTTTCCCGGCGCGATCCCTTCGAGAACCTGCGCGTGTTCGGTTGGCATCAGTGACGGAGGAAGATTGAACGCGCCGACGCCAATGTCGCGTGCCCAGGCATTGGTGTGATTGGCGAGCATGCACGAAACCTGGAACGGTTGCCCTGCCACCGCGGTCTCGGGCAGGCGCCAGCGGGCTTCGAGCTTCGACCGCAACAGCCAACTCATTACAAAAGCCGCGAATACGAAAATACTCAACGCCACCATGAGCTGATAAGCGGGAATCTCGAGGGACACCATCGCGATAGACGCGGTGACGACAACGCTCGCGGCCATGACCTTGCCCGCGGCGGAGGTCTTGAATCCCCACCAGTAATTGACCAAGGGAAGGAGACTCCCTCGCGCTGGCTTCATGCGGGAACCTTCGCGCGTTCCACGATCTCGCGGACGATATCGCGCTTGGCCGTGCCGCCATACTTCGCCTCGGAGGTCAATACCAGCCGGTGCGCGAGCACATAGGGCGCGAGGCGCTGGACGTCGTCCGGAAGGACGTAGTCGCGCCCCGCCAGATAGGCGGCCGCCTGCGAGGACCGAAACATCATCAACGAGCCGCGGGTGCTCACACCCAGTTTGAGGCGCGGATCCCGCCGAGTCGCGGTGGCGAGTTCCACGATGTAGTTCGAGATGCTTTTGTCCACGCGGACGGCGCGGACTTGGTGCTGCATGTCCAAGACTTCTTGTTTGCTTGCGACCGCCGAGATCGTTTCGAGCGGATGACCGACCGCTTGGGCGTGGAGTATTTCCGCTTCAATATCCGGTTCCGGGTAGCCCAGCGACAATTGCATCATGAAGCGATCCAATTGCGCTTCCGGCAAGGGGTAGGTTCCGTGAAACTCGACGGAATTCTGCGTGGCCAACACCAGGAAGGGAGGGTCCAACACATGGCGCTCGCCCTCAATGGTCGCCTGACCCTCGCTCATGGCCTCGAGCAACGCGGACTGCGTCCGCGGCGAAGAGCGGTTGATTTCGTCGGCCAAGAGAATATTACAGAACACGGGTCCCTGGCGAAATGCGAAGGTCCCTTGGACAGGATTGTAGATGGATGAGCCAAGGATGTCGGCGGGAAGCAGGTCAGGCGTGAATTGAACCCGGTTGAAGGTCGCGGCGACGGAGGCCGCCAGCGCTTTCGCGAGCGTGGTCTTGCCCACGCCCGGCGCGTCTTCGAGTAGAACCGACCCGCCGGACAACAACGCGATCAGCAGCATATCCACTACGTCATCTTTTCCACGAATTACCTGAGTGATGTTGGTCCTGAGTCTGCCGATTTTGTCGAGGCGTTCGGATTTTGCTTCTGACGACATCGAATGCGTTCTCCTTACTAATCAGGTTTGTATCCCCATTTCACATCCCAGAGCGCAGTTGACGCTGGGCGCAGGGCGGTATGGCGCCTCTTCCGGCGCCGGGACGGCATGCTCTCCGGAGAGATAGCTCGAGCTGCGCAGGCTTGAGGCCCCGGCGTATTCGCTGCTGCTCGTCTCTTTTGTCGGTCTACTTGAGCCCCAAAGCTCGGTTGATCACAAGTTGTACGTCCACGGCGGTTACGTCACCGTCACGATTCACATCGGCGTTGCCCGTGATGGCTATGCCCAGGGCGCGGTTGATCACCAGTTGAACGTCCACCGCATCCACGTTACCCGTGCCGTCAATGTCCTCTGGTTCGTCCACTATACCCGGTGTCAGGCTGAAATCCACTTGCTGGATGCCTAGCGAAGTAAGGTCTGCGACTTGGTACTGTCCCGTGAATCCGTTGGCGCTGGCGTCAACCGTGTACGTTCCTTCCGGGAGGGCGGCGAAGGAATAGACCCCGTTCGAGTCCGAATCCGTAGAGCAGTTGGCTGCTCCGCTCACGGTCACGCGCGCGCCATTGAGTGGCAAGCCGGTGGAATGGTTCGTAATAGTCCCGGTGAGGGCGCCCGGCGCGGCTATCTTGGGCGTTAGAGACGCCGATACGGTCTGGGTTTCGCCAGGAGACACGCTGATATCCAGCGACTTGGTGTCGTAATTTGGCGCTGAGAACAATAGGGTCACCGATGTTGCAGTTTTCAGAATAGGATTTGCCAGCTCATAGTTTCCGTCCGCGCAAGTGTAGGTTGTCGCCACAGTCGCACCGCCAACGACCGCGTCGACACGTGCGCCTACCAAAGGCAGGCTGGTGTTCGCATCCGTTACGACGCCGTGGATGCTGCTCGATGCCGTGCGCGCCTGCAAGCGGAAATCGAGTCTGGTTGACGCGGCCTCGATAACTGATGTGGCCGACGACGAATTGTCATATCCTGCCGCGAAGGCGTCCACGGTATAGGCCGCAGGCGGCAGACTTGCGGCTTGGTATGCGCCGTTCAGATCTGCCACAACGATGCGTTCGATACCTAGAGCGGACGAGCTGATCCGCACCGCGGCGCATGCGAGCCGCGCATCCGTTACAAAATCTTTCAACGCGCCGTAGAGCGTTCCTGTTGCGGGCGCGAATTCCTGAACGCGGTCATTGTACTCGTCCGCAACAAAGACATTTCCAGATGCGTCCACGGCCAGGCCTTGGGGATACATGAGTTGGCCGTCCCCTGATCCGAAAGTCCCCCAGTGCGTCAGATACGCTCCCGCGGAGGTAAACTCCTGGATGCGCTGTCCATACATCTCTGCGACATACACGTTGCCCGATGACGCCACCGCGATACCAATGGGAGTCTTGAATTCACCGTTGGCCACGCCACTTGTACCCCATTGGGTGAGGTATACCCCGGCCGACGTGAACTTTTGGATGCGGTGGTTAGTCGTGTCTGCAACGTACACGTTGCCCGACCCGTCGACCGCTACACCCGTGGGAGTCTGAAATTGGCTATTCCCCACGCCCATCGTACCCCATTGGGTCAGGTAGGTTCCCGAGAACGTGAACTTCTGG
Organism: Candidatus Hydrogenedentota bacterium; assembly: GCA_016215105.1. Classification (GTDB taxonomy): domain Bacteria; phylum Hydrogenedentota; class Hydrogenedentia; order Hydrogenedentales; family SLHB01; genus JACRLJ01. The sequence goes on from JACRLJ010000110.1 coordinate 7,839, forward strand.
ATGCGTTGGTTATTCGTGTCCGCGACATAGACGTTGTTCAAGGCGTCCACCGCCACGCCGGCGGGGTTCCAGAATTGGCCGTCGTTGTACCCGTATGCGCCCAACTGTGTTAGGTAAGTTCCTGTGGACGTAAACTTTTGGATGCGGTTGTTGTTCGTGTCCACAACGTAGACATTACCCGCGGTATCCACCGCTATGGCCCTAGGCAAATCGAACTGACCGTCGCCCGTGCCGTAGCTTCCCCATTGCGTTAAGTAAGCTCCGGCCGCGGTGAACTTTTGGATGCGGCTGTTATTCGTATCGGCGACATAGAGATTCCCCGAACCATCGAACGCCACACCGCGCGGGTACAGGAATTGCCCATTACCCGAACCGCCTCCCGGAGTCTGCGGCCATTTCCGGACAAAGGCGTAATCCTTGGCGCTGGCCTCGCTTGCGAATCCCGTCGCGAGAATTAGTACGGGCAGCAATGACTTCAAATTGGCTATGCGAGATAGCGCGCGCGTACCCATCGATGTTCCCTCCCACCAACACGTTCGTTGCATACCCGCGAATGCCCCATCGCCAGCCAGTGAAGTGCGAATCCGAACCCCAAATGCCGGTCGCACCAATGTAGCGTCGATCGCTGTCTTTGTCAATGAGTCAGGGTGTATATACGCTCACGTTACCGAAGTTGTCCGTTTGGAGTTCAACACCGGGAGCGCCTTCGTGGGACTGCGTCGAACCCCTGTCGCGTTCCATTGCCAATGTCCCGGGCAATAGCGCCGGGCACGCTCTTTGGTTGTGATGGCAACGGACCTGAGGTTAAGATGGCGCGAACGAAGTTTGTGAGTCGGCGTGCGGAATGCGGCGCTCAAGCGACTGTAAGACATTGTACGGAAGGGAAGAACCATGCGGAATGTGACACGTGGGATGGTGGGCGCCATTCTGTGCGGCGCCATGGTGTCCGCGGTGGCGATGGCGGCGGGACTTCAAAATAATGACCTGGCGGGCATCGCGACGTTGAAGGAAGGCCGTTCGCAGCGGGCGTCGTCGAGCGACGCGAATTGGCGCGACGGGAACGGCGATGCGCGGCCGATCGAACCGGGCGGGACGCTGGTGCTGGCCGATTTGAAGGGGCCGGGCGTCATCAATCATTTCTGGAACACGATTGCGTCGAGCGAGCGCGGCTATTCGCGCCTGCTGGTGCTTCGCATGTATTGGGACGGGGAAACCGAGCCCTCGGTGGAGTGTCCGATTGGCGATTTCTTTGGCATTGGCCACGGGCTGGACGTGCCGTACGATTCGGAGCCGATGCGCGTGAGTTCGGATGGGCGCGGCCGCAACTGTTATTGGCCGATGCCGTTCCGGAAGGCGGCGAAGATCACGGTGACGAATGAGGGCCGGTTGCGGACGGACGCGTTCTACTATTATCTCGATTGGCAGCAGGTTCCGCGTTTGGGGCGGAATACGGCGTATTTTCACGCGATGTACCGGCAGGAGTTTCCCGCGGTGATGGGAAAGAACTATCTTCTCGCGGAAATTACGGGACGCGGGCAATACGTTGGCACGGTTCTGAGCTGCCGCCAGCGCACCGCGAGTTGGTGGGGCGAGGGTGATGACTTCTTCTTTATTGATGGAGAGAAGGAACCGAGCCTGCGGGGCACGGGTACGGAAGATTACTATTGCGATGGGTGGGGATTCCGCAAACAGAACGGCATGTACTACGGCGCGCCTTTGGTGGAAGGGTACGAACCGGGGAACCGAACCAGTGTGTATCGGTGGCACATTCCGGATCCGGTGATCTTCCACACGTCGCTGCACGTGGAGATCGAGCACAAGGGGGTGACGCTTAATCCCGACGGCAAGATCAAGTCCGGATTCGAGGAACGTCCGGACGATTTGTCGTCCGTCGCGTTTTGGTATCAGACGGAGCCACACAAGCAGTTTGCGAAGATGCCGGTGGGGTATGAACGGCTTCACACTGACTATTCGAAGGCCATCGAGTCGGAGGTCCAGATTCCGAACGCCAAAGCGACGCAAGGTCCTGTCACGAAGCAGGAAATCGGCGGGGCGAGCGGTGGCGCGCAACTGTTTTGGATGCCTTCGATGGCAAATCAGACGTTGACGATTCCGTTCGAGGCGAAGGAGGCCGGAGATATTGATCTTACACTGTTGCTCGTCTATTCGTGGGACTATGGTATCTACGAGTTCCAGCTTGACGGAAAGCCATTGGGACAGCCGGTGGACATGTACAACGCTTCGGTGACGGTTCGAGAGAAGACGATCTTCCCGTCGATGAAGCTGGAGGCGGGGGCGCACACACTGACTGTTGTCAATAGGGGAAAGAACGAGGCGTCCAAAGGGTACTTCTGCGGTGTTGACGGAATACTGTTGAGTAAACAAAGGGCAGGGGCGGCGTCGTAAGACACGATGAAGACGACCCCGAAGAAGCAGACGACGCGGATAAGCGGTGGACCGGGAGTCGACGCCCTCGCGGCGCGGCTCGGGCCGGTGAATCTGCGCTCGCGTCTTTACCTGGAGGCGAACCACGGCGGTCAGGTCTTTGGGCCGGGACGGAACTCGTTTCACATTGAGAACGTGGAGTGGCTGAATACGGTAATTCGTTGCGTTTTCAAGGCCACGGGTTTGTACAACAGGGGATACCGGAATTACACGGACATTCGAATCATGGAGAATACCGTCGAACTCGAGGGACTGCCCTCGGTGTTCGACGGTTTTCGTTTGTTACATCTGAGTGATTTGCACGCGGACTTGGACGCTGCGCTCGTGGACGCTGTTATCGAGCGTGTTTCATCCTTGGAATATGATGCTTGTGTCATAACGGGTGACTTCCGCATCGATACGACGGGTTCGTCTGATGCCGCCGTCGGCGAGGTGTTGCGGCTGATACCGCATCTCAAGCCCCCCAAGTTCGCGGTGTTGGGCAATCATGATTCCATCGCGATAGTCCCACCATTGGAGGGCGCGGGGTTGCGCTTTCTGCTGAATGAATCCGTTCCGTTGGCGCGTGATGGCGCGTGCATCTACCTGGCCGGCATTGACGACCCGCATCTCTATGAGACGGAGAATTTTGAGAAGGCGTGCGCGGATATCCCGTCCGGCGCTACGTCGATCCTGCTGGCGCATTCGCCCGAGGTCTATATGCGGGCGGCCGGCTGCGGTTTCGGGCTGATGCTGTGCGGTCACACGCACGGTGGTCAGATCTGCCTGCCGGGGCGTATCGCATTGGCGCGCAATGAGCACAATCCCCGGTATATGGACGCGGGGGCTTGGCGATACGATAGTCTTCAGGGGTATACGTCGCCCGGTACGGGGGCTTCGGGTGTGCCGCTGCGGTTTTTCTGTCCCCCGGAAGTGACGGTGCATGAGTTGAGGGGAATTGATGATTGAGAACTAGGCGGCGGGGGTGACTTCGGCCAGTTGGGTGATATCGAGTTCGGCGATGGAATTCACGATGATGTCCGGGCGGTAGGCGTAGTGGACCAGGTCGTCGATTCTGGTTCCGCCGGAGAGCACGAGCGCCGTGGTGTATCCCATTTGGACCCCGCCGAGGATGTCCGTCTCCATGGTGTCACCAATCATGACGGTGTGCGCGGTGTCCAATCCCAATTGCTTGCGCGCGGCGCGCATCATGACCGGGCTGGGCTTTCCGACGCTGAAGGCTTTAGTGGCGGCGGCGGTCTCGAGCATGGCGACAATGGCGCCGCATCCTGGCCGGGACCCGTTGGGCGTAGGGCAGTTCGGGTCCATGTTGGTGGCGATGAGTTTCGCGCCTTTGTTAATCATGCGTACGGCGGTTTCGAACATTTCGAAGGTCAAGGTGCGTCCTTCGCCGACGACGACATAGTCGGGGTCGTGGTCGACAATGGAGTAGCCGTTGCTGTGCAAGGCTTGAAGTAATCCGCCTTCGCCGATGACATACGCCGTGCCCGCCGGTTTCTGCGCGGCGAGAAACTGAGCCGTCGCCATGGCGCAGGTGTAGATATTCTTTTCCTCGATGTCGAAGCCCATTCGCACCAACCGGGTGGTGACGTCGCGGCGGGTACGCTGGCTGTTGTTGGTCAGGAAAAGAAACGGGATTCCATCCGCGCGCAGGCGATTCACAAAACGATCCGCGCCCGGTATCATCTCGTGGCCACGGTAGATCACGCCGTCCATGTCAATGAGAAAACCGTAGTTCATGCGTATCCCTTCATTTGGGCCGTTCGGTTTAATCGGCAAGAGTCTTGGTCGCTTCTAGCGGAAGTTTCCAAAGGAATCCATTCTCGACGCATTGCTGAACATCGCCAACAGCAGTATGTTGAGAAAGGCGCCGTCCACGGTCTTGCGCTCGGGCTGTTCGGTGAGCGCCTTCTCTGGCGCCGGCGCGCTTGCGGGGATCTTGGCGGTCCTTGCAGCGGGCCGAAGTTCGGTGCGCAGCAATCCGGCTATGGTTTGCCGGAAACCCGATAGTGTCTGTGTAGTCATTGGTACTTCTCTCCCTTCGATGAACCACCTCTGGTGTGGTTCCGTTGTGTTATTTGATTCGTTGTGTGAGGTTACCGTGTAACGGTTAGCACATTGTGAAGTGGGCGCCTGAACTCGTTCTTAATTTCTTAACAGTTCTTGGCGCCGGAGTGCGCGGCATGCGCACCAAGCAGGCCCGCGAAGCCGTTGTGAGCACGCCAACAGTGGGCGGTCTCGATTCGGCTCGCCGGGTGATTTCCCCCGTGAATCCTATTCTGTAACGTCGTTGTCATAGTCGCAATCTGCTTCACATTGACCGATTCGGAGTGTTTCGCAGTCTTGTCGGTTTTCTGTAAGCCATAAACCATTTGGCGAGTAAACGCCGTTTGTCCGCGCAAAATTCCTGGGTACCAATCGGGTTTGTTCTTCGCCGCCTAACCGTAGAATCAATTTCGCCTTAATACCTTTATACTTAGAAAAGTTTCATGCGCACTTTGCTGAGCGTTTTCCGCTGCTTTCCGACCGACTCGGACCCGGTATCCGCAAACTCACGTCGCCGCGAGATAGTTGACACAGTGCAAAGCGTGTGCCATGTGAGTCAGACAGGACAACTACGTATGAAAAGTGCGCTAAGGTAGGCGAAATGAGTGAATTCACGTCAGTTTAGCGGAACGAGATGTTACCACAATGTAGATTACGATTTCAAATTCTACTTGAATGTATCATTCTATCCCGTCCCGAAGCGACGCTTGAATTGTTCGCGACCGAGCGGCATCATGCGAATAGGCGTTCGATACTCCAAGGGCCAACCAGAGGACCAGAGCATGAAGAAACTGCTGAATCTTCCCGGGATTATCACGGTCCTCAACACACCATTTACCATTGACAATGAAATTGATTACACATCGTTGCGGCGGAACGTACGGAACGCGATTGATGCAGGAGTGGCGGGGTTTTTGGTTCCGGCGATGGCGAGTGAAGTGGGGAAGTTGAGCGAGGCGGAGCGCGACGGATTGCTGGCCGCGGTGTTGGACGAAGTACAGGGGCGCGCGCCGGTTATTGGCGGGGCTTCGGCGGGGACGCAGGCGGAGCGCGTGCGCTATGCGCGGCGCTGCGTGGAGTTGGGTTGCTCCGGAGTGCTGGTCAGCCTCTCGTACACGGATGAAGCGCAGTACGAGCGGGAGTTGCGCGGGGTGGCGGACACGGGGCCGCCGTTTCTCATGGTACAAGATTGGGATTTCTCAGGATACGGCGCGCCTGTGCCGCTGATCGCGCGCCTGTTTGAAGAGGTGGAGGCGTTTCGCTGTTTGAAAGTGGAGGTCGTTCCTGCGGGAAGGAAGTACAGCGAAGTGTTGGCGGCGACGAGTGGGCGGTTGCATGTGTCCGGTGGCTGGGCGGTGACGCAGATGATCGAGGCGTTGGACCGGGGCGTGCATGCGTTTATGCCTACGGGTATGCACGCGATCTACACGCGCATCTTCGCGCTGTACCAGCGTGGAGATCGAGAGGGGGCGGGTACGTTATTTCGGGAGCTGCTGCCGGTGCTGGCGTTTTCGAATCAGCATTTGGACATTTCGATTCATTTTTTTAAGAGGCTCCTTCATGCGGAAGGGGTGTACACCACGCCAAACGTGCGCGAGCCGATTCTACCGTTTGACGCGTACCACGAGCGGATTGCGGAGGAGATGATCGAGCGGGTCAAGAGGATTACCACCGCGTCGGCTAGCTAGGGCGTTGCTCTTGGATGTGGTGTTGCCTCCCTGAATTGCGACTTCACGAATGGACTTGTTTGTAGTCTCGCCTTTAGGCGGCGGATTGGTTGTTACGTGCGCAGTGGTGATTGGGGTTAGTTGATGAATGGGATGAAGAGCTGGCCGAAGCCGGGACTTCGATTTGTGAGAACAGGCGAGTTTACTGGAACGACTCCATAATTTCGGCGAGGGTTTCGCGGGAGGGGCGGACGCGGGATTCGGGGAGCGTAGCGAGGGGTTCGTCAACGAGATTCATCTGCTGGTCGAGGGGGGCCATGGCACCGTTGTAGTAGATTAGGCCAGTGTAGAACAGGAGTTCCTCGCGGGCTTTGTCGAGGAGGGCGAGGGCGCGGATACGGTCGTGGGAATCGTAGTCGTGATCCAATTTCGAGAGAGTGATGGTCGAGCCGTCGGGCATCTCGACTACTTTGGTTGTGCCGGAGTCGTATTCGACGGTGATCTGTTCGTAGTGGGGGACAAAACCGATTTCGTGCAGGGGGTCTTCATTTTCGCGGGCGTAGGCGACGCTTTTGGTGGAGCCCTCGTGGTTGTTGAAGGTTACGCAGGGGGAGACGATGTCGAGGACAGCGGTTCCGCGATAGGCGATGGCCGCTTTGAGGAGCGTGCGCACCTGTTTGGTGTCGCCGGAGAAGGTGCGTGCGACGAAGCCGCAACCCATTTGGATCGCGAGGGCGCAGCAGTCGATGGGCAGACTCTGGTTGACGACCAATCCGCCTTTCTTGACGGAGCCGCGGTCGGCGGTGGCGGAGAATTGGCCTTTGGTGAGGCCGTAGCAGCCATTGTTTTCGATAACGTAGATGATGGGGACGTTGCGCCGGACCATGTGCAGGAAATGGCTTAATCCGATGGAAGCGGTGTCGCCGTCCCCGCTGATGCCGATGCTGACGAGGACGCGATTCGCGAGACTGGCGCCGGTGGCGACGGCGGCCATGCGGCCGTGCACGCTGTTGATACCGTGGGCCTGGCCCATGAAGTAGTTGGTGGTCTTGCTCGAGCAGCCGATGCCGCTGAGCTTGGCTACGCGGTAGGGTTCAACGCCCATTTCGAAGAAGGCCTTGACAATGGAACTGGTGATTGCGTCGTGTCCGCAGCCGGCGCACAGCGTGGATTCAGCGCCTTGATACTCCTTGAGGACGAGTCCCAAGCGATTTGCCTTGGGATCGCGGGGAGCAGTGGGAAGGGGATCGGTCATAACCGTAGTCATGGTTTGATTTCCTTGGATGTCTGGCGATCGACGATCTGCGAGACAATGGTTTCGGCGTCTATGGGCAGGCCGTTGTAGTGGAGCACGCTCCGTATCCTGGGCGCCAACTCCGGGTATTCGGACCGTAAGATTGAGGCCATTTGCGCGTCGCGGTTCTGCTCGACGACATACACGACGGGATGGCCGGCGATGAAATCGTGTACTTCGTGATTGACCGGCAACGCGCGCAGCCGAAGGTAGCTGCTCGCCAGTTCGTGGCGGGTTTCGAGCAGGCGGCGGGCCTCTCTTACCGCAAGATCGCTGGATCCGTAGGCGATGATTCCCGTCTTGGTCCGTGGGACAAGTTCAATCACCGGACGAGGGACACGGTCACGCGCCGTATCAAACTTCTTGGCCAGACGGTCCAGATTGTTGTGCCACTGGACGGGATCTTCGGTGTAGCCTGCGGATTCGGTATGTCCCGTGCCGCGGGTGAAATAGCCGGCGTTAGGATGGTTGGTCGCCGGGAGGGTCCGGTAGGGGATGCCATCGCCATCGACGTCACGATAGCGGGCGAAACTACCGTCTTGACCGAGGTCTTCGGCGGTGAGCACTTTTCCCCGCGCGAGGAGCTTGTTTGGGAAGTCGAAGGGTTCGGACAGCCATTTGTTCATGGCGAGATCGAGATCGGTCATCAACAACACCAGAGTCTGGAAAGATTCAGCCAGTTCGAGGGCCTCGCCGGCGAACTCGAAGCACTCACGTATGTTTCCGGGGATGAGAAGGATGTGTTTGCAGTCACCGTGTGACAATTGGTAGGCCTTGGCGATGTCGCCTTGCGAGGTGCGCGTGGGCAGTCCCGTGCTGGGTCCCATGCGCTGCACGTCGACGATGACGGCGGGAACTTCAGCGAAGTAGGAGAAGCCGGCCAACTCGGCCATGAGCGAAACGCCGGGGCCGGACGTGCCGGTGATGGCGCGCGCGCCCGCCCAACCGGCGCCGACGACCATGGCGATGGCGGCCAATTCGTCTTCGGCCTGCACGACGGCGTAGGTCGCCTTGCCGGTATCGGGATCGCGGCGGTACTTCTCGAGGTAGTACGAGAGCGTCTCGGCGAAGCTGCTGCTGGGTGTAATGGGGTACCACGAGACGAAGGTGACTCCGCCAAAGAGCGCGCCGAGCGCCGTAGCTTCGTTGCCCTCGATGATGATGTTGCCTTTGGTTTTGTTCGTCCTGCGCAAGCGGCAAACACTCTGCTCTTCGAGGTGTTCCTTGGCCCAGGAGTATCCCAAAGCGGCGGCGTCACCGTTCAGTTTCGCGGCCTTGGGTTTGCGTGCAAATTGGGTGGTAATTGCATTGCGGACCTCGTCCATTTCGATGTAGAGCAGGAACGCGGCTACACCCACGTAAATGATGTTGGCGACCATTTTCCGGAGGCGCGTGTCTTCGCAGACTTGTTCGACGAGTTTGCTGAATGGAACCGTGAAGACTGTAAGGTCGGTTCGTACCACGAAGCGCTTCAACGCCTCGTTGATAATCACGATGGCGCCCGGGTGAAGGTCCGCGAGATCCTGAGCGGCGGTTTCGGCGTTCATTGCGATGAGCACATCGACGTTCGTCTTCTGTCCAATCCAACCATCCTCGTTGGCTCGGATGGTGAACCACGTAGGAAGTCCCTGAATGTTTGACGGGAAGAGATTCTTGCTGCTGACTGGAATGCCCATGTGAAAGATGGCGCGCATCAGTATCAGGTTGGCAGATTGGCTGCCGGAACCGTTTGCGGTGGCGATCTTGAGCACCAAGTCATTGATCTTCGTGGTGCTGACGGCCGGGGTGGGATGCGGCACGCGATGTGTTGCGACGTTCATGCTGTAACTCCCGCTGCGGACAAAAGCGAAGTTGTTCCGGTCTGGGATTTGTGGTCTTGGTCCTTCGCCGGATTGGAGGATTTGGGGGTGTCTTGAAGACGGAGAGACTGACTGCAACTCCAACGCGTGTGACGCGCCGAACGCAGAATGTACGTGCTCGAGACCGTCTCACCGCCGAAGAATCGCTCGTGGGAGATACACACCCGCAACGCCTCGGCTCCGCCGTCATTCATAGCAGATCTATTGGATACCTCTATTGCGCATATAGACGTAGCTTTCCTGTATGACAGGAATAGCAGAGGCGCGCCGCAAACGATTTGCGTCCGCCCATCGTCTGGCTCAACCGAACGAGATGATTATAGGAAGCACGCAGGCGCTAGTCAAACGGCATTGGGAAACGGGACAAACAGGGGGGGCGATCGGAAGCGGCGGGAAGGGGGGCGCCGCTCTTGCTCCGGCGCCGGGTCTCTGGGCTGGGTGGCATGTTTGTGTTCCTCCGGCGGCGTTGCCTATACTCCGGTTTGGATGCGTGAACGTGTTCCAGCAAACCCAATTCCTACCGTGGCTCGGCGCCGGGTGGAGAACTATGTTTAGAGGAGCAAACCCATGGAAAACGTAATCATAATTGGCTCGGGTCCGGCGGGGTACACCGCTGCGTTGTATACGGCGAGAGCGGACATGAATCCGTTGCTGTTTGAAGGGGAATTGAGCCAGGAAGTGCTGCCGGGCGGGCAGTTAATGACTACCACGGAGGTCGAGAATTTTCCAGGGTTCCCGGATGGTGTGACGGGACCGGAGATGATGGACCTGTTCAAGAAGCAGGCGTTGCGGTTCAAGACGCGCATCGAGTCGAAGACCATCACGGCCGTAGATTTCTCGAGACGTCCGTTTCGTATTACGTCGGATGGGCAGACGTGGGAAACGAAATCGGTGATCATTGCCACCGGCGCAACCGCCCGGTATTTGGGGCTGGCGTCGGAGAAGAAGTTCTTGAATCGGGGCGTATCGGCGTGCGCGACGTGCGACGGCGGGCTACCGCGTTTCCGGAACAAGCCGCTGGTCGTCGTCGGCGGCGGCGATACGGCGATGGAAGAGACCTTGTTCTTGACGCGTTTCGCGAGCCGTGTGCATCTGGTTCACCGCCGGGACAAGTTCCGCGCGAGCAAGATCATGGCTGATCGGGTTCTGGCCAATGAGAAGGTCACCGTGGAGTGGAATTCGGTTGTCGAGGAGATTCTGGGGGAGGACAAGGCCGGCGTGACCGGGGCGCGGCTCAAGGACGTTCACACCGGCGCAACGCGCGAGATTGCGTGCGTAGGCTACTTCGCCGCGATTGGCCACAGGCCGAACACGGAGCTTTTCACGGGCGTTCTTGATATGGACGAGAACGGCTACCTGGTGACGAAGCCGGGCACGTCCTACACGAATGTCGAAGGCGTGTTCGCAGCGGGTGACGTGCAAGATCACGTGTACCGGCAAGCCATCACGGCGGCGGGGTCGGGCTGCATGGCGGCGCTGGACTGTACACGCTGGCTTGAGGCGCAAGAGTAGGGGGAGAATTATCAATTACGAATTACGAATTGAGAATTGGGGACACCCATCAACTGGCGAATTAGGATGGTGGTTGGTCTAGGAAGTAGGAACGGAATTCCTCATCGAAGGCGGTCATTACTTCGTTCATGGGGGGCGCGTCGCCGAGGAGTTGGCGGAGGGAGGTCACGGGTTTGTCCGTAATGCCGCAGGGGATGATGTGAGTGAAGTGGGTCATATTGGGGGCCACGTTGAGGGCGATTCCGTGGAAGGTGACCCAGTTGTGGATGCCGACGCCGATCGCGGCGACTTTGGCGCCGCGGACCCACACCCCGGAAAAGCCGTCGAGGCGTTCTCCGGGAAGGTCGTATCGAGCCACGAGACGGACGAGGACTTCTTCGAGCGAGCGCAGATACCAGCGGATGGAGAGCCGCCACTGGCTCAGGTCGAGGATGGGGTAGGCCACCAATTGTCCCGGACCGTGGTAGGTGACATCGCCGCCGCGATCGACATAATGCAACTCGATACCCTTTTCACGGAGTTGGCTCGCGTTGAGAAGGATGTTGTTGGGGTCGGAGCGGCGGCCGAGGGTGAACACGGGGGGATGTTCGAGCAGCATGAGCAGATTGCCCGCACGTCCCGCCTCGATCTCGCCGCAGCGGGCCCGCTGCATATCAAATGCCTGCTGATAGGGGACAGGCGTGTCGAAGCGCTGCGTTTCAATGCTTCTTGCGGCCGGAGGGCTGGTTGGGAATTCAGTGGCCATCGTTTACTCGATTCGATTGCGCGGCGCGCGGGGCTATCCGATAAGGTCCCGGAGTTTTCCAAGGGTCAATTGCGCCACGGATTTGACGACGAGGTCCGCGTGGCCCAATTCCGATTCGGGAAACGAATTTGTCACGGCGATACATTTCATGCCTGCGGCCTTTGCGGCGGAGACACCGGTCACGGCGTCCTCGACGGCGACGCAGCGGCCGGGCGCCAGGTTCAGCGCCGCCGCAGCAGCGAGGTAGATCTCTGGGTGGGGTTTCTTGTGGGAGATCGTGTCGCCGGTGATGTAGGCGTCAAAGAGGTCCAAGGGAATTTGCGTGGTCTCCATGGTGGCCATGGAGTTGTCGCGCGGGCTCGAGGTGGCCACCGCGAGTTTCCAGTCCGGATCGGCGGCGGCGGCGCGCATCAGGTCGAGCACTCCGGGGAAAATGATCGACGGTCCGCGGGACTTCATGAGGGCGGCGAAGTTTTCCTGTCGGACCGCGACGGCTTTGGGCGTGTCGATGGTGACTCCGTGGAGTTGCGCCGGTCCTTCCACGTAGCGGATTGCGCCGGTGCCTACAAAAGGGAGGAATTCGTCCTCCGTCACGTCGAAGTTGTAGAGGTCGCGGAACATCTTGATTGTGGCCTGCGCGGTCACCGCCTCGGTGTCGGCGATGGTGCCGTCACAGTCGAATACGAGTCCAAGCATCGTTTGGGCTAAACCCTTTGATCGCACTGTCCGGGTCTTTCAGTCCGTGGCCGGTGAGGATGCAGACGAGCCGGAGCTTGCCGCCTTTGTAGGCTTCGGCCTGATCGAAATAGCCGTTTCCGGCGAGTTTGATGACGCCGGCAATAGTCGCGCAACTGGCTGGTTCAGCGAAGACCCCTTCGGTCGAGGCCATCATTTGATAGGCAACCCTGATTTCGTGGTCCGTGACCATACCGATAGCGCCGTCGGATTCGTCGCGCGCCTCGACGGCGGTTTTCCAGCTTGCGGGGTTGCCGATGCGGATGGCTGTGGCGAAGGTCTGCGGGTTCTCGACAGGGTGTCCGAGAACGATGGGGGCGGAACCGGCGGCTTGGAACCCGAGCATCTTGGGCAGGTTCTTGTTCTTGCCGGCGGCTTTGTACTCCTTGTACCCCTTCCAATAGGCAGTGATGTTTCCCGCATTGCCGACAGGCAGGACATGGAAGTCCGGCGCGACGCCCTCGAAGTCGTCCACGATCTCGAAGGCGCCGGTCTTCTGACCTTCGATGCGGAATGGATTGACGGAATTGACCAGGGCGATGGGTTCTCGCGACGCGATGCTGCGCACGAGTTCCAGGGCTTGGTCGAAGTTTCCTTTGACCTGGATGACCTTGGCGCCGTGGATCATGGCTTGGGAGAGTTTGCCGAGGGCGATCTTGCCTTCAGGAATGAGGACGGCGCAACGAATTTTCGCGCGGGCGGCGTAGGCGGCGGCTGAGGCGGAGGTGTTTCCCGTCGAGGCGCAGATGACGGCTTTGAATCCATCCTCGACGGCCTTGGTGATGGCCATGGTCATGCCGCGATCTTTGAAGGAGCCGGTGGGGTTGAGTCCCTCAAACTTGAGCCAAATGTCGAGGCGCGGATGAATGGCGGCGCTGAGGTTGTACGCCGGAATCATCGGCGTGGAGCCCTCGTTGAGCGAGATGACTCGCGTGTTTTCGGTGACCGGAAGGTACTTTCGGTACCGTTCAATAAGTCCTGGATTCAACATGGGCATCTCCTAGAGCACACGCAGGACGTGTGTGGGTTCTCCGATGAAATCCTGCGGATCGATTTCGTTGAGCGCGGCGCGCAACGAGGACTCGACGGTTTCGTGGGTCATCATGACGACGTGAACCGCGTTTTCCGCATGCTTTTCCTTTTGAATGACACTGGCGATGCTGACTCCGTGGGCGCCCAGTCCCGTGCAGATCTTGCCGAGCACGCCGGGTTTGTCGAGGGTGGTGAGACGGAGGTAGTAACGGCCGACCACATGGCCGATGTCGCGGATGGGACGTTTGGCGCCGTAGACAAACGGCGGCTGTGGCGCGGCGCCGTTTCGGCGGGCGATATCGACGATGTCGGAAACGACGGCGCTGGCGGTGGGCATGCGTCCCGCACCCCGGCCGTAATACAGCGTGCCGTCCACAATATCGCCCTTCACATACACGGCGTTGAATTCGTTTCGGACCGACGCCAGCAGGTGATCTTTCGGAACGAGGGTCGGATGGACGCGCGCTTCGACGGCGTCTCCGACGGACCGAATGACCGCGAGAAGCTTGATGATGTAGCCGAGTTCGTGGGCGTAGGCGACATCAGCGCCGGTAACCTTGGTGACGCCCTCGACGTAGATGTCTTCGAGAGCGACCTCAGTGGAATAGCAGAGGGAGGCGAGAATCTGGCACTTGTGCGCCGTGTCGTGGCCCTCGATATCGAGGTCGGGCGGGGTCTCGGCGAATCCGAGGGCCTGAGCCTGTTTGAGGGCGTCATTGAATTCGAGGCCTTCATAGGTCATGCGCGACAGGATGTAGTTGCAGGTGCCGTTGAGTATGCCGTAGACGAACTCGATGTTGTTACTTACGAGTCCTTCGCGCAGGGCCTTGATGATGGGAATGCCGCCAGCGACGGCCGCCTCGTACCGCAATTCGACGCCGTTGTCGATGGCTGCGCGGCACAGTTCGGCGCCGTGATGGGCGAGCAGCATCTTGTTTGCCGTGACCACGTGTTTCTTGGCCTTAAGCGCGTTGGAGATGAAAGTCCTGGCGGGTTCGAGTCCTCCAATAAGCTCGCAGACGATGTGAACGTTCGGATCGTTAATGAGCTTGGACGCGTCGTTGGATATCGTGACCCCTGCGAGATCGAACGCTTTGAACAGATCCGTGTACCGATCCGCGACATGGGTCAGGGTGACGCCGGCGCCAGTTCGCGCGGTGATGAGCGCGGCGTTCGACCGCAGAGTCTTGATGACGCCCCCGCCAACGGTACCCCCGCCGATAACTCCAACTCCGATAGACATCTATCTTCCTTTCAGGCCATTGAATGAGAATCCGCACCAATTCCTGCGGACATGCGCATGTGAGGTACGAAACGCGCCCGGTCTCACAACCAAGGCTACGGACTAAACGTCGAGGATACAGATCAGATCGCCGACTTCGACCTCGTCCCCTTCTTCAACCACTTTCTCGACCAGGGTTCCTGTCTTGGGCGAGGGGACGCTAAAGGCGGCCTTGTCGGTCGTGAGCTCGACCAAGTCGTCCCCTTCATGGATGACTTCGCCTTCCTCGATGGGCCAATAGGCGACAGTCGCTTCCTCGGTAGCGTCTTCGCCCATTGCGGGCAGACGCACTTCAAACTTCATGTCTCTGTCCTCCGTCCAGCCAAAACCCGATCTCGGGCGAATCGAGCGTCCATCATCTCCTCGGAACGATAGGAACTTCTCACAAACGGACCCGCGACTGCAAACTCGAATCCGAGGGTATACGCGAGTTCTTGATAGGCCTGGAATTGGCTGGGGTGGACGTACTCGTGAACTTCCCGTTGTTTTTTTGTGGGTTGCAGGTATTGGCCGATATTCACCGCTGAACAGCCCGCTTCGAGCAGGTCGAGCAAGGTTGCGCGGACTTCGTCGGCGGTTTCGCCGTGGCCGGCCATGAGGGCGGACTTGACGATGGCCTGCGGGGCGAGTTCCGTGGCGATTCGCAGGACATCGAGCGCTTGGCGGTAGCCAAAGCGTTTACTCCGGATGATGGGGTAGATGCGCTCGACAGTCTCAATATTGTGCGAGAACACCTCGGGCTTCGCCGCGAGCACGCGCGCAATGGCGTCGCGGTCGCCTTTGAAATCGGGCACGAGAATCTCGACGGTTGTCTCCGGGTTCAGCGCATGGACGGCCTCGATTACCTGACCAATGTGGTCTGCGCCTCCGTCAGTCAGGTCGTCGCGCGTCACGGAGGTGATGACCGCGTGACGCAACTCCATCGCAGCCACGGCCTCGGCCACGTGGCGCGGTTCTTCGGCATCCAGCGCTTCGGGCTTGCCGCCATCGACGGAGCAGTAGCGGCAACTCCGTGTGCAGGTGTTACCCAGGACCATGAAGGTGGCGGTTCGCCGGGACCAGCACTCGCCGAGATTGGGGCATTGGGCGCTCTGGCAGACGGTGTGGAGCTGGAGCTTCTCGATGACCTCCTTGGTCATCGTAAAGTTCTGTCCTGACGCCCACTTACGTCGAATCCACTCGGGAAACCGTGTTGACATGCGCTATCCTGTTTGGGGTTAATGCGTTCCGCGGCGAATTGCGTCCATCCGTTTCGTTCCGCGAAACGCGGGGCATTATAGCATGCGAACAGGCGTCTGCAAAACGGGAAGCGTGCCCTTCGTGTAGGGATTCAAGCTCCTGTTTTGCCTTGGGTTACGCATTCCGGCCAAGGGCAATTGATTGACAAGTTTAGCGTTTCTATGCTATTTTCAATGATCCAAACACTGGAGTATGGCTGCGAAACCTACCCCTTGGAAGGACACCCTAGTGCGACTCATTGAAGAGCGGGCGGTGGCCCGGAAAACTCCGGAGATACTCGTTGTCGGCGGGGGCAAGGGTGGCGTAGGAAAGACGTGCTTTGCGGTGAACTTAGCGGTTGACGTCGCTCATAAAGGGTGGCGGGTCATACTCGTAGACGCGGACTTGGGCTGTTCCAATATTGAAACAGTTCTCGGCACTCGCGCCGAGCGGCGACTGGATGATTTCTTCTATCAGAAGGGTGGCAAGCAGTTAGCTTCGATTCTGTGTGACACCCAGTACGAAAATCTGCGTCTAATACCTGGGACGACCGGCCTGCTCGATGTGGCGAACCCCAAGTATCAGCAAAAGACGGCGTTGATCCGGGAACTGCGGTCACTGGACTCGGATCTGATCGTTGTTGACCTCGACGCAGGCGCCCATTTGAACACGCTCGATTTTTTCCTGATGACGGATACGAATGGCGTTTTGGTAATAAATCCGGAGAAGACGAGTATAGATAATGCGTTTAAGTTTCTGCGCGCGGCCTTATTCCGGAAGATCGAGCGGTTTTACCGGAGCACCGAGGTGGCGTTGCTCTTGCAGCGGAACGAGAGTTTGCGGGACTTCCTGGACTGCATCGCGAAGTCGGAGCTCTTGGAGGAGGAGACGCAGAAACAAGTAACCACGGAGATTGTGGCGCTGGCGCGGTCGGTGCGGCCGAGGATCGTAGTGAATCGGGCGCGGAACCAGTACGAGGCGCAGATTGCGGCGAATATCCTTTCCAAGTACGCCCGGCAACACCTGTTGGTGGAACCGGAGAATTTGGGATTCTTGTATTATGATAAATGCGTACCCGAAGCCGTGAACTCGGGGACGCCGTTTGTGGTGAGTTTTCCGAAGCTGAAAATCGCGGGCTGTGTTTCCGACATTGCCAACCGGCTGGGGTACTTCTAACCGTGACGGACAAAGAGAATTTGGAACAGACCAAGAAGCCGCTCGACCTGAACCTGGACGAACTCACGAAGGGCAAAGGCGACGGAGGGATACCGGACGACGGAGACCTCGGGGGGGGGGACACGTTCGAGGATCTCGAGCGGGCGTCCAAGAAGGGAACCATCTTCGGACGCTTCAACGCAGCGTTCCACGATGTGCTCCAGACCAGCCGCGGCCCAAACCGAATGCGCGAACCGGCAGTCGAAGCAGGAGACAGTCCGCACGTGACGGCGGACGATTTGGCGATACGGCGCGCAAAGACGGTGACGTCCAAGCGCATGGTGGTCCCGGAGGGCGCAATCATCAATGGTTCGATGATGAGCGGGTCCGAGTCGGAGATCGGCGGCCGGATCGAGGGTGACGTGACGGTGGACGGCCGATTGCTTTTGGGATCGAGCGCGCTGGTTACGGGCAATGTGCGCGCAACTTCGTGCAAGGTCGAGGGTTTGGTGGAAGGTAAGATGGAATGTACGCAGGAACTTGAATTGAGCGCGACGGGCCGGTTGAACGCCGACGCGATTGCGGGCAAGAAGATGGTGTTGTGCGGGCAGGTGTTTGGAAATGTTTCGACGGGCGGAATGTTACATATTATGGCGTCCGCCAAGGTCACGGGTGATATCCGTGCGCGCCAGATAATCATAGAAGAAGGAGCGGTATTCAACGGGCGGTGTCTCATGCGCCCACCCGCTCAAAGGAGTGAGAAGTAATGATGCCGTTTGGTTTTTTCTTCGATCCGACGATGCTGCTGCTGATCCCCGCGCTGCTGTTTGCGGGGTGGGCGCAGTTGAAAGTGAAGTCCACGTACGCCAAGTTTTCGCAGGTAGGCACCCGCAGCGGTTTGTCGGGCGCTGAGGTGGCGGCGCGCATTTTGCGCGATTCGGGAATTGACCTGTCCGATAGCCCGTCATCAAATCCGGGCCGGCCGGCGTGCGGCTTGGAAGCTATACCGGGCGAGTTGACCGATCATTACGACCCCCGCGATCGCGTACTGCGGTTGTCGGACGGTATCTATAGCGGCCGCAGCGTGGCGGCTTTGGGAATCGCGGCGCACGAAGTTGGGCACGCGGTTCAGCATGCGCGGGCCTTTGCGCCGTTGATGCTGCGGAACGTTGTCTATCCGGTGTGCAGTTTCGGTTCGATGCTCGCGTGGCCCTTGTTTTTTGTTGGTTTCTTCTTTCATATCAAGATACTTATTCCGCTGGGGATAGCGCTGTACATTCTCGCGGTGTTCTTTACCGTGTTGACGCTGCCGGTGGAATTTGACGCGAGCCGGCGGGCATTGAAGTGTCTTTCGAGCGGAGGATACTTGACGACTGATGAGCTGGCCGGCGCCCGTAAAGTCCTGACCGCCGCGGCGCTTACCTATGTCGCTGCGACGGCGATGGCGATCCTGGAGTTGGTACGGATGCTGATCCTGGCGCGTGGCCGCGATTAGGACGCGAGGCCCCGGCAGCGTTCGGAGCGCGTCAATCTGCAATTGGGGGCGCTTGGACTCACTTACGGGGAGATCATTGAATGACCCGCTGGATAGTTGCCGCCGCAGTGTTGATAGGCGCAGGCGCGTACGCGGCGCAAGACGAAGACCTCATCAAGGTAACGATGGAGGGCCGGGCGCCGGGTAAGGACCGCGCGGCGCGCAATGAGGCTATTCTTACGGCGGAACGCGAGATTGTTCTCGAAGTGATCGAGGGAATCCTTCCGAAGCCGGACCTGGCGGCGTTGAAAACCATTCTGGAACGCGCGCCCCGGTACATCGTGCCGTCTCCGACGCTGATGAAGCAGGATATCGAACACGACAGCGTGCGCGTGGAGATCGAGGCGCAAGTCCGAAGCGAAATGCTGCGGCGCGACATCGCCCAGTGTCTGCTTCCGCATCTTCTTCCCCCTCGCAAGGCGTTGGCGCTAATCGCCGAGCAGCCGCGCGCGGACGCGGCCCTTTCGTCGGCCAAGGGCGGCCCCGCCGAGACCGCGGTTTGTGAGGCCCTGCACGAGATCGGCCTTGACACCGTGAATTCCGCCGAGGTGAGGAGCGTGTATGCCGGCGCTGACTTGCTTCCCCGAATTCAGGGCGGCGCTGAAGGGTTGGCTCAACTGGGCCGGGAGAATTTAGCCGACATCATCATCGCCGGAACCGCGACGATGCGTCATGAGCCTCCGCCGGCAGGATCAAACGTAATGGCGTGTCACGCCGTTATCTCAATATCCATCGTACGCGCCAGCGATGGAAAGACCGTGGAGTCGAAGGCGGTGGAGGCGATAGTGAACGGTCAAGACGCGAGTGAAGGTGAGGCGCAGGCGCTGGAAGACGCGTGCGCGAAGCTGAAGAAGGAAATCGGCGTGCCGGCGGTCCTGGCTGCGGCTGGCGCGTCTCCGCCGGAAGATATCGTTGTGTCTTTGCTGGACCCGGCTTCGGACGAATTGGGCAAGGCGCTGGCGGAAACGCTGCGCGCGGCGCCCGGCGTTGAAAACGCGGAAATCCTGCTACAGACGCCCAAAGTCCTGAGGCTTCGCGTTCACTATGGAGGGGCTATGGAGACGCTGGTGGATCAGATTTCGTCTCGGCTGTGCGCCGGTGTTCGACTGGGGCCGAAGCGCGTGGTCGGGCGGCTGATGGAACTGGAGGTGACGGGACGTCAGCCTTGAGACGCTGACGCATGGCGTCTCTCGACGAGCGCGAGGCTTCGGCGTTTGAAGTGCGACGGGCTGTTCGCCTGAATCCTTGATGGATTCAGTTCTGCGAAGTTACTGCTTGGTTAATGCCTTTCCCCGCATGGTTACTGATTTGCCGTCCCACGTACCGTCAAAGGACTGCATGCCTGTAGCACCGCTGATGACGCCATTCTCCACGGAGTACGGTCCTTGGACAGGCTGAGGCGCCGCCGAGAGCTTCACTTCGAGAGTGGCGCCATCCTTGAAGGTGTATACGGTGTTCGATCCCGGGTCGAGCCAACTTGTTCCTACCAAAGCTGCAGGGTCACCGGCGGCTTTCGGTGCGGTAGAACTGGTTCCACTGCATCCGAACCCTGAAGTAAGCATGAACACGATGCTGAGAGCGGCGAACAAA
>JACRLJ010000111.1 GCA_016215105.1 Candidatus Hydrogenedentota bacterium
GTGATTCACCAGCACACGGCGATAGCTGCTCTTCGACCGGTTCTTCGCCGAACGGTGCAGCAAGTACCCGTTGAAGAACACAACCGTGCCGGCCTTGACCTCGACCGGTATCTCGGCGGACGTGTCGAACCCGTAGGACTCCTGGGATATATCGAATTCGTCGGGGTTGCCGTGTAGCTTCTGCGGATACATGTACCCGGTCCGGTGCGACCCTGGGATGACCCACAGACACCCGTTCTCGATGGTCGCGTCGTCAATGGCGATCCAACCGCCGCAAAGCGATCGGTCCCGGGTGGGGATATAGATCTCGTCCTGGTGCCACGCCTGCCCTTGGAATCCGGGCGGTTTTACGAACAACATGGACTGCATGCACTTCACGTTCGGCGCGATGATGCGGCTCATGATCTCCGCCATGCCCTTGTGCTTCACGAAATCCAGCATCACCGGGCTGATGTAGTGCGGCTGATGGATGCAGAGGATGCTCTTGAGCGCCTCGTCGTCGCTCATGTCCTCGGGCAAGGTCTGCAACTGCTCGCACGGGTACTTGCCCCGCGCGAGGTCCACGGTGTCCCGCTTGAGCAATTCGAGTTCGGCCGGACTAACCAAGTCCGGCACGATCAGATAGCCCTGTTCGCGATAGAAGTCGGCTTGTGAATCGGACGCGGTCATTTCTGCGGGTTTCCTTGTCCTTTCGGCCCCTGACCCTCCGGAGCGGCGGGGGCTTCGACTACCGTCACCGGGGCAATCTTCTCGAGGCCCTCTTTCACGTCTTTGGCCTCGCCCACGACCACGATGGTCAGCTTGTCCGTCTTGACGATATTCTCCGCGATGCGGGACACGTCACCGGGCTGCGTCACGGTGTACGCGGCCATGGCCTGTTTCAAATAGTCCTTCGGCAGGCGATTGCTCTCAATCATCCACTGGTACTTCACCACGTCCTGCGGTGTTTCCTGGTCGCCGGCCAGGCTGCCGGTAAGGTACGAACGCGCCGTCGAGATTTCTTCGTCCGTGGGCGGGGTCTTCCGCATGTTCGTGACCGTGTCGATCAACGCCTGCACGGTATCCGCCGTCGAGGGATTCTTGGTGAAGGTCTCGGCGGCGAACGTGCCGGAGAAACGCGCCGGCGTGAATCCGCCGTTGGCGCCATAGGTCAGGCCGCGTTCGACCCGGATGTATTTGTTCAGCCGGCTGCCGAACGAGCCTCCGAATATCTGCGTGAACACGCGCGACCGGTGATAGTCCGGATGGCCGCGAGTAATGCTGACTTGGGCCACGCGGATCTGGCTTTGCACCGACCCCGGCTTGTTCACAAGGTAGATGTGCGAATCCTGCAGCGCGGGTATGGGCGCGATCGTGGGATTCGGCGCCGGGCCTTCCGCCTTCCACGCGCCAAGCTCTTTCTCGGCCAACTTGAACACCGCGGACGGTTTTACATCGCCGGCGACGTAGAGCACCGCGCCCTCAGGCCGCACAAACGTTTTCCACCATTTCGCCACAGCGGCGGGCGTGAGGCGGGCCACATCCTCGAGCTCACCGACCACGGTCCGCGCATAGGGATGCTCGCCGTACAAGCGGCGGCGGAGTTCGCGGTCAGCCAGGTAGTCGGGATCCTGCGCGCGAATCGAGAGACTCACTTGCCGCTGGTTCTTCAGAATCGCAAATTCGCTCTCGGGAAACGTGGGGCGCAGCGTCACCTCGGCCAACAGCTTGGCCGCCAGCGGCAGCTTGTCCGATAGACACGTGGCCGAAACACTCGCGTCGTCCATGCCCGCCGCGCCGTCCAGCGTCAGCGCGTTGAATTCGACTTCTTCCGCGAGTTGTACCGCGGTGTAGTGCTCCGTGCCTTTGGTAATCATATCCGCGGCCATGGACGCCGCGCCGGGCGTGGCCGGGTCCTCCGCCCACGCGCCGTAACGGAACGCCAGCATTATCGTCGCGAACGGTGTCTCATGATTCGGCACGACCACCACTTTGAGGCCGTTCCCGAGCGTCTTCTCGGTCATGGGCTCTTCGGGAAGCGTCGGCGTGTTGGGCTGAAGAGGCGGCGCCGAGGGGAAAGCGTCTGGCGGCTTCACGCCGGCCTTCACACCGGTCCGCGTGGCGACCTTGTTCTCCTTGGCCGCGGGAGGAGCGCCTTCGTCTTCGCCGGGCTTGGTCCCTTTCGGCGCCGGCGTCACGCGCAGCACGGTGCGGGCTTCGGGTTTCAAGTAAGTCTTGGCGACCCGCTGCACGTCGGCTATCGTAACCTTCTTGATTTCTTTCAGCTCGCGGTTCAACTCCTCGGGATCCTTGAAGATGATCGCCGTGTGCCCGATTTGCCGCGCCTTGCTCGAGACTTTGAGCGCGCTGGTCACCAACGAACGCCGCATCTGGTTCTTCACTTTATCCAGTTCTCGCTGCGTCACCGGCTTTTCGACGAGTTCCTTCAAGTGGCTGTCAATCTCCGCGAGGACCTTGTCGGGGTCGCTCGTCGGCCGCAAGGCCGCGCCCGCGCCCAACACGCCCTCGAGTTCAAGACCATACGTTTCCGCGATGACTTGCGCGCAGAGTTGCTTCTCTTTGACGAGGTCCTGGTAGAGCCGGCTGCTTTCGCCGTCGCCTAGTATGCCCATCAGCGCTTCAATGGGAATGAAATCGGGGTGATTCTCCGGCGCGCTGCGGTACACGTACCCCACCATGGGCACCGGCCCGATCGGCTCGGATATGTTCGCTTCGAGCGGGGCGGTCTGGGCGGGTTCGCGTACGGTCATCTCCGGCGGTTGCGGGGCCTTGGGCATCCACCCGAAGTATTTCCGGGCCAGCGCTTGCGCCTGTGCATGTTTCACCGCGCCAACAATCACCAACGTCGCGTTGTCGGGCACGTAATAGGTGTCCCAGAACTTCTCCAGTTCGTCAATGGTCGCCGCCCGCAACTGCGGAATGTTGCCGATGGGAGCCCAGCGATAGGGGCTGACCTTGAAGAGGATCGGTTCGACTTGCTCCATCACCGTGCCGTAGGGCTGGTTGATATCCATGCGGCGTTCTTCTTCGACCACCTTGCGTTCGGTGTCGAAGCCCTCCTGATCGATCTTCAGCCCCATCATGCGATCCGCCTCGAGCCACAACGCGAGGTCCAGTTGGCTGGAGGGGAGATGATTCACGTACGCCGTGTAGTCGAACGACGTGAATGCGTTGCAATCGCCGCCTTGTTTGCGAATCAGGTCAAAATGGCCTTCCGGCCCGACCTTGTCCGTGCCGCGGAACATCATGTGCTCGAACATATGCGCGAAACCCTGACGCGCCGGGTCTTCGTTCTTCGAGCCGACGTGATACCACACCTGCACCGCCACGACGGGACAGGAGAAGTCCTCGAGCGTCACCACCCGCAGACCATTGTCCAGCGTGATTTGTTTGAAGTCGTATTGCCGTTTGGCAAAGGCCGGCGTACACACCGCCACCAACGCCAACGCGATGAGAAGATAAGAAACTCCATTCCGCCGCATGAATCTTCCTCCGGATAGTCTAAATGGAACCTGCCAAGTCCAATCAGGGAATTATATACCAACCCCGCGCCAACGCGTCACAGGATGCGTCAACGGGGGTGAGCCACACTCCCTCGCGCGCTGCAAAACGAGCAATTCGTGACGTACGCCTCAGGGTTCAGGAATTCCAAGATCGCGGCAAATCTTTCGGGCGAGAACATCGTTCACTTCAGTATGGCGCGGCACGGCAGACCGCGAGTTGAACTTAGGATTTCCCCACCACGAATGCCGGGCGCCTTCACGAATTAACAAACATCCATGGGAAACGAGATGCGCAATCAAGTCGCGCCGTTTCACAACAGGATTTGTTCCTCGGTATACGCGCTGCCGACCAGCGCGAGAGCTTCCGCGCGGTTGAACTCTAGGGCTTCGGATAAAGCAGAACGCAGGTTCTCGCGCAGTTCCTCACGCGTCCGCCCTTGGCTGTTCACGCCCGGGATCTCCTCGATCCAGCCGATCCACCAGCCCGAATCCTCTTTGATCACCGCCGTGTAGCTTGCGTCCATACTCGATTACGCTCCTCTCCGAAACATAGCGGACTTCCCGCGCCCATAGTCGTCCGTATTATATACTATCCAAGAGCGGTGGCCCATCATTCGCGCCGACCCCGATTCATGTTTAGAACACAACACCCCTATCCATGGAGATATGCCCCAAATCCGCTCCTATCGAAGACGTTCCGGCATTTCCCCCATCCGCGGTGATCTTACTGTAGGATGATGTTGGATGGAACAGGGGATACCGATCATGAACGACAATGACGCCACGCTCTTGCAGCAGTGGCTCGACCACCGAGACGCTGACGCGTTCGCGACGCTGGTTTCCCGTTACTCAGGAATGGTTCACGCCACCTGTAGACGAGTCCTGCGGGGCGCCGAGGACTCCGAAGATATCACCCAGGAGTGTTTCGAAGCGTTGGCCACCTCGACCCGCATCCCTGGAGACTTTCTTGGGGCGTGGCTCCACCGCGTCGCCACCAACCGCGCGCTCAACCGCGTTCGGTCCGAAATCAGGCGGCTGAACCGCGATTCGTCCTTTGCGGAAAAGCGGGGAATCGAGTCCAATGTTACTTGGAATGATGTGTACGACTTGGTGGACGAAGCCATCGCGGAACTACCCGATGCGCTGCGAATACCCCTGGTCGCTCATTTCCTTCAGGGCGCCACCCACGCGGCCATCGCCGAAACAACAGGCGTTTCCCGGCAGACAATTGGTGATCGTATTGGGGCAGGCCTGGACCGTGTCCGCAAATCGCTAGAACGACGCGGGGTTTCCACCGGCGCGTCGGCGCTCGGCGCGTTGATGCTGGAGAACGCGGCTGAGGGCGCGCCCGTCAGCCCCGCGCTTGCTGAAAGATTGGGGAAGCTGGCTATCTCCGGTCGCCGCGCCCCGCGGCCGATGGACCAGACCGCTCCGCAGCGCGAACTTGGCGATGCGCTGTCGAATGTGCTCGGTTTGAAGCCAATTCCAGCAGTCATTGCGGTTATTGCTGTCTCGGTTGGTTTGGCGGTGTTCTACTTTGGTAGCCCTTCTAGCCAAACGCCAGTCGGGCTCAATGCCTCCCCGAGTTCTTCACTTCCCAATGCGCCGGAGTCTTCCGCGGCGCGTCCGCTCGCGATTTCCTCGGAACAATCAGGAGCGTCCGACAAAGGCGGCGTGCAAGAGCCCAGCGCACTGGTCTCGCCCGCCTCGCCGCCGGTCGATGACTCTATCCACGGTCATATCGTAAACGCCGTTACGGGAGAGCCGGTGAAGCTTGGCGTCACGATCGCCGGAGAGGTTACTGGAGGAAAAGAGGTGTACTTCCCAAGCGGCGACGATGGCTCATTCCGGGCGGAAGGGTCGGGAGTAGGATATGGAGCATTCACAGTCGCTGTAAAGAACTACATTTACTATCCCTTCACCACCACGGATGGAGTTCGGCGGGCCGGCCAACCTACGCCTGACTTGGTGTTGCGAGTAAAGGAACTGCCCACAATATCAGGAAGAGTGCTATTCTCCGACGGAACCCCTGCGCCAAACGCCTCCATCATGCGGCGCCTGCTCGGCGGAAACTCCGACACTCTGACCTCTGCCGACAACCAAGGCGCCTACACTGTTCACCACGACGGAGGCCACTGGACCCTGTGGGCCCGTGCGGAAGTACTCCTGCAAAGTGAAGAACACTCGTTCGAGTTAACCACTGAGGATTCCGTCAAACACGACTTCACGTTGCCGCCGAGCGGCCAGTTAACCATCGAACTTCAGCCTGCCGACGGTAAGGTCGTTCACGACATCCACAACAGCGTTGTTATGACGCCGGCCACGACGTCGCCCTTTCTGCTGGCCGGGGAAACTGGCCCCAACCGGTTTCTGGTGACGCGCCTGCCCTACGACGTGTACTCGCTCGAAATCCGCGCGGAAGGCTACGAGTCCGCACTGATCCAGGACATTCGGATTGACGACACCTCCAAGGCTCCGTCAGTCACGGCAAGGCTGAAACCAGCCCTTCTTCATTCTCTCCTAGTCCGTGTTGTGGACTCAGGGATGCGGCCAGTCGCTGATGCGGGGGTGTTACTCGAAGCAACCGGCGAACGCGTGGACCCCTCCGGCCAACCCCAAGCCGAGTTTTCCACCCAAGTTGCCGCCAATGGCAAAAACACCGACGCACAGGGGCAGTGGAAGGCGGAACAGCTCCCGGCCGGCTCCTACCGAGCCTATTGCTCCGACGTTCGCGGGAGAGGGGAGGTCTTGGCTGTCGTGCCGGATATGCCCGTCGTAACGCTACGCCTCGAGGACGTCGGACGCAGCGTAAAGTACCAAGTCGAATTCACCGACGCCGCGACCGGCGTTAAACTAAGCCCAATCGACGCCCATGTCTTCGTCGTCCTGTCCGACGGAACACTCGGGAAAGATCCGAACCTGGGTCATGGAACTAACCGCTTTATCGCCATCAAAGAGGGTTATACGGCGTTCAGCGACACGATCAAAGTTGCGCCGCCGATACCCAAAGACGGCGTCAAGGTCCGCGCCACGCTTGGCGCCGCCGGAACCATCACGGGGGCGGTCCATGACTCCCGGGGGCAAGTAAAGCCGTTCGAGTATTTGTATGTGTATCCCGCTGACCTCTGGCCTCTCGCGCACCAGAATTGGGACAACCGTTGGAAGGAGTTGGGGCGCGCCCTCGCCCAAGGCGCTCGAACCGACGGGTTTGGAAACTTCTCCACGGGCTACTTGCCCGAAGGAAACTATGTGATAGCGCTGTCGGACCTGGAATTTACCCCAGAAATCCGCGTTACGCCGGGAGTGGAGACCGGCCCGATTAATCTACTTGCGGCCACCAAAGACGCATCGCCAAATCGGTAGTCAGTCAGTGCGCATCAGCGAATTTCCAACATCCGGTCGATCGGCAACCGCGCGCGGAGGATAAGGTCCGCGTCCAGCTCGATCTTGTAGCGGAGCTGCTGGAGCGACGCGAGGGTTTCTTCGAGGGTGATTTGGTTCATGTGCGGGCAGCGGATGCTGCATAGGCGCAGCATTTCCTTTTCCGGATTCTCCGCGGCGATGTTGTCGGCCATGCTGCATTCGGTGAGCAGGACGTAGTGCGGCGCGGATGTCTTGCGCACGTATTCAATCATCTGCTTGGTGCTGCCGGCGTATTCGCATTTCTGGATGACTTCCGGGCTGCATTCGGGATGCGCCAGAATCACCACGTCCGGGAATTGTTTCCGGATGTTCTCGATATCGCCAACGGTGAACTGATCGTGTACCTCGCACCGGGCCTGCCACCCGATCATCGTGGTCTTGCGCGGGTCGAGGTCTTCGAGCGCGCCCAGCTTTACCCGCGACGCACGGAAGAACTCGATCTTCAATTCCGCCGCGGTATTGTGGGCCAGGTACTCGTCGGGCAGGAAGATGATCTGTTTGTGACCCTCGGCCATCAGGTGCTCGACAACTTTCGCCGCGTTGCCCGAGGTGCAGCAGTAATCCGATTCCGCCTTCACGCTGGCGTAGGTGTTCACATAGCTGACGACCGGCGCGCCGGGATAGCGCTTCCGGAGGTTCAGCACGTCCTGTGCGGTGATCCCCGCCGCCAGCGAACATCCCGCCTTCGCCGAAGGGATCAGGACTGTCTTGGCAGGGTTTAGTATTTTGGCGGTCTCCGCCATGAACTGCACGCCGCAAAAGACAATGATGTCCGCGTCGGTTTGCGTCGAGATCCGCGATAATTCGAGCGAGTCGCCGGTGTAGTCCGGCACCGAACAATACAGCGCGGGCTCCATGTAGTTGTGTCCGAGTATCACCGCATTGAGCTGCCGCTTGAGTTGGTTGATCTCGAAGGCATACTCCGCCTTCATGTCGATCTCGAACTCCGGCACGATGCCCGCCAGCCGGGTCTTCATCAATTCACGCGTTTCGCGAAGGCTAAGCGAATGTTGGATGTCTGCCGCCTGTGTCATGATCTGCGATACCTCACGCCTGCGGTGGCGAGTTAGGGATTAGGAACAGGGCCGATGGGCGATGCGGCGCTGTTCCCGCGCCGCAGTTCGTATCTACAACACTATCAACATAAATGGTACCACTGGGGCGCCAATTCAGTCAACGCGGATCAGAACCGGCGGTCCCTGCCCGCGCCCGATAGAGGCGCGTTCAAAAAGCCGGCTCTCGAGCCGGATTCCTAGCCGTGTTCCGCCAGAAGCGCCGTGAATCGCGTCTGCATCTCCGCGGGAGACAAATCTTCCCGGTGCGCCGCGATGTTCCACACGTGCCCGAAAGGATCCTCCACGGCGCCAGACCTATCCCCCCAGAACTGGTCCGTCACCGGCCCGCGCTCCGTCGCGCCGGCCGCGATGGCCTGCGCAAATACCGCGTCCGCGTCTTCGACATACACCAACAAACTGACCGGCGAGCCCCCCAAAGTCTTGGGGCTATTGAATCCGAAATCCGGATACTCGTCGGATAGCATGACGATGGAGTCGCCGATTTGAATTTCGGCGTGGCCAATCTTGCCGCCGGGCTCCACCAAGCGGTAGAGCTCGACAGCGCCAAATGCGCGCTGGTAAAACTCCAGGGCGCGCGCCGCGCTGTTGACAATGACGCTCGGTGTTACCGTGTGATAGCCCATGGGAATGGATTTTGCTTTTGGGGCCACGGGGCTTCTTCTCCTCGTTCTCTTCGCGGGACAGTTGCTATTCCGTACTGACCGGTTCAGTCTTCTTGTCCAACAGCGACAACATCGTGTGCCACGCCAGGGTGGCGCATTTGATCCGAACGGGAAACTCGCGGACCCCCGAGAACACCATCAGTTTGCCCAAGTCACCCTTATCCACGGGGGCGTCCGGGGCGGAGGTCACCATCGTGTGAAACTTCACGAAAAGTTCTTCCGCTTCCTTCCTCGTCTTCCCTTTGAGCAGGGTGGTCATTAGCGACGCCGAGGACTTCGAGATGGCGCATCCGCACCCTTGAAAACTAATGTCGTCAATGCGGTCGCCGTCCATCTTCGCATAGATGGTAAGCTGGTCGCCGCACAACGGGTTGTATCCGTTGACCTTTTGCGTGGCGTCCGGAATCGTCCGGAAGTTGCGGGGACTCTTGTTGTGTTCGAGTATGACCTGCTCGTACAGGGGGCGGTTACTTTCCATTTAGGCAAACACCTCATTGACCTTCTCGAGGGCTCGGCCTAGGGCATCGAGTTCCTCTTTGGTGTTGTAGAACGCCAGCGACGCGCGCGCCGTCGCCGGTACGCCAAAGCGTTGCATAACCGGCTGCGCGCAGTGATGTCCCGCGCGAATGGCGATTCCTTCCTGGTCGAGAATCTGGCCTATGTCGTGCGGATGCGCACTGTCTAAGGTAAAGGATAGCACAGCCGCTTTTTCGCGCGCCGTACCAATCATACGCAAGCCGTCAATGTTTTGCAGCACGTCGGTCCCGTAGACCAGAAGCTCGTGCTCGTACGCGTCGATGCGATCCATTCCCACCTGCTGCAGGTAATCGATCGCCGCGCCGAGACCGATCGCGTCCGCGATGTTCGGCGTGCCCGCCTCGAACTTGTACGGTAGCGAATTGTACGTGGTCTTCTCGAACGTAACCGACAAAATCATGTCGCCGCCGCCTAGGAAGGGTGGCATCGCGTTCAAGTGCTCCGCCTTGCCGTACAGGACGCCAATTCCCGTCGGCCCCAGCATCTTGTGACCGGAGCAGACGAAGAAATCGCAATCCAGTTTTTGCACATCCACGTGCATGTGGCCCACGGACTGCGCGCCGTCCACCAGCACCGGCACGTGGAACGCATGGGCCATGTCGATGATCTGTTTGACCGGATTGATCGTGCCCAGCGCGTTGGAAACGTGGCCCATCGCCACGAGCTTGGTCCGCTTGTTCAGGAGCTTTCCATATTCCTCGATCATCAATTCGCCGTCGTCCGTGATGGGAATGACGCGCAGCACTGCGCCCTTCTCTTCGCACAGCATTTGCCACGGCACGATGTTCGAGTGGTGCTCCATGGTCGAGATGATGATCTCGTCGCCTTGTCCGATAAACTTCCGGCCATAGGTCTGCGCCACCAAGTTGATGCCTTCGGTCGTGCCCCGCGTGAAGATCACCTGACAGCTCAGCGGCGAATTGATGAAGTGCTTGACCTTGATCCGCGCTTCTTCGTAGACGCGGGTCGCCGTTTCGCTCAAGTAATGAACGCCGCGATGCACATTCGAGTTTTGCGAGCTGTAGTAGGTGTCGAGGGCGTCAATCACCGCCTGCGGCTTCTGGCTCGTGGCGGCGTTGTCCAGGTACACCAGCGGCTTTCCGTAGCGCTGCAATTGCAGCACCGGAAAATCCTTCCGGATCAGTTCGACGTCAAGAATCGCGCGCTTTTTAACGGTCGTCGTCATATCGCCTCGCCCTAGATGGGGCTATACCGCTCGCATACGGCCCGGTCAAGCCGGCGCCGAAGCGGTTCAATATCAATCTGATTGATCACTTCGTCCGCGAAGCCATACGTGAGCATCGCCCGCGCCATGGCCTCGTTCATCCCGCGGCTGCGGAAATAGAAAATGACCTCCTTCGGATGCTGGCCCACGGTCGCGCCGTGCGTACACTTCACATCGTCCGCGAAGATCTCCAGCAGGGGCTTCGTATTCACCGTGGCGCGATCGGAAAGCAGCAGATTCCGGTTAAGCTGTCTGGAATCGGTCTTCTGCGCGTTCCGGCGCACCTTAATCTTACCGCTATACACCGCGCTGCTCGCATTGTCCAGCACGCCCTTGTAACCTATCCAACTCGTGCAATGGGGCTTCGCGTGCTCGATGGCCACGGCGTTGTCCACCAACTGCTCGCCGCCGGTTAGGTACAACCCGTTGAGCGTCGCCTCGGCGCCTTCGCCGTCCAGCACGGTCGTCAATTCGTTGCGCACGATCTTTCCGCCGAGCGTGATCGCAAACGAACGGAACGCGCTGTTCCGGTCCTGGTTCACTCGGGTGGACCCCAGGCGGTAGCCTTCTTCACTCTCGTTTACCAGCGTATGCCAGTGAACACGCGCGCCGGATTCCAAGGCGACATCCGTCACTGCGTTGCTAAAGTACGCGCCGGCGCCGATGTTCACATAACTTTCGATAATGTCGGCTTGGGCGTCACGCCCGAGAACAACCAGGTTGCGCGGATTAGCCGCTACGGGCTCATTCAGCCCGGTGGTCACATGCACTAGATGAATGGGGAACATGAGCACGGCGCCCGCATGCAGGTGGACGAACGCGCCGTCCTGCAACAGCGCGGTGTTCAACGCGTTGAACACGTTCCCGCTTTCACGGCGCACGCTCAAGTGGTGTTCAGCGAGCTTGTTCCCTGACGAAATCGCATCCGCGAGCGATCCCGCCACAACGCCCTTTGGAAGGGAACCGATTCGGGATAACGCGGCGGAGTAGTAGCCGTTGATGAACACCAACTCGGTCCAACCCGCCGTGCCGAACAAAACGGATTCTAGGTCAGACACGCTGACGTTCCAGTCTTCCGGACCGGTCAGTGGTCGAAATGGCGTCGTAATAATAGGGGCCACATTCGTGAAGCGCCAGTCTTCGTGGCGGCGGGTGGGAAATTCCGTCTCGGAAAAACGCGCCGCGCCGGCTTGACGGACCTGCGCCAGCCACGCGGGATACGAACCACGGCGAAGCGTATCCACCGCGGATAGATAATGCGCCTTGTTGGGCTGTGCCGTATCGAGCATCTCGGTCATCTGACTCCCTGACGCTTACCCCGCCTCACGGCGCGACAAGCTCCTCTCGGATAAAGTCGTAGCCCTTTTCTTCGAGTTCCAAGGCCAGCTCTTTCCCCCCGGACCGTACGATAGCGCCGTTCACCAGAACATGGATCACGTCGGGCACTATGTAGTTCAACAAACGGTTGTAGTGGGTCACCAAGATCGTGGCGCGTTCCGGACTGCGCAATTTGTTCACGCCGTCAGAGACGATGCGCAAGGCGTCAATGTCCAAGCCGGAGTCCGTTTCGTCCAGTATGGCCAGGCGCGGCTCGAGCACCGCCAATTGCAGGATCTCGTTGCGCTTCTTCTCGCCGCCGGAAAACCCTTCGTTCACGGGCCGCTCCGCGAAACGCGGATCGATAGCGACCAGCTCCATCTTGTCGTTGAGCAACTCGCGAAAATCCATCGCGTCCAGCTCGGGCAAGTTGTGGCTCTTGCGGATCTCGTTCAATGCGGCTTGAAGGAAGTAGGCGTTGCTGATGCCCGGTATCTCGACCGGATATTGAAACGCCAGGAATAGCCCCAATCGCGCGCGCTCTTCCGCGGGCAACTCGAGCAAGTCCTGATCGAGGAACCGCACCGAGCCGGCGGTTATTTCGTAGGCGTCGTGGCCCGCCAGCACCTGCGCCAGTGTGCTCTTACCGGACCCGTTCGGCCCCATGATCGCGTGTACTTCGCCTGCCTTCACGGTGAGGTTAATCCCTTTCAGGATTTCGTTTCCCTCGACCGACGCGTGCAGATTGCGAATCTCCAGCATCTAACCAACACTCCCTTCCAAACTCACGCTCAGCAGTTTCGACGCTTCGACCGCGAACTCCATCGGCAGATGCTCGAATACTTCCTTGCAGTACCCATTGACAATCATTGAAATCGCGTCTTCCGTCCCTATGCCCCGCTGCTTGCAGTAGAACAACTGGTCCTCGCTGATCTTCGAGGTCGAGGCTTCGTGTTCGACATTGGACGTGGTGTTATGCACCTCGATATACGGGAACGTGTGCGCCCCGCACTGGTCGCCGATCAGCAGCGAGTCGCATTGCGTATAGTTCCGCGCGTTCGACGCCTTCGGCATCACCTTCACCTCGCCACGGTAGCTGTTGTTTCCGTGACCCGAGGATATCGTCTTGGAAATGATCGTGCTCTTCGTGTTCTTCGCGAGATGAATCATCTTCGTGCCGGTATCGGCCTGCTGGTAATTCGCGCTCACCGCAACCGAATAGAACTCGCCTATCGAGTTCTCGCCCATCAGCAGGCAACTCGGGTACTTCCACGTGATTGCGGACCCCGTCTCGACCTGCGTCCACGATATCTTCGAATTGACCCCGGCGCACTTTCCGCGCTTGGTCACGAAATTGTAAATCCCGCCCTTGCCGGTCACGTCGCCCGCGTACCAGTTCTGCACCGTCGAATAATTGATCGTCGCGTTGTCGAGCGCGATCAGTTCAACCACCGCCGCGTGCAATTGGTTCTCGTCGCGCATCGGCGCCGTGCAGCCTTCGAGATAATTCACCGACGCGCCTTCCTCGGCGACGATCAGCGTGCGTTCAAACTGGCCCGTTTCGGCCGCGTTGATGCGGAAATAGGTGGACAAATCCATCGGGCACTTCACGCCCTTCGGGATGAAGCAGAACGAACCATCGCTGAACACCGCGGAATTGAGCGCCGCGAAGAAGTTGTCGTTCGCCGGCACTACCGAGCCCAAGTACTTCCTCACCAGGTCCGGATGCTCGCGGACCGCTTCGCTGAACGAGCAGAAAACGATCCCCTTCTTGGCCAGAATGTCCTTGTGCGTCGTGGCCACGGAAATACTGTCGAACACGGCGTCCACGGCCACGCCCGCCAAGTGCTTGCGCTCTTCCAGCGGAATACCCAGCTTCTCGAACGTCGCCAGCAGCTCGGGATCGACTTCATCGAGGCTGCCTAACTTAGGCTTGCTTTTCGGCGCCGAATAATACCGCAACGCCTGGTAGTCAATCGGCGGATACGTCACATTCGCCCACGAAGGTTCCGTCAGCGTAAGCCAGTGCCGATACGCCTTCAAACGCCACTCGAACATCCATTCCGGCTCACCCTTCTTGTCTGAAATGAGACGAATGGTGTCTTCGGTCAGGCCGAACGGAATCGTGTCCGCTTCGATATCGGTCACCCACCCGAACTGATAGTCTTTGCTGGTCAGTTCAGCGAGTTCGTTCGTGCTCTGTTCGACGCGGGTACCTGCGTACTCGTGTTGCGAACCGGGCGTCTCGTTGGCGGTGTCACCCATAATTAGTAGCTCTTCCTTATTGGCCCGAGCAGGCGGTATTCGACCGTATGTAATGCGGTTTGGCGCCCCAGAAACCAGCGTGCTGTTTCGCGCCTCGCAGTTGATTCACCGCGCCCCTGCTCCATAGATAACATTGAACTGCGCGGCTTACTTCCCCGCCCTGCGGCCAGGGTGCGGTTTTCGACGCATGTCCAGGCCGGGATCGCGGTTTGCGCTCCCAATTCCGGCGATTCGGCGCGAGCGCGATTAACCACTCCTGACCTCCGATCTAACAATAGAACCTAAGCCCCTATTCCGCAATGATATACGAATGTCCACCCCGAACCCGCTATTATACCAATTCTCCAGCGCCTAGCCAACTTCAAAACGATCGTGCGGCACGGCACATTTCGTGGCGAACACCCCGTCTGCCGCCGGGAAATGGGCAGTTTGACAGTTTTCGGGCGCCGCTGGGAATCAACGTTCGGAGCGTCCGTGCCGTCAAGGTCCGCAAAACAAGCATTTTAGCGCAAAAAGCGCCGACCGACATTCTGGCATACCTGTTGCTCTTTTCAAGATGCCCTAGAACGCGGAATGCACGGTCCCAGTGAAAGCCCTCGAACCCCAGTCGAGGGCTTTCGCATTTCTGTCGGCGAAACGTTGGATGAATGGACCGTGGCAGGACTACTCGAAGGTAGGCTCAATGCGCAAACGGGTAATATCCTGTCGAGTCCCAGTCAGGATACGACGGTGTTCTGATTGCGTAACCTATTGGGCCCCGTTTCACTGTGTGCGGGCGTCGGTCGATTTCCACACCTCATTTACCCGTGTCGGAAGACCCACACGCATAAAATAGCGGGCAAATGCCTGTGACAAGTGCTCCCGATACGGAGGCCGCAGCCGCAATCTCGGCGAGAAGCCAGTACGAAGATGCTCCTCTATGAAGCTTCTTGGTAGCGTACGAATCTCACTGAAATCCACGACCCGTACGTCTGTTGAAACGTTTGAAGTCGCTCCCGAGTTGAGGAACGCCAAGCTCCATACGAAACCGTCACGGATTCTGCTGCAGAGACTTTCCCACGCTTTCACCGTCGGATTCTGCCCGCTTGCTTTCATCGCTTCTTCCCAACTCGCTTTGTAGTCGTTCAGTGCGTAGTGAGAGCAGAGAACAACCACGGAAAGCTTCTCATTTGCCAGATCGCAGGCTTGAGTCATTACTACGAGGTCGTCCTGCGGGTATTCGATGCTCATCTTAAGTGAGTCTATATCGGCCTGACTTGTTTTCTGAGGATAGCTAGTCCACGTCACAGTCGGACACTGTGAAATAAGGTCGCCTTGAGAAAGCGGCTCCTGGTGACTAACCTCCTCGTACCAGGCGTCAATCATCGCCGCTTTCCAGATCGCATTGATCTATGACGGGAATCGGCCTCTTACGAAAAAGGACGGATGCTGGAACAGTGAAAGTGTCGCGCCCGAGAACTTTGCGCCGTACATGAACTGCAACGCCTTCGACCGGCAATTCATCAACTGACTCATCCACTTCCTGATCTGCACACGAGATCCTTCGCGTTGCGATTTCTGAAGCAGTGGCGTTCAATGTCACGTGCTGCCTTCGTGCGCGCTCAATATTCACGCTAGCGTCCCGAAGTTCCGAATCCCGTGACTTGCCCCATCTACTCGGCCGATTTAAGAAATCCAACTTGATTTGTAGAAGTCGGTCAGCCAATGGGTCAGCGGAGGATACCGCGGCGCTTCTACCTTCATCCGGATACATTTGCGGGCAAATTGCGCTTGTTGTGTCATTCTCAAACAACAGATCATAGCGTGGATCAATGTCGAGCGTCATTTCTTCTCCCCCAATTTGAACTCTGAACACTCTCGGACGTTAGCTGAGAAAATGTCGTGACGATGCACTCGCTGGCGGAGTCTAACCAAGGTAATACGCGCTCGATTGGTATTTCCTGACGAGGGCTGCGCGCAATCAAGTCCATCTGAATAAGTTCGTGCTGATCTGCCTCCCGCCTTGGCTGTACTTCACGGTACCCAAACGATGGAAACAACCCGTCAAGGTTGCCCAACGATGACCACCCCTCGCCTCTGGGAATGTGATTCACGTAGGTCAATTCACACTGCACGGGCACGACCTTTCCGAGGTCATGTCGTTGAAGAACCGTGACGAATGTTTCCAAGAGTCGATCAAACGTGGCCCGCATCGTACAGTAACGGGGGTATTCTTGGCTCGTCGGATGTTTACGCCAATTGAATATGAAACGATCCCGTTGCACTTGGATTATCTGGTTCTCGGTTTCGTCGAGAAACCAGACACGCGGCATAGTCGGCAAATCAGTGGTCTCTGGCGAGAGCAAGGGAGCCATTTCTGTGCATTTTGGAAATTCTGCGCGGTACGCATCCCAAACGATACCAAGATGCGGCGTCAGTAGCTTCTCCAACTTGCTCAGAACAACCCCAAATACGACCTCCACAACGGGAGGTCTCTCGTAATCCGGCAAAGATACTTTGCTCATCTCGACCTTTCACACACGTGTCTGGCTCTCGCACGTAAAGAATACTCTGAGCGTGTAGAAACGTGCAACAGCGCGGTTTCGGCTATACCAAAGAGAGGAGCAGACACGCATAGATGGATGGGGCCTATACGGGACAAATGCCTCGCGGCTCTTGGGTTGTCGAACTCATTCCGTGTAGACGCGCAACGAACCCCGGATTCGGCTGTTGGAGCAAATCACATTTCCCGCGGCAGTTTCGTGCGCAGTGCATCCGTTTCTGATATGCCGCTCCCAGTGCGTCACCAAGCTGGACTACACTCGCTGTCTTCTTGGAACGTCACACCAGGCGTTTCAGGTGAGTATAATGTCCGCGTTAGCTTTCCGGGCATAGGAATCGCCGCGACTCTTGACCGAAAAACCCGAAATGCACTGCTTCAAGCCACGCGCCCAGCAGGTCTTTGGTTGGCTGCTATGCGGTTACCGAACTTGAGAAAGGAAACTCTTTACGATGGCCTTCAAAGGCAAGTCCGCGATCGTTTCCGGCGGGGCTCAAGGTATTGGCAAAGCCGTGTCGATAGCGTTTGCGCGCGCGCACGCTGCGGTATATGTCGCCGACACCGACGCCGAGGCGGGCGCGGAGCTCGTGGATGCGCTGTCGGCCGAGGGGCTTGCCGCTGTGTTCGTCGCTACCGATGTAAGCCGCGAGGACGATGTGGCGGCGCTCGTCCAACGGGTCGTGAGCGACGCCGGCGGTATCGGCGTTCTGGTCAACAACGCCGGGATTGGCGGTGATACAACCCTCTGGGATCGCCCCATGGCCGAGTGGGACCGGGTCCTCGCGGTCAACTTACGCGGACCGTACATGTGCGCAAAGTACGCCAGTCCCCATATGCCGCCTGGCTCAGCGATCGTTAATATCGCGTCCACGCGCGCGCTCATGTCCGAGGCCAATACCGAACCCTACTCGGCGTCCAAGGGCGGCGTTCTGGCCCTCACCCACGCGCTCGCCGTTACGCTTGCCGGCCCCCGCATCCGAGTCAACGCAATCAGCCCCGGCTGGATCGATGTCAGCGGCTGGCAAAAAGCATCCACGCGCAAGCAGGCCGCCCTATCGCAACGCGATCACGAACAACATCCCGCTGGCCGCGTGGGCGCGCCCGAGGACATCGCCGAAGCTTGCCTCTTCCTCGCCGACACCGCGCGCTCCGGATTCATCACCGGTACCAACCTGGTCGTGGATGGCGGCATGACCGTCAAAATGATCTACGAATAGTTGGTTCGCGTTTCCGCGGCTACTGCACTTGACTCCGCGCAGACGCAAGGGCAGACTGGTTTGCCACAGGGTTAGATGTGCGAGCGCGGGCGGAAAGGGACAGTAGGTGCGAACGATCTTGGTGAGCGGGGGGGCCGGCTTCGTCGGGTCCTGTCTGGCGATGGGTGTCAAACGCGCCTACTCCAACGTCCGAGTCGTCGCCTTGGACAATCTCAAACGGCGCGGCTCGGAACTTAACCTCGTCCGGTTGCGCGGCGCCGGTGTCGAGTTCGTTCACGGCGATGTCCGCAGCATGGAAGACCTCGAATCCCTCGGGGCAGTGGATCTTATCCTCGAATGCAGCGCGGAGCCTTCCGTACTGGCCGGTTACACCAGCGCGCCGGACTACCTCGTCAACACCAATCTGCTGGGCGCTGTCAACTGTTTCGAGCTCGCCCGGCGCCACGGCGCCGCCACGATCTTCCTGTCCACCAGCCGCGTGTACCCCGCCGCCGCGATCAATTCCCTCGCCGTCGACGAGACCGAAACACGATTCGTCCTCCGCGCCGAACAGAGTCTGCCGGGCGTATCGGTCCGCGGAATCTCCGAGCAATTCCCGCTCGACGGAACGCGCTCCTTGTACGGCGCCACCAAACTCTGCGGCGAACTCCTCCTGCGCGAATACCTCGAGATGTACGGCCTCAAAGGCATCATAAACCGCTGCGGCGTCATCACCGGTCCTTGGCAGATGGGCAAGATTGACCAGGGAGTCGTAGTGCTGTGGGTGGCGCGCCATATGTACGGAAAGCCGCTGAAGTACATCGGTTACGGGGGCCGGGGAAAACAGGTGAGGGACATGCTTCACGTGGACGATTTGTTGAAGCTCGTCCTGTACCAGATTGATCATCTCGATTCGTTGACCGGCCAAACCTTCAACGTCGGAGGAGGTCTCGAAGTCAGCGCGTCGCTGTGCGAATTGACTGCCTTGTGCAGAGAGACCACTGGCGCAGAAGTCCCAATCGGCGCAGAAACTGAGACGCGTCCGGCGGATATTCGCATCTATCTCACCGACTATACCCGCGTTACGGAGCTTACCGGGTGGCGTCCAGAAAAAAACGTCCCCGCCATCGTCCAGGACATCGCCGCCTGGATCGCCGGCCACCGAGACGCGCTCGAGGCGGTATTGGCGTAACCATTTCGCGAACACACCCGTCAGCACCCACGGAACAGCGCATTGCGGTGGCCGCTATATTGCCCACCTGCTTTCCAGAGCAGTGCGCTAAACTTGGGAATCCGGCCAGAAAGTCGGCTTTTTGGCGCGGCGCGGCCAGAAAGCTTCTGTAAGTTGTTTAACGCCCTCGCTCGCTTTTGTCGGGCTTTGGCAGAAGGAGGCTTTCTGGCCGCGCCTCTAGAATTCTGGCGACTGTAACTACAGTGAAATCTGATATTATCTCTTGACATGTGCGGTGAAATCTGGTACATAGTTGGACCTTGATGTACAAGTCTGAGTTGATGGTGTAATTCGGGACTTGGGGGGAGTGGAAATGGACACACGTGCGGCCTGCTAGACCTCGATTCTATGAGTCCGAAGCTCCACGACGCCCTCCGTCCACCCTACGCCCTCACGACTTTCGCCTATCGATCCACGCGCTGAGGACATTCGCCCGATGACGGCGCATACCATCGGGAGCTCGGCGACCGATTCGGGACACGATACCGTCCCCGCCACGCAAACGTTCAGACCATTTCGGTCAAGCGCGGCAATCCTCAGCGCGATTGTGCTTGCGGTGCTTATCGAAGTCACCTCGCGTCTTCTTCGCGAACGTTATTCCGAATTGGCGGCGCTGGCTGAAGTCGGTTCCCTGGGGGCAATTCTTGTCCTTCTTTCTCCGGCCATGTATCTCATTTTCAAACTAGACGGCGCGCGTCCGCTCAAGGTATCGCTCCTCCTCGCGCTTCTGTTCCTGGCCATGACGCAAGTGCTAAACATCACGGCCCGGTTTCCACAGGTGGACGCCTGGCCAGTCTTGTCAGCGCATGACAAATGGCACGATATAGCGCACTGGGTGTTCATGGTGCTTGGCTTGGTATTGATGCTGACCTGCCTCTACTTGGCGTTGCTCGAGGCCGTTCACGCAAAGGCGAGCCTGATTGCGGAAAGCAAAGAATTGGTCCGGGAAATCGCCGAGCGCAAACGCGCCGAAGCCGCGCTCAGCGGCCAAGAGCGCCTCTACAGCCAGGCAATTGCGCAAGCCGGCGCTATTCCGTATCGCATCAATTGGAAGACAAGATCATTCACCTTTTTCCAACATGATATCTGTGAATTGACCGGCTACTCCAAGGAAGAGCTCACGTTTGATCGTATCGCCCGTCTGCCTGTCGAGAGGCGCTTGTTCGGTCCGCTCGCGCATATGACCGAAGTCGAACTCGCGCGCAAATTCGAGGCCGGCGAAATCCGCAGTTGGCGCGCCGAGTACCGAATCAAGACCAAAGACGGCCGCGAGCTTTGGATCAGCGACAGTTCGGTCGAGAACGTCGGAAGCGATGGAAAGCCGGCAGAGTCCGTCGGGCTCTTTCAGGACATTACCGAGCGCAAGCGCGAAGAAGAAGCCGTCAGCCGGAATGAACGGCATTTCCGGGCGCTGATCGAAAACGCGCTCGATCTCATCACCGTCTTGAGCGCCGACGGCGTAATACTGTACGAAAGCCCGTCGGTCACCCGCATCCTCGGATTTACCCCCAAGGAACTCGTCGGACTGAATATCGTGGATTTCGCTCATCCCGATGATCGGGATCTCTGCAGGAGCGCGCTTGCGGCCGCGCTGAACAGCCCTCAGACAACTCCCGGCTTCAACCTCCGGGTCCGTCACATGAACGGCTCGTGGCGCGTCCTCGAGTCCATTGGCCGAAGCGTACTCGACGATCCCGCCCTCACGGGCGCCGTCGTCGTCAACTCGCGGGATATCACCGAGCGCGTTACCCTCGAACAACAATTGCTGCAGTCGCAAAAAATGGAAGGCATCGGCCGCCTCGCGGGTGGAGTCGCCCACGACTTTAACAACCTGTTAACCTGCATTCTCGGATACGGAGATTTGGCGCTCGCATGCGCTCCCGAAGGCAATCGTATTCACTCGCATGTCGAACTCATGCTCGAGGCGGCCCGGCGCGCCAGCGATCTCACGCGGCAATTGCTCGCATTCGCACGAAAGCATCCCGTCGAACCGCGGCGCACCGACCTGAATACTCTGGCCACGAACCTCGCCAAGATGCTGCGGAGACTCATCGGCGAAGACATTGAACTCGCCACGTTTCTATCGAGCGAGCCCGCCGTGGTCACGATTGATCCGGGCAGTTTTGAACAGGTAATCATCAATCTCGCCATTAACGCCCGCGACGCAATGCCCGATGGCGGAAAACTCACCATCGAAGTGGGCTCTACTTATCTGGATCGCACCTACGCGAAAATTCACCCGGAAGTGACGCCCGGCGAATACGTCGTCCTGGCGGTCAGCGACTCCGGCGTCGGCATGACGGCGGATGTTAAGGAGCATATCTTCGAGCCGTTCTTCACCACGAAGGAAGAAAACAAGGGAACGGGACTCGGTCTCGCCACGTGCTATGGCGTCGTGAAACAGGCGGGCGGACATCTCGGCGTGTACAGCGAACCGGGCACGGGAACGACGTTCAATATCTATCTGCCCCGCATCGACGCGGCGGCGCCCATCGAAGAAAGACCACGGACCGAAAGACGGACGGAATACGAGTTTGCCAAGGGAACAGAAACCATTCTGCTCGTCGAAGACGATCCGCTGGTGCGCTCCATCACCGTCGAAGCGTTGACCGCCATCGGCTACAACGTGCTTGACGCCCAAGACGGATCAGCCGCTCTCGAAATGGCGCGCGAACACCCCGCCACCATCCACGTCCTGGTGACCGACGTCGTCATGCCGCAGATGAGCGGACAGCAGGTCGCCCGGGAAATCGTTCGCGCGCGCCCGGAGACAAAAGTCCTGTTCATGTCCGGGTATACCGAGGACGCCATCCTCCGGCAAGGCG
This sequence comes from Candidatus Hydrogenedentota bacterium, assembly GCA_016215105.1. GTDB lineage: Bacteria > Hydrogenedentota > Hydrogenedentia > Hydrogenedentales > SLHB01 > JACRLJ01. The sequence continues at coordinate 21,800 of JACRLJ010000111.1, forward strand.
TTCTCGAGGGCGAAATCTCGTTCTTGCACAAGCCCTTCACACCCAGCATACTCGCCAACAAACTGCGCGCCGTCATCGAAGAAGCGTGAACTCGCTTACCACGCTGACGAAGCTGGGACAGTGGGAGATGATTGATAGATTCCGCTACCGGCCCGAAATCGATGGTCTCCGGGCGGTCGCCGTCTTGGCCGTAATGCTGTTTCACGGTGGATTCGGCTGCCCCGGCGGCTATGTCGGCGTGGACGTGTTCTTTGTGATTTCCGGTTTCCTGATCACGTCCTTGATATGGAAAGATCTCGAGAGCGGGTCGTTCACGTTCGCCCATTTCTGGGAAAGGCGCGCCCGGCGAATCGTACCCGCAATGGTCTTCGTTACACTTGCGACTCTGGTGGCCGGGTGGTTCTTGATGCGGCCAGTGGATTTCAAGGCGCTAGGCGAGACATCCGCGTCGCAAGCGGTGTTTGGCGCGAACATCTATTACTGGAATCACTCCGGCTATTTCTCTGGTGACGCCAGGGAAAAACCTCTGCTCCACACATGGTCCTTGGCGGTGGAAGAACAATTCTATTTCTTCGTTCCGTTCTTGCTATGGGCGATGTATCGCGCCGCGAGGTTGCGTAGCCGCGCGGCGGTCCTTTCCCTGATCTCCGCGGCGTTCGTCCTCAGCTTCGCCTTGAGCATCTACGGCGTGGCTCACCATCCCAGGGCGGCATTCTATCTTCTTCCAACCCGCGCGTGGGAGTTGTCACTCGGATCGCTCGTCGAGTTCCTGCCTCCAGATCCATCAATGTTGGGTCGCCGAATCCTGCGCGAGTTTTTCTCGCTTGCGGGCTTGGCGCTCATTCTTGTCCCCGTTCTTGTCTATGGCGCGGAAACGCCGTTTCCAGGCCTCGCCGCCCTCGCGCCCTGCCTGGGCGTGGCGCTGCTGATCTGGGCGAATGATCGAGCCGCGGGCAATGCGCCGACCGTCGCGGGCGCGCTGCTCGCGACGCGGTCGCTGGTCTTTATCGGCTTGATCTCCTATTCCCTCTATCTGTGGCATTTTCCACTTCTGGCGTTCAGCCACTACCTGGCGCTCGAGCCTATTTCGCCGGCGCAGCGCGCTACAATGCTGGTTCTTGCGCTCGCGTTGTCCGCGCTCTCCTGGAAATACGTGGAAACGCCGTTTCGCAAGCGGAAGCTTGCGGCCTCGAGGAAGTCCATGTTCGCGTTTGTCGCGTCGGGACTTGCGGCCGTGCTGGTGTGCGGACTGCTCTGTATGGCTACGCAGGGCTTCCCGCAGCGCCTCTCGTCACAGGCGCGAGATTTTGCCGCCGCGGAATCGGACAGGGCGATTAACTTCGAGCTCACGATCGAGGAGATCCAGCCCGGAAAACTCATCCCGCTCGGGGTAAGTGATTCGACGCTGCGCCCCACGGTCATGGTCTGGGGCGATAGCCACGGTATGGCTGCGCTACCGGCTGTCGATGCGTATCTCAATGAGAAGGGACTCGCGGGACTCGCGGCCACCCGCGCGTCCGCGGCGCCGGTTCTGGATTGGTATTGGTCCGCTGACCCGGCGTCGAAGCAGCATTTCATCACGTACAACGATGCCGTCTTCCGCTACATCCAGAGCGAGCGCATTCCCAATGTGATACTGATCGCCCGCTGGGGAAGATACGCTAGAAAGGGCGGGCATAACCCCGGCGATTTCTATCCTTCATTGCTGGCGACCGTTCAGCGGCTCACTGCAATCGGCTCCCGTCCCTGGATCATGCTGGACGTTCCGATCCATTCGTTCAATATTCCGAGGGTGCTCTCCAACCCGGCCTACTCGGACGCCTACATTGCGTCGCACTGCGCCCAGCCGGCGGCGCAGAACGAACTCGAAAAGAACGACCCGGAGATTCTGGCCGAACTCGAAGCCGCCGGCGGCCGTATCCTTGATCCGAAGCCGAGATTCCTCGACCCAACAGGCCAGTACTACATCATTCAGGCCAATGGGATCGCCCTCTATTGGGATGACAATCACCTGACGACAAAAGGGGCGAAACTCATGCTCGTGCCACTCTTTCACGACTCGTTGATGCTCGATAGACCGGGGTGACGCGCGCGAAGGGACATGGTCATACCACAGCGAAGGGTATGGGTGGTGGAATGGTAAGGATGGCGGAGGGTGTGAGACTCGAACTCACAAGCCCGAAGGCGCCGGTTTTCAAGATAGATAGCACACTATCTATAGCAGCGCACTACCACACCATACAGCACAACGGGGATTGGGCTTAGGTATTGTGACGTAATGGCGCGTCTCGCGCTCGATTGCCGCCAAATGTGCCGCCAGTGTGCCAAGAGTGTGCCACCGCCTAGATTACCCCCCCCGGCCACCCCCAAATGACCGCCCATTTTCGGGGGGTTACCCCGCTCTTGAAACGCACACAAGTTTTGGACCGCATAGCACTTTGCGCACTTACGATCTAACACTTCGATTGGCTTCTGCATGGGTATCCCGTGGGATTCGCCTTGGGGGTGCCACCTTACAGACCCCGTTTTTCGCGGAAGCGCGGCGGGGACACGGGGAGAATCGCATTGTGGCGTGTCGCAGGATTTGTGATTGCGCGTTACGGTCCCTCGTGCTAGGATGATCCTGTCCTCTGGGGAGTTCAACCGCAGCGCAGGTACGACAAGTGTGGGGTGCGGAATGCGCCTAGTTAATCAGAAACACATAAACTCCATATTCGCTGTCATGGTTCTGGGGCTAATCCTAGGTATACAACCAACCGCGCTGGCGCTTCTGGTAGCGGGGGACGTTGATTCTTCCGGGGCTGTCAACGCGGTTGATGTCCAAACAGTGACTAACGGGGCGCTCGGTTTATCTGTGGCGGGACAAGCCGATATTGATTCTAGCGGTGGCACGAATGCCGTTGACGTGCAGCTTTGCATAAATGCCGCGCTTGGAATCAGCATAGATGCGGATGGCGATGGTCTTTGCGATGCGGCAGAAGAGAATCTTGGAACCGACCCCCACAAGGCCGATACTGACGCGGACAATCTCAGCGACGGATGGGAAATGGCTAATGGCAGAAATCCACTTGTCAAAGATCCCGACAAACTCGCCAGGGTGTTGTTTTTCAGACCGGACGAGAGCGATCTTTATATTATGAACCTGGACGGCAGTGGCGTTCAAAACGTAACAAATTCACCGGAGAGGGAGTATTCGGCACGCTTTTCGCCAGACGGGACCAAGATACTCTACATGCAATTCTCCAAACAGGTTTGGCCGCTTCCAGTTGGTTCATATTGGGCTGGTGATGTCTGGGTTATGAAATCTGATGGACAAAACAAGATTAACCTTACGCATTCCAGCATGAGTTCCGAAGACTCGGCGATTTGGTCGCCGGATGGCGCGACAATATACTACACAAAATTCGACGCCGGGACGTTAGTATTGGACATTTGGGCTATGGATTCCGAAGGCACGAATAAGCGAAAACTTATCCCATCCCAATCATTTAGTGGTGCGTCTGCGTTGTCCCCCGACGGCAATAAGCTCATAATCGGCGGCCTGATATTGGATGTACACACGCTAGGAACCACGACATCGAACGCTGGATTCAACCCTGCCGGATGGCTCAAAGACAGTGTACACGTATATGGTACAGGGTTAGCTGTCTACGTGCCCGGTGCCGCCGGCGAAGTCTGTATTGGAACCCCAGGCTTTGATTCGGAAGTACAGCTTACGAACGACGGGCAGGACTTCAAGAGCCGGTTTGAATTATCCACGGACGGCACGCGGATCGCCTATACTGCCGGATCGCAGATCGTTGACAGCATGACGGACAACCGCTTATATGTGGTTGATGTCAATACCCCCGGTTCCAGCTTGCTGTCACAAGCGCACTTTGTGGGTGCATCGAAATGGATTCCTGATGGAAGCGGATTTGTCTTTAGCGCCGAACGGCGCTTGTACGCCGACATTTACGCGGAGGACATCTACTGGCACAAGTTTGCGACCGGTGAAGAAATGAACATCACAAATACGGACGCAAGGGAAGGTCTATTGGACATTTACGAGCCAACTGGCTAACAGAATGGGGCAGCTTTACGCCATTTATCTTGGGTCTGCGGGTTGCCCCGGTGACAGTCTCGCCCCTCAATTGTTTCAACGCGCGCGTAAGAAGATGAGTCTAGTTCATCTCCCCGATGATACATCTGTCGGCGGTGACTTTGGCTTCCAGTTCTGTGATGGACGCAGTTTGCCCGACTCCAATACCTCGATGAATCCACCTGCAATGAGATGGTGCAGGGCGTTCTCAAATTCCTTTTCCTTCATCCGATGTAGCTTTACGTCGGCAATGCGAAAGGGAATTCCTTCATTGTGGAATCGGTTGAATACCGCGCCGCCCGCCCACCGGTCCCATTTGCCGACGAACGCAATCAACACGAGTTTCGTATTTGGAGATAAGGCTACGAACGCCAGTGATTCCAGCAGGCTTTTGTTTAATTTGGTGAATGTGCATATTTCGGCACGAGTAGGCCAGCGAATACGGCGTAGCGCGAGCACTGAATTCGGTTGTGCGCGAGCGGGCAGTATGGGACGCGCGAGCGCTCGATCCGCAGGAGGGTTTCGGGGCAATCTTTTGGGAAGTGAATGA
>JACRLJ010000112.1 GCA_016215105.1 Candidatus Hydrogenedentota bacterium
GGGCGAATTGAGCTCGAGCGTCGTTCACGAAATGCGCAATCCGCTGTCATCAATCAAGATGAACCTGCAAGCGTTGCGGCGCAAGACGCAGGGCGACCCTGATTACGAGGAGCTTGCTGAAATCGCCGCTGCGCAGGCGCAACGCGTCGAGACCATGCTGGACGATCTGTTGCAGTACGGGCGCCCGGTGGAGTTGAATCCGCAACCGACATCGTTTCGGGAATTGACTGAACCCGCGCTCGCCGTGGTGGCGGACAAGGCGCGCGAGAAGAATGTCCGCGTAGAATTGAAGGATGAACTTGGGAATGCACGGCTCTCGGTGGATCGAGAGCAGATGTGCCGCGCCATGACGAACCTATTGGCGAATGCGATCCAAGCCGTGGCGCCGGGGCAAACGGTGTACGTCATCGGCACGCGCCGAAATGACGCCGGACCCGCGCACGCGCAACTCGAGGTGCGCGATACGGGGCCGGGGCTTTCTCCGGAAGCGTTGGATCGCGCGTTCAAACCATTTTTCACGTCAAAGCCCAATGGAACTGGTCTGGGCCTCGCCAACGTAAAAAAGATTATCGAATTGCACCGTGGCGCCGTTTCAGCAAGCAACCGCCCGGAAGGCGGGGCCGCGATTACACTGCTTATTCCCCTGGAAGGGAACGTCTGACATGCGCATCCTGGTGATTGACGACGATCGGGCGCTATGCCGGTCGCTGCAGATTCATCTCGAACACGAAGGGCACACGGTGGCGGCGACGCATACGGCGGCGGACGGACGCGCGGCGCTCGACGCGAATCCGCCTGAACTGCTATTCCTCGATCTCCAATTACCCGATTCATCCGGGTTGGAGGTGCTTCGCGGGTTGAAAGAGGCCGGGAATGGTCCGCTGGTCGTGATGATCACGGGTATGCAAGACGCCAAGGCCACCATCGAGGCGGTGCGCCTGGGCGCGTTCGACTACATTCGCAAGCCGCTCGATCTCGATGCGGTGATGTTGGCCATTGAAAAGGCGGGCCAGCGTCTGTCAGCAGCGCCCGCGAGAAAAGCGGCGCCCATCGCGGAGACGGCGGACCGGCGCGAGATCGTGGGCGCGCATCCGAAGATTATCGACGTGCTCAAACAAATCGGACTTTTGAGTGAAAGCCGCGTGCCCGTGCTGATACAAGGCGAGAGCGGCACGGGCAAGGAAATTGTGGCGCGTGCGCTCCACGAGGCCAGCGCGCCCAACCGTCCATTCGTGGCGATCAACTGCTCCGCGGTGGTATCCACCCTGCTTGAAAGCGAACTCTTCGGCCACGTGCGCGGCGCGTTTACCGGCGCGGACTCGGCGAAGACCGGCAAGCTCGAGGCCGCGGGCGAGGGCACGGTATTTCTCGATGAGATTGGCGACATGTCGTACGATCTGCAAGCGAAGCTGTTGCGCGCCGTGCAGGAGCGCGAATTCGAACCGGTCGGCGGGACGCGAACGATTCCGTTCAAAGCGCGCGTAATCGCGGCGACGCACCGCAACCTTGAGCAAATGATGGCGGACAACACGTTCCGCGATGATCTATACTATCGTCTTGCCGTTACGAGCATTCAGGTTCCGCCTCTGCGCGAACGGCGCAGCGACATACCGCTGCTGGTCGAGCATATCCTGGGCCGTGTGCGGCGCGAGTTGCACTTGCCAGTCAGCGCGGTCGAGGAGGCGGCCTTGCGCCGTTTGCAGACCTACGCCTGGCCTGGTAACGTACGCGAGCTCGAGAACGTGCTCACGCGCGCGGCTCTGCTCGCGCGGGGAAGCGTGGTAACGGAGGAGAGTGTCGCCGCGTCCATGGGGCAAGCGCCGGCGGCTCCCGCGAAAGCCACCGAGGTAAAGCCTCTGTGGCAGGCGGAAAAGGATCACATCGAAATGGCCTTGTACTCGACCGGCTGGAACATCACCCAGACGGCAGTGCTGTTGGACATTTCGCCTACGACGTTGCGGAAGAAGATACATGATTTTTCGTTGACGCCTCCGACGCAGAAGGCGTAGGCGGTAGGGTTTGGGGTCCGGGGTTCAGGGTCTGGGGTCTGGTGAAGAATACAGGCGCGAGTGGTTACGCCGTTGGTGTTGTTGGGCCGGTAAGTTAAGTTCGACGCGTAAGCGTCGAAACCACCTGGAGGAACAAGTGAGATGGGCTTTAGAATTTCGGCGCCGGGAAAGCTTGCGCTGTGGGGGTTGGTGGCTATGATGACGTTGGCGGCGAGTTCGGTGCGCGCCGCAACGTGGGACCCCGCGGCGAAAGACTACACCGGACACAAGGGCGCTACGTTGTACGTGTCGAAGCTGGGCGACAACACGGACGGAAAGAGTTGGGCGACAGCGTTCAATACCGTACAGGCCGCCCTGGACGCGGTTCCGGACGCCCTGGGCGGGCACGTGGTGGTAATACGTCCGGACACCTATATGGAGGCGAATATCTCGGTTCCGTACCCCGGCGCTCAAGGAAGCTACAATCTTCTTATCGCTGACGTGGACGGACACTACGGGTCGGGGCGCACTGGCCAAGCGGTACTTGACGCGGGCGAGCCGGAAAAGGGATTCAAGAGCTACGACTGGTGGGGCAACATCCGGTCCATGAAGCAGGGCTGGTCGAAGGACCATACCGATCCGACGTTCTCGGCGATCGTCTGGGACCGCTGGATACTTCGGAATCTATACCAAACCGGCGGGGATGCCGCTCTGTTCTGGGACTGCACTAACCGGACAGAACCGTTCAGCATTGTCGTCGAGGATTCTGTGGGCATAGGCCGCGCGTTCGGCGGGGGTGTGGGGAATTGTCTGTCGCGTCCCGACGAGCCCATTACGTTCCGGCGGTGCAGTCTGTGGTCGCTGGATTGGTGGGGCGACACCTCGGGCTTGTACGTCCGCGTTGAGAACAAGGCGATGCCGGAGCGGCCCGATGTGGTGGTCGAGGATTGCACCCTGGTGGGGCCACAGTGCGCGCTGAAGGGCAGTAACTACGGTTTCCACACCTTTACGCGGGTCAAACTCAACCGCTGCCGGCTGGTCGCGCTCAACTTCTCCCAGCCGGCCGGGACCCCGACCGACGGCATCATTCAGAGCGTGCAATCCGGAAAGTATCTGCACGTGGATCTCGAGGACTCGGCCCTGATGGGCTACAAGGTCTTCGGGGTGAAGGTGGACAAAGATACCGTGAACGACCTTACGTATTCGACCAAGGGCACGGTAAGCGCGTACGTTCAGTTCCAGCAAGATGTCCCCAAGGGAATGTACAGGGCCGACCATTGGCCGTCGGAGTTGTTTGCGGGATTGACACCGCCGGCGCCAAGGGCTGAACGCGCGGAGCGCGGCGAAGTCTCCCTGGTGCAGCGCGACCTGTGCGAAGTTGCGCCGGTGGTCTGGAAGGGGCGGCTGTGCCTGATGGTGTGCGTGCGGCCTGGCAGCGGCGGCACGGCGAAGGACTACTACATTGTTCTGCGCGACGCCGAGACCGGCGAAGAACTCGGCCGGTGCGCCGAGGGCTACAGTCTCGCGTCTGCGTTCGTACAGAACGATACGTTCTATGTATTTGCGTCCCGCTTCGAGGATAACAACTGGAACGACGTGACGATGTTCAAGTCTTCGGACCTAAAGAACTGGACCCAAAAGGTCGTCGTGAAGCAGGAGCCCAAGGAGCACTTGTTCAACTGTTCCGTGTCCGCGGCTCCGGATGGTTTCGTGATGGCGTACGAATCGAACGACCCCACGTATCCGGCGTTTACAGTTAAGTTCGCGCGTTCGACCGACCTGGAGAACTGGACGGTCGTTACCGACGGCGTCTTTGGAACAAACCGGTATACCGCGTGCCCCTGTATTCGCTTCGTGAACGGCTACTACTACGTGATGTACACGGAACACCGGACGCCGCGCTGGTGGTTCGAGACCTACATCGTCCGATCGAAGGACTTGAAGACGTGGGAGATCAGCTCGTCGAACCCGGTACTGAGCCCCCGCGGTATTGACGAGGGCATAGACGCATCGGATCCGGATATCGCGGAGTTCAATGGAAAGACCTACCTCTACTACGCCGTGGGCGACCAGAGGACCTGGATGACTGGAATCGTGGTTTGCCAGCCCTGGGATTAAGGATTGCGGCGATTTGGATGGTTTTCACGTGCGGATGGAGAAAGAGGCGCAGGCAAAACGTCTGGCGTGGTTTACCGAAGCCAAGTTCGGGTTGTTCGTACACTGGGGACCGTTCGCGGCCCAGGGGGCCGATCCCAACGCGGAATTCGACTACTTCAAGATGAAAGAGGAGCCTTCGCTCGAAAAGAAGTACGCGAAATACGGGGACCAGTTCAATCCGAAAAAGTTTGACGCGGCGAAGTGGATGGACGCCGCCAAATCCGCGGGAATGAAGTACGTGGTGTTTACGTCGAAGCACCACGACGGCTATTGCCTGTTCGATAGCGCGTTGACGGACTACGATTCGATGGATCGCGCGCCGAAGCGTGATTACGTGAAGGATTTGGCGGCGGCGGCGCGCGCCGCCGATCTGAAGTTCGGCATATACTATTCGACGTTGGACTGGCATGATCCGGTCTATGGCGCCGACCTTCCGAAATTCGTGGAGCAGAATATGTTCGGACAGGTGCGCGAGCTCTGTACAAAATACGGTCCGATCGACTGCCTGTGGTTTGATGGCGAATGGGACCATCCCGCCGCGACGTGGCGCGCGCCCGAACTGGCGCAGATGATTCACGATCTCCAACCCACCGCGCTGATCAACGACCGGCTCGGTAAGGGCGAGCGCGGTGTTACGCCGCTTGCCGACTTCTACACTCGTGAGCAACCGGTCGAAATGAAGGTCACCATGCCGTTCGAGCGTCAAAAGCCCTACGTGTGGGAAGCCTGCATGACCATCGGCGATTCGTGGCAGTATTCGGTCAAAGACACGGCGTTCAAGAGCACACAGGACCTAATCCGCACTTTGGTGGACACGGTGAGCCGGGGCGGAAACCTGTTGCTGAACGTGGGCCCAACGCCGGATGGCGAAATCCCGGAGCCGCTCTTGGAGCGCCTGCGCGGCATAGGCGCGTGGATGGCTAAGAACGGGGAGTCCATTTATGGCGTGAAGGGTTCGCCGTTTGCGTCCTTGCCCGTGGGCAAGTGTACGACCAAGGGCAATAAGCTGTTCATTCACCTGGAAAAACGCCCTGACGCGCCCGTGCGACTACCGGGTTTGCAGAACACGATCCAGAAGGCGTACTTCCTGGAAAACGGCGCGGCGCTGACCTTCGACACTGAGGCGAAGACGGTCACGCTGCCCGACAAACTGCCGAACGATGCCGTGACGGCGCTGGTTGTGGAATTGGACACGGCGCCCGTTGTGCAGTAATCGAAGAGATCGATCTCCGCGGTTCGGGTCTCGGACTCGAATCGCGGAGATGCCGGACCGATCGGCGTTTCGTAGTAACGGAATGGGCGATGGGGGGTAGGATCGGTAGATTGGGAGAACGGTCCGATGCACCTCGACACAGTATCCAGGCAGCGAAATCGTCCAGCGCGGGCGCAATCTATTGTTGCGCCGAATTACCCTCCGGGAATTATCGGCTGGTTGCTGTCGCTTCGCGACGCAATCAAAGGTTTTACTATTAAGCGTGGCCGGCCTTACCGGCGCCAAGGGTCGCGGGTGCGGTCGAGCCAAGTGTGGAGCTCGCGCTCCAGTTCCTTTTCGAGGGCCGGTTGAGCGCCCGCGATATTCTTCAGTTGGTAAGGGTCTTGCTCGTTGTCGTAGAGCGACCGACTCTCTGTGTTCCCCGGTCGTTCTATCACATACGTGTAACGCATGGTGCGAATGCCGCGCACTTCGGCATCCGGTAATTCAGGCGCGCTTCGTATGAACAGCGCGGACGTAGGACGGCGCGTATGTTCCCCCCGAAACGCCGCCGAGTAGTCCGTGCCTTCGACTGCCTTCGGGATGTCGCGCTCGAGTCCCATCAGACTGAGCAGCGTCGGCATGAAGTCGGGCACGCTCAACAAGAGGTCGTCGCGCCGCGGCCGAATCTTGCCGGGCCAGCGAATAATGAATGGTATGCCGAAGGCCTCTTCAAACCACACCGATTTGTACATGCGGCCGTGGCTGCCCATCATTTCCCCGTGGTCCGAGGTGAAGACGACGATGGTGTCGTTCTCCAGCCCCTGCTCCTTCAGGCATTGCAGGATGCGCCCGAACTGTTCGTCTATCCCCGTGACAGCGCCGAAATAGTTTTTGGCCGAACGCTTTGCGATCTGGCCTTCTTTGGTGGTGAAATCGACGTTGGGACGAGTCAATAACTTCTCGCAGGTTTTCGCGCCGTAGCGTTCCACGTATTCCGGGGGGACGGCATCGAAGGGCATGTGCGGCGGATTCATGGACATGAACAACGCGAACGGCTTGTCCGCCGGGCGTTGCTTTCCATCGGTGTTCCGCAAGAATTCGATGGCCGTCGTGGTTTCATGGCGCGGCGACCACTCGTCAAAATGCGCCGCCTTGTCACGGGGCGCATCGCCGATCCAGTAATGCGGATGCAGGTGGTCGTCATAGCAGCCGTAGGAGTGCCAGAACTCGAACCCATGCCGGCGCGGTCCGAGCGGCGTGTATTCATCCCACGCGTTCTTGGGTCCGCGCGGGTCCACATACGGCTCATGCGGCGATTCCAAGTGCCATTTCCCGATGTAACCGCAGTGATACCCGCGATCGTGCAGGACATCCGAGATGCAGCGTTCCGATTCGCGGAGTTGGATATGGTATGGGGCGCTGCCGCTGTAGCAATTCGTAACGACGCCGTTGGAGAACGGGTAGCGTCCGGTCAGCATTGACGCGCGAAAAGGGCTGCACACCGGGCGGTTGCTATAGGTGTTCGTGAGGAGCAGGCTTTCGGTTGCGAACCGATCCAGGTTGGGCGTGATGACGGGATCGGCGCCCGTGCAGCCAATGGCTTGGCGCCGGAATTCATCTGGAAACACAAACAAGAGATTCGGACGCTTGCCGGACTGTTCCGGCGCCTCGGGATGGGTGTGCGCGCATCCGGCCAATGCGATAGGCGCGGCGGCCGCAGCCCAAAGAAACCGTCTCCGTGAAACCCGCGAATGTCCGGCGCGATCCATAGGGGCCTCCCCGTCTTGTTCGGGCAAACGCTTTGCGCGACCCGCAGTCCACTCACCAAAGTGCGTGGCATTCCAAGGCTAACACAGGTTCCGATTCGTTTCCAGATCCTGGGCTTCTTGACGCAGCGTGGCCATGATGCGTCACTAGGTTGTTCAATGCCAGCGCCGGCTCGTGCGGAGTTCTGCTATGCTGAGGACTTCTGGCTACGCCTCTCGCGCGGGACATTGCCTGGGCGCCGCGTTGCGCGCGCGGCAATTGCGCGTCAGCGTACGCCCTCCCGGAGAGGAAGGCGTACGCCGTTTTCGTTTCAGTGAATTGCGCCGTCGTTATTTGTAGGCGCCGTCTCCGTTCTCTATGCCATAGTTCGGGCGTTTGGCCGAGGAGGCAGTGGAGGCGCCTGCGCCTGTCGCGGCGCCGGAATCCGGTGTCCTGTCCGGACGTTCTGGGGCGAGGGTCACAGCGCCGGCGCCGTTTTCCACGCCGAGAGATGGACGCTGCGCAAAGGCCTGCCCCGTCCCTTCGGTGGCGTTGTTGGCGTGAGAGACGCCGACTTCTTGCCGTTCCTTTTCGATCTGAGGCGGATCGCCCTTCACGTACGGTACCGCATGAGCGGTTCCGCTTGAAAAGGCAAACGCCATTCCCAGGGTCACTATTGCCGCGAGTATCGTTAGCTTTTTCATATCCAGTCTCCTTGTTGGGTTTAACCTGGGCTCCGGCCAAAAAGCGCCAGTAAGCGGTTCAACGCCAGCGCTAGCTCTTGCGGAGTCCCGCCTCACGAAAGCTTTCTGACCGTGCCTCTGGAGGAGCCGGGCTGCCACGTGTACGTCGTGGCCGCTCGAGTGGCCCGCTCCTCGCTGTTTCAACTGCGCCTTGGTTTGAGCAACCGGTGTGCCATTGGCTAACGCGGAGGATCTCTGTTATGACGGCTGGACTTGCGGAGTTTCGTCCGGTTCAATGGAGTCGAGAGCAGCCAGAACCTGTGCGGACGCCGGTTCGGATTCTGGTGGTTGGGCCTTGCCTGCGTACGCGCGAAGCCCGCGGCCAAAAACGCTTACGCCCGCTACAGGAAGCGGGCGTAAGCTGATAAGCAATCTGTATTTCGGATGGCGCCGTTGAGCGGCGATCTTCGGCGGACTACTTTCCGGCGGGGTGCTTGTGTTCCTTCTTTTCGCATTTCGCCTTGCAGGCAGCGCAGTCAGCCTTGGATTTCGCTTTGCAGTCCGCGCAGTCGGCTTTAGCTTTCCCTTTGCAGCTCGCGCAGTCGGCCTTGGACTTCGCCTTGCAGTCCGCGCAATCGGCCTTGGACTTTGCGGGGCAGGTTGCGCAGTCCTTGGCGTCCTTCGTACACGCGCCGGAGGCGGACTCGGGATTAATCTGCTGTCTCTCTTTTTCGATCTGCGGGGCGTCGCCCTTGACGTACGGCGCCGCCGAGGCGGTATAGGCGCCAAAGGCCAGGGATAGTACCAGGGCCAGTGCCAGGGTTGTGCTGAGGATTGCCAACTTCTTCATATTACGTCTCCTTGGATTTCATCGTTGCGTTGTTGCAGGGGCTGGGGCGCCGCGCACTGCGCGCGACAGCTCATGATCCCATCCCTCATCTGCCTAAGTCTCTGCGTTCAAAGAGCAAACAGTATGCCACAATTGCGGCGGCAGTTGCGCCATTGCCGCGTATCCACTTACAGCCACAGGGCGCTGAATGGGAGCGCGGCGCCGTCAGAATCTTCCCGCGTGACAGCCCAGGAACTGGCGAGCAGATCAGGGCCGGGCGGTCCAGGGCATCTTGTCTCTTCTCATCAACCAGATTTCGGCGGCGGCGGTGATCGGAAGACCGTCCGAACCTGGCGTGAGTTCAATTTTGACCGCGCCGTCCCCGGTTAGGTTTTGCGGGATGTCGAACTCGAAGAGGCCCGCTTGTTCGGTCGGAACGGCGAAAGGTGCGCCCAGGGAAACGCCGTCCGCGGTGATACCTTCGGAGAGCTTCATATCCCGTTCTTCGAGCTCCACCGATTTTCCGCCAACTGAGATACGCGCCACATACTGAGCTTTCGGGTCCAGGCCGTCGTAGGAGAAGGCGACTCCGCCTTCCTTTCCTCCGAACTGGTAGGCGAGGTTGTAGTGCGACAGTCTTGCCGGTCCGGCCAGCGGTCGAAATCCCCACAGCGCGTCGCCGCGCGTCAAATGTTTCGACTCGTTCGGCCAGCCGAGGTCGTCGTAAAAACCGCCTTCGCCGGGATCGTCGTAATGGAGAATCATATTCGCGGCGTTGCGCATGCGCGCGTCATTGGCGGTGGCCAGCGCGTCCTGAATGGTCTTCTTCCACCAGGCGACTTCGGTGAAGTCGTACTTGTCCACGATGAAACACGCGGGTTCGCGGTAGCCGATGGCCGCGTTACATTCCTCGCCGCGCTGTTTGGCTTCGTCGCGAATAGCTTTCATGGCGTCCGTCTCAATGGGCTGGTCGATCGCCTTCAGGGCCTTTTCGAGAGCGGCCTGGGGCGCCGACGCGGCGCCTGTTAGCGCGTGACCGGCATCCGTCTTGAGAGCGTCGCCGCGCTCAAGCTCCATCTGGAGATAGCGGTCCATCAGGGCCTTTTCGGAGATGACGCGCCAGCGCCAATCGTTGCGCAACAGGTTCTTGGGGATCTTCTTTCCCGCAGAATGCGCCAAGTCCACGGCCTGCCCGATGCCGGGATTTCCGAGCACGGGTTTCTCGAGCGTCTTCTCCATAAGGAAGATTACCTGCGCCATTTCATTTTCGGCTTCGGGTCCGAACCAGTACTGGCAGTATTCGGAGGTAAGGGCTTCGGCGGTTTGGTTGGGATTCCACATCAGCCGGTACCAGAACCATTTGTTGAAGTCGTCGTGCATGCCTTCGCTGTAGTGTATGTCGCCGACAGCGTAGTGGAAGATTTCCTGGGCGACTTTGTGGAAGTTGTTCGGACGCGCGTTCCATGAGCGCCGGTCGTAGAGGGCAGCTAGCGCGACGTCCGGATGCTGCACGGCGAACTGCGACTGCATCCAGTGGGTGATGTCGGTGTAGAGCGCGATGTTCGTGGTGCGCGGCAACTCGTGGTACATATACTTCAGGTAGTTTCCGAGGGGGCCGAAGCCTTCGTACTCGAACCAGCGCGGGTTGACCGGGCCGCGGATGTACGTTTGCATCTCATCTGCGCCGGGACCGTAGCGGACAGCATAGAGCCAGCTCGAGTCGGCGCTGTTGAGGTATTTGAAGATGGCTTGGTTGCCGTCGTTGCTGAGATCCTGGTTGGTGGCGAGGACGTTGGTGTTGGGGTGGTACTTGTGGAGGATGCCGGCGATTTCGTGTACGAGCTTGATGTAGGTACCGCCCCACGGCTTGCACTTGTCGCACGTGCAGCCGCCCTCATCGCCGGAATTGGTCGTGAAGAAATCGTAGTCGGGGGCTTCCTTGAAGAACGTGTCGAACGATTCGAGGAGGGCCTTATGCGCCTCGGGAATCGAGGGGCAAACGTAGCGCTTCGCGCGGCCGTTGTCCGCGGCCCATTCCTTCGGGAATCCCTCCGGCATTTCGTTGGCGGTGCGCCCGTACGTCGCCATCATGCCGTAGTTCTCGCGCATGGCCTTGGGATCGCCGTAGAAGATGTTCGTGCCGAGCAACATCTGGTCTTCCATGGTTTCGACGGTCTCGTCGTGTGTCTGCGGGCGGAGATTGCCAAATTCGCGCGCGCGGCTGCCGGGACCGGAGGGGTTGCCGGCGCGCATCCAGAACGCGGGTTTATCGGTCACGTCTACCCTGTGAAACTGGACCGAACCCGGCAAGTACGTCAAGTTGCGCAACATCCAGCCGGCGCCGTAGATCGTACCGGGACCGTCCACGCCCGCAATGACCACGACCGATCTACCGCCCAACGCGCCCGACTTGACGGCGAACCCTTCGGGATGGACCTTGTCCGAATTGGGCAAAGTTGGTAGTTTCGCGCCGAAGTCTTGGAGCAACGTCTTCACCAGCGCGTTACCCGCCGTCGTTCCTACGACAAACGTCAGGTCGGCCGCCGGGGCGGGCGCGGACTCCGTGATCGTGTTCACCGTAACGCCGCTTCGCTTGATCAGTCGCTTGCTCATGATCTCCGCCGCTTTCAACTCGGGGGCGCTGGCCTTCGCGCCGGTGATGACGGCGATAGTCTTCGCGGCGCCCGGCGCATTGGCGTTGAGCGCCGGGGCTTCAGCGCCGTAGACCAGGCCGGGCAGTGCGATGCTAAGGAAGAGTGACACTAACAAGGTTGCGAGTAACCGCTGCTCTATTCCGTTCATGGCGATTCTCCGGTAGGGGTGGATTGCAGGCAACTCGAACGGTTCGTGGCGTAACGCACTATACACTGGAGTGCAAACCGAAATCACTGGGCCTTCCGGAGCGGGCGGTTCAGGGTCTGAAGGCGTTTTATGGGGCGTCACCAATTCACAGTTGGCGCTGTCGTACTTGTAGTATGGGTAGACCGATCGGACTGGTCGGACTGGTCGGAAAAGGCGGAGATTGTGGACGGAGGCACATGGGCGCTCAGGTGACAGACTTGGTTTTGTTGGCGCGGTGGGCTCGGCTTGGGGACGCGGAGGCGTTTAACCAAATCGCCGTTCGGCATGCGGGTATGGTGTATTCCGTGTGCCGGCGGATGTTGCGGGACGCGGTGGAGGCGGAGGACGCTGCGCAGGAGTGTTTTGAGAAGCTGGTTCAGTGTCCCGATGCGCCGCGGGAACAGGTGGGCGGGTGGTTGCATGCCGTCGCGGTGTCCAAATCGCTCAACCGGCTGAAAGCCCGTCAGCGGAGAACGGAGCGGGAGGCGCGATATGCCTCCGAGCGGGGTGATTCGGAGGATGTGGACTGGGACGATTTGTATGAGCACGTGGACGAGGCGTTGGCGGAGTTGCCGGAGGCAATGCGGACGCCGATCGTGCTGCATTTCTTTGAGGGGCAAACCCACGAGGCGATTGCGTCGGAATTGGGGATCACGCGGTCGGGGGTGACGCGGCGGATCGAGCGGGGCATCGAACGGTTACGGAAGAACCTGCGCGGCAAAGTTGTGGCCGTCACGTCGGTGGCGGCGCTTACCGCGGGGCTTCGGGGGATGACGGTGGCGGAAGCGGCGCCGGTTGGCGTGTTGACTGCCGCGGCGAGGTTGGCGCTGGCGGGACCTGCCGCGCCGGCGGCAGCGGGCACGTTCTTGGGCGCGCTCGCGTCGTTCGCTTTGAGTACGAAGATGTTCCTTTTCGCGGCGATAGTCGTCGCAGGGTTATTCGGGATGTGGGCAGTGAAATGGCGTGTGAGCGATTCGCCTGTTGAGGCGTTTGGCTCATCTGCGGGGCCAACACGAGGGCTGGCGCACGAGAACGTTGGCCAAGCTGCTATGGCTAGAGTCACGGAGCAGAGCGCTCAAGCGCCGATGGCGCCGGTGGCGACGCCAAAGCCGGATGGGGCGGCAGGACGTGGCAAGACGGAGGCTGCGCCCGAAGCGACGGACGGTATACCGATCTCGGGGATTGTGGTGGGTGTGGACAAGAAACCGATTACTGGCGCGGAATTGTATGGATTCACGGTGGGTTCACCGGACCGACAGCGCGCCACGAGTACGGCCGATGGAACATTTCGCATCTCGGGTATCAGGCTGCCAAGCGCAGAATTTCACCTAATGGCTGGCGCCAAAGGTTTTGCGATTTCGTGTTTTGGTCCTGTGCCTCTTCCGAGCGAGGGCATTGAAGACTTTGTCGTGGTCCTGCACCTTCCGTGCGCCATTTCCGGAACAGTCAAGGACATACATGGGCAAGCAGTGACAGGATGCGAGGTCAAGGCGGTGGCCGTACCAGGGGAAGATTTTCAACCCTCCTCGGCAACGACGGATACGAACGGGGGATTCGCTATAGACGGATTGCATCCAGGAGTGTATCAAATACTGGTGGGCTTTCCTTCCGAGATCGTGCCGGGGCACTCGAAATATCGAGTCCTCGATGATGAGACCTCAGATATCGAATTGCGGGAAGGGGAACGAAAGTCGGGGGTCAATCTCGTGTATAAGGGAGAGAAACCGAGTCTGGCGATTTCGGGGCGTGTTACGGATACGCATGGAAAGCCTTTGGAGAACGTACATATCTGGGTGAGCACGAACGAAGGCGTCGCGCTGATACCGGTTGACAGCGATAGCAACGGCGAATTCGAGGTAAGCGGGCTTTGTGAGGGCCTTTATCGTCTGCAGTCTGCTCTCTCGGGTTATGAGAACGGGGAGATGAAAGACATCTCCGCGGGCTCCACCGGGGTGGACATCGTGTTGGGGGATACGACCACGATTCACGGCCACGTGATTCGCGCAGACACGCGGCGTCCGGTTACGGAATTCGAGGTCCTTCCTAATAGGGGAGGAGTCTTGGCGCCGCCAGTTCAGATTCTTAGTTGGTGGAAACAACTGCGAGTCTCGCAGCTAGAAAGCCGGGTATTTAGCGTAAACAACGTGGATGGAGCGTTCACGCTGAAAGATGTTCGTCCGGGGGATATGACGGTTTTCGTGCTGGCGAAGGGGTTTGGACTGGGCAGCACGTCGTACGTAGGAATCGCCGCGGGCCAAGCCGTGCCGGATGCCGTCATCGAATTGGCCCCGGAAGCGGTGGTTGAGGGAAAGGTTGTGGACGAGGAAGGGCATCCCATAGTGGGCGCCCGATTGTTCACCGGCTGTATACCGGAAGATCGATCCTGCGAGCACGACTCGGTGAGCGCAAGCGGTATTGATGGCGTGTTTGTTGTCCATGGCCTGCCGGGCGGAATGCAAATCGTTGGCGGATATCATCCGGACTATGCGCCCGCCACCATTAGCGTGGACGCGAAGGCAGGAGCGCTCACTCGCGCGGATATTGTGCTGGTTCGGGGCGGAGCTATCGAAGGAACGGTCATGACCGCGGGCGAGGCGGCGGTGTCCGAACGTGTCATGGTGGAGTACCCTCGGAGCCGGGGCTTCATTCCATTCGACACGCGCACCGATGAGTCGGGGCATTTCAAGTTTGAGCGGCTGGCGCCGGGTGAGTTGGAAGTGGTGTGGGTGCGTCGGTCGCGTGCGGGGGAGGCGCCGGGCGAGACGGAGCGCGTGGAGCGGAAGGCGGTGAGTGTCGAGGATGGGAAGACGCGCGTGGTGGAGTTTAGTGTGGCGGCGGAATGACTGGGGCGTTTGCGGGGATCGGGGTGGGTGGTGATTCTTAACGCAGAGATTCGGAGGGCGCGGAGGAACGCGGAGAGGAGTGGGCTACGGGAAGCCTCCGAGCAGGAAATGAATTGGGGGTATCAGAGAGAATAAGAGCGCGAATTCGTGATTTCATCACGCAGCGTTACCGCAACCAAAACCGTCTACCACAAAGAACACAAAGAGCGCATAGCATAGAAGGGAACCAGAGATAGACCTCCACAATTTCGCGTAGCGGGGCGTGGCCGCAATCAAATCAAAGACCGTTAACCACGGAACACACGGAGCACACGCCGACGCTGACTGAGCTCCATTGCTTGCCGGAGTCGGTGCGCCAGGCCGCTACGCACAGCGAGGCCTCCTGCGGGTAGGTCGCAAGCGCCGCTCGCTGATCTTCCGTGAGTAGAACGCTTCCGCGAATGACACCACCTGTTTCCAGGACCAATCTGAGATTCTCGACACCGGCGGCTGTACGAATGCTCATATGATCCGGCTCAGAGTCATGCCCGACGGAAAGCTTTAGATCTTCGCCGGCCACATTGGTGAACTCGAAGCGGCCTTGTCCATCCGTGGTGGTCCTACGATTTACGCTCCATCCTTCGAGCGCCACCTGGCTTCCCACGACTGGAGCGCCATCAGGCCGAACAACCGCTCCCGATACCTTTTCGGTCATTGGAACTACCGCGAAATCGACGCCAGTCACGGACTTGCCAGCTTGAAGAATAACACCACGATAATCCGGATCGAATTTGAGCCTGTTTATCGGGTCGCGCACAACGACTTCGATTCGGCCCTCCGGCAGAAGTGGACTTGTATAGGTGCCATCGGAGCCTATGTCTGCAGTCTTGTTTAACTGGTACGCGTCGCGGAACACAATTTTCGTGGTGTAGTCCTCGAGTTGAGCGTCTAGCCCGGTGACGCGGCCCGAGATCGTGCTTGCCTGCGCATCCAAGACGATTTTGGCCACGTTATTTCCCTCGGCAATGGATACTTCGGTCTTGCCCATTTTGTGGGTCACGTTGTCTTCCGCAAGCAACGTGGTGCGTCCTTCCTGAAGCGCCGGAATCTCGACGCGTCCTTTCTCGTCCGTAATAGCGCCAGAACCGCGACTCGGCCCGTACACCACCGCCCCGGAAACTGGGTGTGCGTGGTCGTCTGTCACCGTGATGGTAAGCCGAATTGGGGGGCGCGCCACTCTCGGAACAGAGGTCATGTATAGGTTTGTCGTCGCCACTTCACCTGGCTGGAGGGAGACTTCGACAAAATCGAATACGACCGCCGGATGGTGTTCGTGATCAATCTTCCGTTCTGGTCCCGCCCGAAGTTGCCAAACCCCGCCGTGCAACTGTGGGAATTGATACCTCCCGTTCGCGTCTGATTGAGCGCTTCGCGATTGGCCGCTCAAATTCGTTTCGCTCAGTCCAACGCTCGTATTCGGCAATGGCCTCTCGCTCTCGGCGTCATAAAGCACCCCTTGAATGCTCGCGCCCGGCCCGATGTGAAAATCGATGTTCTCCAATGTCTGCTCCGGGGTAAGTCGATACTCGTAGGCTTCGGCGACCTCCTGTCCACGAATCGCCAGTACTTTCCATGCAATTGAACGTAAAGTATCGAATCGGTAGGTACCATCATCTCGCGTCGTCGTCCAGTCAAAGATCTGCTCTGGATAGGCCCCACGGGGAAGGTCCATATAGCCTTCTACGGCCACGGTCACCCCAGCCGCCGGTTTGCCGTCGGCTCGGTTCACCACATGTCCCTCGATGACTGAGGGCTTACCTAATTTGATCGTCACGTTCTCATTGGCGGCAACGGCAAATGCCGTTCCGTTCCACGGATAACGGCTCTTGACCCACGATTCAGGTGGTACACGTCCAGGAGCAAATCCGAATGCGGATCCGCCCTTGTGCGCGGAAATGCGACGGATAATGTAGCCGTTCCCCAGGTGTGAAAGTGTGAATTGGCCCTCGGCGTCCGTTCGAGCCGTCTGCAATGCGCCAAATGTAATTGCCTGGCTGACCCGTCTGGGCTTTTTGGGATCTGTGTCCAGCAATTTCGAGGGGATTAGATTCCACAATACAACCGTGGCGTCCGGGACTGGATGATTTGCGTCATCTTCAACACGGCCGGACAGTGAGATCGGCGGGTCCAGCACACACGTGAGCCCTTGCCGAATGTGGCCCGCATCGTGAAATCCGTATATTTGTTCAACGTAGTCTGCGTAATCCGGGTGCTTGACTACCAGGATGAGACCTTTCCACTGAGGCAAGCGATCCAGCGTGAAGGCTCCGTCGGCCGCGGTTACCATGTGCGCTGCAATTTGAGGCTCAAAGCTGAACCGCTCGTTCCATGCCTTCTCGTACCTCACCTCCACTATGGCTCCCGCTACGGGATCGCCCGAATTGTTCCGCACGACGCCGGTGAGATAGGGCGCTTGCGGATTGCGCGTCGGTGGAACGGCGGCCTGCTCGGCACTTGGTGTTAGATTGTGAGCGGGCGCTGTTTCGGAAATTGGATCGTCTGGGGGCGTGGCCTGCGCGGCTTGTGATTCATTGGATGGCTCTGATGTGGTGTTCTCGGCGGCGCTGGATGCCGACGTTTGGGTCCAATGGTTGTAGCCAATAATTGAAGCGGCGCCGATGGCCATGGCCACCATCGTAGTCAAGGCAATCTTCGCGAGTGTCATTGCGCTGACAATGCCGCCGAGGGCAGCCGGCTTTGCGACGCCCGATAGCGCCAAACGCCCCAGGCCAGCCGTTAACGAGGCGGGGGCTGCGTCTGCTGCGTGTTCGGCTACTAGCGCCGTGAGGATGGTGCCTGTCACCGCGATGCCGTTGCGGCGGAGATTTGCGCGGACGCGTTCGACGCCGGTGGTGATGCGCTTGGTAACGCCGGAACGGGTCACGCCGAGGTCGCGGGCGATTTCGTCGTGGGTTTGGCGTTGGAGGAAGTGGCGGATGAGCGGTTCGCGGAGTTTGTCGGGCAAGTCGGCGATGGCTTCGTCGACGTAGCGCTGGATGTCGTCCCATTGGGGGTCGGTGATGAGCGGGGCTTCGGTGGCGGCGGCGTGTTCGCGTTTGCGGCGGCGGGCTTCGGCGCGGATGCGGTTGATGGCAAGCGAGGTGGCGACGCTGTGGAGCCAGCCGCCGAGGGAGGAGCGGACGCGGGCGCCGCTGGTGGCGAGTTTGAGGAAACATTCCTGGGCGACGTCTTCGGCCTCGGCGGGGTTGCCGAGAATGCGTTTGCAGGTCGCGTAGACGAGGTCAGCGTGACGCGACACGAGGTCGTTGAAGGCCTCGGCGTCGCGGTGTTCGGTCCAGCGTTTTAGGAGTGCGGTGTCTACTGGGCTCATGCATGTTCCTTGCGAAGAATGGGACGCTTTGGCGAAACGTCACTACCCGGTGATTCTACGCATTAGTCACCGCTGGGCGTAATTTGGTTCCAGGGTTTTCGAGATGGTCTGGGGTCTGTCCAACTGTGAGGAACTTGGGCAAGATGCCCAAGCCACTTGCGTTGGCTCGCTGAATTAACTGTTGACGTGGCCTGTTTTTTTGGTGTTGCGCGGGGTGGTACGAGGGGGTTTTTTGGAAGTGGCGCAACTTTTGCTTGACATTTATATTTTTCTGTGGTACTTTACGAGTTTGTGCCCGCCGCGACACAATAAGGGAAATCTGCATGGCTGTAGCTCCCGACCGTTTCATAATCAATCGACCCTCCTTAGGCCGCATCCCGGATGAGATGGATTTGCCCGATCTCATTGAGGTGCAAACCAAGTCGTACGAAGACTTTCTGCAGTGGGAAGTTCCTCCGGATGAACGCGAGCCGAAGGGCCTACAGGAAGTATTCCTGGATGTGTTCCCAATCGCTTCTCCGGATGGGATGACGCGGTTGGAGTTTGTCCACTACTCGTTTGCGCCGCCGAAGTACAAGATTGAGGACTGCCAGCAGCGGGGTCTGACGTACGCGGCGTCGTTGAAGGCGCTATTGCGGCTGGTTCGCTATGAAGAGGTGGGCAATTCGAGCGAGCGCCGTGAAAAGCTCATGGTGGAGCAGGAGGTCTATTTGGGCGAACTGCCCAAGATGACCCCGACGGGCACATTCATTATTAATGGCGCGGAGCGGGTCATTGTGAGCCAGCTCCACAAGTCGCCGGGCGTGTCGTTTGAGACGAAGATTCACCAGAACGGCAAGTCGCTGTTGTGCGCGCGGATTATACCGTACCGTGGCGCGTGGCTTGAGTTTGAGTACGACATTAACGATGTGATGTGGCTTACGATCGACCGGCGCTCCCGGTTGCTGGCGACCACGTTTCTTCGGGCGTTCGGATTTGAAGAAAACGCGCAGATTCTGGCGCTTTTCTATGGTGTTGAGACGGCTGTGTTGGGCCGCACGAAGGTGAAGATCGAAGGCAAATCAGTCGACGCGGAGGAATTGGTTGGCCGCGTGATTGCCGAGGATGTGATCGACGAGGAGACCGGTGAAATCCTTGCGGAGTCGGGTGAACACCTGGCCGCGGCATCGGTAGATCGTCTGCTGCATTCTCACGCCAAAGAGATCAAGTTGCTGAGCAGCGAGGACTTTGACCGCGACTCGTCGATAGCGAATACGCTTGCGCTGGACCGGACGCAGACGATGGAAGACGCGTTGCGCGAGATTTACGCGCGGATACGTCCCGGCGACCCCGCGACGGAGTCCACAACGCGGACGCTGTTCCAGAAGCTATTCTTCGATCCCAGCCGCTACGATTTTGCGTCAGTTGGGCGCTATAAGATCAATCGCAAACTGGGGTTAGAGATATCCCAGGACATTCACACGCTCAGCAAGGAAGACGTAGTCGCGACGCTTCAGTACCTAGTGCGTTTGCGGACTGGTCAGGGCGTGCTGGACGATATCGATAACTTGGGTAACCGCCGGGTTCGCGCCGTAGGCGAATTGCTGGCCAATCAGGTTCGCATCGGGTTGGTGCGCATGGAGCGCACGGTGCGCGAGCGCATGAACTTCCAAGAGGAAGAGCAGCTTTCGCCCCAGGGGTTGGTGAATCCGAAGCCGGTCAGCGCGGTCATCAAGGACTTCTTTGGCCGTAGCCAGTTGTCCCATTTCATGGACCAGATCAACCCGCTGGCGGAATTGACGCATAAGCGGCGTTTGAGCGCATTGGGACCGGGCGGTTTGAGCCGTGATCGCGCGGGATTCGAGGTGCGCGACGTGCATCCGACTCACTACGGACGCATTTGCCCGATTGAAACGCCTGAAGGTCCGAATATTGGGTTGATGGCGTCGTTGTCGACGTATGCGCGCATCAACAATTTCGGTTTTGTTGAAACGCCGTATTTGAAAGTTGAGTCCGGCCGCGTGACCGAACACGTCGAGATGCTTTCGGCGTATGACGAAGACAATTACATTATTGCTCAGGCCAACGCGCCTTTGGACAGGAAGCGCCGTTTCGCGGGCGAGACGGTGTTGGCGCGCCACCGCGGGGACTTCCCGAAGGTTGAGCCCGAGCAAGTGGATTACATGGACGTATCGCCGAAGCAGTTGGTGAGCGTGGCGGCGGCCTTGATTCCGTTCCTGGAGCACGACGACGCAAACCGCGCGTTGATGGGATCGAACATGCAGCGCCAAGCGGTACCGTTATTGCGGACGCAGGCACCGGTGGTTGGCACGGGCCTCGAACACGTGACTGCCAAGAACGCGGGCACGGTGATCCGCGCAGAGCGCGCGGGTATCGTGGAGTACGCTGACGCGGATTTCATTCGTATCCGTCATACGCGCAAGCCTACCAAGGAAGACAATCCGTTCCGCGCGGAAGAGGACGAGTACCGCCTCAAGAAGTACGTGCGGTCGAACCAAAACACGTGCATCAATCAGCGGCCTATCGTTGACAAGGGCGACAAGGTTGAGGCGGGCGACATCATTGCCGATGGTCCCGCGACGGATGGCGGCGAGCTGGCGCTGGGCCGGAACGTGTTGGTGGCGTTCCTTCCGTGGGAAGGATACAACTACGAAGACGCGATCCTAATCAGTGAAGAGCTGGTGAAGGAAGACGCGTTTACCTCGATTCACATTCAGGTATTCGAGATCGAGGCGCGCGACACGAAACTGGGTCCTGAAGAAGTGACCCGCGACATCCCGAACGTCAGTGAAGACGCGCTGAAGAACCTTGACGAAGGCGGTATCGTTCGCCTTGGCGCGAAGGTGACTCCCGGCGACATCCTGGTTGGTAAGGTGACGCCCAAGGGTGAGACGGAACTGGCTCCGGAAGAGAAACTGCTGCGGGCGATCTTCGGCGAAAAGGCGGAAGACGTGCGTGACGCTTCGCTCACCCTGCCGCCCGGCGTGGCCGGCGTGGTGGTGGACGTGAAGGTGTGCAGCCGCCGCGACAAGACGACGGACACGGGCGCGAAGGGCGCGCTGGCCGCGGAAGTGGCGCGCGTAAAGCGGAACTACCAGGAAAAGATCAGCGAGATCCGCAACACGTTTGTGCGTCTCGTGAAGGACGAATTGATCGGGCTGAAGATTCTCGATGACGTGGTGGATCACGCCACGGACGAGTTGGTGCTCGAAAAAGGCAAGAAGGTCAAGGTCTCGCATCTCGAGAAGGCTGATTACAGCGTGCTCGCGCGGTTGAAGATCGAAGACCGGAAGATCCAACAGCGGTTGACGCGTTTGGTCAACATGGCGGCGATGGAAGAGGCCAAGCTGGTGGCGTTCCGCGACAGCGAGTTGGATACCCTGCGCAAGGGCGACGAGCTGCCGCCGGGAGTAATCAAGCTGGTCAAGGTGTTCGTTGCGACGAAACGCCGCCTGTCGGTTGGCGACAAGATGGCTGGCCGCCACGGGAACAAAGGCGTGATCGCGAAGATCATGCCCGTGGAAGACATGCCGTTTCTGCCGGATGGCACCCCGGTTCAGATTTGCCTGAATCCGCTGGGCGTACCGTCCCGTATGAACGTGGGCCAGATCCTTGAGACCCACCTTGGCTGGGCGGTTGCGGCGCTGGGCATGAAAGTGGCGTCGCCCGTATTCAACGGCGCATCGGAAGCGGTGATTCGGGAGTACTTGAAGAAGGCGGGTCTTCCGGAGTCCGGCAAGATCGAGCTTCGCGACGGCCGTACCGGCCGGCGCTTCGACCAGGAAGTTACAGTGGGTCAGATTTACATGCTTAAGCTGAACCACCTGGTCGACGACAAGATTCACGCGCGCGCTATCGGACCGTACTCCTTGGTGACTCAGCAGCCGCTGGGCGGCAAGGCGCAGTTCGGCGGTCAGCGCTTCGGAGAAATGGAAGTGTGGGCGCTTCAGGCGTATGGCGCCGCGTACACGCTGCAAGAACTGCTGACGATCAAATCCGACGATATCCAGGGCCGCACGAAGGCGTACGAAGCGGTGGTGAAGGGCGACAAAGAAGTCGAGCCCGGCACGCCCGAATCGTTCAACGTGTTGGTCCGCGAAATGCAGAGCCTTTGTTTGGACGTCATCAAGTTGGTGAAAGTCGAAGACGGTGACGAGGCCGAAGAAGACGAAGAACCGCTGGAGGGTTAAGCATTGCCTAAGTATCTACCGACGACAGGTGACCGGTTCGACGCGATAGCCATCCGGCTGGCTTCTCCTGAAGAGATTTTGAAATGGTCTCGGGGCGAGGTCAAGAAGCCCGAAACCATCAACTACCGTACGTTCAAACCCGAGAAAGACGGGTTGTTCTGCGAGCGCATTTTTGGACCGGTGAAGGACTGGGAGTGCGGTTGCGGCAAGTACAAGAAAGTGAAGCACCGCGGCATAACGTGCGATCGGTGCGGTGTCGAGATCACGGAGTCGAAGGTTCGCCGGGAGCGCATGGGTTGTATCAAACTCGCGGTGCCGGTGACGCACATTTGGTTCTTCAAGACGACGCCAAGTTGTATCGGCAATTTGCTGGACCTATCCATCCGGATTCTCGAGCGGATCATTTACTTTGAGAATTACATTGTGGTGGATCCGGGCGATACCAGTCTTGATAAGAAGCAGACCTTGACCGAGGACGAATACCAGGACGCCCGCGAACAGTGGGGTGACCGGTTTGTCGCGAAGATGGGCGCCGAAGCGATCAAGATGTTGCTCGAGGACATCGATATCGAGGCGTTAAGCGCGGAGTTGCACGCGCAATTCGCGAACACGACGTCAATTCAGTCGCGCACGAAGGCGATTAAACGGTTGAAGGTGGTCGAGGCGTTGCGCAAGTCGCAAAACAGCCCGACGTGGATGGTGCTCGACGTGATTCCGGTGATTCCGCCGGATCTGCGTCCGTTGGTTCCGCTCGAGGGCGGCCGCTATGCGACGAGCGACTTGAACGATTTGTACCGCCGCGTGATTAACCGCAACAACCGTTTGAAGCGGTTGATTGAGTTGCGCGCGCCGGAAGTCATTTTGCGCAATGAGAAGCGCATGCTGCAGGAGGCGGTTGACGCGTTGTTTGACAACGGCCGTCACGGCCGGACCGTGCTTGGCGCGGGTAACCGGCCGTTGAAGTCTCTCAGCGACATGCTGAAGGGCAAGCAGGGCCGTTTCCGTCAGAATCTGCTGGGCAAGCGAGTGGACTATTCGGGCCGTTCGGTGATCGTCGTTGGTCCCGAGTTGAAACTGCACCAGTGCGGTCTTCCGAAGAAGATGGCGCTCGAATTGTTCGAGCCGTTCATCATTCGCGAGTTGAAAGAGCGCGGGATCGCCACGACCATCAAGGCAGCGAAACGCGCGATTGCTTCGGGGCGCGAGGAGGTGTGGGATATTCTGGAAGAAGTGATTCAGGATCATCCCGTGCTGCTGAACCGCGCGCCGACGTTACACCGCTTGGGTATACAGGCGTTCGAGCCGGTGCTCATCGAGGGCAAGGCTATCCGGGTGCATCCGCTGGTGTGCGCGGCGTTCAACGCCGACTTTGACGGCGACCAAATGGCGGTACACGTGCCGCTGATGCCCGCGGCGCAACTCGAAGCGCGTCTGCTGATGCTCGCGTCGCAGAATATTTTCTCGCTGTCCAATGGGCGGCCGATTGTTACTCCCAGCCAAGACATCGTGTTGGGACTGTCGTACATGTCCAAGCTGCGCCGAGGCGCCAAGGGCGAATGGAAGAAGGAGTGGATTGGCAAGGACGGGGAGAATCGCAACCCTGGCCGAGTCTATCCGGACGAGCCTTCCGCGATCATCGCGCATGAACTTGGGCAGGTGGATCTCCACGCCGGTATCAAGGTGTGGTCGGACGGCGAGATCGTGGATACGACGGTTGGCCGCGTCATCCTGGCGTCGGCGTTGCCGGATGAGATCACGCTCAAGGACATCAATCAGGAACACAACAAGAATTCGATTGGCGATGTGATTGCCAAGGCGTATGCGTTTAATGGCCACAACAAGACGGTGGAGTTGCTTGACGCATTGAAGCGCATCGGATTCAAGTACGCCACGTTGTCCGGAATATCGATTTCCGTATCGGACATGCTGGTACCGGAAAACAAGCAGCAGCTCATCGAGGAAGCGCAGAAGGAAGTCGCGCGCATCGACGAGATGTATCAGAACGGGTTGATTACCGAAGGCGAGCGCTACAACAAGGTCATCGACCAATGGACGACGACGACCGAAGCCGTATCGGCCTCGATGTTGAAGCGCATGTCGGAAGACGAACAGGGTTTCCGCGGCATCTACTTGATGATGGATTCCGGCGCTCGTGGCACGCGCCAGCAGATTCGTCAGCTCGCGGCGATGCGCGGGCTGATGGCGAAACCGTCCGGCGACATTATTGAATCGCCGATCACCTCGAATTTCCGCGAGGGGCTGAGCGTATTGGAGTACTTCATTTCGTCGCATGGCGCGCGCAAGGGATTGGCGGACACGGCGCTGAAGACGGCCGACGCCGGTTATCTGACGCGGCGGTTGGTGGACGTGGCGCAAGACGTCAGTATCGAAGAGATTGACTGCGGCACGCTGAACGGCATCTGGGCCGAGGCCATGATGGACGGCACGGAAGTAGTTCAGCCGCTGGAGGAGCGTATCGTTGGGCGGTATGCGCTTGATGATATCACCGTTCCCGGCGATCCCGAGCCTCTTGTTGGGGCCGGCGAAGAAATTGATGAAGAGAAAGCGTCGCTGGTGGTGACCAAAGGGCTGCCGGGCGTACGAATTCGGTCCGTGCTGACCTGTCAATCCAAGCGCGGAGTTTGCGCGAAGTGTTATGGCCGCAACCTGGCCACGGGCAAGTTGGTGGAGCTTGGCGAGGCGGTGGGCATTATCGCCGCGCAGTCCATCGGCGAACCCGGCACGCAGTTGACGATGCGTACATTCCACATCGGCGGTGCGGCGAGCCGTCAAGTCGAGGCCAGCGAGTTCCGCATGACCGAGACCGGTTCGATTCAGTTCCGCAACGTTCGCACCGCGGTGAACCGCGACGGCAAGACGGTGGTGGTGAACCGAGGCGGCGAACTGGCGATCTTGAATGCGGAAGGCAAGGAGATTCAGCGTTTCGGTCTTCCGGCGGGCGGTGTGTTGCACGCCGAGGATGGCGCGAAGCTGCGCAAGGGCCACGTCATTTTCGATTGGGACCCGTACAATATTTCGATCATCGCCGAGAAGTCGGGTACGGTTCAGCTCGAGGGGATGATTGAAGGCGTCACGATGCGCGTGGACATCAATCCCGACACGGGCTTGGAAGAACGCGTCATCACCGAACACAAGCAGGATCACCACCCGCAGATCACGATTCTTGGATCGAGCAAAGAGGTGTTGTCCTACGCGACGGTGCCGGCGCAGACCCACGTCGTGGTCAATACGGGTGACAAGGTCAAGGCCGGTGACTTGCTGGCCAAGACACCGCGCCAGTTCAGCAAGACGAAGGACATCACGGGCGGTCTTCCCCGCGTTGCGGAGTTGTTCGAGGCGCGTCAGCCGAAGGACCCGGCCATCATCAGTCACATCGATGGCATCGTGGAGCTTGGCGGGGCGACGAAGGGCATGCGCAAGGTCAAGGTGGTGCCGCCGGTCGGTAAAGAGCGTGAATACACGATTCCGCCTGGAAAGCACCTGAACGTGCAGGCTGGCGACCGGGTGTACGCGGGTCAGCGACTGACCGACGGTCCGGTCATTCCTCAGGACATCTTGGATGTTCAGGGCGAAGATGCGTTGCGCAAGTACCTGCTCGATGAAGTGCAGCAGGTGTATCGTCTGCAAGGCGTGCGCACGAACGACAAGCACATTGAAGTGATCATCCGCCAGATGCTGCGCAAAGTCCGGGTGAAGGACGATCCGGGTGACACGGCGTTCCTGGCGCACGAAGAAGTGAACAAGATCCGATTCCAGGAGATCAACCAGCAGACCTTGGCGAAGGGCGGACGTCCGGCGGAAGCCGAGCCGATTCTTCAGGGTATTACGAAGGCCGCGCTCAGCACGGAAAGCTTCATTGCGGCGGCCTCGTTCCAGCAGACAACGCGCGTGCTTACCGAGGCGGCGTTGTCGGGCAAGCGGGACTATCTGCGCGGGTTGAAGGAGAACGTGATCATTGGTCACCTCATCCCGGCCGGCACCGGCAGTCCGCACTATCAGGATACGCAGATGGTGCTCGCGGAAGGTGTCGCGCAGGACTTCTCGGATGACCTGGAAGTGACGACGCCGACCGAGTCCGCAGAGGACGTGTTGGCCTAGTAGTGGCGCCGGAAGACGAGCTTTGTCTTTCGGAGAGCCCGTTGAAGGGTGGCATCGGCCGCTATGGATGCCACACGGGACGGGTCTTGGAAGATTTTGCTTGACAGGGATGGAAGTGTGTGGTACACTCCTTATCCGTTGTCTGTGAAGGCGTCTAGGGTGGGGTGAACTATGCCACGACGCGGTAGCCGTATTGGGTGACTGCCCTTTGGGTGGTCAAATGGAGAAGCAGTTTGCCGACCGTAAATCAGTTAGTCCGGAATTGCCGGGTAAAGCAGACGTCGAAGACGAAATCGCCCGCGCTGAAACAGTGTCCGCAAGCGTCGGGCACATGCACGCGCGTATATACGATGACCCCGAAGAAGCCGAATTCGGCGCTTCGCAAGGTGGCGCGCGTCCGTTTGAAGAACGGGATGGAAGTCACGGTATATATCCCCGGGGTGGGACATAATTTGCAGGAGCACTCCCAGGTGATGATCCGGGGCGGCCGCGTGAAGGACCTTCCGGGTGTGCGCTATCACCTGATTCGCGGGGTATTGGACGCGACGGGCGACTGCGGCGGCACGGCGAGCCGCAAAGACGCTGGCGGCGGACGCCAACAGCACATGGGGCGCTGGGTAAGCCGGTCGAAGTACGGCGTAAAGCGTCCGAAGTAACCTGTTGATTCGATTTTAGGGTATCCGGGACTCCTATTGTTTGTTCCGGTTCAGTTGGGCGAATCGCCCGATGACGCATGGTGGAGTGAGTGATAATCAATGCCAAGACGACGTGAAGTAGCCAAGCGCGAGCCGCTGCAGGATCCGAAGTACAAGAGTGTTCTGGTGGCGAAGTTCGTCAACTCCATGATGTACGGAGGCAAGAAGAGCACGGCGGAGTCGATTATGTACCGTGCGCTGGCCACTATGCAGGAGAAGGCGCCCAACGGCGACGTTCTGAACATGTTCACGACCGCGATCAATAACGCCAAGCCGTTGCTTCAGGTGAAGTCGCGGCGGGTGGGCGGCGCGACGTATCAGGTTCCGGTGGAGATTGCCCCGGCGACGCGCACGGCTTTGGCGTTCCGATGGATAATTGAGTTTTCCCGCAAGCGCGGCGAGAAGAGCATGGCGCAGCGCTTGGCGGCGGAATTGATAGATTGCTTCAACAATACCGGCAGCACGATTAAGCGGCGCGAGGACACGCACAAGATGGCCGAGGCCAACAGGGCGTTCGCGCACTTCCGGTTTTAGTCAAATGAATTCGGTCGAAGGTATTCCTCTGGGATGGCTTTGGCCATGAGCGCCTAAATTAACGTTAGTCCATTGTACAGTTGAATCAGAATGAGCGTTGGGCCCCAAGCCGGGTTCCAGTAAAAGCGAGGAGACGTACTGCATGCAGGACAGACCACGTTGATGCGGCAACGCATAGCGCTCGTCTGATTCCGTCTGTAGTAACTAGAGCCTTTAGGAAAGGTAGATTCCGTGGCACGCCGTTTCTTGCTCGAAAAGACCCGAAACATCGGTATTATGGCCCATATTGACGCCGGCAAGACCACCGTTACAGAACGTGTCTTGTTTTACTCCGGTCGAGTGCATCGCGTGGGCGAAGTCCACGACGGTACGGCTACCATGGATTACATGGTACAAGAACGGGAGCGCGGCATAACGATCACCTCCGCGGCTACGGCCTGCGAGTGGGAAAGTTATCGTATCAACATCATTGATACGCCCGGCCACGTCGACTTCACCGCTGAGGTGGAGCGCAGCCTCCGGGTGCTGGATGGCGCTGTAGCGGTGTTTTGCGCCGTAGCAGGAGTCCAGCCCCAGTCCGAAACCGTCTGGCGCCAAGCCGAAAACCACAACGTGCCTCGAATCGCGTTCATCAACAAGATGGATCGTATCGGAGCGGACTTCAATAAGGCCGTGCAGAGCATGCGCGACCGATTGGGTGTGGTGGCGGTTCCCATTCAAATTCCGCTCGGTAGCGAAGACGCCTTTTACGGTGTGGTGGATGTTGTCCGCCGCCGCGTGGTTACCTGGAAAGGTGAAGGCGCCGATACGGAGCAGGTGTTTGGCGAGATTCCGGCGGACATGCATGACTTAGTCGAGCTGACGCGGCACGAAGTAGTCGAGGCCGCCGCGGAAGCGGACGACGCGCTAATGGAGAAGTACCTCCACGAGCAGCCAGTGACTGACGAGGAATTGATTGCCGCGCTTCGCAAAGGGACGCTGGAAAACAAGCTGTGCCCGGTGATTTGCGGTTCGGCGCTCAAGAACAAGGGTGTTCGGCTGATGCTGAACGCGGTGATCGATTATCTGCCGTGCCCGCTGGATGTCGGCGACATCATTGGTCACGATCCGGATGACGAGGCGAAGGAGCTTCGGCGCACGGCGTCGGACGACGAGCCGTTCTCGGCGCTGGCGTTTAAGATCATCACCGACCCGCATGTGGGCCGCTTGACGTTTGTGCGTGTGTACTCGGGTTGCATCAACCAGGGTGACGCGGTGGTCAACACCCGTACGGGCCGCAAGGAGCGCTTGGGCCGTTTGCTCGAGATGCACGCGGACCAGCGGATTGACCTTGGCGAGCTTCGCGCGGGCGACATCGGCGCGGTGATTGGCGCGAAGAACACGACGACCGGCGACACGCTGTGCGACCCGAAGTCGCCGATACGCTTGATGTCGGTGAAGTTTCCGGAGCCGGTGGTACATATCGCCATCGAGCCGAAGACGAAGTCTGACCAGGACAAGTTGTCCGACGCGTTGGTCAAGTTGTCCGATGAGGACCCGACGTTCCGGGTGCGCTCGGACGAAGAGACCGGTCAGACGATTATCGCCGGGATGGGCGAGTTACATTTGGAAATTATCGTGGACCGTATGAAGCGGGAGTTCAACGTGGCGGCCAACGTGGGCCGGCCAATGGTGGCTTACCGCGAGTCCATACGCCGGAAGGCTGACGCCGAATCGCGGTTTGTGCGCCAGACGGGTGGCCGAGGCCAATACGGACACGTAGTGCTATCGCTGGAGCCGGGCGAACCGAACTCCGGATTTACATTTGAAAATAAGACTGTTGGCGGTGTGATTCCGAAGGAATACATTCCGGCTGTTGAAAAGGGCGCCCGGGAAGCGATTCAGGGCGGTATCCTCTCCGGCTATCCGATGGTGGACGTGAAGGTCACACTGACCTTTGGGTCCTACCACGAGGTGGACTCTTCGGAAATCGCGTTCATCACGGCGGCGTCGCTGGCGGTGAAGCAGGCGGCGCCCAAGGCGAGCCCGGTGTTGCTCGAGCCCGTGATGAAGATCGAGGTCATTTGCCCGGATGAGTATATGGGCGACGTGATCGGCGATTTCAACGGCCGCCGCGGCCGCATGGAAGGCATGGAGCCGATGAGCAACG